>CAIXGR010000097.1 GCA_903919075.1 uncultured Bacteroidota bacterium | reverse complement strand
GGCCATAGAATATTTATGCTGATCGGAACCGGAAGTGGTGATTATTAAAATTACATGCAGGTTGGTGTCCATCGCATCTTTTAAAAAATCATGCCCCATAAAAAGATGCCAGTCGTCGTGATGTGCCACTACGTAAACGGTTGCGGCCTTATATTTTACAGCATGGAAAATGTGTGTGCGGTTTAAAAACCACAGGGATATTAAAGCTAAAAGGAATATTATTGTAAGAACAAAAATTTGGATGCGCCGACTCATAAACAAACATAAACAATAAACAAACAGTTACATAAACAGCAAATGCCTTAGCTTTGAAATGACAGAATAATATGCGGAACTTCCTGATTGTTTTATTTATTTATTTTCTGTTGGCTCTGATATCCTTTTTTAAGGGACATCAGGGAATGATAGTAAGTGATGCTAACGGCTGGTTTCATACTTATGAGCAAATGGGATGGCATGGCCTGCTTTATTCGTTTAACGATAGAAGCCTTCATTATTTTTACCATTTATTTTTTTTTCTGTGTTATAAATGTTTTGGATTTCATACTGCATATTGGAGTGTTTTTTATTGTGCCTTACACGCCATGGCAGCGGCAGCAGGATTTATTTTATTCAGAAAAACTTATACCGCGCAGCAATTTGAGCACGCCAGTATAACCGCTTTTATCGGGGGCCTGCTGTTTGTTGTAAACGCCTATAATGCAGAACCGGTGCTTTGGGCCGCCTGCATACACTACCCGCTATGCGTTATCTTTATTATGGCCGCATTAATATGCATGATTGAATATGCCATGTCCGGCAAACGACGTGAAGCCTTTTTGTTTATTATCTGCTTTATATCGGCACTTTTTCTGCTTGAACTGTCGTTAGCGCTGCCATTAATTTGTATTCCTTTGTTTTTTGTTTTTAAGAAAGAAAATTTTTCAAGACAAAAATTTCTTTTGCTTGAGGGGGCCTCTGTTTTTATTATTCTTATATACCTGTTGCTTAACAAGCTTAAGTTTGGCAGTGTAGTGGGGCACTACGGCTCATCGGTTCATTTAAATACAGATGTTGTTCTGCTTTCATCGAACTTGAATAAATATTTTGCGAAATATTTTCTGTTCAGCCAGTTTTGGGATTACAAATATGTAAGTAAGCTTTATCATATTTTTGAGACACCGGGTTTTGCTTACGGTGCGGTTGTTTTTTACGCTGCCATATTATTGTTATTTGTGTTTTTTAAAAGGCATCTCTCAAACCGCGTGCAAACCATTTTTTTAATGGGCGTATGTTCGGTAATGTGCCTGGCGCCTGTAATTAATTTGTTTTTTACTTACATTGTTAGAAATGAAGGCGACCGGTTAGGGTATTTGTTTGCTATGTTTTTTAGCCATTCATTATCGCTGCTTGTTTTTTCAATTTTGCCATATGGAGCTTTTTTATTGGCTATCTACTTTGGTTTAAACTTTAACTTTCTGCAAAAAAATGTAACCGCCTGGAAAAATGCCGGACAAGTAGAAGAACATTTACTAAAAACATTTACGTTTCAAAACGCGCCGTGTGTTTTTATACTTAACCTTCCCGACAATTATAGTGGAGCGTATATGTTCAGAAGTTTTGACGGAGCAAGTGAAATGAAGGATGCTTTGCAGGTTCGTGGCATGTATACAAACCGGGTTGTTGAAACACTAAAATATAATATGAGAACAATAGGTGATTCAGTGAAAGTGCAAAGGCTTTCGGATCATGAATTGAAGATAACTTTTGCACAGGAGGGTAACTGGTGGTGGCGAGATGGGATAGGGGCTGCTAATTATAAGAATGATGAATACGCCATTAATATTGACGAGTGGAATTTTTCTTATGTGATTGATTTTAAAAAGAAAATTCCCGGTACGGTTTATTTATACCAATGTGGTGATAATTGGAGACAGGTTGATAATTTTTAAAACGGTATTGGTATACAGCAAAAATGGTGCACCATTTTTTTAATTCATAACCAAAATTTTTGCAACCCGCCTTTGTTTGCCGGTGTCATCAGAACTGAAGACGAGATAAACACCGCTTTTTACTCTTTCACCGGTGTATCCCATTCCATTCCAAATCATTTGCGTGCCATTGGCCCGGCCCTGGTATACAAGTGCTCCGCTTACGTCGGTAATTTTTACATAGGCATTATTAACCAAGCCTTTTATAGCAATGGGGCCGGTGTAATCGGGCTTAACGGGGTTGGGGTATACTAATGCTTCTGTGCATCCTATGCAGGTATCAATAGCATCGCCCTGGTAGCTAACCAGGCCACCGGTGGTGCCAACAAAAACCTCGCCGGTGGTATTATCAATGGCAATATCAGTAATAATGTTTGATGGAAGCGGGCTATTATCAACCGTAAAGCTATGCAATTCTGTTTGGCCATCGGCGGAAATAAGCCAGAGGCCCTGGGTAGTGCCTACCCATTTACGATTAGCTGCATCAACGGCAATTGAGCGCACGCTTTGCATGCCAAACAGGTAGCCTACATAACCATTGCGCGTTACTTTTATTTGTTCGGCATCGCAACCGTATGAAGAAAGAACACTGCCGGGGCAATAAAAAACGCCAATGCCCTGGTCGGTTCCGGCCCAAATATTTCCGTCTTTATCTTTGGCCACGCAGTTAACGTTAACTGCGGGTAGCCCGCCATGCCCGGTGCCGCTTAACAGCAATTTCGAATGGTCGTCGGTTAAATCATCTAACGTTCCATTATAGCTCCAAACCAAAATGCCATCGGTTTGCGAACGAATGGGAATCCAGAACTGGCCATAATCATCAATAACCATTTTTTTGGGTACCGATATGGAATAAGGTACCTGAAAGGCTTTCCGGGTGCCGTCGGGTGCCAGCATTTTTATGGGTTTGGTGGCGCCACAATCGCCCATCCATAAATTATCGTTTTGGTCAATTGCAAAGCAACTTATTTTTGTGCGTGGCGAATCGCCCATATCCCCTTCAAGCCAGCCTGAGGTATTATCTTTATCATAAACAGTAATATTACCATTATTGTTATTGCGCTCAATAAGCCCGGCAAAAAAAGAACCTACATATGTTTTATTGGTTGACTCTACGGTGGCGACAGCAATTTCATCTAAACAATTGGCAATGGCCGGGGCTGAATATTGATTTTCGTTTATCCACGAATCATTTTTATAAATGTAAAAACCAGAATTATTAAAACTATAATACCACGAATCATCTACGCCGCCGCCGGCAACTGTTAGCACATTGTTTTTTGCTTCAAGCGCAAAGGTATTTGCAGAAAATGGCCCATCGGGGCCAAGGCCGCCTTGCAAAGCATTGGGGTTGCCGGGTGAATTATTTTTAAATAAGCCATTATAATAATCAGCTTCCCACGAGGTGTCGCCGCTTTCAAACCAACCTAAAGGGCGTTGGTGGCCTACCGGAGAGTATACGGTTAATACATTTGCGGTACTGTACTTTATGTTTTTGCCACCCGATTCGGCGGATTGGTCCCAAACGGAAAAGTACAGGTTGCCGTTTGGGTTTGCAGAAAGGGTAACTATACTATCGTTATTATCAGCACTAAAATATATTTTTTGCCACATGTTAGAACCGGTATCAAACTTAAAAAGTGTGTCGGAAGCATTGCCCGGTCCGGCAATAACTGCATAGGCGTTTCCATTAAAAACAGCGAGGTTAGATGCTTTTATGGAAGGAATGTTTTGCCCTTCATTAAATAAATGCCATGCGTTGAAATCTTCAAGGTTTGTAGATGTTAACGAGGCATATTTAATGCCATTATCAGTTGCAGCATAAATATTTGTTCCGTCGATACAGCTGGCGTAAACTTTTTGTGGTGCGCCGTTAAAGCCTATTTTATAGGTGTCGTCAATTTCTTTTTTAGTTAGGTTGATTACCGAAATTCCGAGGTCGGATGAGACATATGCGTTGCCCTGATAAAATGAGATACTATAAATTGAAATGGAGCCGCTGGAAGAAGCATTTTTCATGTCGGATATGTTATAAACATCCGTACCATTATAAATAAAATCAAGGTTGTTGTTGATATAAGCAATGGCAAGATATTTACTCGCCGGATCGTAATTTATGGTTTGTATGCCCACATCGCTCAGCCCGCTTGCTTTGTCGTAAGTTTGTAAAACACCGGTGCTTTTATCGTGTGAAAAAACGGTATAATGTGCGGCACTGTATACCTTATCGCCGGCATCGCATATTCCTACAGAAACATTGTAGGGCATAAAAACTTTCCAGGTGCCCAATTGACGCTCCTGCGAAAAGGAAGACTGAGCAGTTAGCGCAAAGGCGAAGACGTAAAATAATTTAGTTACCAGTAATCTCATGCTGCGAAAGTATTAAAACCTGAATTAAACGGCATGATGTATGTTGTATTGTGGTTTTGCCCTTGGTATATTTATTGTAGGCAGAACATTGATTATTAATATGTTAGAAAGCAATGGTTTAGCAAAAAACGGCATGCCTGTAATTAATAGGGCAAATTGCCGTGGTGCCACTCAAAACGCATTACCAAAGTATCGCGGCTAAATAATATCTTCGCCCACCTTATGCAGCAGAAAAATCAGGGTACAAAAGGCTATCCCGAATTCAGCCAATTGAATCTTCCCGCTATAGAAAAAGAGATATTAAAGTTTTGGCAGGAGAAGAAAATTTTTGACCAGAGCATTTCATCGCGCCCTGATGATAAGCGCTTTGTATTTTACGAAGGCCCACCATCGGCTAACGGCAAGCCAGGCATACACCACGTAATGGGCCGCACCATTAAAGATTTGTTCTGCCGCTTTAAAACTTTGCAAGGCTACCGCGTTGAACGCAAAGCCGGTTGGGATACCCACGGCCTACCGGTAGAGTTGAGTGTTGAAAAACAACTGAATATTACCAAGGCAGACATAGGCACAAAAATTTCGGTGGCCGAATACAATAAGCTTTGCCGCGAAGATGTGTTGAAATACACCGATGAGTGGAGTGACCTGACTACCAAAATGGGCTACTGGGTTGATTTAGACCATCCGTATATTACTTACGAGAATAACTACATTGAAAGTTTGTGGGCATTACTAAAAATGCTTTACGAAAAAGGATTGTTGTACGAAGGCTACACTATTCAACCGTACTCGCCAGCGGCAGGTACCGGCTTAAGCTCGCATGAGTTGAACCAACCAGGCTGCTACCGCAATGTGAGAGATGTAAGTGCGGTGGCCATGTTTAAGGTAATAAAAGACGAAAAGAGTAAAGCGCTTTTTGATAGTGATGATGAAGATGTAAGATTTTTAGCATGGACTACAACGCCGTGGACATTGCCATCTAATACCGCGTTGGCTGTTGGCCCTGGTGTTCGTTATGTGAAGGCGAAGACGGTTAATTTTTACAGCAAAAAAGAAGTAAGCGTAATACTTGCAGCCGACCTGCTTGAAAAAACTTTTGAGTGGAATAAGCTGGAACTAAAACACACGCACGATTTAGGTTTAGGCAAAATGCTTGCCGGTATACGTTACGAGCAATTATTGCCCTATGCACAACCTACTGATGGCGATGCTTTCAGGGTTGTTACCGGAGATTTTGTAACTACATCTGACGGCACTGGTATAGTACATATCGCTCCATCATTTGGTAGCGATGACTTTAAAGTGGCTAAACAAAATGGTATTGGCTCGCTTACTTTAGTTGATAAGCAAGGCAAGTTTACTGATGAGGTGAATGACCCGATGTTTCCTTTAGATAGGCGCTATGTGAAAGAAGCGTACTATACTGACGAAGAAAAGGAACAGGATTTTCATTTGCAAAAGGAAATTTTGAGAGTAAATAATATCATCCCCGATTTGAAGGTTTACATGAGCGTGGATGAGTTGATAGTGCTGAAGCTGAAATTAGAAAACAAGCTTTTTAAAACAGAAAAGTACGAACACAATTACCCGCACTGCTGGCGGACTGATAAACCGGTAATTTATTATCCGCTGGATAGCTGGTTTATACGCACCACTGCTGTTAAGGATAGATTAATTGCATTAAACAAAACCATTAACTGGAAACCGAAGAGCACCGGTGAGGGCCGCTTTGGGCAATGGTTAGAGAATTTAGTGGACTGGAATTTATCGCGTAGCCGGTATTGGGGTACGCCGTTGCCTATTTGGTTAACCGAAGATGGAACAGAAGAGAAATGTATAGGTTCTGTTGCAGAACTTGAGACGGAAATTGATAAGTCAGTAAAAGCGGGCGTGATGAACGAAAACGCTGCTTACAAGAATGAAAAGGGGGAAATAGAATTGCATAAGCCATATGTTGATGATATTATTTTAGTTTCTGCCACCGGTAAGCCGATGAAACGGGTTGCTGATTTAATTGATGTGTGGTTTGATAGCGGCGCTATGCCTTATGCTCAATGGCACTGGCCGTTCGACCCGAAAAGCAGGGGATTGAAAGGAGTTTTCCCGGCAGATTTTATAGCCGAAGGTGTTGACCAAACGCGCGGATGGTTTTTTACACTGCATGTTTTGGCAGTGGCATTATTTGATTCGGTGGCTTATAAAAATGTTGTATCGAACGGATTATTGCTGGATAAGAGTGGAAATAAAATGAGCAAGCGCTTGGGTAATGTTATTGACCCTTTTGAAACGCTTGAAAAATATTCAGCCGATGCTACCCGGTGGTATATGATGCGCAACAGCGATCCGTGGGAGAATATGAAATTTGATATAGCAGGCCTGCAGGAAATAACCCGCTCGCATTTTGGAACGCTGTATAATACTTACGCCTTCTTTGCGCTATATGCTAACATTGATGGCTGGAAAATTGATGAAACAAAAAATACTGCACACGCTGAAAAGCCGGAGTTGGACCGGTGGATTATTTCGAAACTTCAATCGCTGGTAAAAGAAGTAACCGGGCATTATGAAGATTACGAACCAACACGAGCAGCGCGAGCTATTGAGCGGTTTGTGGATGAGCATCTTTCAAACTGGTATGTGCGGTTATCGCGCAGAATTTTCTGGAAAGGTGAAATGAGTGCCGATAAAAATGTGGCTTATGAAACTTTGTACGAGTGTTTGAATGTTGTAATTCAGTTAATGAGCCCGATTGCTCCGTTCTTCAGCGAGTGGATGTATGGCAATTTGACTAATAATATTAGAGAGGCTGCAATTAAAAATAACACGCCTCTGCGTTGGGAATCGGTTCACCTTACTCAGCTTACAAAAGCAGAAGAAGCCAGAATAGATAAAGACTTGGAGGAGCGGATGGAGTTGGCGCAATTGGCGTGTTCGTTAGTATTATCTCTTCGTAAAAAGGAAAAGATAAAAGTGCGCCAGCCGTTGCAGAAAATTATGATACCGGTGCTGAATGATGCCATGAAGGCGCAGTTTATGAAGGTAGAGAGTTATATATTGAGCGAAGTAAATGTTAAAGCAGTTGAATATATAACTGATGCCGGTGGAATTGTGAAGAAAAAAATTAAACCCAACTTTAGAGAGTTGGGCAAAAAGGCCGGTTCGAAAATGAAAGCGTTGCAAACTGCGATTGCTGCATTTACACAGGAAGACCTGCAAAAAATAGAGCGCGAAAAAGTTTACGTTCTGGACCTTGAAGGAACCGCATTCAATCTTGAATTAAGTGATGTAGAAATATTGAATGAAGATATTCCGGGGTGGCTTGTAGCCAGCGAAGGCGCGGTTACTGTGGCATTAGATGTTACCCTTACCGATGAACTACGTAATGAAGGCACCGCCCGCGAGTTTGTAAACAAAGTACAGAATCTGCGTAAGGATAAAGATTTTCAGGTGTTAGATAGAATCAAAGTTTCAGTAGTAAAAAACAAAACTTTTGAATTGGCTCTGGCGCAGTTTAAAGACTATATCAGCAATGAAATTTTAGCCAAAGAAATATTACTGGTAGAAAACCTTAATGACTTTGATGAGGTGGAATTGAATGAGGAAATATTGAAGGTGAAGGTGGAGTTGAATTAATAATTACCGCTTTAGTCTTTCCTTAAAAAACACATATAGGCATAATATAATGATACTTCATTCTATTAAATACGTGGGTATAAAATCTTCGTTTTGAATTGCGGTGGCCTCTTTAGGGTTTGCTATATTATAATGTATTATTAAACTATCCCCGACTTTAAGTAGTGGCCTGTAATTTAAGTCTACGCCCAGCATTTCGTCTCTTTCATAATTTGTATCATTTACCGTATATTGATACTTGCCAAAAGTTTCAATACATAAATTAGGGCTCCTTTCCCACATATCAATAACATGGCCAGTAGATATTCCCTTATATGACTTTAATAATTTTAAATATTTTATGTGATGGGCAACAGTAAATACTGATATGAAAAGGAATAAAACCAAGAAAAATTGATGAGAGGCATCCCCTTTATTTTGTTTCATAAAAAGCAAAGCCGGACAAGAGATATTGGCTTCTTTTTTTAAGACTATACCTTAAACTGCATTTCAACAGTAGCGCCTTTATCGGAGAACACTACCATATCAGCTAATTGCATCATTAGAAATACACCGCGGCCGCTGGTTTTTTCGAGATTCTCGGGAGCAGTAGGGTCTGGCAGTTTTGTATAATCGAAGCCGGGGCCTTGGTCCTTTATAATGAAAGAAAGGTTTTTGCCGCGGTCATCTAATTCATAACTCATTTCAACCTGCTTAGTTTCATCGGCATCGTTACCGTGTAGCATGGCGTTGTTGGCCGCTTCGGTAATTGAAATAAGAATGTTTCCATATACATCATCGCCAATATTCAATTCGGCGCGAAGGTCGTCGATGAATTTTTCGACGATAGATATGTTTTCGGCTTTAGAGGCAAATTTGATACTTTTCACGGCGGTGTTTAATTGCATGATACATAGTTTTTACGGACTATGCGAAAATAAGTTATCTATTTATAGAATCCAATACTAATACTAAATACTAAAAACGGGTTGCAGACAAATAAAAAGAATAAAGACTACATTACAAATATAACAACGTAAAAATTGTTATTGCTGTATTGTAAGATTGCGAAAATATTTTTCGGTAAGTGCCTTGTAATAGGGCTTTAAGCTTGGCGGCACAGTTTTATATAAATCAATCTCACTTTGTTTTGCTTTTAAATAAGCCTCGATAGAAGGCGGAATTTTTCTATCTGTTTCTTTGCCGGGACTCGACTCACGGTCGGGTTTTTGGTCGCGTTCACGTTCTGCATTTTCGGCTTCAAGCAAGCGGTTCATTATTTCTTGTTGGCGGGCCAGCATTTCGGCGCTTAGCTGTTTGTTTACCAAACTTTTTTCGTTCTCTTCCATTTGTTTAGCAGTCTTTCCAAGGTCGCCGAGCGCGCCTTTTCCATCTTTATTTTCTTCGCGGTTAATTTTTTCGAGCTGCTTGCGAATTTGCGCCTGCATTTGTGCCATTTCAGCAAACTGCTTGCTCATTCCAGGGTCGGGTTTTTGGCCTTGGCCCTGGCGTTTCATCATTTCGCCCATTTGCGATATTTTATCGCTCAACTGTTTTTGCATTTTCGAAAGTTTGGGCATCCCATCTCCCGGTTTTTTGCACTTGCTGCACATTTTCATAGGCTGGCCAGTTGATTGCGACTGGCTTTCGCTCATTTGCAATTGCATTTTCTGCATGGTTTCGCTTAGCATTAATGCCAGGTTGTTGTAACCGGTCATAACAAATTGTTCGTTCGAAGCGGCGCGGGGCACATTTCTGTCCTCCATATCTGCAATACCTTTAGCCAAATATTTGTTTACGTCGTTAATTTGTTTGGTAATAAACGAACTAACCTGATCTTGCCTTTTTGCCAGGGCATACAAACTGTCTTCCACCATTTTCGAGTTTTCGCGTATGCGGCCTTCTTCGTGCATCAAGTCAACATATTTAGGATTGTTGATATTTGTTTCTTTCAACGCGGTCATTAATTTTTCCTGGTCGAACGAAAGTTGCAGAATGTTTTTTAATAATTGACGGATGGCTTGCAAGTCTTCGGCTTCTTCTTCTTTCTCCATGGCCTGTTTCATATCGGCCAGTTTTTGCGAAGCCTTTTTCATTTCGCTGGATGCGCTCTTTTGATTTTTTGATGCCTTGCTGTTATTGTTCTGAGCCATATCTTTCCCGGCTTCCTGTGTTTCCTGCTGGGCGCTTTCCATGTTTTTTTGTACATCCTTAAAGTCTTGCTGGCTTTTAGTTTCTTCGTTCAGCTTCTTTAAGTCTTCAACATCTTTTTTGGCTTCTTTTAAATCTTCGTTTAGTTTCTCTTGTTGCTTTTTTAAATCCTCTTGCGCCTTGGCATCTTTTACATCTTTACTGTCTTTTGATGCAGCATTTTTTTCGGTTTCTTTTGCAAGTTCATCTTGTTTCTGTGCAAGCTTATCTAACTTATCAGCCGACTCCTGTAACTTTTGGTCGAACTCTAATTTTTTGAAAAGGGCAAGCATCCGGTCCAACTCCTTCTCAATTTTTTCGTTGTTGGCAGCCATATCTTGCATTTGGTCTAAGGCATCCTTCTTCTGCAGTTCTTCAAGCATTTTTTGCAGCTTATCGTAAAGCCCCTTCATTTCTTTGTCCATCACCTTGTCGAACAAATCTTGCAGGCGTTTTTCTTTTTCAGCAATCTGGGGGTCTATGTCTTTGAACTCATTTTGCTTCTCAAAATTCTTGTCCATTTTATTTTTAATATCCTCCATTTGCTTCTGCAAATCTTTCTGCTTGTCAATATTTTCGGTAAGGTTTTTTTTGTCGGCCCAGTCAAGATTTTTCTTTTCGTGCAGCTTATCCTGCATATCATGCAGCTGGTCTTTTAAGGCTTTAGCCTTGTCTATCGACTGCTTCATTTCATCTTTCAACTCGTTATTGTCTTTCGCTATTTCTTTGTTTAGCTGGCCCATGGTTGGCATATCGAAAACCATTGTATTGCTTTTGGTGGACTTGCTACCGTGTATGGCATCGTTATCCCATACCTCGAAATAGTAAGTAATTTTATCGCCGGGCTTGATGGAGAAATCAGAAAGGCTCCAGTAGAAGGTAAAACGCGAATCGAGGCCACCGGCAATGGGAACATTAAGGCTTTTGCTAACATTCACAGCACCGGAATCGGAACGGGCAAGTTGGTAGTTGAAAGTAAGTTTGGCTAATCCGTAATCATCGGAAACTTCACCGGTGTAGTAAAAATATTTTTGCAGAGCGCTATCGCGCTGTTCGGCAACGGCAATTACCGGATATAAATCAGGAATAACATTTAAGGAATACGAAACCGAATCGGCATCGGTTACATTGTTGTTAGATACTTTAAGCACGTAAGGCGCGCTTTGCAGAAAAGTTTTTGTGAAAGTATATTCCGCATCGCCGGTGCGTTTTACAGGGTATACTGAATCGCCCAAAACAAAATTTACGCCCTCAACATTTTGGGTGTTGAATTTCCAGGTAAGCCTTGTGCCGGCAGGTACCGAAAGGTCGCCCATGTTTTTGATGGTCTCGTTTTTTTTACCGGTGTAGGCAGGGTATTCGCAAAACACATCAAAGCCCGCTACCAGTGGTTTTGCAAGCACCTGTAAGGTGTATTCTTTAGAATGAAAGCCGTTGGCTGCTAATTGAAAATCGACAGCTTTTTGAAGGTTTGAAAACTCGTAAGTAAAAGTGTTTTTACTTTTTTTACGTAACCGGAAAATATTTTTGTCTGACTCCAACGATACTTCATCGGGTAGTACGGCGCCTTCAATTTTTACTTCTAAGGTGTAGTTATCAAACTGCAGGGCTTTAAGTTGTTTGTTTTGAATAACGAATTGAAAGGGTGCTTGCTTTTCGTAATAGGTGCTGCTGTGGTAAAGGCGCTTGGTGCCATCTTTAATAATATTAGGCGCAGCGATGACGATGAACAAAAACAACAGCACCGGTGGTGCCAGATACTTGATGTATTTGCGGTTTTTTGAAAGGTCGATAGCGAATGAAAAATCTACGGGCTTTAGTTCGAATGCTTTTTGGTCGATAGCGGCGAAAAGTAATGATGTGCCGGGCATTGCCGAGCCTGCGGGCGCGGCATGGTGCAACTGCAAAATGTTGAGCAGCTTATCTTTTACCTCAGTAAAATGGGTGCCTATAATTTGCGCGGCCTGCTCGTACGAAATAATTTTGCCTAACCGGTAGTAGTTTAATAAGGGCAACAGGAAAAAACGCGCTGTAAACACTACCGACGAAAGCAGAAACCCGAAGAACAAAACTTTGCGCAGCGGCGAGGATAAATAAAAGTAATACTCGATAAGGTTAATGGCCAGGAAAAAGCCCAGCACGTATACCGCCGAAAGTATGCCCCCGCGAATAAGCAGGTTGGTGTAATACTTGCGGATAAACTTATCGAGCTTATCAATTAATATGTCGTATTGCGATGTCATAATAGTATTGAGTAGTTAGTATTTAGTTTGAAGACATGATAAAACAGGCTTAATACTAAGTAACCCATTGTATTAACGCACAATATATAACGATTAGGGCAGAGTATTGTTGCCGTTAAGGTATTTTAGAAAATTGGGTGGCCGAAATGCGAACCCCTTATTTATTAATCACCAACGAATACTTGAAGTTATAGGTTATGGTTTCGCCTTCATCAGGGATTAGTTGAAGGAAATACATGCCGTTGGGCTGGTTGCGTAAATCTATTTGAATATTTGAGTTTGACGCTGTGGTAGTAGTTGGCTGTTGGTAAACACATTGGCCCAGTGCATTATAAATTTTCAACCGGGCTTGTAGCGGTTGGCCGAGGCTTAATGTAAATAACCCGTTTGAGGGATCGGGGTAAATAGAGATGTTTAGTTCGTTTTCTGCGTCGTTTAAGTTGGTAGTTGTGGTAGTGTCGACAGGGGTAGGAATGGTATCAATAATAACAGTGCTGGTAGTATCGATACCACCGGGGCAACCTTGCATTGGCGGGCTTACCGATATAAAGCCTGAACTAACCGTTATTTGACGATAGCAGCCATTAAATGCAGGGCCGGTTTGTACATAACGCGTGCCGCAGTTTGAGCAGTTTTCGGAAATTATTTGGCCATGTTTATTAACCACCACATTTTGGTGCGAGTGCCCTGCAAGCACAACATCAACATGGTTTGAATCGCAAATATTTACAAAGGTGTTTCGGTTAACATACATAGTTGCGGTTAGGGAATCGGCAAGGGCACTATGGGTATCGCCATTACAGTTATAACCGGTATGATTAGCAGCCGGGTGGTGCATGATGATAATCTTTCTTTTGGTGCTATTGGCCAGCAGCACACGTCTTATCCAAGTGCATTGTTCGTTGGTAAGCCCGGAGCCTTTGGGGTCGGTTGAGATGGCGTAAGAGATATCGTTACCGGAGCGGACGAACAGGAGTACGGCGGAGCCGTTGATGATGGCATAGTCGGTATCGGGCGCAATATTGTGCGAGTAATTAGTGAGGGTATCTAATTGTGTTAAGGTGCCCGGTGGCAGCAGTGTGGTGTAATAATCGTGGTTACCGGGTGCAAAATAAAAAGGTATTGTTTTTGCAGCATCAATATAGTAAGCGCCAACACCGGGATTAACTATGGGGTGTGGATATAAATATTGAGTAAGTGCTGAATACATACCGCCAGCGGTACTGTTGTTGCCTATATTAGAAATATCGCCGGAGGCAATTATAAAAGCAGGTTTAGGGTTAAGTGACGCAAAGTAATGCAGATAGCATTTGGCTTCTTCGCCATTCAAATCGCAGTTATTTACCGCCGAGGTTACAGTAGCAACATGCATATCTGAAAGGGCGATAAAATTGTAAATTGAGCGTTCTTGGGCAATAAGCGAGGAGGTGAAGAATATTGCCGCAAGCGCAAAAAAGTATAGCTTTTTCATTTGGTGTGCTAAGGTAGCTATTACCTGCCAATTATGAAAGAGAGCATTGCTGTTTTATAGTAAGATGTTAACGAACGACGGTTGGTAAAAACGCAAAATACTTTATTAATAAAAATAATATCTCTTCTGATAAGTTCGGGCAATGATTCCGGAACTTATCAGAAGAGATAGGCGGGTACTGGGCTTTGAAAAGAACTACAGATATGATTATTTAACGATAAGTTTTCGTTGCATAACTGATTGGCCGGCTATGATATTGACCACATATATGCCAGCAGCAAGCGATGAGCCGTGAATTTCTATTTGATTTTCGCCGTCAGTCATGGTACCGTCAAAAACATCGAGCGCTTGCTTGCCGGTAATGTCGTAAACTTTAACGCTTACTTTGCCCGGTGCTGCCAGATTCAGATTTAAGAATGAATTTCCATTGCCTGGGTTAGGAAAAATATTTACGGTGGTTATGTTGCTAATATCTTCAATACCTGTTGCAAGGGCTTTTCCTATATTAATATCATCAACATAAAAATTATTTCCTTTTACTGTTGTGTATACTCTAAACTTAAACATTATATGAGCTTGTTTATAAGAAGAGGGTAAGTTGATAGAAACCTTTTTCCAAAAATTGTCCTGTCCCTTTTCCGGAACAAAAGGGCCCTGCCAATAGCCGGCGTTTAAAGCATTAACGCCCGATACCTTGTAAATACTGCTCCATGTGGTGCCGCAATTAGCGCTGCCGTAAACAACAAACGAATCAAGTAGTTTAGAAAAATCCTGGTTGAAAGAGGCAAATGAATAATAAAAAGACAAATTCATTTGTTGGGCTGTTAAACCGGTAAGGTCGAGACCCGGTGAAATGATTTCGTCAATATCGTCGTTGGCATGGGCATTATAATTGTTTAAAACGGCACTACCGGTACCGGTATGTGATGCCGCATTGGTTTGTTTGAACCAGGTAACATTGTTGTCGTAAACATTGTTGGCATCGTAGTTGGCCGATACCCATTCGTTTTGATTAAAAACAGAAGGGTCTTCAAAGCCTTCGAAATATGGTGCAGAGTATAAGGCGTTGGGAAAAGAAACAAATACCAACGAGGTGTCGGATTTTGAACTGCTACCGTGTGCATTAGTAACGGTAAGCTTAACCGGTTGCCAGCCCTCGGTAATAAATACTACATGCGGATTTTTATCGAACGAAATATCGGGCACGCCATTCGGAAACTCCCATAAATAAGTCATACTATCGGTAGGCGAAGAGTTGCCAGAAGAGTTTAAAAAAGTAACGGAATTGCCTTGGCAAACATATCTTAGGTTAACGTTAAAGTTAGCAACAGGCGCACATGGGGTTCGCATGGTATCGGCAGTACCGGTGGCAATAAGATTTGAATCGGCGTACAAATTGCTACGGCTGGAAACATTAGAAGCGAGTGTTGCCAGCATTCTTGCTTTTTGCCCTTCGGTGAACATTACTGAGCAATATGAATAATCCATGTAGTTCTGAACATTTTCAATAACACCGGCGTGGCAATACGAAAGCCCCAAATTGCAAGAGGTAGAACCTCGTGTAATAGGAGTATCATTTACTTCATCGTCGCCGCATGATTGGCCGGGGTCGTTGTTATTTCCCCATGGATGTTGGAGATTAAGGTAGTGGCCAATTTCATGGGTTAATGCCCTGGAGTGTAGTAGCGAAGCAGTGCCAATACTACCTATATAATCCTGCAGAATAATTACCCCGTCGTAATTAGGCGTGTTGTATAAAGTTACAACATCGGCGGGGTAGTATGCGTAACCGGCAACACCGTGTTGCATTTGTTTTACTACCCACACATTCAAATATTTTTCGCGGGGCCAGGTGTTTAGTTTCGAGTAATCATCGCCAGAATAAGTTTGATCGGAATTTATTCTTTCAATTCCGTTGGTGCAGTTGCCGTAGGGGTCGATATTCGCTAACCTGAACTGGATGCCTATTTTGGCAATAATGGATTTGAAGCTGGCTACTACTAAAGAAGTATCGGCATTTTGTTTGTTGTAATCGCGGTTTAGTATACGCACCTGGTCAAGCACCTGTGCATCGGAAATGTTTTCGGGGCCACCCTGGTTAACTATATGGAAAACGATTGGAATAATAATGGGGCCCGCTGAACGCTGAGCGTTTTGCCACTGCTGATATCGGGCCACAAAGTTTTTGGTAAACTGCTCGGTTTCTTCCTCCTGTTTTAAAATTTCGGGATGCTGCAGAATAAGTTGTTGCCGCGCTTCGTTCATACCGCAAAGAGTATTCGCCTCCTGCGACATAACAGCAGTAAACCTAAAGCATAATAATAGAAACAGTGTAATTAAAATATAATGTTTTTTCATAATACAAAAATTATAGGTAATCAAATTTGGAAAAGAAATATGGGATAGCCGTAGTTTCAAAAGTCATTCTTCTGTCATTTTTGTATTGCGGGCAGCAAAACGAAAAGGCAAACGCAGTTTTATTCTTTTGAAAAAGGAAAAGAGAGTTACGAAAAATCGGGCGGTACGCTGAAAGCGGCAAGATGCCCTGCTAAAATACCCGTAATGAAATTAACTGAAGTATGAAAGGTTTTTTCGGGCAATGAAACCATAAAATCTTTTACCACCGGGATTACAAAATCGGGCGAGAAATTTTTTAGTAGATTATTGAAGGGTAACGAGCGACCAGAATGATTATCGCCCTGTTCGAAAATGCTTTTTAGCATGCCAACGAGGTTGGTTTCTTTATCGTCATTGATGCCATAAAAGATATAATCTATTCCGCATTTTTGGACGTTTTTAAAGTCGTACATCTGTCCCTTAAAGGTAAATTCACCTTCATTGGTTTCTTGAAAGATGGTCGGGTTATTATACTCGGTACCGGTTACAACTATTTTTTGCAGGCTTGTTTCATTGTGCAATGCTATGGTCATTTCGCCTTTAATGCCATCCAGCAAATAGAAATAAATGGGCATGATACCGGCTACATGCGCCAGGGCTAAAAAAATTAATATTACCGGTAATGCCTTTTTCATTTTGGGAGGGCTAAAATAACGGGTACATTGGATTTATGAAAAAGAAAAGCCTCTTTTAACTGAAAACTGTATTGCCTTAGGAAACGAGGCATTATTTATCAAGCCATACTTCTCGAAAACTTCTGTATTCCATGCCGTTGTTGTCGAAATTTTTAACGTAAGGCTGTATTAACCGGCGGTTAACCGAATAATAGATGGGCATAAAAGGCGCATCGTCAATAGCCATTTGGTCGAGCTGGGCGTATAGTTTATTTCTTTGCTGTGGATCTACGGTTGAAATTGCTTTTTCGAAAAGGGCATCGTATTGGGGATTTACATAACGGAAAGGATTCATGTAAGAAGACTCTTCGAAAGTTTTAGGAACATTTTTTCCGTAAAATAAATTCAGAAAATTTTCAGGGTCTGGGTAGTCGGCCACCCACGCAAAACGCCAGAAATTAGCTTTTGCTGTTTCAACATTATTGGTGTGCTGCGCCCAAACTACCTGCGTAATTTCAACATCAATATTTAAATTTTCAATCAACATTTTTTGAATGGCTTCGGCCACTTTTTCATTTCTGCCACCGCCACTGTTGGTTTCAAGTGTTACTTTCGGAAATCCTTTTCCTTCGGGGTATCCGGCTTTGGCAAGGTATTCTTTTGCTTTTACTACATCGAAAGAGTACCCTTTTATAGAGTTATTGTCGTAACCCGGCATGCCGGGAGGTACCATGCCACCGGTGCAGGGAATGCCTTCGCCTTTTGCAGTATAGTCGGCAATTTTAACCCGGTCGATAGCATGGTTAAAAGCGAGGCGCACGTTTTTATTGCTAAAAAGCTTATCGGGTATAAGAAAACCATAAAACTGGGTGGTTAGTTCAGGCTTGCTTTGTAATACAAATTTTTTGTAATCGCCTTTTAGCTGTTTGTTGGCATCCAGTATTTCATCAATCATATCAAATGGCAAGCGGTATTTCATTTCAAGGTTGCCCTTTTTAAACTCCAGCATCTCGGTTTTATCTTCTTTAATAAACGAAGCTTTTATGCCATCTAAATACGGCAGTTGGTTGCCGTATTCATCTTTGCCCCAATATTTATTGTTGCGCACCATAATAACTGCTTCATCTTGCTTTAATGCTTTTAATATAAACGGACCGGTGCCTACAGTATGATAAAGAATCTGGTCTTTGTAATAATCAATGGCTTCTTTAGGAAATACATTAGTGAAAGGAAGTGCAAGCCTTTGAAGAAAACTTGGGCAGGCGCTTTCAAGTTCTATTTGCAAAGTTGAATCGTTTAGTGCTTTAATGCCTTCTACATCGCCAGCAGCCTGCCCGCTTTTAATTGCCTGAAAGTGCTTGTCGGCGCCCTTAATCAGGCCACTGACAAAGCTAAAACCATTATTTTTTACGTTCGGAGAGCAAAGCAAATTGAAGCTGTAAATAAAATCGTGGGCAGTTACTTCGCGCCCCTTTCCATCTTTGAAACATGGATCATCGTGAAAAAATACGCCTTTGCGGATTTTGAAAGTGTACGTTTTTCCATCCTCACTTAATGTCCAGCTTTCGGCAATGCACGGGGCTACCGTTAAGTCCTTCGGGTTAAAGCGCACCAATCCTTCATATATCTGGGTAACAATATGGTGCCCAACGGTTTCGGTAATGCCCAAGGGGAAAAGGCTTTTCAGGTATTCATTTTCATTGTAATGGAAACCACCGCCGTATTTGATGCCACCTTTGCCCAGCCGTTGTTCTTTATTTTTTTCATTGTTGCAATTACACGAGCAAAGAAGCAGTGCCACCAAAAGTAGAAATAAATAATTAAAGTTAATCTTCATACTTGTTATATTCGTGGTGTGAATTTAGGGATATATCTTTGTTTTTGACGACAGGATTAAGGGGATACTGAGGAATGTCAGACTGGAGAGCAGTTCGTTTATCACAAAATATTATACTTTTATAGCCACATTTCGAGAAAAAACAATTTTATATGATACGTTTTAAATTATTGGCTTTGGGTTTTTTATTTTTTGGGCTTACAGTTAATGCGCAGCTCAGTGTAGTTAAAATAAATGGAGTATTATCTTCTTCTGACGGGGGAACTGCTTTAAATGGGCCGGGCACTATTATAAATTTAATGTCTTACAAAATGGGTGAAGGATATTTTGGAGCCAAGGTTGATTCCAACGGTAACTTTACTTATAGTGTTTCTATAAACCAAACAACCCTTTACAACTTAAAATACGGCGGGTTTAAAATGGAAGTATTGCTATGTCCTACCGAGCCCGAAATTAAAATTGAAATAAAGGCAGACAGCGCCGAAGTAAAATCTATGAAAGTGGTTGGTTCACATGAGTACGATGCTTACCGAGAATTTAAGCATGCTGACAAGGCCTTTAAAGACAAGTTGCATACTTTGCTTGTTGGTTGCGCTAAAGACAAAGGCTGTGCACAGCAATTAAAAAAGGAATCGGAAGAGTTTAATAAGTCGCTTGTGCAATTGAGCCAAACGTATAAAGGAACTTTTGCCGGAGATGTGCTGGCGCCTATGGATCAAATGCCTGAAATAAATACTGCGTTACCTGTAATAGCACAACTGCGCGAGCACTTTTTTGATAAGGCTAATTTGAGCGATGCCGCTATTTACACTACTTCGGATATGAGTTATAATCTGTCGGAGTATTTGGATGATATTGCAGATACCACTGCTAACGGGCGGAAAAATTTTATTGAAGCCATGTATGCAAAAACAAAAAACAATGCCGGGGGGCAGAGGGAGCTAATCAGTATGTTTCTTGCAGATTTTATGGAAGGCAACAGAGAAGACTATATGACATCTTTATCTAATTGGGCTGAGGGGCATACGCAATTGGCTACTGAACAACCGGTGTTGGCTATGAGGTTTAAAAAATTGGCGTTGGCAGTGCCCGGCAAGCCTGCATCGGAGGTTACCGGAACGGATGTGAATGACCAGGAGGCAAAGCTTTCTTCGGTATTTAAGGAACAGAAATTAACCTTATTGCTGTTTTGGGCATCGGATTGCCCACACTGCCGGGCTTCAATGCCGGAGATAACTAAGATGTATGAGCAGTATCATTCGAAAGGATTAGAAATATTTGCCGTATCGCTTGAAGGAGACAAAGAGAAATGGAAACAGTTTATGACGGAAAAAAAACTACCTTGGAAGAATGCGTTATTAAACAGGCATGATTTTTCGCCGAACGATTATTTTCTTCAGTTTACACCAACGCTTGTTTTGATTGATCAAAAGGGTGTAATCCTTCATCGGTTTATGTCGATAGCGCAGTTTGATAAAGCTATTGGAAAAATATTGTCATCGAAAAAATAAATAGCTAAAAGGATATTATAAAAAGCCGGCCCTCAAATTTGAGGGCCGGCTTTTTTATTTCCAGAAGTAGTAAGGCTAGTATTTTACGAACCGATAATTACCGGGCAATAATTCTTCGCCGGTAGTAAATGACAAACTGTATACTCCGTTTATAAATTGTGTGAGGTCTATTTTCTGTATACCGGCAGTGCCAACCCATGATTGTTCAGAAATTCTTCTGCCCATAATATCTCTAATGATGATGTGCAGATGCTCCGGTAAAGTACTGTTTCCCGGATTAACTATAATTTGATCGTGCGCGGGGTTAGGATATATTTTTATATCATCCAGCGCATATTCATTAATACCGGTAAGTATAATTTGCTTACAAAATTCGCGGTGGCAATTAGGCGAACCGGCACGCTGGACCAGCATACATACATAATAAGGTGTTGCATTATTGGCGTAAGTATGTGTTACAGCAGCATTGCCAACAGTTATAATAGTGGGTGAGCCATCGGCAAAATTCCATGTAACAGTATCACAGTTGGTAAGTGCAAGCGGAATAAAAGTTACTGTATTGCCACTAATGCTTGTTGCAAAACCTGCGGCTACAGCACTATTGAAAGATGTATCGCACCGGCATGTGTCTTCAACCTGTACGTTGGCTTTTACAAATTTGGTAAGCGTTGCCCAACAGGTATCGCCATTAACTATTCGCTCTATCCGCGCGCAGATTACATAATTGCCGCTGGTTGGGTAGGTATGTATTACAGAGTTGTTGCCGGTGGTGATAGTGTCCGTAATTCCATCGCAAGTATAATCCCATATCACAATATCGCCAGGTTGAATAGCCGGTGGTGTAAATGTAATTGTAGGATTACCAGCAAGGTTGGCTGTTATACTTTGATTTTGCAGGTTAGCAAGAAATACGTTGCAGGTTGAATCGGCATTGCAATGGCAAATGCAAATGCAGAATGAATCATGACAAATTACTCCTTGCTCGCTAACATTGGTTACGTACAAGCACACGGTATACACCGCTGCGGAATCATAAACATGCACCGGTGAAACTAAGTTTGAGGTGTCGCCATCGCCGAAAGTCCAGTGGAAATGAAGCGCTCCATTGCCGCTTGATAGATTGCTGAAATTAGTAGTATCGCCATGGCTATTGTATGTAAACAGCGCCTGCACATTGCAAATAGAATCGCAGGAGATTAAGGTAAGGTCGAGATTATCGGAAGTATCAACACAACCAAATGGTGTAGTTAGTATAACGTTGTAAGTGCCGCTTAGTGTGGCAACAAAACAAGCACCGGTATCTCCGGCAATAGGCACGCCGTTATATAGCCATTGGAAAGAAGCGAACATGCCTGCATTGGCTACACAAATGGTGTCGTTTTTGCAGCGGGTATAACAACCGGATGGCGCAGAACAAATATCGGGAAGCGGGTTTATGGAAGCGTATGCCCCGCTGCTGGATGAGCATCCAACACTATCGGTATAAGTAACCGAATACGAACCGGTGGTATATACTACTATGGAAACGGTAGTGTCACCGGTGTTCCACAAAAGGCCGGTACTGTAATTGGTAACAGTTAGGGTGATACTATCGCCCTGGCAAACGCTGCTGTTAGATGCCGAGATAATGGGCGCAGCAGGACTTGGATGAATAACGATATTTACAGAAGAGGTATCGAAACAACCTGTAATGGTATCGGTTACCGTTACGGCGTAATAGCCACTATTAATAACGTAAAGGTTGCAAACGCTATCACCGGTGTTCCACTGATAAGTATTGGCACCGGAACATACATTTAAGTAGTTGGCATTGTTTTGACAGAAAACCGATGCCGGCACCAAATGTATGATTGCCTGAGGGCGCGGCACTACAGTAATTAATAGCGAAGCCTGCGCTGTGCAGCCACCGGGATCAGTAACGGTAACGGAATAGGTACCGGTTTGATAAACTGTAATATTTTGCGTGGTTTGTGCATTGGACCAAAGATACGAATATGTAATAGCACCGGCGGCGGTTAATATGGCGGAGTCGCCGTAGCAAAGAACAGTGTCAGTTGCTGAAACACTTGTTGTAAGGTTGTTGGGCGATACAATAATTGATTGTGTAGCTGTATCGTGGCAGCCATATATATTGTAAACAAGAAGTGTGTTGGTATAAGTATTGGGTGTAGTATAAGTGTGTGTTGGATTTTGCAACAATGATGTAGCAAGGTCGCCGAAGTTCCAATTGTAATGCAGCCCGAACCCTGTTGAGGTATTATTATATACCACTGGATTGCCAACGCATATAGAAGCCGGTATTGAAAAAGATGCAACCGGAGGGGCAAGTATGATAACGGTTTTAGAAATTGTAGCAGAACAACTACCGGAAGTTACGGTTAGAGTAACAGTGTATGTGCCACCGGTGGCGTATACGTGGCATGGGCTTGGCGAAGTGGAAGTGCCAAGGTCGCCGAAATTCCAGCTCCAACCGGTAATGTTGTTGCCGAGCATATAGGTTGACATATCAGTAAAGCAAGCGGTATCGCAATGTACTACGCTGTCAAAATCGGCAGCAATAGGTATTTGAACAATGGCAGTATCGCACAACCTGCAACTGGCGGGCGGTGGCGATAGATTTGGTACCAACCCGCAAACATTTATTACATAAAAGCCCGCCTTGGTATAAGTGTGTGTTTGAGAGGCAGTGGTAAAAGAAAACACCGGTGAAGAGCCATCGCCGAAATCCCAGGTAAAGCTATTGGCTGCACCAGTTGATGAATTGATACCGGTTACTGTATTACAAGCAGGGCTTCCGTTTGTTGCAGAACAAATAACCTGATCGGCCAGGTTTGTAGTGCAATGAGCAGTATCGGAAGGGCAGTTACTTAGTATAATGATAATAGCGTTTGAAGTATTTGAACATCCGTTGCCATCTGTTACTATTACTGTATATGTGCCTGCGGCAGTGGCGTTATAGGTAGGGCTTGTAGCGCCGCCTATGTTGCCGTTGTTCAATTGCCATTGGTATGTATAACCCGCACCTATTAAGGCATACAGGGTTGCGCCTACCGGATTAGGAATACAGAAATTAGTATTGGCCGGTGTTGAAGCCGAAGCTACCGGGCCCGGCTGATAGTGAATATTTACTGCAGTATCGGCACTGCACCCGTTGGCATCAGTAACTTGAACAGTGTATAAGCCCGAACCGGTGATAGTAAACGTAGGCAAAAATCCTGCACCGCCATTCCAATTGTAAGAAGAATAGGTTAAGGTTGTGCCCAGGGTAGCAGGTGTGCTGCCACACAAATTACCGGTTACAGTTGCTACAGGATGTGGGGCAGGGTTCACAGTAATAGGAACATTGTAAATATGATTACAAACAGATATTTGGAGTGTTCCGGTGCCCGGATTATTGTTCCATTGAACTGAAATGGCAGAAGTTCCCTGGCCTGAAATTACACTACCTAATGTTGGTGGCGATATAGACCATGTTACAGAAGCCCCACTTGCGCTAATACTAAAATTAGTGCTGCTATTGGCGCAAACGGTAGTGCTGCCTGCTATGCCTGATGGAGAAATAGTATCTACCGGAAGGGTAAGTGTATCGGAATGGCAACCGGTAATGGGATCGGTTTGATAGACTGAAAGAGAATATGGGCCCGTATTGCCCCAGGTAACATTTACCGGTGTTCCGGTGTTAGGTGATACAGTTCCGTTTTGTGCGAACCATGAAAGCTGACCGGATGGATTATTAACTATAGCGGAATAGCTGTAAGAGTTTCCTCCGCATATTTTTACCGGGCCCAGAATAGAATCTGGTTTTGCAGGCTTGGGTAATATTTGTACGTGGTAATGAACAGTGTCGTTGCAATATAATCCGGGGCTAAGAGTTACAGCAGTCAGTATATAATTATCAGGTGGAGCATTCCATAGAATACCAGCAGTGTTGGAGCCTTGGCCAGATACTACCAGGCCTCCGGTTGCCGACCAAAAGAAAGAACCCGGCCCACCGGTAGTGTATGAGGCAAGTTCGCCCTGGCACACTTTGTTGTTACCGGTGATAGAATACGACTGGCGCACTTTTACTTTAAAGCTATCGGCACCACCACAACCTAAAAAGGGGTTGTAGTAATTTGCAATTACATATGAATTGCCCTGGCTATACCACGAAACACTAATTTGATCGGTGCCCTGGCCGGAGTTAATATAACCGATGCCGGGATTACTAAGTGTCCAGGTAATATTTGAACCGCAACATTGCGGAATAGTATAAACTGAAGTAGTGCCAACGCAAACCAGCGAATCGCCGCTAACGGGGCCTACCGGAGAAACAATAGGCACTGCTATAACGTTTGGTGTAGCGCAGTAACCAGGGCAACCTGTTACTGTTAATGAAATATATCCGAAAGGGGGTGTTGTCCATTTTACAGTTACGCAGCTATCGGTTGGCCCGCCACCGGATAGAACGATGCCATTTGTGATAACCCATGTAAGTGTGCCGCATGGTACGGAGGTGCAATAGGTTCCTGAATCGTTAGGACATAATTCCGAAACACATTGTATATCGGGTGCTTTTGATGTATCAACAATAATTGTAATAGATGCAGAGTCTTTGCAGTGGCAGGCATTTTCAACAGTTAATATGGCGGTGTATGTACCATTGCTATTATAAATGTGCGAAATGTTTTGCATAGAGGAAGATGTGCTATCGCCAAAATTCCAGTTCCAGGCGGTTGCTCCCACGGATTGGTCTATAAAATTTACTGTTCCTCCTCTGCAAATATTCACAACGCCGCCATCGGGTATACCATTAGCTGTAAATTTTGCCAATGGTTTGGGCACTATAGTTACGCATTTTTGAATGGAATCGGTACAGCCCCATTGGTTAGTTTCGTAAATAGTAATAGTCCCGGTGCCAGCTGCGCCCCATAATATATGTATTTGAGAAGTTGCCTGGCCGCTTTGTATGCTTCCGCCATTTACATACCAAAGATAAGTGTAAGTAGCATTATAATTAGCGTTATAAACTTCTTCCGAAAATTCGCAGGCGCTAAAGGCGCAAGCACCGCCGCCAGGGCTGCCGCCACTTTGATCGTGGCCGCCGCAATTGGCTTCGCCTGCAGTTTTTGTTATAGCTGGAAATGGCCGGGGGTGAACCACAACGTTAAAATTATAGGTGGTGTTTCCGTTAATGGTTACAGAAACAGTGCCGGTGCCCACAATGGACCATACAACACTGCACACATTATTTACAGCGGAATAAGTACCTCCGTTTACATTCCAAACGTACGAATAGCCGCTTGTATAGGGGACAGAATACGTTGCTGAATCGTTAAGACAAACGGCGGTATCGCCCGTAATTTGCGAAAAAGCTTTTTGCTGGCCCAGGAATAATAAGCAACAGGCTATAAAAAGTGTTCGACATGCTGAAGGGGAAAAGTATTTTTTCATAGCAAGCAAGGTAGGGCTTTTTATAGATTTTAACAAAAAATGATGAACATAGTACGGCAAACGCTAATATGTGTGTTGGAACATGTGTTTTTTTGAAACGCAGTAGAGTATTGTTCAAATGATTACGGAAATACCCGTAGCACTAGGTAACTGTTTTTAGTTACTGTAAAACCGAAGAGTATAAAGGAGAACGATAGCAATATCATTTTATCACACCTAATTCTCTGCCCACTTTTGTAAAGGCAGCTACCGCTTTATCTAAGTGGTGGATTTCATGGGCGCCACTTACTTGCACTCGGATGCGTGCCTGTCCTTTGGGAACTACCGGAAAGAAAAATCCGATAACGTATATTCCTTCGGTTAATAATTTATCGGCGAAGGTTTTTGCTAAAACAGCATCGTAAAGCATTACCGGTACTATGGGGTGCTCGCCTGGTTTTATGTCGAAGCCTGTGGCGGTCATTTTAGTGCGGAAATATTTTGTGTTGGTTTCAAGTTTGTCGCGCAGGGCAGTTGTTTCGCTAAGCATATTCATTACAGCAATTGAAGCGCCAACAATAGCAGGCATTAAAGTATTGCTGAATAAATACGGGCGTGAGCGCTGGCGTAATATTTCAACAATCTCTTTTCGGCCCGAGGTAAATCCACCGCTAGCCCCGCCCAGAGCCTTGCCGAGCGTGCCGGTGATGATATCTATTTTACCTAATACGTTTCTGTACTCATGCGTGCCTCTGCCGGTTTTGCCCATAAAACCGGTGGCGTGGCATTCGTCAACCATTATCATGGCGCTGTATTTTTCGGCAAGGGCTACCATTTTATCTAATTGGGCAATGGTACCATCCATACTAAAAACGCCATCGGTAACGATAATGCGCGAGCGGTTGTTTTGCGTTTCTTTCAAGCGTTCTTCTAAATCGGCCATGTCGTTATTTTTATAGCGAAAGCGCTGTGCCTTGCATAAACGCACGCCATCAATAATTGAAGCATGGTTCAATTCATCAGAAATAATTGCATCTTCTTCGCCAAATAATGGCTCAAATACTCCGCCGTTGGCATCGAAGGCAGCGGCATATAAAATCGTGTCCTCGGTGCCGATGAATTCGGAAATCTTTTTCTCCAGTTCTTTATGTATATCCTGCGTGCCGCATATAAAACGCACGCTGCTCATGCCATAGCCATGGGTATCAATAGCTTGCTTGGCAGCGGCAATTACTTTCGGATGCGATGAAAGGCCTAGGTAGTTATTAGCGCAAAAGTTAATCACCTCTTTGCCAAATGTGGTATTGATATCGGCCCCCTGTGGCGTGGTAATTACACGCTCAGTTTTGTATAGGCCGTTTGCTTTTATTTCATCTATTTCTTTTTGAATACGAGATTGTATAGAATACATGGCTTAGTTTTTTTTGAGAGGGTTCAAAAATAGGTTTTTCAGGTACAAATAAGTAGCATGCAAAAATGATAAGATGAATTATCTTTGTACGGTAGCATTTGTTATAGCTGTATTATTATGAAACCATACCAAACATTACTTTACTATAAGTACACTCATATTCCCGAAGCGGAAGAATTTGCAAAACAACACCTTGAATTTTGCGAACGGCTGGGTATTGTAGGCAGAATTATTGTTGCTGATGAGGGATTGAACGGAACTATTTCGGGCACAGTGGTGCAGTGTAAAAAATATATGGACCACGTAAAGAGCAATTCTTTATTTGGTGATGTTGATTTTAAGATGGACGAAGTGGATGTGCCATCGTTTGAAAGATTGTATGTGCGGTATAAGCCTGAGATTGTCCATTCGAGTTTGCGGGGTATACAAAATATTGACCCTAATGAAACTACTGGCGCGCATTTAAAGCCACACGAGGTGTTAGAAATGATGGAAGACGAAGATGTGGTTTTTTTAGACGTGCGTTCTAACTACGAATCGAATGTGGGGCGGTTTAAAAATGCTGTGGCCTTAGACATTGACAACTTTCGCGATTTTCCGGAGAAGCTAAAGGAAATAGAAAACCTGAAAGAGAAAAAAGTGATTACTTATTGCACCGGTGGAATTAAGTGCGAGAAGGCGAGTGGCTTTTTGGTGGAAAATGGGTTTAAAAATGTTTACCAGGTTGAAGGGGGCATTGTAAAATATGCGAAAGAGACCGGCGGCAAAAATTTTGAAGGAAAACTTTATGTGTTTGATAACCGGGTGGTGGTTGATGTAAATTCTGTAAACCCTAATATCATATCTGCTTGTAAAATATGCGGCACACCCAGTGCCCACATGGTTAATTGCGCTAATCAGGAATGTAACGAGCACTTTGTGCTATGCGAAGATTGTGGCTGGAAAATGAAAGGCTGCTGTTGCGAAACGTGTATGCAGGCGCCAGGAAGAAGAGTGTATGATGGTACCGGCTATTACCAGCGGGAAACCAACCTGACATAAACGTTAGAGACGAGAGGTGTTGGCGCTTTTTGTGGGATGTATTGATTGCCAACAATGTAATTTTAAAGCGTAAACCCATTATTGTTTGTGGTGATTAATGGGAAGCGCGCACGGGCACCATTTGTTTAAAATGCAAGTTAAAAAGCTACAGAAAAATTTAAAATCATTTTAAATTCCTCACTTAGTTTTACGCCCATCAAAGCAATATTTCGAATTATGATCCATATAAATTAATCGGCACAAAAAATCTTGTCCGGATTTTTAAACAGGTGCCCTTCGCATTTCTAGCGGACGTTTTTTTCTAAGAACCGCAGCTTACTGTTGTGATTATTTTTTTTGACTTTTTCGAAAAGCAAAAAAATACAACGCTGAACTTTTCCTCGAATATCTTGTTTGATATGTTTTATTGTTTATTAAACAGAAGGTGAATGTTAGACCAAAAAATTTCCGCTAAATCTGAAGAAATCGGTGATAATCATTTGGCAACATCAATCGAAACACCCTTGAGGGAAGATGCTTTTGCTCTGGACGATGATTTGAAAATTGAACTGATAGAAGAAAAGTTCAGAGACATTATGAATATATTGGGCCTGGACCTAACTGACGATAGCCTTAACGGAACCCCAAGGCGGGTGGCTAAAATGTACGTAAAAGAAATTTTCAGCGGCCTCAACCCCGAGAACAAACCGCAAGCAACACTTTTCGAAAACAAATATCAATATAAGGAGATGTTGGTTGAGAAAAACATTACATTTTATAGCAACTGCGAACATCATTTTGTTCCTATTATTGGCAAAGTTCATGTAGCGTATATTAGTAATGGGTTTATTATTGGCCTATCAAAAATTAATCGTATTGTTCAGTTCTATGCCAGGCGACCACAGGTGCAAGAACGATTAACTATACAAATTACAAAAGCGCTTAAAGAGATTTTAAAAACCGAAGATGTAGCAGTGGTTGTTGATGCCGACCATCATTGTGTTGCATCTCGCGGCATACAGGACACCAGCTCGTCAACCATAACATCAAGTTATTCCGGAAAATTTTTATCTGAGCAACAGCGCAATGAGTTTTTGCGGCACGTTGGCTTTGGCGATTAAGTTATTGCCGTGATTTGCGGGTATATAATTAATACAGAAACTATGGGCTGTTACACTTTGATAAAAACACAGAAAATACCTGCCAGCTTAAATGAAGTGTGGGATTTTATTTCTTCGCCAGCAAACCTGAAAAAAATTACGCCAGCCTATATGGGGTTTGATATTAAAAAACCAGAGCTGCCGGCAAAAATGTACCCCGGCATGATAATAAAGTATAATATAACACCGCTGCTTGGAATTAAAATGCTATGGGTTACCGAAATTACGCATGTAAGCGAGTACGAATTTTTTGTGGACGAGCAGCGCATTGGCCCTTACAGTTTATGGCACCACCAACACAGGCTAGAAAAAACAGATGATGGCGTATTAATGACTGACATTGTGAATTATAAGCCCCCATTAGGCTTTTTTGGCGATATTGCTAATTCGATAATTATAAAAAAGCAACTGCAAAAAATATTTGATTACCGTTTTGAAGCTATGGAAAAAGTATTTGGCCAATTTTGAGGTAAGCACTTGTATGGTTTTATAAAAGCGCGATTTAACCCGAATAAAAGTTGCTACTGATGATGCATGTGCTTTAAGATTTTCAGAAAATTATTGTGAAATAAACCGATAAATTAAATGGGCCAATATTCAATAAAAGATGTAGAAACTTTATCAGGACTGAAGGCCCATACACTTCGCATTTGGGAGCAGCGCTATGGTTTTTTGAAGCCCGAAAGAACAGATACTAATATTCGTTACTATACAGATGAACAGCTTAAGCTGATTATTAAAGTTGCTTCCCTTAACCGCAACGGAATGAAAATTTCGAAAATAGCAACGTTAAAGAAAGATGAATTATCAAACATGGTTTTGAAAATTCACGAAGAGGCTTTCTTACCCAACGATTTGCTTGATGCGCTTATTCTTGCAATGCTTGATTTTGATGAAAAACGCTTTGAGAAAACGCTTTCGACAGCTATTTTGAAACTTGGTTTTGAAAAATCTTTTGTTGAACTGATATTCCCTTTTTTGATGCGCACAGGCGTGATGTGGCTAACGGGTTCGGTTAGGGTAGTGCAGGAACATTTTATTTCAAACCTAATCCGCCGAAAAATTTGTGTAGCAATTGATTCTGTTTTTGGAGAAAAAAATGAGAATCCGAAAAAATTTATTCTATTCCTTCCGGAAGGAGAAACACACGAACTGCTTTTGCTGTTCACAGAATATATTCTGCGCAAGTACAACCACGAAGTGGTTTACTTAGGTAGCTCGTTACCCTTTAATGAGCTTGAATACATTAATCAAGCATTTAACCCTGATTTTTTAGTAACCTATCAAACAGTTTCTAACGGGCAAATAACTTTTGAGGAATATCTGGAAAAGCTTTGTGCCGCCTTTCCGCATTGTAAAATAATTGCGGGTGGTGCGCAGGTAGCAGCTGGTGATATAAAAATTCCACTTAACTGCAAACCGGTAACCTCTATTGAATCGCTTTTGGCGGCAATAGGCTAAGCGAGGCCAAACATTACTCAATTTTATTGTAATTCTTCTCGAGTTTGCATTATCGTGTACTAATTGAGGCGTGAATAACGTTTAATTTTTTAACAAAAAAATTACACAAAATATACCCAATAATGAATTATAACCTTACATTTGTTTAATTATTTATAAAATAAATTAAACAAAATGATAGCAGCATTTCAACCCCCATCAGACTTACTGCAATATGAACAGCTACTTCGGCCTTTTGCCTTTAGGCTTACGCAAAACAACGAAGAAACAAATGATTTGATACAGGATACGTTTTACAGGGCGCTTTCTAATCAGGATAAATTTAGCGAGGGTTCAAATATTAAGGGATGGCTATTTACCATTATGCGTAATATTTTTATTAATAACTACAGGCAGAAAAAAATAAGTAAAAATAGCACCGGTAGCCTTGATGATTTGTTTATTACCAATAATTCAAGACTGGTTGAAAGAAACGGGGCGGAACGCTTGTTGCTGGAAGAAACCATTAACAAAGCTATGGAAGGAGTAAGTAAAGATTTTACAGGGCCATTTATGATGCATTACAACGGTTTTCAATATGATGAAATAGCCAGAAAATTAAAGCTACCGTTGGGCACCGTAAAAAGCAGAATATTTTTTGCTAAAAAAGAATTGCAGAATAAACTGAAAGGTTTAGGCATTACCCACTCTTCAGTTTATAATTAAGAATTGATGGCTTAAATGGAACGACGGACAAATATTATAACGCAAGCTAATGAAGTTAATCATTAAATGCTACCTGCATAAAGCGGATATTTACCTGTAAACATATGCGCTATGCAAGAGGTAATTATAACCGGTGCAAATTCGGGTCTTGGTTGGGCCACGGCAAAACATCTATTACAACAAGGTTATGCAGTAACACTTGCCTGTCGAAACCCTGCTAAAGCGGAAGCCGCCAAACAAAAATTGGAAACACAAACCGGAAGCAAAAATATATCGTACCGGCAATTAGATCTTGCTTCGCTTAAAAGTATGAGAGATTTTGTAGAAAGAACAAACGGCGCTCCTTACGGGCTTATTTGTAATGCCGGTATTCAATATTCGCAGCCAACGCAATACACGAAAGATGGTTTTGAACTTACATTTGGTGTAAATGTTTTAGGGCATTTTCTGCTCACCAATCTTTTACTGTCTAAATTCAGAACTTTGGAAAGAATTGCCGTTGTTTCGAGTGCAGCGCACGACCCCAATACCGGTGGTGGGCGGTTTGGCCACCCCGCTTTTACTACTCCCGAACTGCTTGCCCATGTGCATGATAACCCCAAAGCCGATTGGAATAAGCTTGGCAATACCAGATATGTAACCAGTAAACTTTGCGCTCTTTTTTTTACCTACAAACTTAATTTACTGCTACGTAGCAATAACCGAAGCAATGTTTTGGTAAACGCATTTAACCCAGGCTTACTTGCAGGAACAGGACTGGGTAAAAACAGCGCCCCTTTTACCAAGTTTATATGGTATTATATTCTGCCGGCAATGGCAAAATTTTTTAAAGGAAGCAGCACCCCCGATAAATCAGGATTGCTGCTTTCAAAACTAATTACATCGGTCAATGAATCGGGAAAATATTTTAGCCTGGGTGCAGCAGCGGTTGCTTCATCAGCTGAAAGTTATGATACAAATGAAATGGAAACATTCTGGCAAGGCTGCGAAGTTTTGGTGGGGTTAGGCGAAAATGAGAAGTGGTATAAATAGTAAGCCGGCAATTGAAAATATAGCAGCGGTTTATCTTCTTATTATCAACCAGCTTTAATGGGGCAAATACATAAAATCCAAATTATATATTTGTACAATAATAGCTTGCTTTAAATTTCGGATAATGCTGAATATTCAAAGATTAAATATGGATAATACCTGGTGGCTTAACTGGGGCGACACTTCGCTTCTTTTAGACCCCTGGTTAACCGGTAGCGAGGTTGACGGATTCAGGTGGTTTAATGAACAATGGCATAACACTCCTTCCGTACCACCCGGTAAAGTACCCGGCTATGATTTTGTTATTGTTACCCAGCCATACAGCGATCACTGCCACACGCCCACTCTTCGCGAACTAAATACTGAAAAGCCAATTTGGGCTGTGCCCGCGGCATTAAAGCGTATTAAAAATGAAATGCCTGTAACAAAGGGTTACAATATTCCGGCAACTACTGATGTGTGGGCAGATATAGGTGAGTTAAGACTTGCTCGCATTACGCCTAACCGGTGGATAGACCCTATTTATCACGCTATTGTTATTGCAAAAAAAGAGCAGGCAGTGGTTTACGCCCCACATGGCTTTATGTTAAGCCCGGCACAGGCAGCATCTATCAGTCATCTAAATATAAAACTTCTTATTACCACATTTACAGAGTTTACTTTGCCATTTTTTCTGGGTGGTTTAATTAACCCTGGTAAAGAAGCGGCCATAAAACTTATGAAGCAGTTGAATGCCGAGCACATGGTGAACACGCATGACGAGGATAAACGTGCAAAGGGAATAGTAATAAAATTAGCCAAACGTAAGTACCCTGATATGGCTTTGCTATCAAGCACAGAGGCTGGCGTAGTAAACATCACCGATTATAAGCCTGTAACTTTTAGCTGATCTTTAACTCAGTTTTGCAACAGGCAGGCATTAAGCAAAAATTCCTTTAAGGGGCATTGATTCTAATTTATTTTCCTGCAAGGCTTCGGTTTGCAAAATGTAGTTTGCAGCTATTGCGCCCGATGTATAAGCGGCCTCCATTAGCATAGTGCAGTTATTCATTTTTACCCAATCGCCGGCTACATAAAACCCGGCAATATCTGTTTTTATTTCGGGCCTGTTAGCATATTGGTTGGTATGAAACCCCGGGAAATCATCTCTGTGTTGAAAATATTCATGTAATATATTCATGCCTTGCAGTTCGGGAAAATAATGGTAAAATTCATTTAATAAATGTGCCTTTACTTCTTCATCGGTTATTAAATCTTTGGGTACGGAGTAGCTATGCAATTCAAAAATTCCGCCTTTATTTTTTTTACTCCAATCTGCTGATTCTTTTTCGGCTTTATGGTAAAACGTAACACTGTCAAGGCATTTAAGCCTATCGGTAAGAACAAAAACGGGAAGATTATTGTCGGATTCAAACCGGTCGGTCCAAAGCCTTAGAACCGCGTACCTGCCTGATTGTTTTAGTGAAGTAAGTTTTGATACGGTGTTTTTAAACGGTTCAAACCCTTTGGCATTGGCCATTAAATTTTTTGTGTGTTTTACATCGGTGCACAGCACGCAATAATTAAATGGTTTGTTGTTAACCATAAATCCGGTATCGGTTTTTTCTAATTCATTTACCGGTGTTGAGTAATGAATTTGTACGTGGTGTTTATTAAGAAATTCCTGACAATAGGAAATAAGGCTTTCCTGAAAATTATTATCCATAAAGTCGTATTGCAGGCCATCTTCATTGCTTAAAAAATAAAAATGAAAACTTTTGATAAGCTCTGCCATCGACATATCCTCGGGCTCGGCAAAAAATGCCCTTGAAAAAGAACTGAAAACAAGCCGCATCTTATCGTTCATTTTGGTGCGGTTGGCAAATGAGGTAAAACTCTCCGAATCGAATTTTTTGTAAGTAGTGGCAAAATCAAATTGCAGCAAATTAATAAAAGGCAATAAGTAGGGGTTGATAAGTGTTTTCCAATCTATTATTCCTGATTTTCGGAGGCCCCATACGTTAAACACAGGTGTTTTATCAAGCGCCTGGAAGCCCTGGCGTTTATTTTTTTCAAAAAGAATAGTATAGTCGCCAATTGGAATAAGATGTTTATCGGCACCAATTTTTTTCAAAAAATTTCTGAGGTTAAGATATTGCCTGAAAAAGCCATGAAAGCCGTGGTCGGTTCTTAACGTTTCGCCGTGCGACTGAAATTGCCAACTGCCTAATTTGCCGCCCAGATAATTTTCCTTTTCGTACAGGTGTACCTGGAACCCCCTTTCGCTAAGATTGCATGCTGCGCTAATGCCTGCTATACCGCCGCCTATTACCGCTACACTTTTTGGTTGTTGTAAATTAAGCGGAAGGGAAGTATCGGGATTGTTAAGGTTAATTCTATAATTCTGTAGCTTCTTTTTGATAAGTTGTCGAAGCATTTTGCTTTAGGTTTTTATTCCACAATTTAGTAAACTCAAAAGTTAGTTCATCGGGTTTTATCAGTAAATCGTTTAATTTTTCTTTAGAGTGCCAGTATTTGTTGCTTTCAAGAAAGGCAATGTCTTCTTCAACAATTTTCATGCTTTTTTTAAGCATAAACCATTTTGCAAACCAGGGTGTGTATTGAAAAATTTGGTGCCATGCAGTAATTTGTATCATCATCACATTTTCTTCATCTATCTGGTAAAAGTGTTCGTAAATAACCATTTGCCTGGCTGGCATGGTAAGGTGGGCCGGAAAATGCAGGTGCAACTTACTGCTGTTCGGAAACCAAAATGCAAAATGTGTTTCTACTTTTTCATCAAAACCAAAGTATATTTTTTCTAAAATACTATTCTCATTATCTCTCAAATACCATCCTTTAAGTGATGTGTTGGTAATTGAAAGATGATAGTCGGGCTTTTGATGATGCAGGTTGCCCATTAGTGTTTTAATGCTTTTTCTATGCACGTGGTTAATGTGGTGCGAATCGAAAAGGCTTTCGGCTGCTAATTGTATGTTCCCTTTTACTACATGGTAGTTGTATACCATGGGCCACTTGCTCAGTTCATGAAAGGGAGGTATTTCGGTAGCGGCTTTTTTTTCAGGATCGCCAAAATATGCCCACACGGCTTTATACTTTACTACTACATCGTAGCTTTTTATACAAGCCGCTTTGGGTATTTTTTCATCGGGTGGCAGCGATGGTATGTGTTCGCATTTGCCGGTGGTGCCAAATTCCCATCCATGATAGCCGCATTTTATATGCTCGCCTTTTACATAGCCCAAAGAGAGGTGCACGTTTCTATGGCAACACCTATCCTGCAAAACGGCAACGCTGCCATTTTGGGTTTTGAATATTACCAACTCTTCGCCAATAATTTTGCGTTTAAGGATTTTACCTTTTTCGAGTTCGTTTTCAAAGCAAACTAAGTACCACTGGTTGGTTATCATTACCTCAAATTAGTAAATAAATATATGTGTGTAAAAATATCAAATTAAGCGCGGTTAATTTTAAATGCCCGTTATGCCTAGCAGCTTTTTGCCGGTTATTACATCTTGATAAGGCCATTAATTTCAACTACATTATTTTTTGCGTTATAATCAAACTCACAATCTTTCCATTTTGGGGCACTAAACCTGGGGTGTACATTATTTGAAAAAGCAACGGGCTCGGTAGGTATGCCTAAAAAGCCGGTATCCATTTTTTTATTGCCGTTCATATCCTGAAAAACCGTAACTGCATATTTGCCAAATGGCAAATCGGTAACTGTAACTTCAAGCATTTTTTTTCCGGCCGGATTTAAAACAAAGCCTTTAACCATATCCAGTTTATGCGGAAATCCATCATTTTCACGATTTACGGATATGTATATATCATGCTCAGTATTTTTTATGTTGTTAAGCCTGATAATTAAATCGGGTTTTACATCGGCCCCTTTAAAAGTACATAAAACTACCATTTGAATAATTGCCAATAGCCGGAGCATGAAAAATATTTATTAAAAAACAAGAAAAACTGCCAAATGTTCAGTTTGAAGCGGGATAAAATTGAACCGTAAAGTTTTTGGTTTTTGAGTGAACATTTTAGCGTTTTATCTGTTATATATTAGGATTTTGTTAAAGAATCGCTTCATCTTTTACGGAAAAAGATATTCGTTTTATAATATATGCGAAAGGAAGTGGTTTTTTTTCATTTGCTGAGAGGCAACAACCCAATTTGCCTGCAAATACTTAAATGCCCGGATGGTTTGGGCAATAGGTTTAGGACATATTGATAAAATAGCAAGCGTAATTTTTATAGCAAATATGCCTCATGGATGGTAAAAGAAAGATATTGGTGATAGGTAGCGGTTTTGCGGGGCTATCGGCGGCCGGGTTGCTGGCTAAAGCAGGCCATGGTGTAGTTGTGCTGGAAAAGAATAACCAGGCCGGCGGACGCGCACGAACCTGGGAGAAAGACGGGTTTGTTTTTGACATGGGCCCCAGCTGGTATTGGATGCCGGAAGTGTTTGAAAACTATTTTAACCTGTTCGGTAAAAGCACTTCGGATTTTTACAGCCTTAAACGCCTTGACCCCGGCTACAGAATTTATTTTAAACACGGTGAAACTATTAACGTACCGGCTTCGGCAGAGGATTTGATTAAGTTGTTTGAGGAAAAGGAAGCCGGTAGCGGCCCTAAGCTTAGAGCGTTTTTACACGATGCAAAATATAAGTATAAAACCGCGATGAGCAATTATGTTCACCGCATATCTGATTCGGTTAGCGAGTATTTCGATCTCAACTTAATTATCAAAGGTTTTCAACTGCAAATTTTCAAATCGCTTAGCAGCGAGGTAAGAAAAAAGTTTACCAACCCATCACTAATCAGCCTGCTCGAATTTCCGGTTCTTTTTCTTGGCTCAACGCCTGATAAAACACCATCAATGTATAGTATGATGAACTACGCCGACCTGGTTTTAGGTACCTGGTACCCCATGGGCGGAATGAGTATGATTGTGCGGGCGATGGTAAATATTGCCGAGCAAAACGGAGCAAAGTTTTTGTATAACCAGGAGGTTACTAAAATTGAAATAAATAATAAAAAAGCAAAGCGCGTATATACCGTAAATAATACTTACGATGCAGATGTTATTGTTTCCGGTAGCGATTATAATTACACCGAGCAATTTTTGCTTGACAAGGAGTATAGAACGTATGACAGTAGTTACTGGGAAGGGCGCACTATGTCGCCCTCATCGTTATTGTTTTATTTGGGTGTAAATAAAAAGGTACCGGGCCTGCTGCACCACAATCTTTTTTTTGATGCCGATTTTGCCCTGCACGCTGATGAAATTTATAACCATCCAAAATGGCCCAGCGACCCGCTGTTTTATGTTTGTGTGCCGTCAAAAACCGACCCGTTAGTTGCGCCACCGGGCATGGAAAATTTATTTTTATTGATGCCGCTGGCACCGGGCATTGAAGATACAGAAGCTTTACGTGCCCAATATTTTGACTTGATTGTGGCAAGAATAGAGAAAAGAATTGGTACAGCTTTTAGAGAAAACATTGTAGTAAACCGCAGCTATTGTATTAAAGATTTTGAGAAGGATTATCATTCATACAAAGGTAATGCGTACGGTTTGGCCAATACCTTAAAGCAAACAGCTATACTGAAACCCAAAATGATTTCGCGCAAAGTTAAAAACCTGTTTTTTACCGGGCAGTTAACGGTTCCGGGGCCGGGTGTTCCTCCTTCAATTATTTCGGGGCAAATAGTGGCTAAGGAAATTAATAAACAAATTTATAATAACTTAATATAAATATTAAACCGTATTAATATGTTTAAAGTATTTGAAAAAACCGCAGCAGAATGCAGCAAAACTGTTACACAGGCATACAGTACATCATTTTCGCTGGGCATTAAAACATTAAGCAGAGAATTGCGGGAACCTATTTACGGTATTTATGGCATGGTGCGCTTTGCTGATGAGATTGTTGACACATTTCATGACTTTGATAAAAAGGCACTGCTCGAAAAATTTAAGCGCGATACCTTTGAAGCAATTGAGCAGAAAATAAGTTTAAATCCCGTGCTTTTTTCTTTTCAAAAAGCTGTAAATAAATATAATATTCCGAGGCCCCTCATAGAAGCCTTTTTCAAAAGCATGGAAACAGATTTATATCAAACGGCTTTTGGCCGACAGGGGTATGATGAATACATCTACGGATCGGCAGAGGTAGTAGGTTTAATGTGCCTTAAAGTTTTTAGTAATGGCGATGAAGCTATGTATAATAAACTCGAATCTTCGGCACGGGCGCTGGGTGCAGCTTTTCAAAAGGTAAATTTTTTGAGGGATATGAAAAGCGATTTCGACGAACGGGGCAGGGTGTATTTTCCGGGTGTTGATTTTACTGATTTTAAAGAAGATGCAAAGAGGCTGATAGAGGTAGAAGTAAGCCTGGATTTTGAAAAGGCCTATGAAGGTATTAAGCAGTTGCCAGCCGGTTCCAGATCCGGTGTTATGTTGGCTTATTCGTATTATCTCAGGTTGTTTCAACAAATAAAAAAATCGCCGGCATTCAAAATAAATGAAACCCGGATTCGTGTCTCGGATTTTCAAAAGTTAACGCTGTTGGTTGAAACTCTGGCAGTGAAAAATTTTAGTCAGCTATTAAGTTAAATGTGTGGCAATGAAATTTACTTATTTGTTGGTTAATTTTTTTACTATTCTGGTTCCGCTGCTATATTCGGCCGAGCCACGAATACGGTTTTATAAAAAGTGGAAATATCTTTTTCCGGCTATATTTTTTACCGGTGCATTTTTTATCATCTGGGATTATTTTATGGCCAGCCATCAGGTTTGGGGGTTTAACAGCAGTTATATTTTAGGCTGGTATTTTTTTGGCCTGCCGCTTGAAGAGTTTTTGTTTTTTATCACTGTACCCTATGCCTGTGTTTTTATTTACGAGAACGTTTCACATTTTCTCGATCAAAAAATATTTCCCCGCAACGAAAAGATCATTGTATGGCTGGTAAGCGGCATGGCTCTTATAACAGCGCTCCTTTTTTATAGCAAAGCATATACTTTTACAGTGTTTCTTTTTTTCGGGTTGTTTTTTCCTATTGCCACTTTAATTTTACCTGCCCAGCGCCTTAATTTTTTTCTGCTAACCTATCTCATTTCTTTAATTCCTATGGCTATAGTAAACGGTCTGCTTACTGCATTGCCGGTGGTAGTATACAACAATGCTCAAAACCTGGGCATTCGCATTGGTACCATTCCCGTTGAAGATTTTTTTTACAGCGCAACTTTGCTGGTAATGAATATTAGTTTGTACGAATGGGCAAAAAGCAGAAAGATTGCCGGCTTTAATAATTCGAAACTTTTAAACCTGAATAACAACCATAACGGTTCATAAAAACTGAAAAGATATGCTTACGAAAGATATTTATACCCCGCAACAACTTCTTTCGCTCTTCGAAGAAAGGGTAGCAATAAGTAATTTCAATGCCTTTCCTCCGGGGCTTTATAAACCGGTAAATCATATCATGAGCATGAAAGGAAAGTGCATTCGCCCATTATTGCTGTTAATGAGTTGCGATATGTTTGGCGGAAATATTGAAGAAGCGCTTAATCCCGCATTTGCAGTTGAGGTATTTCATAATTTCACTTTAGTGCATGATGATATTATGGATAATGCAAATCTTCGAAGAGGTGTACCTACTGTTCATAAATTATACGGCATCAATTCAGGAATACTTGCAGGCGATGTAATGCTTTCTTATGCGTACAAATTTCTGGCCATGGTATCGCCGGAGCATATCGCAGGACTTTTTCAGATTTTTAATACTACCAGCATTCAAATTTTCGAAGGCCAACAAATGGATATTGATTTTGAGGAGCGAGAGAATGTATCTGAAATTGAATACCTGCATATGATTGAATATAAAACCTCGGTTCTTTTGGGTTGTTGTCTGCAAATGGGGGCTGTTTTGGCTGGTGCCAGCGAAGAAAATCAACAGTTGATATATGAGTTTGGAAAAAAGCTGGGACTCTCTTTTCAAATAAAAGATGACTATTTAGACAGTTTTGGTGAGGAAGAGAAGGTAGGTAAACGCATTGGCGGCGATATTTTGATGAACAAAAAGACTTACCTGTTTGTATCGGCATGGAACAGGGGCAATGCCGCACAAAAAAAACAATTACTGGGTTTGTTGAAAGAAAGGGACGAGAAAACTAAAATTACATTGGTAAAAGAGCTATTCGAAAACACTGGCGCCAGGCAGCAAACCATTCGTACGACAGAAGGCCTTTATTTATCGGCTATTGAATCATTAAAGAGCATTTCATTAGATAGTGAACTTAAAGAGCCCTTGCTTGAATTTGCAGAAAAAATAAATAATCGCGAATTTTAATACAACAATAAATACCCGTTTATTAAGCCAAACTATAATATATTTGCGCCTATTATCCCCCCTGTTTAGCATAATATTTATTTCTTGAGCAATAAACAATTCATCTCACTATCTGTAGATAATTCAGGCATTGCCAATTTGCAAATGCAGGATGTTGTTGGCAAAAATGCACTGTCGTCGCATTTTGTTGAGCGATTAGTTGAATTGCTTAATGAAGTAAAGGCAAGCGAAAAAATAAAAGTTTTAATACTTAGTGGCACGAAAGAAATTTTTTGCTCGGGGGCTGATTTAGATACACTAATCAGGTTGTGTAAAAAAGAAATTTTACCGGTAGATATTGTGCTCTCAAAAATGCTGCTCGATATTCAAATACCGGTTATTGCAGCTATGGAAGGGCACGCAATAGGAGGAGGGCTGGCATTGGGTTTGTGCGCCGATGTTGCGGTTTTGGCCGAAGAAAGTCGCTACGGCTGTTCGTTTATGAATATGGGATTTAGCCCTGGTATGGGCATTACCAAATTAATGGAACATTATATGAGCCCCGCCATTGCGCAGGAAATGCAATACACGGGCAATTTTTATTTAGGGAAAAGTTTTATTGGAAAAACTAATTTCAATTACATTTTACCTAAGGCGGAAGTGTTGGAAAAGGCTAATGTTTTGGCCGAAGCAATGGCCGAAAAGCCACGCAAGGCCTTATCGGTTTTAAAGCGCTATCAAAGCATGGCCCGTAGAAAAATGTTTGAAGAAACCTATAGCATTGAAACCATGATGCACGAGCTTACTTTTAATGAAGAAGAAATTTTAAAATCAATACAGGAAAATTATGTCAAATACTAATCAACGCGTAGTACTGGTAACCGGTGGCAGCAAGGGAATTGGAAAAGAAATAGCAATGAAATTTGCTGAACACGGCGATAAAGTAGTTATTACTTATGGATGGGGAAGTATAGAAGAAGAAGATATTATAGCTGATTTCAAAAAGCGAGGGTTGGAGGCTCCGGTTTTAAAACAAGCCGATGTTATTAATAACGACGACACTATTGAATTATTAACTGAAATTAGAAGCCGTTTCGGAAGGCTTGATGTATTTATTTCAAACGTGTCTTTCACGACACTGGTAAAAGGAATTGATGATTATAAAGAGGCCAACCTATTAAAAAGCATTGAATACAGCTGCTGGCCTATGATTGAGTACACCAAACAAATGAAAAATATATTTGGTAAATATCCTAAGTATGTCATCGGCCTTTCATCACACGGGCCTGACAGGTTCCATAAAAACTACGACTTTGCTGCCGCTACAAAAGCACTTAATGAGGTTTTGGTAAAATATTTAAACTATCATTTTTACGATGAGAATGTAATTTTCAATATAATAAGAACCCGACCGGTTATTACAGATTCGCTTCTTTCAACCTTAGGAAATGAGTGGGTAGAATTTATAGAAAAATATGATATCCCCGGAACCAATATTGAGTTAGAAGAGGTAGCGAAAGTTACTTACATGATGTGTAGCGGGCTTATGGATGCAGTGAGGGGGCAAACAATAATAGCTGACAGGGGTTATGATTTTGCAGAAGGATTGCAACGATTATACATGGATCAAGAGGTGTTAGGACTTTAGGCTTTCATAAACGCTGCAATATTTTGCAGCCTTTCAGCTATTTCAGCTTCGTTCAGTTTCTCTGACAATATTTTCATTCCTAATTCGGCATATTCGTCTTTTGAAAGATGTGTATAATACAGTAATTCTTTAATGGCGCCCACCGAATCTCTTTTGCACAATTTCATATTGTTTATTGCCATATAGAGCGTTTCTTCAAATACTTTTTCATCCACTACTTCATCGCATATTCCTAATGCTAATGATTGTGCGGTATTGTATTTTTTACCGGTAAAAATCATTTTCTTAATATCCGAAAGCTTTAACCGGTTTAATAGAGATGGTAAAATCATGCCGGGAATTAAACCTAATAACCCTTCGGGAAGTGAGAAGGTGCTTTGTACTTCAGCAATTACATAATCGCAGGCACATACCAAGCCCATGCCGCCGCCTGAAGCTTCGCCATTAATCATTGCGATGGAAATAAACTTTCCGGTTTGTAGTTTTTTGAGCAACGCATGATATTGTTTCATGGCCGGCAAATAATTTCGGTCGGGGTTTTCGGCAACCCAGTGCAAATCCAACCCGGCACAAAAAATATTCGCGCTGCCTGTTAATACTAAAAACTGTGCGTTTTCCTGTTCCGCCCCATTCACCTGTTTATGCAACAAGGCGATAGATTCCGGATTCAGCAATTTTGGTACATCGATTTTAAAATGCATTTAGCTGAATTTATAACTTCTGTAAAATCCCTTTGAACCGGTATAAACCAAAAGATCCTTTTCTTTGTAGGCGGCATTGTACATTCCTTCAATCATATCAAAGTTAGGAACGAAATCACCCTCTTTTATCCGCCGTTCCCGCAGGGTCTCGATTGCTTCATATTGGGCAACGTTTATTTTGTAACGATTTTTGAGGAGGTTTTTCAAGCCGGCTTCAGCCGCAATAGTTTTCGATTTGTCAGTATAAAGAAAACTATAAAACTCAGCACACGAACCCGAGCCGTACGAAAATACGCCAAGCCTATCGCCGGCTTTCAAATCATTTACGGAATCTATAGTTGCAAGCAGTGCAATAAATACACTCCCACCATAAGTACCGCCAATATCTTTTGAATAAGAAATGGAGGGCAAGACTTTGCGCGTGAAATCAGCAGCAATTTGTTCGTTTTCCATTTCGGTATTCATTCGCAAAAGTTGTTTATGCGCGCGAAAACTAATGCCGCTGAATGGTACGTGATATATATTGTATTTGAAATAGGTAGTAAAATCAAAGGCGCCAACATTTGTCTGATAGTCTTCATAAGTACTGGCTAAGGCTTCCATGTACGAAAATAAACTGTGTTCGCTATTTCCGGTTTCAAGCCAGGGCAAGGGCCTTATAACATCGGCAACTTCATGCGCGTAAATGCCAAACTTATCCAATTCCAAAACCAAAAAATCAGGTTTGTCTGAAACTAACATAGCTACTGCACCGCCACCACACACATATTCCCAAGGCTTGTGAATGGAATTCAAACTTTCATCAGTTGTAATTATCAAAGCCTTTTGTCCTTTTTTTGCCATGCCTGAAGCCAACCACGAAATGCCCATTTTTAAAGCAGCCGTGCCTGAGTAACACGCAATTTTTACTTCAAAGTGTCGGCAATTGCTTGGTAAACCTAAATGGTGAAACACCCATGAACTCAACGCCTTTTCATGATCTAACCCGGTTTCCGAAGCTACAATCAATAAACCTATTGACGCTACATCTTCTTTTGTTAGCATTGGTTTTGCGGCATTAACCGACATGGTAACTGAGTCTTCCCAAGGCGGATTCACTCCCCGCTTTTCAACCATCAACTCCTTATGCATGTGTGCAACATCATAGCCCCGCACATTTGCTAACTCTTCCAAATCAAGTTGCAATGCCGTGGGGTAAACCCTTATTTTTTCTATGCCGTATTCTTTGTTTTCCATTATTCAGCCCAGTCTAAACCACCGGTTACACTAATTGCTTGTCCATTTACAAAGCTTGCCGCATCTGAACCTAAAAATAATATCACCTCTGCCAGCTCCTCCAGTTTGCCCATTCGTTTTAACGGGCAATGCAGCATCCAAAAATCTTTCAACTGGTTGTTTAAAGATTTTTTTGTCATATCTGTTTCAAACATACCGGGCACAACTACGTTACTTGTAATTCCTTTTTGTCCGTACTCTTTTGCAATAGCGCCCGATAGTCCCACTAACCCGGCCTTGCTGGCACTATAATTTGCCTGGCCGGAAATACCATCTTTTGCGATGGAAGAAACTGTAACAAAATGCCCTTTTCTATTTGCTAAAAAAACCGGCAAAAACTGACGGATGACGTAAAATGTTCCGTTCAAATTAGTGTCAATTACATCCAGCCACTCATCGTCAGTCATGTTAAACGCTAAATTGTTTTTATTGATACCGGCATTATTAATGACGGTATCAACATCTTCAAAATCATCCAGTACCTGATCAGTAACCCGCACAACGTCATCTGATTTCCGGATATTGAGTTGATATGCATTGCAAAGTTGATTGGGTGCAATTCGTTTTGCCTCTTCAAGAATTTGCTTTACATCAGTTTCGGGATTATTATAAGTAAAGGCCACATCGTGCCCTTTGGCTAAAGCCATCATCACAACTTTATGTCCAATCCCGCGAGAGCCGCCTGTTATAAATATTTTCATTTTTAAATCATTAAACTTTAAATGGCCTGATGGAATTAGCCATGCAATACTTTTGGCTCTTTAACTGGTTATATTAAAACTATCCTTTATACTTTTTAATTAAACTAATGCTATTCAATCCGCCAAAACCGAAGGAATTTTTAAGAAAAATATTGATGTTATGTTTTTTCCTTTCGTTTCTGCAAACGTCAATATCCACCTCTGGGTCTAAATTTTCAATGTTGATAGATGGATGTAACTCGCCCCGGTTCATTTGTAAAATTGCAGCTACTGTTTCAACCGTTGCAGCTGACCAACAGGTATGCCCCAGCATGGATTTGGGGGCATTAATTTTAAGTTTTTTAGTATGTGCGCCAAACACATCTTTTATTGAACGGAGTTCTGTCAAATCTCCTAGTGGTGTAGAGGTGGCATGCGCATTAATGTAATCTATCTCTTCAGGTTTTACTCCGCATTTATCAAGCAACCGTTTCATTAGTCTCGACTGCCCAATTTGCGAAGGCTGGGGCAAATGGCAACCATCAGAGGAAGACTCAACACCTAAAATTTCGGCATATATTTTTGCGCCTCGTGCTAAGGCATGTTCTAAATCTTCTAATATTAAAACTGCTGCGCCATGCGAAGGAACAAAGCCTTCGCGCGCTGTATCATAAGGACGGCTGGCTCTTGAAGGATGGTCATTAAATGATTTATACGTAATGGCACCCATTATAGCCATGCCCTGTAAATCTAAAGGCGAAAAATCTAATAAGGGTGCAACAACTGCTGCTACCGGTACATCATGCATTTGTATTTCATCAAGGGCGCAGCGCATAGCAACATTGCCACTGGCACATGCAGCGCCAACGGTATAAGCGGGCCCGTGCAGTTGCAAAACATCTGTTACCCCGCCTACATGGTGCGTGTCCAACCCGTATAGTGCAAACAAACCATCAATAAACTCAGGCTCATCGTTAAATACATCGTGATTTTGGAAAGTATATTTTTGATTTAAATTGTGCCCGGCTACTACGGTAGCTACATTGTTACCATCTTTCAACTTATCAATATATCCGGCATCTAAAAAAGCCTCTACAGCAGTTTGTAAAGTTACAGCTACAGCAAAAGGAAATTTATTTCCCAATTTTTCTAAACGTTCGAATACTTGCTGTGGTATACGATTCCTATATGTTTCAATTTTCGAATGTATATCGTAACTGCCTAAATCTCCGCCTACTTTTGCGTATATACGATCTGTTTCTAATGTTTTCCAACGGGTTATCGCCGATTTTCCTGCCAATAAATTTTGTAAGAAGTCTTCAAGGTTATCGCCAATAGGAGTGTTGATTGACATTCCTGTCACTACTACTCGTTTTTTAAACATAATATTTATTTTAAATGTGTTGCTATGAATAATATACTTCTAAAATTGAGTGCGAACAAATCTCATCATTCACCAACACCTGCGCACTCATCAGTCCCATGAAATCATCATCTTCAATTGATTTAACCCGAATAATCATATTGTTTCCGGGCAATACACTTTTATTAAACCCTGCATTATGAACCCGGGTAAATAAACCCTTTACGGGTGTGCTGTCGGGGGCAATTACGGTTGTATTGTTTTTTAAAAAGTAAGCCATGCATAACCCCGCTTGTCCCATACTTTCAATCTGCATTACTCCCGGGTACACCGGCATGCCCGGAAAATGACCTTTAAAAACTATGTCGTCAGGGTTTACAAAACTGCTTACCTCTATCAGGCCATCTTTCAAATTCACCGCATGTATTTTGTTTATCAATGCAAAGGGCGCACGATGAGGAATTATTTTATCAATATCTTTTTTGGAATAATTCACCGGCACAGTGCCTGCTGCAGGCATTTGAACCACCGTGCGTTTCAGTTTATGAATTAACTCTTCCTTTTCAATTTCGTTCACTGCTTAATGGTTGCATTTTTTTAATCATATTCGACAAGATATTACCCGGACCAACTTCTATAAAATTGCATTCCCCCTCATCATGCAACAGTTGTATGCTTTGCTGCCAACGAATGGGGCCGTCTAGTTGATTAATCATGTTTCCTCGAATTCCTGGTTTATCACCAGGGTAAAATCGGGCGGTAAAATTGGCTACCACTGGAATTTTTGGAGGTCGTAGTGTTTGTTCAAAAATTACTTTAGTAAAGCTCTCCTTCAATGGCGACATATAGCGTGAGTGAAAGCCCCCACTTACTTTTAGCGGAACGCAAGTCAAGTATTCTTCTTCAAAAAAAGCTACAGCTTGCAATAAATCATCTAAAGGGCCGGAGATTACTATTTGAGTTGATGTATTAATATTTGCAATATCTATTGTTGGAAAATTTTCGGTTAGGTAATCGTTTACCTCCCGGTAATTGGCGCCTATTACTGCAGCCATGCCGGTTCCGTTGATGGTAAACATAAACTCAGCACGTTTTTTTACAATCTGCAAGCCGGTTTCGAAATCAAAAACACCAGCAGCGCAAAGAGCAGTAAACTCGCCTAAGCTATGGCCCAAAACGCAGTTAGGCACCGGATTGTTTTTTAAGTATTCGAGGTATGAAAGGTAACTCACCAGGTATAAAGCTGGCTGCGTGTAAATGGTCTTATTTAAATCGCCATTTGGATTTTGCAAGCAAATCTTTTCGATGTCGAATCCCAAAATGGAATTAGTCCTTGATACAATTTCGGGATAGGATTCAAACAAAGTTGCACCCATACCTTCAAATTGCGATCCTTGGCCTGGAAACATAATTACTTGCAAGCTCATTTTAAAAAGTCTTTTTTAGTTGTAATTAAATTCTATCAATCTCTCAACAATGCCCTTAACTGCATAAGCGGCTTTATAGCCCTCTGGGGCAGATAATTTTTTGATAATCCAATTTGTATTTCCGCCGAACGGCAATTCTTTTATTTCCTGGTGCATAAAATCAGCCAAATCGAATTTGCGGATATCGGCATTTAAACCAGTGCCAATAGCTTTTATAAATGATTCCTTAAAAGTCCAAAATGTAAAAAAAGTGCTTTTGTCAAATTTTCCATTTGCAAAAATCATTGCCTTTTCGGCTTCTGAAAATGAAAAGTTGGAGAATGTAACCACGTCATCCATCTCTTTGTCTCGCTCAATATCAATGCCAACTTCACCGCCTTTATACACCGCTAGTAAACCAATATCATTCCTATAGCTATGACTAAATTGAATCTCGCTTTTATTGAAAAAAGGTTTGCCAAAATTTGTGTAGCTATATTGAACATGGACGGGTGGAATACCTAAGTATCGGGCTAAAACTGAACGCCGAAACACGTGATTGCAAATATATTTACGCTTATCCGGGTCATATAAAAATTCGGAGCACCTAACTCTTTCTTCTTCCGATAAAACAGGGGCATGTAATTCAGTTAAATAATCTTCATGCCTAACACTGTATCGCCATACATGCAATTCATTTTTATAAAGTGTGGGCGTGCAATTCGTTAGCATTTTTTAATATTGATTCAGTATTATTAAGCAAGCGGCCTTGGAAACATGTCGTCCAGTAAGTAATCACGAAATTTTCGCGGCAATATTTTGGTCAAATTCGACAGCAAATTTACGTCCGATGCCGGAATGATTAAATAGGTTCTTTTGCCTTTTGTTTTTTTTAAAATTTTTGCAGCGGCATCTTCAGTTTTCATTAATTTTCTAGGCGATTCTTTTTTCATCCATGTTGGCGCGTTTTTCACTTCCTCGCGAAACTGAGGAGTGTCCATGTCGCTCGGAGTTGTAGCATATACATTAATATTTTTGTGTAGTAGTTCTCGTCTTAGCGATTCGCCAAAATTGAGGATACCGGCTTTAGCCGCGCAGTAAATAGAATATCCTGCTACGCCGATTAATCCAAAACCGGAAGACACCAAAAGCACTTTGGAATTTTTCACTAAAAGCGGCGTAAGGATATGTGCCGTGAGAATTGTACCCCATAAATCTACTTCCAAATCCTGTCTCATTTGAGAGGTGCTTTGATAATCGGATAGCAAAATGGTGGAAACCCTTCCGGCATTCAAAATCAAAAAGTCTAACTTTCCGTAGTCTTTTTTTACATCGGCATAGATATTTTTTAAGCCGGCTTCATCTGTAATATTGCATGAAAATCCTTTTGCGTTAATGCCTAGGGCGGTCAACTCAGCTACTGCATCGGTAATGCGCTTTTGATTGCGCGCTACAATTATTACATCGTATCCATCTTTTCCAAGTAGTTTGGCAAAAGAAAAGCCTAGGCCGGATGAGCCACCTGTTATTAATGCAACCTTTTTCATGAACTTTGTTGTTTAGCTAATTTTTCAAAATCAAATTTTTCGGCCGCAGCAATTATTATATCAGCCGCCCTTTCTAATTGCCGGTGTGTATGTTCAGAGGTAATAAACATTCTGATTCTTGCATCATTTTTAGGAACGGCCGGAAACTGTATAATACTGGTATCTACACCGGTTTTCTGTAAGTAGTCATTAAGGGCTAAAGTTTTGCTTTCGCTACCAAAATTTACAATTACCACCCATGATTCACTGGCGCCTAAATCCACTTTGTTTTTCAAAAGACTTCTGAAATAATTTGCATTATCTATTACACGTTTGCGTCTTTCATAACCAATCGGCTGCATGGCCAATTCAACAACCTTTACCATACCACCGGTAACCGCAGGGTCAAGAGCGCATGAAAACATGCGACATTTTGCATACCAGTTAATGTAATTGATAATGTTTTTTTTAGCATATACCGCGCCCCCCACGCCGCCAAAGGCCTTACTGAAGGTCATTACATATAAATCCACATCTTCTAAAACACCTTGTAATTCACTAACGCCTCTGCCATTTTCACCGGCTACCATTGCAGAATGGGCCTCATCTACCAGAGTATATGCGCCATATTTTTTTGCCAAGCGAACAACTTCCTTTAAATTACCAAAATCTCCATCGCCACTATACAAACCTTCTACGCAAATTAAAACGCGGGTAAACTCATCGCATTTTTCTTTCAACAATTGCTCTAAGTGAACCATATCATTATGGTTGAAATAAGAAACTTCACCGCCAGAAAGCTTGGCACCTTCTACAATTGACATGTGGGCGGCCCTATCCATAATAATTTGATGTCCGGGTTTTATAAATGCAGAGATTACTCCAAGATTCACACTATAGCCGGCGGTAAATAATGAAACACCCCTATCGGGCAACGCAAAAAACTTTTCTAGGGCCTGCTCCAGCTCCTGGTGAATTTGGTAGGTGCCGCTAATTACAGGCGAACTTGAAGCCCCTAAACCATACTTAGCAACAGCATCCTGCGCCGCCTTTATTACTTCCGGGTGATAGCTAAAACCTAAATAATTGTAGCTGGAGAGATTAATGATGTGTATGTTTTCGCCATTTCTGCGCTTCAAATCTATTTCAGGTTTTTGTGCGGCAGAACGGATTGCTTCGAAAGTATAAACGTTTTTGTTATTTAAAATATTGAACCATTCGCCGAACAAATCAATCTCCTCTAAATCTGCCGACATGTTCATCATAAACATATCGTAAGTATAGGAGGCGTAATTTTTATGAACGTGATCTGCTAAGCTTTCATCTAATGCCATAGTTCAAACTGTTTGTTTTTTTCGTTTTTGTTCACGGGTGTATATCTCCATAAGATTGTCGAAGAAATTTGTTCCCTTATCTACAGTAATAATTTGTCCGGTAACGGTGTCGCAATACCCTGAGCATAAGGCTACCATTGTTTCTGCAAGTTCTTCCGGTAAAATCCAATAGCTGTCGGGAACAAATTGCTTAGCAAAACTTTCTAAGTCCTTTCCAAAAGTTGCTTCCAACGATTTTGTTTTAATTGCCCGTGAGCGAACAGCATTTATACATACATCGAATTCGCGCAAGCGGTAATTCAGATATTTTACAAACACTTCCATTACCGCTTTGGATGCCGCTACATAATCATACCCGATTGAATAATCGTCGGGCCCGGTAGAGGAGACTCCTAAAATATATTTTGGATAGCTTCCAAACGCTTTGAATATAGCCTGTGTGTAAGCAATCATGGGCCAAGTGGAATAAGAAATGCTTTGCTTTAAGCCTTTCAAAGTATAGTCATCAAAGCAATTAATGACCATTGCCGAAGAGACGTTGCTTACAAACACATCAATCTTATGGATTTGTTTTGCTTTTAAACTCTCTAGCAGAGCGGCTGTATCGTCGGGGTTAGCTACATCGGCTTGCGCTAAAATTGGTTTAACGGCATGGTGTTGGGCAAACAAATCATAAATATCTGCTTCATCATGATCGCCCCAACGGTAGGTTAAAACACATAGGGCGCCTCTTTTCGCAAATGAAAGGCCTGTTTCCAATCCAATACCTCTGGTACCGCCGGTAATTAAAACGGTTTTACCGGAAAAGTCTAAAAATGCCTGGTTCAAGGAATTAGTTTTTTGAGAAACTTTCGAATTTGTCTACCAATCCGGCAATGTTGGTTATTTCCGACAGCTCAGTGCGCGGTATTTTTATTTTCATTTCACGCATTGAACCCGATACGATTTCTACAATATCCAGGCTATTTGCACCGTAATCAGTAAATTTTTTCTCGGGTTGAATATTTTCGGTAATTCCGGAAACAGATTTTTTTAAATGTTTCTCGATAACTTGTAAGATTTCTTCTCTGGTCATTGTTTTTGGGTTTTAAGTTTATGTGTTCAGCTTTTATATATTATTGTAATAATCATAAATTCAAATATTAAATAGTAATCTATAGAAGTAGAAATAAAATGAATGACAAAACGAAATATCTATAACTACCTATCCAATCAGAGGCCAATTCAAATAACCACAAATCAATGGGTTCGTTACACTGAATAGTTTATCCTTACATATTTACTTCCTCACCCCACTTCCCCATTCTTAGATTGCTCATTTTCCAAGAGCGGGATTATATTATTCGGCAGCGAAGAAACCCTAGTTATAAGCCAAAGCGTATGACCGGCATCAGTGAAAGAGATATTTTTTAGTACTTTTTAGGCCCGAGGAGAAATGATACTATGGGCTAAATAATAGAGTGTATTTATGGAATCAATTATGATTTTCAATGCTTTATATTGATAATCCAGATGAGTTTTGAGGCTATTGGGAAATAGTGAAATACTTACGTTGTAAACTGAAACTTCCTGAAGGGTTCTAAAAACAAAACCCGCGCTGGGCGCGGGTTTGAAGAAATTTGAAGATATCTAACTTGACTTTTGTGGTGTGGGAGGGAATTGAACCCCCGACACATAGATTTTCAGTCTATTGCTCTACCAACTGAGCTACCGCACCATTGTTAAGGAGCGCAAAAATAAATATTTCCGCCACTATGCAAAACATAGGGGCAAATTCCTGCCACCCTATTTTGAGTTGAGGAGCTTTATTTCGTAGATTTTGTGCTCTTTATTTACCAGCGAAGCATTGCGCAGCCAAGGGTTTAGCATTTTAATGTGCTTGTATTTTAAGCCGTATTGAGCAGCAAAATCAGCTATATCGGCAATGCTCGAATCAACCTGCATTACCTTATACTGGTAGGGCTGGTAAAGCTCTTCGGGCTTAATTATATAGCCCGCTTCTTTAGGGTTCGAGAAAATAATTTTCATGGCAATCATCCTGAAAATGTAACGCGACGTTTCAGGATTAAAGTACATGTCGTAATAGGTACTGTTTTTTTGGTCTTTAACCCGCTGCATCATAGATGGGAGGCCTAGATTATACGACGCAGCAGCTAATGTCCAGTTGCCAAGTTTATCTTTGGCATTTTTTATATACGCGCAGGCCGCATCGGTAGATTTTTCAAGGTTATATCGTTCGTCTACCTCATCATTAACTACAAGGCCGCGCTCTTTAGCCGTGCCCTTTAGTAATTGCCATGCGCCAACAGCTCCGGCAGGTGAACTTTCCAACTTGAAGCCACTTTCAATAAGTGCCAGGTATTTAAAATCTGTGGGCACATCGTTTTTTTTCAATTCAGTTTCAACCTCATCAAAATAGCGGTTAGCCATTTTCATACTCAACAAGGTATTGGAGTGCCAGTAATAATTAATGGTTAATTCATGCTCTAAGCGCTCTTTAACATCAGGGTCTTCCAAGGGCACCCTTTCACCGGCAAAATACACCTCGCCCTGAACAACTACCGGGTATGCCCATTGAGAAGAATCAACCGGGTGCAGCCACCGGATATTCGGACAATCGTTCTTACACGACTCTAAAACGTTAACCGGCCGGTCAACAAAATAATTGTACCCTGCAAAAATTGTTGCCGAAGCAACAACCAATGTGGCAAAACAAGCAGCCAGTACCAAAAAAGCATTACGTGATGGTTTCAAATTAGTCTATAGATTTTTTAAAAACGGGAACAGTAGAACAGGGCTCGCCATACATTAACGAACGGGCCACTTTTGATAATTGCTGGGTAATTTGAACAAATGCTGCTTCGGGAATTTTCCTGTCGCCGCAGCCTTTTATTACTATACGTTGATTTTTAAATGCCGCCATATCTAACTTGGCAATATTGCGATACAAGAAAATTTCATCGGCATGTTCGGGCTTACTGCTGGCAATATCAATGGCATAATTCGAAAGCTCGGAACTTAAAACCATATATGCCCACATGGGTATAATGGCATCGGTTGAGCAATGAATAACTACATATTTATCTTTAAACTGGCTCCAATCCATTTTTTTAACGGCTTCGCGAAAATCAGCTTCACGCAAAAGCAGGCCCTTAAAAAGGAAGTCTTTCAGGTCAATTACACTAATTTCCTCCTGTTTTGGGAAAAAAGTCTCCAAATCAAGCGTAATTAGTGGGCTTTGAGCTACTCGGTTAACTATGGGTTTGGTCGTATCCATCAATAAATTATCTGACAAAAATAAACAAGAAAAGTTGGAATAGGTTGTATTCATCCTGCCGGTGCTATACGCAATCATCCGGCAGCCAAAAGCGCTCCCTTCCAAAACTGTCAACCATCTTCAACTAAAATTTTATGTAACAGGCTAACTTTCAATAATTTATAGAACAACATGGTTTACAGTTGACACTCCAAAACTAAACAATTGAAAACCAGCACATTGTCATTATAAAGTGTCAACCATTGTCAACCGTGTTTGTAAAGCTTTAAATAGAGCCTATTTAAAATCATAAACAAGCCTAACTCCATTACAAAAATAACAAAATTAGCTAAAATTTATAATTTAATTTTAAACAATTTTTTGCTTTCTTGTCCTCCTTCGGAGGTGGAGTGCGTGTGGCTGCGGGGTAGCAGGAGGAGGCTGTTGGAGTTTAACTTAACGTATGGAGTAAATAAACGATTTTGATTAGTGGAGAGCCAGCCGCGCAGCCGGTTCTCCCTTTAGGGAGTTAGAGGGTGCGTATGGGTATTTCTATCCTTTCTTCTTCCAACACCCATCAATATGGTCATTAACCATGCCTACAGCCTGCATAAATGCATAACAAATAGTTGAGCCACGAAACTTAAAACCCCGGCTGCCCATGTCTTTGCTCATAGCATCGCTAATGTCGGTTTTGGCTTTTATTTCACTCATGCTTTTTAAGCGGTTTACCAAAGGCCTGCCACCAACAAAACTCCACACATATTTATCAAAGCTGCCAAACTCGTTCTGTATTTCCATAAACCGTGCAGCATTATTAATAGCGGCTTCAATTTTTAACCGGTTGCGAACTATACCCGCATCTTGCATTAATTCGTCAAACTTCTTCTTGTCAAACTTGGCTACTTTTTTTACATCAAAGTTGGCAAATGCTTTTCTAAAGTTTTCGCGCTTGCGCAAAATAGTAAGCCAACTTAAACCCGCCTGAAAGCTTTCGAGCACCAAAAATTCGAATAATAATTTATCATCATGCACAGCTTGTCCCCATTCATTATCATGGTAGCTTACATAAATAGGGTCGCCCAGGCACCAGGCGCAGCGGGTTTTGCCATCGTTTGGGCCGGCATATTTTTTTTTAACGGGTGGTTTTTTTTTAACCGGTGCTTTAATTTTTTTCTTCGTGCTCATTAAAAACTGTTTTATGTATTTGGCGTAGCGAAGTAATGTAAAAAAAGTATTTGCCAAAGCGCTTGAAAAGGAAAAACAAAATAAACTCCTGCACTAAAAAAGAAGTTATAAAAACAATAAGCGCAGCAACTAAAAGTAGTTTTAAAAACGAAATACTGAAAAATATAGCGGCCACCATAATAAAGAACAAGGCGAAAAACACACCGGTAAGATAAGCAACAGTACGCAGCAGCAACCGCAGCCCCAAAATTGCCGAAGAGCTTTGCGCTGCTTTATAAACAGAATATACAACAGCGGCAATTATTGAAACACCGGTAAACAAAAGAATGCCAAAACTGCCCGCAATTAACTTTAGCGCTATGCCAACAACGTGTAAAAACTGCGAAGAGTTGCTGAATAGGCTTGCGCCCGAAATATCTAAGGGAATCATTTTTCTGTGTTTTAAATTACAGACGGAAGATAAGACTGAAAATTGTGTTATTCTTTAAAGGGGATGCATTTTTAAAAATATTATCTAATTCGTCTTATATATTGCCCTTTGTCCTCCTTTGGAGGAGGAGTGCGAGAGCCTGTGGGGGCGCAGGAGAAGGTGGCTGTTTGGCTTTTGTTTCTCCGCAGAGGCGGAGACAGAAGGGGGTTACAACTTTTTTAACTTCTCCCAAATCTCCGGCAGCATTTTTATAATGGCCGATTGCCTTGCAAAAACCCTGGCCTCAACTGCCGGATAGCCCAAGTATGTTTTGCCCGCTTCTAACGATTTTGCTACAGCACTGGTAGCCAAAACCACAGCCCGGTCGCCTATGCTAATATTCTTGTTGATGGCTGCTTTTCCGTAAAGCGTTACCCAGTTGCCTACTGTAGTATTACCGGCTATACCTACTTGCCCGGCTATAATACAGTGCTCACCTATTTTTACATCGTGCCCAATATGCACCTGGTCATCAAGCTTTGTTCCCTTGCCAATAAATGTATCTGATGAAACACCCGCATCAATAGTGCAACCGGCACCAATTTCAACGTTGTCGGCAATAATTACTTTACCGGCTGTGTGCATTTTGTCAAAATGCGTAGCATGCTTCTTATAATAAAAAGCATCCGAACCAATAGTTGTGTTGGCGTGTATAATTACGCCATCGCCAATTTCGCAATAGTTATAAAGGGTTACATTCGGGTGAATAACACAATTCTTCCCAATCTTAACTTGCTCGCCAATAAATGTGTTCGGATAAATATAGGTCCCTTCTCCAATAGTAGCTGTTTCACTAATACTTTTCTTGGGCCTTAATTCCGGATGAAATTTTTGCGCCAATAAATTATAAGCAACAAACGGATTTTCGCTGTACAATAAAGTTTTCCCTACAGGCGCTTCCATCTTTTTATTAATAATAATAAAAGAAGCATTTGAGGCTAAAGTAAATTCGTAATACTTCTCATGGTCAACAAAAGTTATATCGCCCGCTTCTACATTATGTATTTCGTTCAGGCCTTTTACAAATGCATTTCCATCCCCAATAATTTCACAGTTTGTCCACGCTGCAATCTGTTTTACCGCTACAGGTTCTTTAAATTTCATAAAGTGAAGATATAGAGTTTTAGTATTTAGTATAAAGACAAATAGCAGGTCAGTTTAATAAATTTGAAAACAGGTCTTTGTTTGGTTGAGCGAATCATGTTGTATTCCCTTCTCCACTTTTGTGGAGAGGGGTGGCGAGCGAGAGCGAGACGGGGTGAGGCACTGGAATTGGGACCAAAAAGATATCTATATTTTTTTAACATTAAACCTTATTGCTGATGCTGTAATGTGCAAAGTTGTGTTAGTTTATTAGTTTTATATAGAGATTTAGGTTTATGCTTTTCTGATTTACAAGAAGGATGAAGAAATTAGTTACACTATTTTTTTTATTTAGTTTAATAGCACTAAATATCAAGGCGCAGTTTACGGGTAGCCTTACTATTTATGTTACTCGTACCAGCGATGGCTTGCAGGACCAAACCGTAGTTGGCTTTAATCCAAATTCTACAGATACCGTTAATTCGCAATATGATGCAAATAAATACATCGGCCTGCCCAATCGCCCTGCCTTATATACCATCAACAGCGGGCAATTGATGTCAATTAATATCATGAATTCGGTTGCTACTGTGCCTGCTGTTCCTATGGCTTTAAGGCCCGGGGGGAACAGCGAATTTGTAATGTCTTTTGTTATTCAAAATTTTGACTCCTCCATTTGTATATTTGTGCAAGACTCTCAGGCTAATAATTTATGGCATAACGCAAGAAGCGGCAATTATACTTTTTCTGCCGATAGTAGTGAAGACTGGAACCGCTTTGTGATTCATTTTACTTGTTTTACCGGTATTAAGAACATAAATGAAGACGAAAAAATTTCCATCTATCCTAATCCAGTGTCTGTTGGTAGTTGGCAATTAGCAGTTGGCAACGATTTAATTGGTGCACAAGTAGAAATACTTAATGATGATGGCAGGGTAGTTTATAAATCGCAAATAAAAGGCACACATTCAGAAATTCCTGCCCGGTTTGCAGGTGGGGTTTATTTGTTGCGCATTGCTTCCGGGGCAAATACATTTACAAAAAAATTAATCAGGTTGTAATATCTCTTCCGCGTGGTCTCCCTGCTATAACAGTATGATAAGCTAATTGGTCTTAATACCAGCTACTAACTACTAAATACTATCTGCTACTTTATTACATTCGCACCTCGAAATAATACATCATTCAAATGAACACTTTAGCAATGAAACAAACAGCACTTACATCAGTACATATTGCACTTGGCGCAAAAATGGCAGAGTTTGCGGGTTATAACATGCCCATAGTTTATTCAACAATTACCGATGAGCATAAGGCCGTGCGCAACAGCGTTGGTGTATTTGATGTAAGCCACATGGGCGAGTTTAGATTAAAAGGCCCCAAGGCGCTTGATTTGATACAGTGGGTTACCACTAACGATGCCAGCAAATTAACCGATGGTAAAGTACAGTATTCATGTTTGCCTAATGATAAAGGCGGCATCGTAGATGATTTACTTGTTTACCGGGTTAAAGCCGATGAATATCTATTAGTAGTTAATGCATCGAACATTGAAAAAGACTGGAACTGGGTAAAGCAACACAATACTTTTGGTGTAGAAATGACAAATGTAAGCGACGAGTTAAGCCTGCTTGCCGTGCAAGGCCCGAATGCTATTAAAGCGCTTCAAAAAATTACGAAGGTCGACTTGAGCACTATTCCTTATTATGCTTTTACTACCGGCGCCATAGGCGGAATTGATAATGTAATTATTTCTAACACCGGGTATACCGGTTCCGGAGGGTTTGAACTTTATGTAAGCAACGAAAACGCTAAAAAACTTTGGGATGCTGTTTTTGAAGCCGGTAAAGAATTTGGCATTGTACCCTGCGGCTTAGGTAGCCGCGATACTCTTCGCCTTGAAAAAGCATTTTGCCTATACGGTAATGATATTGATGATTCCACATCGCCTATTGAAGCGGGCTTAGGCTGGATTACCAAATTCACCAAACCATTTGTAAATTCCGAATACCACAAAGCGATTAAAGATAACGGGCCAAAGAAAAAACTAGTTGGTTTCGAAATTCCTGAGAAAGGAAAAATAGCGCGCCAGCACTTTAAAATAAAAGATGCCGCCGGTAACGAAATTGGCGAAGTAACTTCAGGCACCCAATCACCTTCATTAAATAAAGCCATAGGCCTTGGCTACGTACGGGTTGATTACGCAGCTGTTGACTCCGAAATTTTTGTAGAAGTAAGAAACCAACTTATTAAAGCTACCGTTGTAAAAACACCCTTTTGCCCTTAATTGAAGTGAAACTATACCAACCTTTGGTAGGCAAAAAAGCAAAGGCGCAAGCAACCAAAGTGTAAAATATACACTCTAAATAGTCTGATTAAGTGGTTCTTAAGTCAAAAATAGAGGCTATTACTAAACTTCCTCTAACAATTTATATTCTCTTCATATATATAATATTAGCGGGGAGTTGTTAAAAATTATATTTTTGCGCCCCAATAAAACACACAATAATGAAATACTTTTTATCCATTCTGGCCGCTGTGGCAATGTTTGTTAATGTTAATGCACAAGACCGTTCAAGAAACGTTTGGTGTTTTGGCGATAGTGTTGAGCTTGACTTTAACAGTGGCTCACCAGTTTCGGTAAGCGGTAGCGCAATGTCTGCGTTCGAAGGCTGTTCAAGTGTGGCCGATAAAACCACCGGCGCATTACTTTTTTACACCGATGGAATAAGCGTATGGGATTCTACTAACAATATTATGCCAAGCAATACTCAATCGCTTGGCGGTGGTTTTTATGCAGCTACCCAATCAGCGTTAATTGTTCCTGTGCCTGGTTCAACAACTCAGTATTATATTTTTACAGTTGATTTTCAAGGTGGGGTTGATTTTTTTTTCAGCGGCACCGGTGGCGTGTCGTATAGCATTATTGATATGAGTTTGAACGGAGGGCTTGGCGATGTTTTGCAGCAACCACAGATATTAACCACACCAACCTGCGAAAAAATATGTGCTACCAAAATGCCTAACAATGCAGGCTATTGGTTAGTAACACACCAATATAATTCGAAAAAGTTTTTTTCATATGCTATAACAGCATCGGGCATTGGGGCAGCGGTAACTTCAAATTTAGGTATTACAATTCAAGATCAGGGTTTGAACGGAGCTGAGGCTATCGGATATATGAAAATTTCGCCTGATGGTTCAAAAATAGCGGTGGCTCATGATTATTATTACCATACAGTTCAGGTTTTTAATTTTAATAATGTTACCGGTTTAATTACCGGCAATGTGCTTTCTGATAACACACTGTCTACTTATAGCCTGTCAAGTTTCACTTACTCAGGCCCTTACGGCTTAAGTTTTTCCCCCAATAGCAAACTTTTATATGTAACCGCCGAAGGAGATTCTTCAGTATATCAATATAATCTTGCAGCAGGCAACTCGGCTGCCGTTCTGGCATCAAGAAATGTTGTTGGCGTTGCTACAGCCCCGTTTGCATTACAATTAGCCCCAGACTTAAAAGTATATGTGATTGATGACGGAACCGGTTACCTTGACCGGATTGATAGTCCTAACGTTTATGGCGTAGGCTGTAATTTTACAATAGCCGCTGTACAAATAAGCTATGGTACTGAAGAATTAGGCTTGCCTGATTTTATAGAAAACATAAACACACCGGTTAACGATACACTAACCTATGCCAATTGCTCTGGCGACACATCAATTGTGTTCTTAGATACTACTTTAAGCAACTCGCCTACGTACCTTTGGAGTTTTGGTGATACAGCAAGTGGCGTTTCAAATACATCAACCGCAGCATCTCCTACGCACAATTTTTCTACATCGGGCACTTACCATGTAACATTAAAAATTAACACCGGTGCCGACTCGTTTACTATTGCAAAGAATATAAGTGTTCATAATTCTCCTCCGGTAATTGTAGTAGGCGCCAATGTTGCTTTTTGTGATAACGACAGTGTGCAAATACCTTTAACTGCCCCCGATACACTTCAATATTTATGGTCGCCGCAAATAGGGCTTAGTTGTTTTACTTGTCGCAATCCATTTGCAAGCCCCGATTCTACAACCGAGTACCATGTTCAAGGTACCGATGCTTTTGGTTGTATTGCTAATGATTCAATAAAAGTTTCGGTGCACACTGGAACCCCTATTGTTTTAACCTCAAGCGGAAATACCATCTGCTCGGGCGATAGCGCGCAAATTTGTGCCCCTAGTGGAAACCAGGCCTATTTGTGGAACGTAAATGCTGATACAGCATCATGTATATATGCAAAGAATGGAGGCAATTATTATGTTACCGTAACTGAACCCGGAGGTTGTACTGCCGAGTCGAATCATGTTTCTATAACTACTTATGCTGCACAACAAGTGCAATTTGGTGCCAATGGCGATACTTTGATTTCGCATAATGGTGTTACATACCAATGGATATTAAACGGAACACCTATCCAAGGGGCCACGTCAAGCACATACGTTGCTACTGAAACAGGTAATTATTCAGTACAAGTAAGCGATACAAACGGATGCTATGAAACATCATCGTCAAATTTAATAACAATAACAGGCGTAGAAGCATTAACCGGAAATGAGTGGATAAAAGTTTACCCCAATCCTTCAACAAACGGCAGTTGGCAGTTAGCTGCTGGTGTAGGTTTAATAGGAAGCAGCCTCGAAATTTTTGATGATAATGGAAGGTTGATATACAAATCAGAAATAAGAAATCAGCGTTCAACTTTAATGATAGATGTGGCTCATGGGGTTTACACCCTTAAAGTTACTTATGGCAATAGTAGTTACAACCTTAAGTTGGTAAGGCTATAGTATAGTAATAGCAACAGGTAAAACATTTCTACAGCTGTATTATGGGCTGCTATAAAAAAAATTAAGTTTCCGGCAGGGGCTTACTTTGGTAAATTAGTAGAAATCCATCTCTTTAAGTCAAGGTCACCTTCGTGCCCTTTAAATGTGTTTTTCTGTACGGCTTTGTTAAAGCGTTTGAAAAATAAATCGGGCATATTTTCTGGCTTTAGCTTTGCCAAATTTTGAAACCAATGAATAAGCTCGTTGCTGCTATGTGCCTTTATTTCGTTACGCTTGGCCCAAGCAGCAGCCGAACTGGTAAGATGCGGCAACAAGCTATAATTTTTTAAAGCGTGGTGAATCATCACCAACAGTATCCGGTTACTTAGCAGCAGTAGTATTTGTATGTTTAATGCAGAGCTATGTAATTCTTCGCAAGCTTTTCTGGCCTCGTCATATCGCCCGGTATAAAAAAGGGCAAGTGCATGATGAAATTTTGCAATAACAAACGAGCCGGGATCAAGCTTACTCATGTCAATTTCTTCGGCTTTTTTTACCGCATCGGCATAACTGCCCTGATGGCAAAGCAAATATGTTTGAGAAATGCGTGCAGTAAGATTAAAGTGCGCGCATAGGTTAACCGGTATTTCTTTTCTATGTCCATCGGTTTCAAACTCCAATTTTTGAGCAAATTTTATCGCTTCTTCCCGGTTTTCAAGATGGGCGTAGTGGTTACATAAATAAACAATACAAGTTAAATAAGGATGCGGCCATGAATAAACAAGTTGAGGTTGCGATTCGAAAATACCAAGCTTGCATAAATTGTGGTGTATGGCAGTTTTCAAATCGTGCTTTATAAAATAGTAGTAATTCTGTTTCATTTCATGCCACCGTATCCGCCCGGTGTTACTTTTTAGTTTTTCGGGAGCGGTTTTAAAAATCACCTTTTGACTTATTTTGCTTAGTAAATGCTCTGTTTCCCGGCCACCTTTAGCAAGATTATTGAACCGCTTATTAATATCAGAAAGTTGCTCGGCTTCATTTAACCGGTAAAGGCTCAGTGCCTTTTGCCGCGATACTTTTGCGGCCTCTTCATCGCGACTCAAAAACATTAAAATAAGATACTTGAGGCCTAAAAAATTATAAACCATAATAAAGTTTTCATAGGCCAGCGCTTTTTCAAGCGCCTTTTCATTTATAGAATAAGCCATATCATCAGGTTGTTATCCTGTTCATACAGCCTTAAGCTGCTCAATACTACTTTTTCCAAATACTTTTTAGCATGGCCTAAAAGAGGTTTAGATATTTTTAGTTTCTTACTTAGCTTGTCGGGTTCGTAATTACTGCCTTTTGCCAGCTCATCAAATAAATGAGTAAATGTTTTGTCACCGGAGTGTAATGAAGCCTGAAGTTTAAAATAGCGCTTTTCACTTTTACTTAAACTGGCAATCAAAGCACTTAGCTGATCTTGTTTTCTCATATAAAAATCTTGTTAGAAATACGATAACTGAATTTATTCTAAATGGTTCTGTCCCGGTAACTGTACAAAATACAAACAACGGTATGTGTCGAAACCCTTGTATATAGCCATAAACCATGGGTTTAAGTAGTCATTGCTTAGGCTCTGTTTTGTCGATTTATACCGTTTTGGGCAAAACCCACCCTTTAGAAATCAGATAATGTAAAAATAAATTATTTGCTAAAAACAAAGTTAAGCACCATCTTTAAACCATAATTACCGGATTTGTTATCCGGCAAATATATTTTATAAATAAAAAATAGTGAAATTAAAATATAAAATCCCCCAAAAATAAATATTATGAAATACATTTTATCCCTTCTTACAACAGCATTCCTGTTTTCGTTTGCGCAGGCACAGGACCGTTCAGGCACAATTTGGTGTTTTGGCGATAGCGTTGAACTTGATTTTAATAGTGGTGCGCCGGTTTCGGTAAATGGCAGCGCCATGTCAACCAATGCAGGTAGTGCAAGTATTGCCGATAAGTACACTGGGCAATTACTTTTTTATTCCGATGGTGTACACGTATGGGATGCAACCAATACCATTATGCCAAGCGATACCATTCCGTTGGGAGGCAATAAAAACTCTACCCAATCGGCGTTAATAGTTCCGTATCCGGGCTCTGCCACTAAGTATTACCTATTTACTGTTGATGACCTTGGCGGAACTAATAACGATGGAAATGCAGGAGCATCCTATTCTATTATTGACATGAATTTGCATGGGGGGCTGGGCGACATTTTACAGCAGCCGCAAACCCTAATAGCGCCCACCTGCGAAAAGCTTGCCGCCGTTAGAATGGCGAACGAAGCCGGTTATTGGCTTGTGGTACATGTTTTCGCAAGCAATGCATTTTTCTCATTCCCGCTAACAGCGGCGGGTATCGGATATCCGGTAAATTCATTAATCGGCGCTGTTATCGGAAATAGTAGCGCAAATGCGGCGAGAGGCTACATGCGCATTTCGCCTGATGGAACTAAAATTGCAGCAGCTCATTATGGTGCCACAGTTGATGTTTTTAGTTTTAATAATGCCACCGGTAAAATTTCAGACCTCATTCTTTCAGATGCCTTAGGGCAGGTATGCTACTTTGGCTGTGCACCGGGCGGCTATCCGTATGGCATTAGTTTTTCTCCAAACAGCAATTTATTTTATTTTACCAATGAAGGAGACCCTAAAATTTATCAATATGACCTTACCGCAGGCACCCCCGCAGCAGTAGCAGGCACAAAAAATGTAGTAGGAACAGCAGACGATCCTTATGCCTTGCAACTAGGCCCAGATGGCAAAATATATATAGACAACAACTATACCTCCGACCATTTTGGGTATCTAAGTCGCATTAATAATCCAGATGTTTATGGCACCGGATGCAATTTTCAGCTAGAAGCAGTGCCCATAGACTCTGGTGAGGCACGATTCGGCTTACCCGATTATGTAATAAATTTATCCGGCTCGTTTCAATACACGCTTACTTATCCCAATTGTTCTTCCGATACTGCCGTATTATTTGCCGACACCATCTTAGATAATAATGCTACCTATCTTTGGAACTTCGGCGATACCGCCACCGGCACTAATGATACATCTACACTCAGCACCCCCACACACACTTTTTCTTCATCAGGAAACTATCTCGTATCCCTAGCCATTACTACCGGAGACGGCTCCTTTATTATATCAAAAAACATTTCAGCGCACAATCCTGCGCCAACGGTGCAAATTATAGATAGCGTGGGCCATTGTACCGGCGCTGTTCAATTAACAGCAGCCGCGTCAGATTCGGTGCAATATTTATGGTCGCCTTCAACTGGGCTTAGTTGTGTTACATGTCCTAATCCGGTTGCAAGCCCACATATTAGTACCGAATATTATTTGAACGTGACAGATTCTTTCGGATGTAGCGCAAGCGATTCGGTAAATGTGGCGATATCAGTATTAGGAGGCATTACATTAGTAACCGATAAACACAGCATGTGCCTAGGCGATAGCGCCTATATTTGTGTAACAAGCACTTATGACGCTTATGAATGGAATACAGGGGCAACCACTAAATGCATTTATGCCAATAGCGCGGGCAATTATTATGCCACAGCAACACTTGGTAATGATTGCGGCGTTTCTGATTATATTTCAGTAACTATTTTTTCTTCTGATCCGCCTGTTATACAAGATAACCAAGATACCCTGTCTACTGTAATGGCTTCAACCTATCAGTGGTTTAGGAATGATACACTAATACCTAATGCCACAATGAATACTTATATAGCTACCGAAAGCGGCTCTTATACTGTAGCCATTAGAGATACTAATGGGTGTCATGAAACTTCTGCTGCCAACCCGATAACAGTAACCGGTATTGACATGTTAAGCGGAAGTGAATGGGTAAGGGTTTATCCCAATCCATCAAGCAGCGGCAGTTGGAAACTGGCAATAAGCAACGGCTTATTAGGAAGTACAATTGAGATTTATGACGACAATGGAAAACTGGTGTATGAATCTAATGTCAGAACAATGGTATCCAACTTCTCTCCTGAAATAGCCAGTGGCATATATACACTGCGGTTAATATCTGGAAATGCAAGCTATAATCTGAAATTAATTAAGTTGTAATAAACAGGCACATTTTTTAAATAATGAATTTTGAAAAGAGACAGGTCATACATTTTCAATTTTATATTTATGAAAAACACATATATTTTTTATGCTTTTTTTTGCCTAATCGGCACAGTTCCCCAAAGCACTTTTTCTCAATGCACCTCTCAAATAAATATTCAAAACCCTTCATTTGAAGGAACTCCCGGCAGTAATACCACCCCGCCCTCATGGTCGTCTTGTCAGCCTGAATGGGCGCCTAATATTTTGCCCTATTCAACTAATTCTAATGCACTGGGCAGCCTTTCTTACCTCTCTGCCTACGAAGGAAATACCTATTTGAATTTTGGGTATAATGATACACTTGGAGCGCAAGGCATAAGTCAGCAGCTAAGTGCGCCCATGCAGGCAGGCGTACCGTATACCAGCTCAATTGAGTTAGCTGTTCCTAAATTTATTGTTATAGCGACTGACACCAAGCCGGGTGACACAACTTTGGGCGCAGGAGCGTTACCTACATGTGGTAATATTTTTTTGTATGGAGGCAACGGGCCATGCGACGTGCAACAGCTTTTGTGGAATTCAGGAGTGGTTAAAGATACCAGTTGGAAAAACCATCCTATAAGTTTTACCCCTACCCAAAGCTGGACTTACTTAACAATAATAATATATGGCTGTTCTAACAAGTCATACGTTTTTGTTGATACCATTGCCCCTTTTGTTTCTCATTACAATCTTAACGTAAATATCAATACCTCACATGCAAACTGTGGTGGTAATGGCGGATTTGTTTCTGCGCAGGTTGCAAACGGAAGCGGCTATCAATACCAATGGAACACCGGTGCAACAACTGATACACTTACAAATGTGTCACCCGGCAATTATCAGGTAACAATAACCGGTAACGGTTGCTCGGTAACAGCCTCCGCCACCGTACAGGCCGCCCCCCATGACACTACAATAATTAATAATACCAGCATAACATTTTGCTCCGGCGATAGCGCCCAGGTTTGTGTCAATAATACAGGCTTTACAACGTATGAATGGAATAACGGAGCTACCACACCATGTATGTATACACAGTATGCCGGCAGTTTTTATTTAACCGTAACCGAGCAAAATAATTGCACTATCGAATCAAACCATGTGTCAATAACGGTATATCCTAATCCACCGGTTGCCATCAGCGCCTATGGCGATACTTTAAAAGTGTATAACACCAATATCCGGCAATGGTATTTTAATAACAATCCAATTCCGGGAGCAACCGATTCGGTATACATAGCTCTTGCACAAGGGCTGTATACCGTGGAGTTAACCGATAGCAACGGCTGCCATCAAACCTCAATAGCATATAACTACCACACCGGTATAGCCAATTTGGAAGAAGAGAGATGGGTAAAAGTGTATCCCAACCCATCAACTAATGGCAGTTGGCAATTAGCAATAAATGAAAAGTTATTAGCAAGCCAAATAGATATATATGATGATGAGGGAAGGCTGGTGTACAAATCTGAGGTTAACAAACTGCTTTCAAATATTGTGCTTGATGTAGCGAAAGGAGTTTACACCCTGCGGCTTACATCGGGCGGTACTACTTACAATTTAAAGTTAATTAGGCTACAATAATCAAATGATAAAAATGACAGTTTCAAATAACGAACTCTCAAAACCTGCACTTCAGGCTAAAGGGTTTATTCGCTATTGGATATTAGGCATCATTTATTTTTTGGTTGTAGGATATTGGTTGTTATTCACAATCCATTCTATCAAATCTAAATACTTGTAGCCTCCTGTTTTTATATTACAAATACCAGCATTAACGCCAGCAAAATAAAAAACGGAATAAGAATTTTTTGATTGGCCTTGCTTTGTTCGCTTTCGGGCAGTTGGTAAAACTCCTCAACTAATTTTTTGTAATTTCTTTCGGTGCCCGCCGTTTTTATAACCACAAAATATATAACAGCTATTAACGGAATAGCCAAAAGTTTACCTATTGCCTTACCGGTGCTATAAGGAAACATTTTCTGAACCCCCGAGGTCATTTCATGATTTGCTGAAGATGAAAAATGCGTGATGCCTAAAGTTATTACAAATACAACCAGCATAATAAAAACCGAAAGAAAAATATTCCCGTTGGTTCTGCCCTTAGCTCCGTCCTTGCCATTTTTTGTAATTTCAAGGTGTTGACTGCCGTACAATGCCTGCAAATAGGTCATATACAATTTATTTTATTTGTAAAAAGTATAGCAATTTAAAAATTATTGCACCAACATAGTAATGGGCCTTAATGTATTTTCATAAATACAATTACGGATATTGCTCCACATAATCCAGTTCCTTGCCAAATGTTTCCGGCATATGAAAAATTGCCCAGAACGATAGGCCAAAGCACAACAGCCCCACCATAAATGCACTTAATAATGCGCTCGAAGTATGAACGTTTAAGAATTGAAATAACAAAAGAATAAGCGGTACTGAACCCCTTACAAAATTTGGGGTAGTGTTAGTTACCGTTGACCGAATGTTGGTGCCAAATTGTTCAGCAGCTATAGTTACAAACAAAGCCCAGAAACCGGTTGCCGCACCCAATAAAAACACAAGCAAATAAAAGGTAAACAATGAGGCCCCTTTCGCAAAAAAGAAAAAGTAAACCGTAAGCACAATGCAGAACGAAAGATAAATCATTACCACCTTACGCCTGCTGCGCAACAACTGGCTTAGCAGGCCACTTAAAATATCACCAACGCACAAACCAATATAAGAGTACATCAACGCCGAACCGTTAACTACTTTGCCCTGTATCGCTAATTCCTTTCCCCATATAGGTTCGGCATTAGCTACTATAAGCCCTACAATGTACCAAATGGGCAAACCAACCAGTATACATTTAATGTATTTTAAAAACCTTTCGCTGTTATTAAAAAGCATTAAAATATTGCCCCGGCTTACTTCAACATCCTGAAGGTTTTTGTACATACCCGATTCAATAGCACCTACACGCAGCATCAACAATAATAATCCTAATGCTCCGCCAACCAAATAAGCCACCTGCCAACTGGCAAACGAAACATGAAATATTTTTTCAAGAATGCCGCTGATTACTTGCCCCTTAGAGGCCACAAATGCCGCTGCTACTGCGCCCAGTGCTCCGAATGAAACAATAATCATAGTTCCATAACCGCGATTCTCCTTGCTCATAGTTTCTGAAACCAGTGTTACGCCCGCACCTAATTCACCTGCTAATCCTATGCCCGCTATAACGCGCACCAATGCATAAAGGTTAACATCGGTTACAAAGGCATTAATAATATTAGCCGCAGAATATAAAAGAATAGACCCAAATAATACTGATAACCGGCCGCGCTTATCGCCCAAAATTCCCCATAGCAAACCACCAATTAGCATGCCGGTCATTTGCATGTTGAATAAAAAGATACCGGTGCTTTTTAAAACATCTGGTGTTGCGCCTTCCATAATGGCTTCAAGGCTATCCTTCTTCACCACATTAAAAAGGATGAGGTCGTATATATCTACAAAATAGCCGCAGGCAGCAACAATAATAATGAAGATGGTAACGAACGATATTTTTTTATTGCTCATGTAGTATGGGTGTCAGTAGGTTTATTATAAAGATGAAATATAATAAAAACCGTTCCGGCAATTAAAAGCATAGCGCCTGCCTGATGAAAGACACCCCACATAACCGGAATTTTTCCAACGCAATTCAATACGGTAATAATGCCAATGCAAGCCTGTAACAACACCAACACCGGAAAGAAATTTAACCCTGTCTTGAAAAGTTTATCTGTAGTAATATTTTTTGCCTTGAAAAAGAAAATAACTACCAGTAGAATTAATGTGTAAGCTGTCATCCGGTGCATAAACTGAATAAAAGTACGGCCCCAAAAATCTTGTGCATTGTAAACAGTGAAACCGGTAAACGATATTTTTTCGGAGAACAATGCCGAAGGAATAAACTCGCCATTCATATTCGGCCAGGTGGGATAAGCCAATCCCGCTTTCATACCCGATAACACCCCCCCCAAAAGTATTTGCAGAAAAAGAACAACGAGAATAGCGATAGATAAATTTTTAACACCGGCTGAAGCCGTGCTAAAAATTTGTTTACCCCGCCAAACATATAGCGTCAACCAAACTAAATAGGCAAACAAGCTTAATGCAATTATAAGGTGAGTGCTTAAGTGGAGCGGGGGCACAAAAATTCCCTTCAATCCCCGCGAAACCATGTACCAGCCATATGCTCCTTCAATACCACCCCAAATAAACAGTGGAGAGATTTTGTAAAGCAAATCTCTATCAAACCACTTTTTATAAATAAAATATGCGAAACCAACCGCAAACACAATACCCATAAAGCGCGCCCAGAACCGGTGAAAATATTCCCAGAAGTAAATCAATTTAAATTCGGGCAAGGTCATGCCCTCGTTAATAGTTTTGTATTGCGCCTTTTGTTTGTATAATTCAAACTCTTCGTTCCATTCTTTTTCGTTCAGTGGCGGCACAATGCCTTTAATAGGTTTCCACTCAGTGATGGATAAGCCTGATTCGGTAAGCCGCGTAGCACCACCCACAATTACCTGAAAAAAGACCATCAGGCAACCCGTAAAAAGCCACCATCCGATAATTTTTCGTGCAGTTGTATTCATCTGTGCCGTAAAGGTGAATATTATTTATGAATTAGAAACAGACAGGCAAATAAAATTGAACGATTGTTTACGGGCGCTAGTCAAAATTTACACGCTCTTTTTCTATTACTAAAGGGCGTTTTCTAACTTGTGTGTGTATGGCGCCGATATACTCTCCTATCACCCCAATAAAAAACAACTGAACTGATGAAAAGAAAAACACACCAATAACCATGGGCGCAATACCCACTTGAAAATTTTGCCAATCAACCAGCTTGTAAATAAAGTAAACTACGGCAGTTAAAAAACTAGCCACAGCAGTTACAAACCCAATAAACGCCGATAAACGCAAAGGAACTTTTGAGTGGTTGACAAAGCCCAGCATGGCCATGTCATACAAAGTAAAAATGTTGTTTTTTGTTTTGCCGCCCATTCTTACCGGTTGGGTATATTCTATTTCAAAGCGCTGAAAACCGAAATCGGTTACCATGCCGCGGAAATACGGGTATGGGTCGTCAATCAATCTTAATACTTCAATAAATTTTTTGTCGTATAAGCCAAAGCCGGTAAAGTTTTTCAAAGGTGCATCCGCATCACCCGATACTTTGGCTAATAAATTGTAAAACAATTTTCTTACACCGAACATCAATGGGTTTTCTTTACTCTTCTGTTTTATGCCTAAAACAAGCTTGTATCCTTCCTCCCATTTTTTCAAAAATTGCGGAATCAATTCAGGCGGGTCTTGAAAATCTGCTACTAACGAAATAACCGCATCACCGGTGCATTGCAATAGGCCGTAAAATGGCGAACGTATATGTCCAAAGTTGCGCGAATTGACAATTACCTTAACGTGGTTATCGGTTTTTATAATGCCTTTTAAAATCTCTACAGTCTTGTCCTCCGATGCATTATCAATAAACACATGCTCATAATCGTACTGTGGCAGCGTTTTAAAAATGTCTGCTACGACTTTAACTAATGCCTCCACATTTTCCTCTTCGTTATAGCAGGCCGTAAATATTGATATTTTTTTCAAAGCCATTTCTGTAGTATTTCGATTGATGGAATAGTTAGAACAGAATCCGCATGCTTTTTATCAGAAATAAGAACGCCTTTACAACCAAAACTATTAGCCATAGCAATATCGCTATCTAATGTATCGCCCACCAGCAGCAGCTCATCTTTATTTAATCTCCATTCTTCCGATAGTAATTCAAGCATGTAGGCATTGGGTTTACCTACAATATAATCCATTTTTTTTTCGCAGGCATTTTCAATGGCTGCCACCCCTGCGCCACAACCCGGCAGGCGCACACCGTTTTCAACCGGGTAGCTTCTGTCAAGGTTACAGGCAATTAATTTGCATTTATCATTAAGCTGAAAAATCAGGTAAGCATCGGCAATTTTTTTGTACGATAAATCAGAATCCATGCCAACAAGAACTGCCTGTGCCGAGGCTAATGCATCGGTATCATTAACAACGGTAATGCCATTTGCCTGAAGCTGAATTATTAGTTCCTTCATTCCAACACAGTATACCGATTGAATATTTTGATGCTTAAGATAAGTAATACTTGCAGATAAAGAACTGCAAACTCTTTCTACGCCGGCACTAAACCCTAAGCCATCTAACTTAGTTTTTATTTGCGCCGGTGTTCGGGTTGAGTTGTTAGTCAGGTAAAATACTTCGTAGCCTTTTTGCTTAAGGTAGGTTACGGTTTCAACAGCATAAGGCATAGCATGGTTACCCGAATATAGGGTACCATCTAAATCAAATATTATTGCTTTAATGTTCTTAAAGTCATTCATTAACCTATTGTACCGCCTACGTCTTTAATGGATTTTTCGTAACGCTTTTCAAGATTTTTAATACGTGCTAAATCTTCGTTATGAATAAGGCCGTAAAAATCGCGTTTGTTTTTCAACCACATCATTTCAAATCCAACCGCTTTCAAAATTCCTTCATGCGCATCTGGCCTTATAGCTTCAGGGCAGCTGAATAATACTTTGCGGGTTTCATATTTATCTAAGCAACCTTCAGGTAGGTTTCTGAAAAACGGTAATGACTCAGCCGATACGCCTCCGCCTACAACTGTTTCCTTACCATGCTTCTTCGATTTTGGCAAAAGCTCTTTTGCAATATCAAAAAGCGCTTTGCTGTTAATATCATCGCGGGTTAAGCCCATCGAGCACGACATGTCGCTTCTTCCTAATACAACGCCATCCAGCTCACCTATTTCAGGTAGTTTCAACATTTCATCAAAAGCATTGTAACCGGTAAGGGTTTCAATATTCACCAAAAGCGAAACCTCTTCCAATTCTTCTTTTGTAAATACCAGCTTAGCAGCCTCTAAAAACTTTTTAAGTGCATAAGCCGATTCAATCATAGGCGCAACTATACGCGTAACACCAATCGATCGGGCATCATACAAATCCTTTATCGCCTCGCAGCCACCAATTTTTATAGTTAAATCCAATCCGGCTTTTGTAATAACTTCTTTAAGCCTTAAAGCTTCTTCCATTCTTGTTCCTTCGGCTTCAAATTCAGCTTTTACTCCAATCACATGGTAGTTTTCTTTTAAGTCAACCAATGTGCTTACCATTTTCCTTTCTAAAAGATTCATATTATTTTTTTATCTGTTTTTCAATACTAAGTTATCATCAGCAAAGCCGTATTAACAGCCTTGAGGGGTCGAATATAATATTTTTTATTTCCACCTGCACAGTGCCTGTTCTTCATCGCTAAGAAACGGAAACATTACATCCAACGGCATAGACTCCATTTTGCCCTCGGCATTCATTTTCGATGAGGCTTTTGGGTATAGGGTTTGGGCCGGGTCAATCACCACTTCGCAAACAACAGGGCCGTCCATGGCTAAAACTTCGGCTATGGTTTGTTTTAAATCGGTATTTGTGCTCACTCTTTTAAAAGGAAGGCCATAGGCATAGGCTATTTTTTCCAAATCGGGGCAAATAACCCCTCCTTCGGGCGATGAACCAATATATCTTTTGTTGAAATAAGCGGTTTGCGTATTTCTGATAGAAACATAGCCCTGGTTTTCTAAAACAAACAACTTAATAGGCAATTTATAGGTTTGAATAGTTTGAAGCTCCTGTATATTCATCTGCAAGCTGCCATCGCCGGTAATAACCACTACTGGTTTTTTATCATTAGCAACGCAAGCACCTACCCCGGCAGGTAAATCATACCCCATAGAGGCACAACCCTGGTTAGCAATAACCCGAACGCCATCTTTTACCTTCATTACCTGGTAAGTTGAAGTATACGCAGTGCCATTTCCGGTTAAAGCTACAGCACCTTTGTTCAGTTGCTTGAAAAGCTCATCGGCAAAAATGTATGAGTTAGCGTAATTATTATTGGTTACCGGATTATCCTGCAAAATTGTAGGCAGTTGTTTTTTTCTATCATTAGCCCAGTTTATCCATTTTGTATACGGACTAAATTTTTCATTTTGAATAGCAGGAAGCAAGTGGTCGAAAAATAATTTTATGTCGCTATTAATTTTCAAGTCCATTTTTAAGGTAGGCTTGTTCAATTCCGCCCAATCAACATCTACCATTACCTTGTATGCATACTTAGCAAAAGTTGTAAAGTTGAACCCAATTTGACGAATACTTAACCGAGTACCTATTACCATTAACAGGTCACTGTTTTCAACCATTACATTCCCAATTCTATCGCCACAAATACCCGGCTTGCCATATAATAATGGATGATCGAACGGAACAAGGTCATGCCCGCTAATAGCAGTTACTATAGGTATATTAAGCTTCTCAGCAAACTGAAAAAGCGGTTCTATGGCTTTTGAAATGCGAATACCATTGCCAACGTACAACACTGGGCGCTCGGCAGTTTTAAGCTTTTCAATCAGCGTTTTTATTTGCGCATCTAAAACGGCATCTCTTTTTTTAATGTCTTCCGGTTCCGGTGTGTACCCCTTCAGTTTAGTTTCATCAACCAAAGCACCTTGCACGTTTAATGGCACATCAATCCACACCGGCCCGGGCCTGCCGGTAGTGGCTAAGTGAATTGCCTTTTCTAAAATGTATCTTATGTCCTCGGGGTTAGTAATCATTACCGCATACTTGGTAATGGGTTTTACTATGCTTACTATATCTACCTCTTGGTCGCCCAATTGGCGTAAACCGGTTACCTCAGGGCACGAGTAAATGGTAGTCTCAAACTTAACCTGGCCGGAGATATACAAGGCAGGAACAGAATCTGTCCACTGTCCCATTACGCCATTAAGCGCATTTAAACCACCGGGACCGGTAGTTACATTCACCACACCCAACTCTCCATTTACTCTCGAGTATCCTTCGGCAGCAATAGCGCAAGCCTGTTCGTGGTGGTTACATATGTATTCAAAATTGGTGCCCAGCGAATCGTTTAAATGCATAGCGCCACCACCGGTAACCATAAATACGTGTTTAACGCCATATTCCTTTAGCCGTTTGGCTATATAGTCAGTCACTTTTATCATCGTCAAATTATTTATCTACTAAAAGTTTATTAATGTCTAAGTCGGATTTATTCGTTTTATACCAATTGTAAAGCCCCTCAACACTTTTCTCAATCGGCGTAAACGCTAAATTTTTTATTTCGTTTTTCAATCTTGTATTGTCTCCGCTGTATTCCGGGCCTAAGCCATCCTTGCCAATAATAATATCTCCGCTTTTACCGGAGATGGCTTTAACCATCTGCGCAATTTTCAGGAGCTCAATAGAGCTATCCGGCGTAATATTATACTCCGAATATTTCGCATCATGGGTAATAAAATAATCTAAAACGGGCATCAAATCATCTATAAACAAATAATCCAGCTTTCGGTTTTGCTTTATGGTTACCGGCAAATCGAATAAAGTTTTGCAGATAGCGTTCGAAATAAACCTGATGGTGTAATCTTCATACTTCCCAAAAACACCAAAAATCCTAAAGTCGGTCACATTTTTATAATGCGGAAACAGCAAGCCGAAAATGTATTTGGTGTAGCCATGTTCATCAGCCGGTATATGCGTTCCAAAATATTCTTCCTTCATTTTGGGCTGGTAGTGCTCCATATCATAAATAGCACCGGAGCCCATATTAATCATCTTGCCCCACGAACTTTGATGCTTCAGCAAATTGAAAATTATGCGCGAGTTGGTGTATAAAATTCCTTTGGTGTCAGCCGCATTCCTGTGGCTGGGCTTAATGGCCGAATTGATAACAACATCAAATGAATGTTTCCGGAAAAAATCTTCTACACTTTTATCGTTACTGCAATCCAGCTCGGCACGGGGCGGGGCAAAAATCTGATATTTATCTTTTAAAAAAGATTCCTTAATGTTTTTACCGATAAATCCGGAACCACCGGTTAAAAGAATTTTCATTTAGGAGAAAGTAAGTAATGGTATTAATCTTTCAGTATTTTATGAAACACCTCAATCATGTAATCAATCATCTCATCATTAATCATTGGCGTTACGCCTATCCAGAAGGTTTGATTTAAAACAATATCCGAGTTTTTCAAATCGCCCACTACGCGGTAAGCATGATTTTTAAAATAAGGCTGTTTTATAATGCTACCGGCAAACAATAAGCGGGTGCCAATTTTATGCTGCGTTAATTTAAATATCAATTCATTCCGGGTAATACCGGCATCTGGTTTCAACGTAATTAAAAAACCAAACCACGATGGGTTTGAATTAGGTGTAGCTTCGGGCAATATTAATTTATCAGTTAAATCAGCCAGCCCCGCCTTCAACCGGTCGAAGTTATGTCGTCTTATTCTTACAAACTCAGGCAGCTTATCTATTTGCGCCAAGCCCAGTGCGGCTTGCATATCGGTGATTTTTAAATTAAACCCAAGCCTTGAATAAATGTATTTATGGTCGTAGCCAAAAGGCAAATCGCCCAATTGCCATTGAAAACGTTTGCCGCAGGTATCTTCTTTTCCCGGCTCGCACCAGCAATCTCTGCCCCAATCCCGGTACGATTCCATTATTTTTTTCAGCTTCGGGTCGCCGGTAAATACCGCACCGCCTTCGCCCATAGTAATGTGGTGAGCCGGGTAAAAACTTAATGTGCCAATGTCGCCAAATGTGCCAACGTGTTTGTTGTTATAAGTAGCGCCTAATGCATCGCAGCAGTCTTCAATCAGCCACAACTTATGCTTCTTGGCTATCTTCTGTATCTCTTCAACTTTAAATGTGTTTCCTAAAGTGTGGGCAATAACAATGGCTTTAGTTTTAGGGCCAATGGCTTCTTCCAGTCTGGTAATATCAATTTCGTAGGTTGGTATTTCAACATCCAAAAACACCGGTGTCAATCCAAACATTAAAAGCGGATTGATAGTAGTAGGAAAAGAAACCGATACGGTTATAAATTCATCACCGGGCCTTAACGCACGGTCGCCTAACTCCTCAGCAGTAAGTGTTGCTGCCGCTATCAAATTGGCTGATGAGCCCGAGTTTACCGTAATAAGGCTACGCACCCCAATAAACTTAGCCAGCTTTTTTTCGAAGGCAGTATTAAACCGGCCGGTTGTAAAATGACCATCCAGCGTTGCCTCGGTCATTAGCTGCAACTCCTTTTCATCAAATACTTTTCCACTTACCGGTACGCTCGATTCGCCGGGTACAAATGTTTTAGTCTTGTATACTTCATCATGGTATCGCTTGATGAGGTCAAAAATTTCTCCTTTAATAATTTCTGCTTTCGAATTTGTCATCGGTCAAAATTTAGCAGCGTAATTTTTTATTTGCTCCACTCTGCTTTTATAAACATTATTACTTTCTTTTTCCGCCAGGTATCCCTCGGCAGTGTATTGTATGGTTTCTTCAAAATTCAACAAGGGCCTCCAATCCAGGTAAGCCAGCGATTTTGAAATGTCAAGTTTCAATAGCTTCGCTTCGTGCGGCTTAACCGCATTACCATCGGGCTTATATTTTAAATCAGGAATAATTTTGGTAATGCCTTTAATAACATCGGCTACGCTATAGTGCTCGCTGCTTATAGGGCCAAAATTCCAGCCACCGGTAAACTCTTCGCCTGTTTCGTGTAAGGTTTCCGCCAGCTTCATATATCCAAACACCGGCTCTAAAACTAATTGCCATGGCCGGGTTGATGCCGGATTGCGAATAATAAGTTCGTTCTTCGAAAAATAGGCGCGGAACACATCGGGTATAATCCGGTAATCGGCCCAATCGCCACCGCCAATTACATTACCGGCTCGTGCCGAAGCAACAAGACATTTTCCAGATTGAAAAAACGACTTACGATATGAATTTGTAACCAACTCTGAACAGCCTTTTGATGCACTATAAGGGTCATCGCCACCCATAGGGTCGTTTTCGCGGTAGCCCCAAACCCATTCGTTATTTTGATAACATTTATCGCTGGTAATATTTAAGGCAACTTTAACCGAAGGCGTATGGCGCACTGCTTCAAAGAAATTTACAGTGCCCATAATATTGGTTTCAAAAGTTTCAACCGGGTCGTTGTACGAAGGCAACACTAAAGGTTGAGCCGCCATGTGTATGGCAATATCGGGCTGCACCTGGGCAAATATTTTTTTCAACTCGGCGCCGTTTCTTACATCGCCATCATGGTGGTGAATAACCTTGGCAAGATTTGCTTTTACAAAGTTGTCGTCTTTTGTTTTTGCCGGCAATGCGTAGCCATAAACATCGGCCCCCAATTCGTTAAGCCAAATACACATCCACGAACCCTTGAATCCGGTATCGCCGGTTACAAGAACTTTTTTTCCTTTGTAAAAATTATTGAATAAATCCATGGGTGGTTATTTCCAAAGTTTCCACGCAGCGGTTCCGCTACTCCATAATTCGTTTAAGTCTTGCTTATCTTTTAAAGTATCCATTGGTTTCCAAAACCCTTTGTGTTTAAAAGCCATCAACTGCCCATCGCTGGCAAGGCCTTCTAACGGGTCGCGCTCCCAAATGGTGCTGTCACCTTTTATATAGTCGAATATTTTAGGCTCGCAAACAAAAAAGCCGGCATTAATCCAGCCGCTGTCTTCCTGGCGTTTTTCAAAAAACGATTCTACCCTTTCATCGTCATTAATATTCAACACCCCGAATCTACCGGTAGGTTGCACTGATGTAACGGTACACAACTTGCCATTCTTTTTATGAAAAGCAACCAATTTATCTATCTCTACATTTCCAACCCCGTCGCCGTAGGTAAGGCAAAAGGTTTCATCATTCACATATTTCTGTATGCGCTTTATACGCCCGCCGGTTAAGGTATCTTGCCCGGTATCAACCAAAGTAATTTTCCAGTTTTCAGTTGCCGTGTTATGAATTTTCATCTGGTTATTCGATAAATCTATCGTTACATCAGATTGGTGCAGAAAATAGTTGGCAAAATATTCCTTTACCAAATAGCCCTTATAGCCAAGGCAAACTACAAACTCATTAACCCCGTAATACGAGTAAATATTCATAATATGCCACAAAATGGGCTTGCCGCCAATTTCAACCATTGGCTTTGGCCGAATATCTGTTTCTTCAGAAAGCCGGGTACCTAAGCCACCGGCAAGAATTACTAACTTCATATTTTTATACCCGCCTTTTATTATTCCTGACTAAACATTGTCTAATCAAGTAAGATTACACGCACGAAAATAGCATAGATATTCTGATTCAGAAATTCTATAATTTGAAAAGCGCTTAGAGTAAATTTGGTTGATTATGAGCCGTTTATACGGGGAAATAAAGAAGGGTTATACATAATAACCCATTAAGGGTTTGTTTCGAAAAAAACACGGTGCCATACGGCCAAATTAAATAGCCTCATTTTGTAATCCAGCCCACGGTCAATATACAGCACGCCTATAGGGCTTAGGCCCTTTTGTATTTGGTTTACAAAATGTGAAGAGGCAATGGTTTCATCAAACTCTTTTTTTAGGGGGCCGTTAAACCAAAAATCTTCTGGTATTGCCCACCCAATCTTGTCTTTTCTCCAAGCAACATCATCGGGCAAATGGGTGTTCATTGCTTCTCTTGCAATGTATTTGGTCCACCCGTTATGCAGTTTATAAATAGAAGGTATTTTAAACCAAAACTCAACCATGCGATAATCCATAAACGGCATTCTCGATTCTATGCTAAAGGCCATAGATGTGCGGTCAGAATAATGAATTAGTGTTGAAAGGCTGGTGTTGAAATCCTGAAATAAAGCTTCGTTAATAGTAAGCCCTGGGCTTGTAAGGCTGCCCAAAGTTTTCATTAATGAGCTAACCAGACCAATAAGACCCAGCCTGCGTAAAACATTAAAAAAAACTCCGGCAAAAATAAAATTTTTTGCCCGTGGTATTTTGCAGAAGAAGGAATACTGCTTTTTTATTTCGCCAAACGAAAGGTGGGCAAAATAATTTACCATATACCTAAGATATCCGCCCTGCACTTCGTCAGCTCCTTGTCCATCTAGGGTAACCTTTACTGGTGTTGATGCAACGAGTTTAAAAGTATGCCAGCTTGACATAAGTGAGTTGCCCGGTGGGTTATCCATGGCCCAAATCATTTTCTCATGTTCTTTGATAATGTCTTTTACGTCCGGCTCTATTTGATTGGAGCGCACGTTTAAAAAACCAGAAAGCTGATCAATAAAACGACTTTCATCGCAAGCCTCTGTGCCCGGGGTTTTATATACCGAAGAAAAGGTTTCCTGAATTTCGGTTTTTGATTCTTCTTTTAATAACTGGTTTACCAGATAAACAACCGAAGAGCTATCAAGGCCACCGGATAGTGCTGAGCCAACTTTTACATCACTACGCAAGCGTAAGCGTACACAATCTTTTAAAAGTGCCAAATAGCTTTCAGCATACCCCTGCGCTTTTTTTTCATCGAAGGGTTCGTTTTTTGATGTGAACTGAAATGAATAAAACTTTTCTTCCTTTAAATTTTGAGAACGAAACTCAGAAACTTTGCCTTTAATAAACGAACCGTTATCGAAGTGATAAATGTTTTTAAACGCCGTAAATTTTTCGTGTTCTATATCCCCCTTTTGCAAATAGTTACGACAAAAATCAATGTTAGGAATTCTTGCAACGGCGCTATGGTTTAAAATAGCTTTTATTTCCGAAGCAAAAATGAAATAGTTTTCATCTTTATAATAATAAAGTGGTTTTACCCCAAACCGGTCGCGAGCTAAAAATATTTCGCCGGTTTTTTTGTCGTAAATAACAATTGACCACATTCCATTAAAGCGTTGCAGGCAGTTAACGCCCCATTTATCGTAAGCTGCAAGTATCACTTCGCTATCGCTGTGAGATTTGAATACATAGCCAGAAGTTAAAAGCTCATCACGTATTTCAATATAATTATATATTTCTCCGTTAAACAGAAGCCAGTATCTGTCAAGGTAATTCATGGGCTGGTGCCCCAAATAACTTAGGTCGTTAATGGAGAGGCGGCGATGGCCTAATGCTATTGCTGCTTTTTTGTTTTTTGCATCAGAGATATGCGCGTTTAATGTTTTTTGAACACTGTCGTTTCCATGAAACTGCTCTGTATTCTTGTCGTTTACCAAAAGAAATCCTTCGTCATCGGGCCCACGATGTGATACGGCAATATTCATTCGTTCGATGTCTTCGGCTAAAAAGTCACCCCCCAGTTTAAAAGATATTATTCCTGTAAGGCCGCACATTTATATAATAGTGTTTATTATGTTTTTAAGCTTTATCATTTCGTTTTCGGCACTCAGTTCTTTCGCAGCCGAGTGGCTATTCATTTTATATTGAGTTATTTGTTCGGCAGAAAGGCTGTTAAGCAAATTTGCCATCGCCTTGGGTGTATAGTCTGATGCCACCATGCCAACATTATATTTTTCAACAAAGGTTTTCATTTCCGGATTGGGGCTAACCGCAACCATTAGCCGGGCTTGAACATATTCAAAAATTTTATTGGGCAGCGCATGTGCGTGCGAAAGAAGAGAAGAGGGTAACACAAACAATCCAATATCATAGGTATTAGTATATGCAACTAAATCCGACGCATCAACCGGTGGAATAATCCGCACATTTTTTTTGCCACCGCACATTTTTTTCAAATAATCCAGGTATTGCTCATCAAAAGTAAGGGTTATCATCATGATATCAATAGAAAACCGCTCATCTAGAAAATCGGCGGCTTGAATCATTATTTCTGTTTTTCTATCAGGTACCGCTAAGCCGTGATGAATAATTTTAATTTTTTTAGGGTCAACCGGCAAAGGCTGTAAGTTATGATATTCCGATGCACTTGTTATTACATATACCTGTGCCTGGGTTATGCGCTTATATTCTTCAGCAATCCAATTGCCAACGGTTGTAATATACTTTAAGCCATATAAATATTTTTTGGTTAAAGAGGCATCTAACTTATTTAATATATAATCGGCAAGTGAATTGGTGCCCCCCATATCAAGATAGTATTCATGAGCATCGCATATAATAGGCGTGGAAGGGTTTATTATGCCGTCGATAAGTGGAAAGGGACGAAGATCGTGAACGATGATCAAATCGTAGTTTTGCTGTGATAGTATTTCGGGTTTGAAATCATACTTATACATGTGTTTGTATGCCAACTTATAAAACCCGAACAAAATTAAAAAAGCCACCCATGCCTTTTCCGGACTGGAGAAATATTTAAATTGAGGGATTATTTTATAAAAGGGAACACCTTCAATTTCAGGAGAGTCGTACCCCATGGCCGATACATCGTATATATCTTTTAAATACTTCACTTGCCGGTACATTCGCCGGTTTTGCTTAATATTTTTTAAACCGAGAATCAGTATCTTCTTTTTCATTCTTTTTCTGGGCAGTCAGTCTTAATGCGTTTTAGGCAGAGGCCTTTACCGCTCTTGCAAAAACACCCGCCCCTTTTTTGGGCCGGCTATTTCTTCCGAAGTAGGAAAATGAATTTAAAAAAGGAAACACCATGGCATAAAACAATTTGTTTTTCATTTGTGCGCCGGTAATCCAGTACGATATATTATTAGTTATGGTTTCTATCCAGCCATAAGTGTAGTATATTTCTTCTACTTTAAACCCTGCGGTTTCAAGTTTTTTCTGTAACTCATCTTTAGTATATCCTGGCCGAAAGTGCCCTTCAACATCAAAATTTACGGCCCAGCCAAAAACCAACCACCTACGCTCATAACCCGGAACGTGAATCATAATTTCGCCGCCCTTTACAAGAGCTTTATAATAACGCTTCAAGGCGTCTAAATCATCTTCAAGGTGCTCAAGATTATCTACTGTTACCACAAGGTCAAACCGGTTTTCTTCGGTCATTTTTGTCAAATCCTGATATTCGAAAGCGCAATTTTTAAGCCCTAATTTCGAGGCAATATTTCGGTTATCACTTAGCGCTTGCTCATCAATATCAACTCCGGTAACTATCGCATTCGGAAATCTTTTGGCAATATCAAATGTAAATACACCTGGCCCACAGCCAGCATCCATAATGTTTTTATACCGGTCGGTTATTTGGGGCAATACCCTGCGAGCGCGAATGCGCAAGCCATTAACGGGTGCCCCTAACAGGCGGATATAAAATTTTTCAAATGCCGAAAAACTATCGTTTAAAGCCATTTCTGATCCAAGAGGCATAATGTTTATTTTTAATTGCTAATTAATTCCGACAAAGCTTTGCTCATCCACCCATTACACCAACGCACTAATGAATAATTCCAATTATATAGCCTGCTTTTTCTATATATAAAATCGCGCTTCTGCAATCTATACATATTATTCATTGTCCAATCGGCTATTTTATATGCTTCACTTAACAACTCAGGTTGATATTTAGCAGCTTTTTTGAACGTTAGAATTCCTTGTGCACAACAGTGTATATCATAAGGATATTGCTGTTTATCAGTCCACTTAGGCGCTCCGTCATCTTCAAACATATTTTGCTTGTAGTAATGAAGCCCTTTTTGATAAGTTTCGAAAAAAGAACGGTCGCCACTTGCCTCCATATAATCCAGCATGTTATCTAAAAGCCCCCCGGTGTGAAAATTATCGTGATAATCAATATACAAGGGCTTGTTATTATTTAAAGGAACTGCATATGGCCACGCAAAGTTAACCTCTTTTCTATTCACTACAAATTGCAGCTGCTTACGGGCTATATTTACCAGTCTATCATCTTTATTTATCTGCCAAATTTTAGCCAACAACCCTGCCGACATAGACTGCACGTTTAAAACAATAGAATCTACTTCGGTAAGTATATATGCAATGGCTCTTTCCTCGTTGTTTTCGTGTAAAACCTTTAAGTCTTCAGTTATAAACCGGGCAATAGATTCTAGTGCCGATAAATATTTTTCATTTTTTGTTATAGAATATGCTTTTACAAGCGCCTCTCCAACAAACGAGGTAACAACAATATTGGGTTCATTCCTATCCTGGCAAAACGGTGGTATGCTTTGCCATAAAAAACTATACCCCCAACAATAATTTTTTTGATTAGGCGAGGGATTGTCTAATAGCCATTGCAAAATACTAAGCCCTTCATCTAAATATGTTTTGTTGCCGGTTTTTTCGTACAAGTGCAAATATGCTTTGGCAAACAAGGCCATGCCTTTTTGATTGCGCATTTTTTTTACCCCAAAAAACGGGCGTATATGTATCGGGCATTCTTTCACTAATTGAATAACAATAAACCGTAGCCACGGATTTTTGAAAGTTACAGTTTCCAGAAAAGGACTATTCAGCGCATCGAATTTTTCGTACCCTTCGTAATTTTGACTTTTCATATTAGCCAAAACATCTTCTAAAATTTGTTGGTAGTTGTTTTTCATTTGCCAGCCGTTTCAGAAGTTATTTGCTGATGCCAAACGGCTAATTGATTTACTTTCCACCGCTCAAAAAGATTGTTTTTTAATTGCGCATTTGTCTTGAAAATTCCGGGAAATTTAGCCGCCACGTAGTTGTAGTTATCATGCGTTCGTTCTACCCATTGCGGGTCTTGCATCCAGCGGTCGCCGGGTGTGCCAAAACCAATTTTATCTTTTCTTTCAAGAATGGGAGCAATGGTATATTTGCCTAATGATTTTTTTTGAAGAATTTTGTTTTCGCCTCTCGCAATCTTTAATCTTTCAGGCAGCGTAAGCGCGTATTCTACAAAGCGGTAATCTAAATAGGGCAGGCGTGCTTCAATAGAAAAGGCCATTGAGTTTCGGTCTTCCGTTCTAAGCAAGTGCTCAAGTTTATATTGAAAATGCCTGACCAGGCTTGTATTTAAATCTTTAGCATTAAAAAAGTAATTAAAAATTCTGCTTTTAGGAATGTGGCTATAAAAGAAATCTTTGTGAATATGATTTTGAAGTGTTTGGTATAAAAGATGTTTCCTAAATACATCAGGAATGTTTTGAAAAATAAGTGTTTGAAAAGATTCTTTTTCCTGTTTTCGAAGCGCAGAGAATAACACTTCTTTAAAAAAGGAAAACAGTTTCATTTTTCGAAGAAGAGAGGTTTGATAGAACGCGTGAAAATATTGGTAGCCTGCAAAGCTCTCGTCACCCCCCTGCCCATCAAGTAAAACTGTTACGCCATTTGCCTTAGCCAGCTCCATTACTTTGTATTGCGAATAAAATGTTGGGCTGGTGCATGGTTCATCCATCATAAAAGTAAACTGGTCAAACTCTTTCGATAAGCCGTTTACATCGGGAAATGTTTTGTAGTTTTTAAAAGGGTAGCGCTTTTGCAGGTCGGCAATAAAGCCGGTTTCATCAATAGCCAGGCCTGGAAAGGAAGCAGTGAAGGTTTTGTAATTATCGCCAAGCAATTTTTTTTGCGATAGTATGCCTACAATAATGGATGAGTCCAACCCACCGCTTAGGCTGGAGCCTACCGGCACATCGCTTCTCATTCTTAAAGTAACTGCCGAGCTTATTAGTTCTTCAATGTTGTGGTAAACGCTGGTATCCGGTTCGCTATTATGTATTGAAAGAAAAGATTCCGGATTCCACCACTGGTTTATACTTAAAGCGCCATTGGCTGCTATATAACCGTAATGCCCTTTGGGGATTCGTTTAATTTCATTTAAAAAAGTTTCGTCAAAAACATCGGTTCGGTTAAAGCACAAAAAGTCGAAGATGCTCTGCTCGTTAACCGAAAGATTTTTTTGAACAATGCGCAGGGCTTTTATCTCTGAAGCAAAATATAGTTTGTTTCCGGCTTGAATATAATATAAGGGCTTAACACCAAACCGGTCGCGCCCCAAAAACAAAGTATTATCGCGTGTATCGTAAATAGCAAAAGCAAACATGCCATTTAGTTTATTAAGGCAGGCCGCCCCGTATTGCATATAAGCGGCCAGTAATACCTCGGTATCAGTAGCTGTTCTGAAATTCCAACTTAATTTTTTTAGCTCTTCTCGAAGTTCAATGTAATTGTATATCTCGCCGTTAAAAACAATTTGGTATCGCTTATCGGTTGAGAAAAAAGGTTGATGGCCATCTTTAGATAAATCAATAATGGAAAGCCTGCGATGACCCAGAATACACTTTTCGTTTATCTCAATTCCTTCATCATCCGGCCCACGATGATGCATAAGCTGATTCATGGTTCTAATGAGCCCTGCATCACGTTCGTCTAATTTTTCAGAAGAAAACACACCCGATATTCCGCACATTACATTTACACTTTATTTGTTCATGTATAAATCCAATTGTTCTAAAAACAATTCGGTTCCATCTCTCATTTCATTTAGCAACTTTTTTCTTTTTTCTTTTCCTTTTTGCCAAAGTAAAGGGTCGCTTAGCAATTCAATACCTTTATGTATCGAATCTTTCTGCGATTGTTCGTCTAATTTAAAATTGTAAACCAGGTCGAATCTTTTTTCCTGCTCATCGGTATATCCCCGACCTGCAAAATCGCAAAAAATAGCATGGGTGCCAAGCACCGCACATTCCGAAGCCATGGTTGAGCTTTCGCCATATAGTAAAGATGCAAAATATAAAACGTGATGCATTTTTTCAGCAGCAATTTGTATTCGGTAAGGCTCAAGGTCATTCTTTAAAGGCTCTTCAGATGTTATAAATACCTTTCCAAATTTTTCGAACTCTTTTACAGCAGCCAGCTTATTTTTATTTGATAGCCCCTTTTGCCCCATATCATGGTCGGCTTTCCATGATACAAAACGCATAACAGTAAAACATTCGCCTTTGTTTACCCCCAATTCTGTCAAAATACTTTCATCAGGAGTAAAAGATGATGGATGTAAATAAAACAACTCCTTATAAACCGGAAATTTTTTTTGCTTTTTGCCCAAGTCAGTTCTAAAGCTTACCGGTGTTATTATTAATGCACTAAAAAGCTTACAAAAAAACAAACTGATATGCGAATGATCGGTATCTTCGAAAATGATATGTGGCTTACCAAAAAAAAAGCTGTTTAGTGCCATCATGGGCGATGCCCTGCCTATAAAAATATCGGGCTTAAAAGAGAGGGATTTAAAAAAAATACGCACGGTGATAATAAAAAGCAACCATGCTTTTTCAATAATATTATTACCGGTTGAATCGGCAACCTTTTCGTACTTAATGCCAAATTTATCAAGCAGTTCAAGGTCCATATCTTTTTTTACAGCAAATACTTTAACCTTATGCCCCCTTTGCTCCAGCGTTTTTATAATGCTGCGAAACTGGTGCGCCCACGCCGGGTGTTCTATGGAAACAACAAAGTTCATGGCCTAATATAAAGTTGGAATTTTATTAATAACCGCAACCGTGGTTTCAAAATCTATATCAATAGTATCGCAGTACCATTTTAATGATTCCCAACGAGGGTTGTTCTCTTCATGTGTGCGTTGCAATGCTTTGTCGCGAGTAATAAGCCCTTCGCGAATTTGGTTGCTTCTAAAAGTGTCGTTCTCGGTAAAACCCGCAACAAAGTAGTATATATAATTATAAAAAGCGGCTGTGCCATCGCCAATGCGCCAAGTAGTTAATGTTCCCGGGTCAGTTTCCCATTGGTATTGGTTAATGATGGTGTTTTCTATGGTTTCTTCATCCCAAGGGATGTAATCAAACATGTTTATGTTTTGGTGCTTAATAACATAATATGATTTGAAAGCATCAAGCGTATCGAGTATTGAGCTATTAATATAAGCTGGATTAATAATGTATTCTTTGCCATAAAAAAGAGCCATTTTTATTTTATCAGTCAACGAAAGAGAATAAGTTCTTTCGGCATCAAAATTTGGGTTTATACCGCAAAAGCCTGTTTTAAATTTTGTGGCTTCAAGCATATTTTCACCTAGGATGGATAATTCGAGATTGTTTTGTTCCATCAAAAGGTTGGAAAAATAAAAATACTGTTTGTCACCCGCCATAAAAAGAGGGATAGTGCCAAGGTTAGGGTGCTTTAACCATGCAAGAACATTCTTCCTAATGTTTGCTCTCTTTTTTCTTATATCGGCTGAAACAAGAATATGCTCAACACCTAACTTACCACACATACGTGCCTGGTTGCGTCTTGACAGGTCAGTAAGCATACCCCAATCGTACGAAAATGCAATGGGGTTCATTTTTAGCACTTCTTTTACATAGTGCAGGGCATAGCTACTATCGCGGCCACCGCTAAACGGCATTAAGCAATCAGGGCTTCCATCTTTAGAACGATACCGGTCGCATAGTTCTTTAAATTGTTCCGCACCTTTAAAAGAAAGCTTACGGTAATGGTTGCAATAATTACAAACGCCGGTTTCATCAAATTCTATGTAAGGAAACGTTTCAGGCAAAATACATTTTGTGCAGCGCTTAAGGGTTTCAATTTTTCTTTTTCTGTCCCAGGTTATATCAAGAAAAGTTTGAGGCACTTTAACCTCGCGGCGCCCAATACTTTTATTGATATGGATTTCGCGAGATGTTATTTGACCTTCTATTAATTCGATATTTGCTTCACCGCTTTTTTTACTTAGCAAATGAAACTCGGAAATTGCAGTATCATCTATTGAATGAATTTCAAGCTGGTTAGTATTGAGGTTGATCAAGCAACAGCTTCGGGCTTTTAATTGTGTAATGCTTTCTTCGGTAAAAGTATGCTGTAAATTATCTTGTTGTATAAGTGTTTTAAGAATATACCGCTCAGAGGCGAAAACAAAGCTTTTTTTATCAATGGAAACGCAGTAGTAAAGCGAACCATTATTAGTAGCCAGCAATACATTGTCGGCATCATTAAACATTATTGCGGTCGAAACAAGCCCGTAGATTTCGTTGTAAAATTTATTCAGCGCATTCTTTAGCGATCCATTCAGCTGAAACCTGCGTATTAAGGTTGGTATCAGTTCGCTATCCAGTTGTGTTTCTTTTTTTTCGTCTGTATACTTCTCCCAAAGTTCGCCGCTGTTAACTATAATGCCGTTGTGTATGGCAACGGTTCCTTTTTTTATTACCGGTTGATTGTTGGTATTGTCATTCTCGTACCCATCAGTTACTAATCGCGAATGGCCAATGGCACTATAATAGGGACTGTTTGAATCCACTAAATCGTCAACTTGTTTTGCATATAAAGAAGAGACCACAAGGTCTGATGCCGGAAAAGGAGTTTTGAAAACTTTAATTGACGGCTGATTATTAAAGCTAAAGCCCGAAGCTTCTTTGCCTCTTGATTCAGAAAGCAAAAAAAGGCTACGCAATGTTTTTCGGTAATCGGTTTTAGAAAACGAAGAACCCTTTATGGTAGTAATTCCAAAAATGCCGCACATAAGCCCACTCCTTTATTTATACAAACGTTCATTATCCTGAATGTCCATCCACATAGCAAATAGAAAAGATTGAAAAGCACTAATGCTTAAAAAGGTAAACGCAAATAAAGTTTCGAACGAAACATTATGGCCAAGAAAAACAGCTTTGCTTACCTTAATAAGATATGGAACCCACACAATGCCCAACACCATGGCAAAATTATAAAGAAGAAAAAGAGGATGAAAATCGCGAAACAGATATTTAATCCAAAGGCGTTTGAAAAACGATTTGAAAAGCAACCACGAAATGCGTGGAATAACTTTAAAAACCTTCATTTTCGATTGCTCTCCAACGTTATACACCGGCTTTATTTCTACCTCGCGCAGGGTACACATAGCAATATTTAATTTCACCAACATATCATTTGGCATTCCGTACGAGCGGTATATTTCATGTAAGCGTATGGCATTTAAAGCGGCTTTTGAAATTGCAGTATAGCCGGTTTGTGTATCGCTAACCCGCCAAAAGCCCGAAGCCAGTTTTGTAAGTATTGAAAGAATGGAATTACCAAAATAACGAACCTTAGGAACAACCAGCCATGCACTGCGATGTATAAGGCGGTTGCCTTTTACGTAATCTATTTTTTCATCAATCACAGGCCTGCAAATAGATTCCAGTTCAGCGGGGTCCATTTGCCCGTCGCCAGCCATTACTGCGGTACAATCAATAGAGTGGTCTTTACACCATTTGTATCCGGTTGAAATAGCTGCACCAACGCCGCCATTGCGGGTATGGTTAATCAAAATTATCCGGTCGGTATCTTCGTTTTTATTAGCAACTACATGTGGGTTGAACAGGCTTATCTCCTTCTTGCTCTGTTCTAATAAAACTTTCTCGGCCCGGTCGTAAGCATTAAAAACATGTTCTTTGGAATGGATATTTTTAATCGAGCCTTTGTCAACTTTATCTTCGGCAATGTATTGCATAACCACATCCGCCATGTTATCTTTCGAGCAATCGTTCACAATAATAATGCGGTCAACAAAATCGGGCATGGATTCAATAACCATCCGTATTTGAGTTTCCTCATTATAAGCAGGCACTACAACCGCAACAGTTTTATTGTTAAGCATGTTTATTTCTTTAAAAAATCCGGCCTTCCGGAAAAACCACGTAAAAGTATTGCATATAAACAGGGCATAAGATAAACAATAAATAGAATTACATGCCCATATCTGTATTGAAATTTACCAAACATTGCCCCCACTATAATGCTGCAAAAAAGCATGAAAAACGGAATAAAAAAGGCAGCAAAATTTTTTGGCTGAACGAGAGAAGTAAAACTTAAAACAACACCCAGAATTAAAGATAGAACAATAAGAAGATTGAAAATTTTATTACGAATCAACACGTTTTCGAGCTTATTAAAAACGGAATATAACAAGATGTAGGGGTTCCGCTTACAGTTTTCGAAATTAAGCTGTTCTATCATATTGTTTGCCTGGCTTTTTTGGGGCATGTCCAAATACTCGCGGTAAGTATATTTTTTGACGGTGGGGGGTATTAACATTTTACCATCGTACATGTATTGAAGCTGAGGGATAGATGGCAAATTATAAATGTAAAATCGCCGTATTCTGGTGGGTATTAAACTGGAATAGAAGTTCGGAACCTTTTCGTTTATCTGATGCAGATATTGCACGGTTCGCGATTTTAAAGTTGAAGAATCGACGCTTGTGTCTTCCATAACTACCCCGTCTTTGGCACGTAAATCTTCGTAAACAGGGTCATGGTATTGGGGCGAAGCCTTTATATGGCAGGCGGCAATAATACGCTTGTAGTTTCCGGGTAGAAAAATGCCCGAGGTGCAGTAATTCCAAGATGCCCAAATAACGGAAAGCAATAACAGCGGTGCAATAAAATATCCCAATTTGGCAGCCCCCACTTTTTTATAAAAATAAAATACAAATACCGCTGCTAAAAAATATTGGGATAGCCCAGTTGGCCGTATAAAAGAGGGTAAAATAATTGCTATAGCCAGCCATGCCATGTTCATTTTATATGGCAATCTTATTCCCCTAAAAACAGCTGCTGTTAAAATTATCAGCGAGGATATGTATAAAGACTCCGTAATAAGCGCTGATTCATAGGTAATAGTATATGAATTGATGCTAAAAAAAAGCAAGCCAATTGCGCCAAGTAAAAAGGAAACTCGCCCCCAATTACTTAATTCAAAAAGCAACACAACACAGGCGGCCAGATAAATAAAAAGCTGTCCATAAATTAAACCAATTGCACTACTGGTAAAAAGCGACAAAAAACTTACAAATACAGAATACCCTGGCGGCAAATCAATGGGTAACTTACCTATTTCATGAAAAGCGCCCTGGTTAATAAGGTACGAGTAATTAAAATAATCGAATGAATCGGGATCGAACTCAGGAATGAAAAAGTGGGTATAAAACGGAATGCGCACCAAAATGCAAAGTATCAGGAATACTGATATAGTAATATAGGTTAGTGGTTTGCGCATGGGGTAAAAATATAAATCAGAATTTTAAAGCTGGCTGAGTTATTGGCAAAGCCATAGCATTTATATATAATAATTATAACATTTTTATTGCCATTTCTGAAATATGCTTGCCAATTGACAGAGAAGCAGTGGCAGCCGGTGAGGGCGAATTTAATACATGAATAATATTTTGTTGTTGTTCAATTACAAAATCGTCAACCATATTGCCTTCAGCATCAATAGCCGAGGCCCTAACACCAGCTTCGCCGGGCATTAAATCATTTTTCTGCACTTCAGGAATTAGCCGTTGCAGGGCTGTGGTAAATGCGGCTTTAGAATAAGACCTGTAAATTTCTGCGGCGCCTGTTTTCCAATATTTTTTTGCAACTTTAATAAACCCGCTAAAAGTAAGTGTTTCAAAAAGTTCGGGTAAATTGATTTTGCTTTTGGTGTAGCCTTCGCGGGCGTATGCTAATACGGCATTGGGGCCGGCTTCAACACCACCCTCAATAAATCGCGTAAAGTGAACACCTAAAAACGGAAAGGCCGGATCGGGAACGGGGTAAATAAGGTTTTTTACTAAATGCTCCTTCGTTTTCTTTAAAACATAATATTCACCTCTAAAGGGAATGATTTTAATATTAATGTTAGCATTAGTAAGGGCAGCAATTTTATCTGAATATAGTCCGGCACAGTTTACAACTAACCTGGTTTCAAATTCATTAGTGGCGGTAATCACTTTTATGGAAGATGGTTGTTGCTGTATATCAACAACTTTTTCGCCCAGGCGTATTTCGCCTTTAGCTGCAATAATTTTTTCGAAATATCTTTTAGAAACTTCGGTGTAATTTATAATTCCGGTTTGCGGAACAAAAATCCCCTTTACACCAGCACAATGTGGCTCTATGGCTTTTATTTCTTCTTTATCAATAAGTTTTATTCCGGTAAGGCCATTTTCAACGCCGCGTGCGTAAATATTTTGCAGTTGGCCTATTTCATTTTCCGAAACAGCCACAATTATTTTACCACATATTTCAAACGGAATATTTTCGGCTTTGCAAAACTCTAAAAGCATTTTGTAGCCTTCCAGGCAGTTTTTTGCTTTTAAACTACCTGGCTTATAATAAACACCTGAATGGATAACGCCAGAATTGTTGCCTGTTTGATGTTGGGCAATGCGGCTTTCTTTTTCAAGCACTACCACTTTTAAGGCAGGTTGTTGCTCCAGCAGCTTCATAGCAGTTGCCAAACCCACAATTCCACCGCCAATAACCACTACATCATACACCATAAATGCAAAGTATTTTTAATTTCGACAAACGTAAGAATTGTTGGTGTCAAAAGGAAGGAGCATATTGAAAGTATTGCGCCTCATATTTTAATTATTATTTTCACGAGGGTAAGATAATTTGAAAAAACTATAAAGGGGGATAAATGGAAAAGGTTTTAGTAACCGGCGGCGCCGGGTATATTGGTTCGGTTTTAGTTCGAATTTTGTTGGCAAAAGGGTATAAAGTCCGAGTTGTAGATTATTTGGCTTTTGGGGGCGAAAGCTTGTTGGATGTGTTCTCTAATCCTAACCTGGAGATGGTTCGAGCAGATATTAGAGAAAAGAATTACGATTACCTTAATGGAATAGACGCGGTATGCCATTTGGCAGCCATAGTTGGCGACCCGGCCTGTAAAAAGTTTGCGAAAGATGCTCAGGAAATAAACTCCGAAGCATCAATAGCTTTATATGCAGAATGCTGTAAGCGGAAAATAAAAAGGTTTGTATTTGCCTCAACCTGTAGTAATTACGGAAAAATGACAGATTCTTCGCAATTCCTGACAGAAACATCAGAGTTGCGCCCGGTATCTTTTTATGCCGAATTAAAAGTGGCTTTTGAAAAGCACTTGTTGGCCAACTATTCTAAGCATGAGGTTACTACAACTATTTTAAGGTTTTCTACAGTTTATGGGCTAGCGCCACGCATGCGATTTGATTTAACTGTAAACGAATTTACGCGCGATGTAACAGCGGGTAAAGAATTAGTTATTTACGGCGAACAATTCTGGAGGCCTTATTGCCATGTTTACGATCTGGCAAACTCTATGGCTTTAACACTTGATAAAGATAAAGCGTTAGTAAATGGCGAGGTTTTTAATGTGGGCGATACCAGCGAGAACTACAACAAAAAAATGTTAGCCGAAAACATTCAAAATGTTATAGGAAGTATTCCGGTAAAATTTGTTCCGCAAACCGATGACCCAAGAGATTATAGAGTTGATTTTTCGAAAATTAAAAACAAACTGGGTTTTACCATTACTAAAAAAGTGCCCGACGGAATTAGAGAAATAAATAATGCTATAAAGCTGGGTATAATCAGCAATCCGTTTTCCGAAAAATATTCAAATATATAAGGAGAGTTCGCTACTAATATATAGATTTGGCTTAGGCCGGTAGAGTAGGCTAAACGTCTGAAAACATTGAGAATTAAATTTCGATATACGATATGAATGAGTCAGAAGAGAAATATGCGAAGCTTTATAATCGCCTGCCCGAGTATGTTCAATTGCGCAAAAGAGATGGTGAGGTGTGGGAGCAATATATGGGCATTGTTTTGCACTGGAAGTTGAAATATCTTAAAGAGCTGTGTGTTGAGCTTGATTATAAATCTGTATTAGAAGTAGGTTGTGGTACCGGTGATTTACTGGCTAATTTTCCGGCACCTGGAAAAGTGAAAAAAATCGGGATAGATATTTCTACCGAAAACATTATAGCAGCTAAAAACAGTTACCCCGATATTTCTTTTTATTCAGGGATGGCACAAGATGTGTTTGTTACTGAAAATATTAAAGGAATAGACATTGGTATTCTTTCAGATATATTAGAACATGTTGAAGATGACTCAGGTCTTTTAAAGGCTTGTGGCAATGTTTCGAAATATGTAGTTTTAAATTTACCTATTGAAAAAGTACCTGAGTACGCTAACCGGGTATACGGTATTAATGATGTGCAGGGGCATTTACGCGCCTACAGTATTCAAGATGCTATTGATATGTGCGAAAGAGCTGGAATGAAAATAGTTCGCTACATAGAAAAGAAGTATGTACAGGAGCCAATTTTTAGAACCTACTTGTTTAATAAATTGGTAAAAAAGGCTGAAGACCCTATAAAAGGGTTGATAAAATACAACGAGGAATTGTTGCATATTGATTTAACCCCCGAATATTATAAAAGCATTTTTTTTGCTTTACTTAAAAAATAAAAATGGCGCCCTTTGCTGATATAGTTGAATTTATTCGAAGTGTTTACAAAACCGATAAATTCATTCCCTTACATGCACCGCTATTTGCCGGTCGCGAGAAAGAATACCTTGCTGAAACCATAGACTCTACTTTTGTTTCTTCTGTGGGACCCTTTGTAAATCAGTTCGAAAAAATAATGACTGAGATTACCGGTGCAAAATATGCAGTGGCTACCGTAAACGGAACCAGCGCGCTGCATATAGCATTAGTGCTGGCCAATGTTAAACCTGGCGATGAGGTGCTAACACAGCCGCTTACCTTTGTGGCTACAGCAAATGCTATAAGTTATCTATATGCAAACGCTGTTTTTATTGATGTTGAAAGAGACACCATGGGTATGTCGCCCGGAAGCTTATCAAGCTTTCTTGAAAAAAATGCTGTTGTTAAGGCCGATGGGTTTTGCTACAATAAAAACACCGGTAATAAAATAACAGCGTGTGTGCCTATGCATACATTTGGTTTTCCTTGCCGTATTGATGAGATAAAAGAAATATGCGACAAGTGGCATATAATTTTAATTGAAGATGCTGCAGAGTCTATGGGTAGCACTTACAAAAACAAGCACACCGGTATTTTTGGAAAAATAGGTGTGTTTAGTTTAAACGGGAATAAAATAATAACCTGCGGCGGCGGCGGCGCAGTAGTTACCGATGATGCAGATATTGCAGCTAAAGCAAAGCATTTAACCACACAAGCTAAAGTGGCCCATGCTTGGGAGTTTTTTCATGATGAGGTTGGGTATAATTACAGAATGCCTAATGTAAATGCGGCCTTGGCCTGTGCGCAATTAGAGCAATTGGCCGGATTTTTGGAAAACAAAAGAAAACTGGCAAAAGCATACGAAGTTTTTTTTAAAAAAACAGGAATAGATTTTATCACCGAAATAACCGATGCTAAAGCTAATTACTGGCTTAATTGTATATTGTTAAGCAATAAAAATGATAGAGATGGGTTTTTAGCATATAGCAACGAAAACAAGGTTATGACCAGGCCCGCATGGACATTAATGCACCGGTTGCCTATGTTTAAAAATTGTATTGTGGCAGATGGTTTAAGCAATGCCGAATTTATTGAAGAAAGATTGGTTAATATACCCAGTAGTGTGGTGCTTGAAAAATAATCTATGGATTTCTATATTATAGGTTCTGGCGGACAGGCTAAAGAGGTTTGGTGGCTTTTAAAAGACATTAAAAAAAAAGAGCATGTGTTTAAAGGGTTTATTGATGTTAAACCCAAACAAACAAGTATTTATATAGGAGATAAAAAGATTGATGTAATTGATGAAGAGGCTTTTTTAAAAAAAGCAGCAACAACCCGTAAAAAAACAGGACTTGCTATAGCAATAGGTACCCCTGCCATTATAAAACAGGTAGCCACAAAATTTTCGGGTATGTATTTCCCCAATTTAATTCATCCAACGGCAAGGGGGCATTTTGATACGATGCAGATAGGCCAAGGAAACATTATTGCTGCGGGCTGTGTTTTAACGGTTAACGTAAAGCTTGAAAACTTTAATACCATTAATTCAAACTCGGTAGTTGGGCACGATACCGTTATTGGCAATTACAACGTTTTTAACCCCGGCTGTATTATAAGCGGGTGTGTTAATATAGGCAACGGTAATTTATTTGGTACAAATGCTACTGTGCTTCAAAACCTATCGGTAGGTAATAATTCTATTTTGGGTGCAGCGGCGCTATTGACAAAAAATCTGGAGAATAATATTACCGCTATTGGTGTGCCGGCCAGGCCCATGAAAAAATAAACTAATTTCCCGATGACGAAAAATGATTTCCTTTCAAAAGCGCAAAAGCGGATTATCAATTCATCAGCTACCATTCTTGATGCGCTAAGCCAAATGGATGCTATTGATAAGAAGCTGCTTTTGGTGTTTAGTGAGAATAAATTTAAAGGGCTTTTAAGTATAGGCGATATTCAAAGGGCTATTATAAAAAGTGTGCCATTGAATACTGCTATAAGCAATATTTTGCGCAAGAATGTTCGTGTTGCAAAACCAGAAGATTCTTTTGAAGACATTAAGGCGTTAATGATTAAATATAAAACCGAGCTTTTGCCGGTAATTGGCGATGATAACGAAGTAGTGAATATTTATTTTTGGGAAGATATATTTGAACACGCTACCCCCGAACTATTAGGCAAATTTGATTTGCCGGTAGTAATAATGGCCGGTGGAAGGGGCGCCAGGCTTAAACCTATTACCAACATAATTCCTAAGCCATTAATACCCCTAGGCGAGAAGCCAATTATTGAATGGATAATAGATAGCTTTAATAAAAAAGGCGTTAGTAAATTTTATTTCTCGGTAAACTATAAGCGCGATATGCTTCAGCGCTACTTTGATGAACTGCCCGATAAAAAATATTCTATTACATATTTTGAAGAAACATTGCCATTAGGTACCGCCGGTAGCCTGCATATGCTAAAGGGGCAAATTAAGGAAACCTTTTTTGTAACCAACTGCGATATTTTAATTAATAACGATTATTCGGAAATACTAAAGTACCACCGCGACAACAAAAATGAATTAACTGCCGTAGCTGCAATAAAGAATTTCAATATACCATACGGCATATTTGAAACCAAAGAAAACGGCCTTATGTCGGGGTTTAAAGAAAAGCCCGAGTTTAATTTTTTGGTAAATGCCGGCATGTATATTCTTGAGCCGCAGTTGTTAGATATGATTCCCGAAAACGAATTTTTTCATATCACACATTTAATGGAGCGCATTCAAAAGCGCAACGGCAGGGTTGGTGTTTTTCCGGTTAGCGAAGGTTCATGGATGGATATTGGCGATTGGTCGGAGTATAATAAAACACTTGAAAGGCTGAAAATGCCGGCAATTAACTTTCAAGGTTAATTGCAATATTAATCACAAGTAATGCTTTAAGTTATTTTTGTTTTTAGGAACGCAGAAATGTTTTTGCATTCCCCTATATTCGTTATAACCACAAAAAAAAGAAATGGATAAGGCAAACATCAAACTTTCGGTTTGTATGTCAGCTTACAATGCAGGCAAGTATATTGAGCAGGCATTGGATAGTATTTTAATGCAAAAAACAAATTTTGTTTTTGAAATATTGATTGGTGAAGACCCCTCAAAAGACAATACCCGGACCCTTATCGAAGCATATCGCGACCGCTACCCTGATATAGTTAGGCTTTTTTTAACTACGGAGAGAATAGGCGCTAACGCTACACTTTTAAAATTGATAGAAAATTCGAGAGGAGAGTATGTAGCGCAAATTGATGCGGATGATTTTCTTTTGAATGAGAACCGCTTGCAGGCAATGGCCGATTTTTTAGATACCCACCCGCAACATGCTGCATGCATTAATAACTATAAGGTAGTTGACGAAGAAGGAAAAACCACAGTTGAAGATGCATATGGTGAAGATTACAAGCATGTTGAAATGGATCATTTTTTATATAAAGCAGCTTTTGGCGGAATGGCCATGTGGCGCAGAAGCTCAATGCCAGTGCCAATACCAGCGTGGTTATATAAAGTAGGCCCCAAAACCGATTTTGCGATAATGATGGTGGTTTCGGCGGGAAAGCTGGTGGGCTACCTTCCGGAAAGGTTTATGGCTTACAGGCGGCATTCTCAAAGCTTAGGAAGTTTAAGTAATAAAGAGGAGATGCTTAACCGCGATATTTACATGTGTAAAAGATTTAGAGAATATTATGCCCCTTTAGATAAAAAGTATGATGCTATATTCAAATCAGGAGCCAGCTATTACGGGTATATACTCAGCTATTCGAAGCTTTCGAAAGGGAGGGTGTTTTCGTTTCTTTATTATTTTATAATGGCCTTTATAAACTGGCCGACGCTATCGGCTAAAAAGCATAAAGACTATTTATTCATGGCTAGCCCCGAATTGTTTTATAAAATAAAGTCATTTTTTGGGCGCAAGTAAAAAGGCTTTTTGGCGTATTGGTATTTCTTACAGCAAACGATAATTTTTAAACTTTTACGCATTTTATGCGTAAAACATAGCAGTGCAATACTAAAAGGGCAGAGTATTGTATTATTTACTGTGCATACCATCTTATCCTCTGTATTACTCGTCTTCTATATATAGTTCGAAATGAAAACGGGTTTGTATTTTTAACTGTTAAATAACCCATAGTGAATGTTTAGGCTTATTTCGGTTGCTACTCTTATTGTTTTTGGTCAGTTTTTATATGGCCAGTCGTCATCGTCTTTCCCATCGGGTATCTCTAATCTTTTGCTGTGGCTTAAGGCCGATAGCGGCGTTGTAACAAACGGGGCAAAGGTTACCAGGTGGAACGATATGAGCGGAAACGGCTACGATGCTACTGCCCCAGTTGCGGTAGATAGCGAGCCCACAATGGTAATAAGCGACGCGGCATTAAATAATATGCAGTCCATTAGTTTTAATGGCACCACTAACGAATTGTATGGTGTGCAAATACCCAACATTAATAACCAGTCATTAACTGTTTTTATTGTAAACAAGGGAAATACGCAAAATGGTAACCCATTATATGCGGCAGGCTTATTTACTATAGGAACGCGCGATGCGGGTATGTGGGTTTACCGACGCATGTATTTACAAGATTTTACGTTTCTAAATAATTTTGCAGGCGGCGCAGGCGCTATTATTAATATTCCGAACAGTATGCCTAATAGTGGCTACCCATATTCGCTTTGGGGTATGCGTAAGATATTTAATACCGAGGCGGATATTTACCAAAACGGGAACCTTCAAAACTCTTCAACCGAGAGCCATATTACCGGAACGTTTACCAATGCGAAGTATTTAATAGGCAACACATTTTTTGTGCCCGGGTTTAACAACCTTGCCGGAAACATAGCCGAAATAATTATATACAACTCAGCACTAGCCGATAGCGACAGGAATAAAGTAGAAAATTATATATACAATAAATATGCTCCACCGGTAAGCTTAGGCCCCGATATTGTACAGCCCTATAAGTTGTGTAAAGATACCCTGAACGCCGGCTCAAGATTTACTAATTATTTATGGAACACAGGTGCAACAACCAGCAAAATTGTGGTTAGCACTAGCGGCACCTATTGGGTGCAAGCAACCGATATTTTTGGCCGCATAAGCCGCGATAGTATTAATGTAACTATGCCCAATGTGCATTTAAACCAGCCTAAAAACGTAACCGTTTGTTTGGGCTCGTCAGTTAATATAGGCACACAATTAAGTAGTGTTTCGAATTATACTTTTTCTTGGAATAACGGAGCCGCAGCAACACCAACAATATCGGCAGGTACTAACGGGAACAATTTTGTAAAAGTAGCCGATACGGTAGGGTGCTTTTTACTTTCAGATACTACTCAAGTTCATGTAGATAATTTTGTGAACTCAGTTTCGCTTGGCGCCGATACTACTATATGTATTGGGGGGCTTATAACATTGGCAAGTCCTTCAACCGGGTTAAGCAGCCTGCTTTATCACTGGTCGAACGGAAGTACAGATAGTATTATATCTGTAAGCAGCTCGGGCTTAGTATCGGTAACAGTAACTAATTCCAACACTTGTTCGGCAACCGCTTCAAAAACGGTTTCGTTTACTAGCAGCCACGCGGCAGTAGTTAATTTTACCGGCGATACACTTTGCTTCGGGCATAATTTTGTTCCGCAAAACATTACAACCCCGGCAGATAGTATTGCCAGCTATTTATGGAGTTTTGGCGATGGAAGCAGCAGCCCTTCAAGCAACCCGGCGCATTCGTTTGCTTCGCCAGGTTTATATAGTGTGGTATTAAGGGCTATAACTTTTTCAGGCTGTTCAACAACCATTAATAAAATAGTAAAGATTGATGGGCTACCGGTAGCTTCATTTCAAGGTGTGGCAGGCTGTGTAAATAACAGCTATCAGTTTACCGATTTCAGTTCGGCATCTCCGGGAGAGAATATTTTAATTTGGGCGTGGACTTTTGGCGACCTTACAAGTTCCGATAGTGTGAACCCTGTTCATATTTACACTACTTCCGGTGATTATAATGTAAGGCTGGTTGTAACGAATGATTTTGGGTGCACCGGCAGTGTTACGCATAAAATTTCGGTAGCAGGGTCATCGGCTTTTAAACCGGTATCGCTTACCGTTCCGGGAAACAATGCCACTGTGCAGAACCATAACATTATGTTTGGATGGAACTCTACTTTTGGTGCAGTAAAATATAAACTTGAAATATCTACGGATACTTTCTTTACAGCTCCGAGCGTATATAATAACATTACTATTAACCAGGATTCGGTTAGCGGGCTTGCAGGAAACACAACTTATTTCTGGCGGGTTACGGCTTTTAACCAATGCCATGATTCTACAGTTTCGGTTGTAGATAGCTTTAGTATTTTTAGTCCGAAGGATTGGAGTTGCTTAACAGTATGGCTAAGGGGAGATACCGGTGTTGTAGTAAACGGAGGAAACGTATCGCAGTGGAAAGACGGAAGCGGAAATAATTACAATGCTATAAGTGGACAAGGACAGCCTACGCTAATTAATGAGCCGTTGTTGAACCACATGCCTTCGGTAAAATTTAATGGAGTAGATGAGTCGTTAAATGGCGTTCAAATACCACAGATAAATACTTCTTCATTAACTATTTTTGTTGTAAACGCAGGTGATAGTGTATCATCTGATCCATCAACATCCTTAGCAGCAGGCTTTTTTACTATAGGCCCGTTGGCAACCGGTATGTGGGTATACCGCAGAATGTTATTTAGCGATTTTACTTTTGTGAATAGTTATAGTTCGAACAACGACATCTTGCATGTTCCTAACAGTATGCCTAACAAAGGCTACCCATATACTATTTGGGGAATGCGCAAGAATTTTGGCATAGAAAGCAGCTTATATATTAATGGCGAAATGAGAGCCGATACAAGCGACCCGGTTATAAGTGGATATTTTCAAAACACTAATTATGTTGTTGGCCAAACCCAATACAATTATTTGAAAGGAAAGATAGCTGAGATAATAGTTTACACTTGTGCTTTAAGTATAGAAGAGCGCCAAAAAATTGAAAACTATTTGTATTACAAGTATGCTCCACCGGTTTATTTAGGTCCGGATATTGTACAAACCTACAAGCTATGTGCGGTTAAGCTTAATACTGGTGGCCGGTTTGTAAGTTATTTATGGTCCACCGGTGATACCTCTGCGCAAATTAGCGTTAATAAAAGCGGTTCGTACTGGGTAAATGTGGTAGATGTATTTGGGCATGCCAGCAGTGATACAATTAATGTTACGGTGCCTTACCAAGGCAGTTTACCTGAAGGCGATACCACCATATGCTTTGGAGATTCAATTGTATTGAGCCAGAATTTAAGTCACCCGGGCTCGTATCATTATTTATGGAACACAGGTGCAACTACCAGCCAGATAAGTGTGAAAAAACAGGGACGGTATTATAGTACCATTTCCGACACCAGCGGGTGCAACATAAAAACAGACACCGTTTTTGTTAAGATAGATTCATTCGCTTTATCTCAGATAGTAACAGCCGATACGCTTATTTGTGCAGGTAGCGGCGTAGCGCTTAATACCGATAGCAATTTTATTGGAACTTATTTATGGTCACCGGGTGGAGATACTACTGCCTCGCCGCCAATTAGTACGCCAGGCATTTATGATGTTACAGTTACTGACAGGCACGGCTGTGTAGCTACCGGATCGGTTAATGTAACTACCCATGCAGCAGCACCAACAGCAGATTTTAGTTTAACCGGCCAATGCCTGGGTGTTACTACATCGTTTACTAATTTATCGTTTGCAGTAGCGCCTGATGTTATTGATTCAATATTCTGGCATTTCCCTGGGGGGGCACCGGATACCTCCACTAACGAAACCCCTTCTGTACATTATCATGCTTTTGGTGATTATACAGTTACCCTAAGCTTGAAAACAGATTCGGGATGTACTACATCAAAAACAAAAACTATTCCTATTTATCCGGCACCGGGTGCTGGTTTTTCGTATAGTGGTACCAATGCCTCAATCAATTCGGCCGGCATTTTATGTGCTGGCACTGCAGTGCAGTTTGCCGATACAAGTATTGCCATAGGTGGCGTACCACTTATTAGCCGTTTGTGGGAGTTTAATGGTATAAGTAGCGGCGATACAACTGCTACCGACACCTTGCCATCAGTTCAATATAGTTTTCCAACGCAGGGTGATTATAGAGTTACCTTGATTGAAGAAAACAGCCGCGGCTGCCTTGATTCGCTTGTGCAGCAAATAAAAGTGTTTGCACCGCTAACCGCTGACTTTACTTTTGAAAATCTTTGTTTTGGCAGCAGCACTGTTTTTACTGATGCTACACATTCTTATTCTGTAATAAACTGGCGCTGGACTTTTGGCGATAATTATACATCAACTGTTCAAAATCCGGAGCATATTTTTGCGGCGCCCAACACATATACAGTTGCAATGAGTATTGAAAATGCAATTGGCTGCATTTCAACCGTATCGAAAAACGTGGAGGTAGTGCAAAGCCCTACAGCTAATTTTACCCAGCTTACAGGTTGCAAGAATAATTATTATACCCCTAATGATAATAGCATTGCTTTTAACGACCCTATAGAAAACTGGAGATGGAATATAGACGGACATATTTATAATATACAAGCACCACAACAATTTTTGCCTGATACTAATTCGTTTAATGTGCAATTGGTAATTACTACGCTTGATGGTTGTGCCGATTCGATTATAAAGCAAGTACATGTTCAAAAGAGTCCGGTAGCAGCATTTACTTACACTCCAGATTATGGTTCGGCGCCTATTGAAATTAGTTTTACTAATCACAGTTCCGGTGCTGTTTCGTACGAATGGATTTTTGGCGATAGTACTTATTCCTCAGAAGTATCGCCACAACACACATATACTCAAAACGAATTGTATAATGTAGTGCTATATGCGCAAAGTACTTTTGGCTGCACAGATTCGTTATCAAGACAGGTGGCTATTATTCCTACTAATCTTGATATTTCAGTAGATATGGTTTACACCTATGAAGTTCCGCAAACAGATGGTTCAATATTTGTTGGCGTGGTGGCCGTGGTAAGTAATCAAGGCTCGCGTATTATTACCTCGGCTGATTTCCTTGCAACACTTGGCTCGGGTGGTACCACTATGTCGCAAAACTGGAGCGGTGTATTACAATCGGGTCAGGTAATGGTTGATACTTTCCCAACGCAATTTGTATTAACATCTTCCAGCGCTAATACTTTTGTATGCATTGAGGCTCAAAATGTGAACGCAGGACAAACAGAAATAAACTACGATAATAACCGCTCGTGTGCATCATTAACCGGTACCATGCAATTAGCCGGGCCGTTCCCTAGTCCTGCAGTTAGCCAGTCGCTGCTGGGCATTATTTTACCGAAGGCAGGTACTGTATCCATTGATATTTTTGATGAAAACGGCAAACCGGTAATCAATAAATTTGTAAGCGATATGCCGGAGGGAAGAACTGATTTTAATATTCCGGTACAGCAATTGCAGGGGGGAGAGTATTACATCCGTGTATCATATAAAGATGATACGCAGATACGGAAATTGATGGTTAAGTAGGTGCTATCAACAGATAACATAAAAAATTAAGCCATAAATTATTTTCACATTTATTGAAAAGCTTTATTCGTAAATGAAGAACATCGCCATCTTTGCAAGCGGCAAAGGAAGTAACACGCAAGCTATTATTGAGTATTTTAAGAATCACTCTTCGGTTAAAGTGGCGTTGGTGGTAACAGATAACCCAGAAGCAGGCGTAATAAATGTAGCGCACAGTAACCAGGTTATTTCGGCTATTGTAAGCAAAAAGGCTTTAGGCTGCGAAGACGAGATGAACAAGCTGTTGAATACTTTGAATATTGAGATGATAGTACTAGCCGGATTTTTACAGCTGGTGCCAGATTTTTTAATTCGTAAATTTCCTAAACGTATAATTAATATTCACCCGGCGCTTTTACCGGGCTATGGCGGCAAAGGAATGTACGGCATGAAAGTACACGAAGCCGTGTTAACCAGTAAAGAAACCGAATCGGGAATTACTATTCATTATACTAACGAGCGATATGATGAGTGAGAAATTATTCTACAAAAAAAAGTGAGTGTTGATGCCACTGATACCCCCGAAACGCTTTCAAAAAAAATCCACCAGCTTGAGTACGAATGGTACCCCAAAGCGATAGAGAAGGTATTGTTATAGTGAACGGAACGATAGCCGTAAAATGTGGCCGTTGAAAACTTAAGCATAACTCGGACAGTTTCATATTTTTCAAATTCTAATTTTGTTTTGGATAAGTGCAGAGACAAAAGATGCTCCGCGAATACCTGTTTTCCATGAACAAGAAAATCAAATCAGCTCTTATATCAGTTTATAATAAAGATAAGCTTGAGGCGGTTGTGAAGGCGCTCGAAGGCTTTGGCGTTGCTATTTATTCAACCGGAGGAACGCAAGAATTTATTGAAGGGCTTGGAATTAAGGTAACTGCTGTTGAAAACATAACAAGCTATCCATCTATTCTGGGGGGCAGGGTAAAAACACTTCACCCAAAAATATTTGGAGGTATACTTGGCAGAAGAGATGTTGCGAACGACAGGAAAGAGATGTTGCAATATGAAATTCCGGAAATTGATTTGGTGATAGTGGACTTGTATCCGTTTGAAGAAACAGTTAAGCTTGGTAAAACAGAAGAGGAGATTATTGAAAAAATAGATATTGGCGGCGTGGCACTAATACGCGCAGCAGCAAAAAATTTTAATGATTTGCTTATTGTTTCCTCGCGAAATGAATATGATGCGTTGTTGAGAATATTAAATGATAAAAAAGGTAGTTCGGATATTGAAGACCGAAAAATGTCCGCAGCAAAAGCATTTATGCAAACATCGCATTACGATACTAAAATCTTCGAATACTTTAATGGTGAGTTTAATATTGATGTATTTGCAAAAAGCGAATTAAACAGCAAAGTGTTACGCTATGGCGAAAACCCACATCAGCGGGGTGTTTTTTACGGAGACCTGAGTGAGATATTTGAAATACTGCAAGGCAAAGAATTATCGTACAATAACCTCGTTGATGTTGATGCGGCCATTAATTTAATGGCTGAGTTTGAAGAGCCAACGGTGGCTATTATTAAACATACTAATTCATGCGGGCTTGCATCGCGAGAAAATATTTTAGAAGCATATAAAGCCGCATTGGCCTGCGACCCTACCTCGGCTTTTGGTGGCATTATTGCCAGTAACAGAAAGATTGATGTTGAAGTGGCAAAAGAAATAAGCACTTTATTTTTCGAAGTGCTAATAGCGCCCGCTTATGATGATGCGGCTTTAGAAATATTGAAACAGAAAAAAAACAGAATTTTGATTCGGCAAAAAAGTAGAATCAAAAGCGAGAAGAATTTCAAAAACATATTGAATGGTGTTATTGAACAAACCGCCGATTTAAAAACGGGGGCAAAGGGCGATTTAAAAATAGTTACTAATAAACAGCCGAGTGAGGTGGAGTTTGAGGATTTAATTTTTGCAGCGAAGGCGGTCAAGCATTTAAAATCGAACGGAATAGCGCTGGTAAAAAACAAGCAACTGGTTGGTATGGGTTGCGGGCAAACCTCAAGAATTGATGCTTTGGAGCATGCCATAAAAAAGGCGAAAGAAAACGGCTTCGACCTAAAGGGGGCAGTAATGGCGAGCGATGCGTTTTTTCCTTTCCCTGATTGCGTTAATTTATCGAACAAGGTTAGAATAGGTGCCATTATACAGCCCGGCGGCAGTATCCGCGATCAGGATTCGATAGATGCAGCCAATGCCAATGGGCAATCAATGGCGCTTACAGGGGTTCGTCATTTCAGGCATTAAAAATTATTTTTGAGGGCGGTTTGTATAAACATATAATAGCTTTTGGCTGTTTTAGTTTTTTGGATGTGGGCAATTCACATTGTAGTATAGTATAAACGGGTATATTCATCTTTTTAAAAATTTTTAATTTTGTGTGCTAAATCAGAAGTGTGTTTGACGAATTGAAAGACATTCCACGGGCATGGAATAAAGCCTTACGTTCACGCAGTTTCAGAAACCAGTTAATTATAAGTATGCTGGTTATGACAGCTGGTTCTTTTTATAATTTCCATTATTTAAGAGAATGGCAAGCAAGGCAGGGTATAGAGATTAATGACTATGTTTTAATTTTTTTGCAGCCCCACGATTTTTCTGTGCCTATATTTTTTATTGAATACTGTACCATATTATTGGTTATAGCTTTCACATTGCCTTATCCCGATAGGTTTGTTAAGGGCCTGCAAATACTTACCATCACTATTTTAGCACGCACCTGGTGTGTTTACCTTTTGCCACTTGAGCCACCAAAGGATATGTTGTTTTTGCACGACCCGTTAGCGGATTTACTTCTGCATTCTAGAACGGTTTTAGTAACCAAAGACCTTTTTTTCTCGGGGCATATTTCAGTATTGTCCGTGTTAGTGCTTATTTCAAGTAATAAGTATGTTAAGTGTATTGCTATAGTGGCAACTGTTTTGGTGGGGGTTATGATTATATGGCAACATGTACATTATTCTATCGACATACTTTTTGCGCCTATAGTAGCATTTGTTTCGTACAAGCTTGTTTTGTTTGCGCATAAAGAAAGCCGCTACGGGCTTAACCTGCATAGAAATAACCAGAGTATAGAAACCGGTGAGCCAGAAGTTAATTAACCGGAATGTGATTTCTTTTTTGCTTTATTATAACCGGGTGGCGTTACATTACCTATTTTATGTTTAGTAACTTTTAGCGATGGCGCCCCATCATTTGGCTTCTTTGATTTCTTAGCTTTCTTTTCAGGAAAACTGCCGGCGTAAGTAGGGCAGGCAATTTTGCGGTGACTGCATGATGTAACAAACGCAACACTATATGCAAAAAGCAGTAAATACAAAAATCTTTTAGCGTTCATTGTTTTTGAAAATGGATAATAAAGATAGCTTTTTAAAATGAACCCCTCTAAATCTCCCCTAAAGGGGAGACTTAAAAACTCGTAACAGTTACTCCTTCACCAGTCGTCCGTCATCATTTTGAAGCACCAAAAAGAAAACCGCCCCAGCAAATAATTAAACAATCACTCACATCTTTTTTAGTTCCACCTTTTGTATGCTACAAGTTATACATTAAGCCATACATGTATTTCCCGCTCACCATAGTTCCGTTTTAGTATATATACTATACAAAGTAGCCTTGTTAGATTAAATGCTTCCGCCTGTTTATGGGGCTATATCCATGCTTATTTAGTGTAATACGTTAACGCCGCACCTAATGCAAATTGACAAGCTTGCCGCAAAGGGGCATATAATAGGTATGTATTTGTTACAATACCGAAACTTTAATTTTTAAACCTTAAAGTGAATTGTATGCTTAACAGAGAAAATAAAAAATTAGCGAATTGCTTATTGTTGGTTGTGCTGTTGTTTGTTGAGGTGCGCGCATATAGCCAAAGAGATAGAAATGCAAAAGTGGCGCACCTTTACAGTTGCTTAAAAGAGTATGATATTAAGTGCCCGAAAACCGTTTTAGCTATAGCCATTTATGAAACCGGTTGGATGGAATGTGCCAGCTGCACCTACGAAAACAACAATCTTTTTGGCTTTAGAACCACCGGCGACTATTTTAAGTTTAACAGTATTTACGATTGCTTGGCGTATTTTAAAAAATGGCAAACCGCATACTACGATCCCTGGAAAGCCAAATACCCTAAAGGAACGTATTATGATTATTTGGTGCACATAAAATATGCCCATATTAATATGGATGCCTACATAAAGAATATAAAGGCCATAGAAAAACTAATAAATAAAAACGTGAAAGAGTTAGATGCAATTATGTTGGCAGAACAACAATTGACGAAGGAGTGTAACATGGCACCAAGAGAAAGGTTTTTTTGTATGAAGGACGCAGGACGAATACAAAAAAAATAACCGCACTTCCGTAGAAATGCGGTTGATGGTAATTTAGATGCTTGTATATGATACAAGCAAAAGTTTGAGTTTACGATATTCTTAAATGAGATTCCTGTGCAGGGAAGGTGGTGCTTTGCCCTTGCTTTCTCAAAATCAAGTCTTCGTAAGCGTCAACTTTATTTTTAAGCTTTTTGTAGTCTTCAAAAACTACTGAATAGTTCAGCTTATCAAACATTTTCATGTTCTCATCAGTAATAGGAATTTCGTTTGCCACAATAAAAGGCAAGTCTACGTTCATTACATCGCAGAATTTTTTCAGGGTTTCGAATTTTACGTTGCCCGATTTTCTTTCGAGCCAACTGTAGGCCTGTTGCGAGATGTGCATTTCGCCGGCAACTGCAGCCTGCTTAAGGCCGCGGTATTCTCTAATTTTTCTAATACGTTCAGATATTGTCATAACATTGGTTTTTGGTTAATTAAATTGATTTTCAGGGTTTATATGTTTGATATTGTTTTTTGTTTGTTGTATATTATTTGCCATTATCTTACTACGGTAACGTTTCCGCTTTTAGTTACATTATATCCGTTTTGGCATTTGCCTTCAAGTGTATATACATACACCGCTAGTGCCGCTGGTTTTCCGGCTACTGTGCCATCCCATCCTTCATCAAGCTTATTGGTTTCAAATACCAATTGTCCCCACTCGTCGAAAATTCTAAAAAACGCAAGGCTGCTAAGTGTTTTCGAACGGATTAAAAATCTATCGTTCAAACCATCGCCATTAGGCGTAAAAGTGTTAGGCATATAAATAGTATTGGCACCGCAACCCTGCACTTCAATAGGCACAGAGGCCTTTACAACACAGCCGTATTTACTAGTTCCCTCAACAGATACAATTTCAGATTCAGTTGGATAAATAAATGTTCTGTCGCAGCTTTCGGTTTCGCAGTTAATGGGGTCGTTACTGAACCACTGGTATGTAAGTTGCTGATGAGACTGCGCGTAAAGCTCAGTTTCTGCACCGGGGGTTGTAAATATTTTAGGCGATACTTCCATATCGGGCATTGCTGCTACGTTAACCGTTATAGTTTGTGTATCGGGCATGCAGTGGCCGCTTGATGCAATAAGCTGGAAAACGGCCGGGCTATTGCCCATTGAAGCTATCGGGTCGGCTACATCGGCACTATTTAAATACGAAGCCGGACTCCAAGAGTATTGAACCCCCACTGAAGAGGAGAAGCCCAGTTTAGAATGCAATTGCAGATTACTGCCCACGCACACTATAGTATCGTTGGTTAATGACAAATCTACTTTAGTACCCACAGTTATTGGAACCAAGGTGCTTACCATACAGCCTAGGCTATTAAATGCTTTTACTGAGTAGGTAATAGAGGCGCTGGGTGTGCAAAGAGGATTTAGTGCAGTTGTATCGTTAAGATATAATGACGGTGACCATGAAATGCGCGAGGCATTACCCGCAAATAGTTTGAATGAATCTTTATTACATAAAGAGTATGATAAAGTATCATTAAGCACAGGTAATGGAATAACGTTAACCTGCATGTTTTGCACAGCCTGGCAGCCAAACTGGTTAGTGCCCACAATTTTGTATTTAGTGGTACCGGTATCGTTAATAGCAACATTTATGCAGCTATCGCAGCTTAAAAAATCTGCCGGCGACCATTTGTAGTGATTTCCGTTTTGGCTTAATGATGTGTTTAATGTTACACCGGCACAAACCGAAGTATCTTTAACCTGGAATGGTGTAATATCGTGTGTTATAATAGAATCAATACTATAAGGAACGGTGCAGCCTACGTGGTCTACAAGAACGAATTGAGGATGATATACCCGCACACCGGTATAGGTATTTGAAAAGCTGAACGAATCGGCAATTACATTTCCATCACCCAAATCGCACCAAAAGCTTTTGGTGTTAGAAGATACTGTATCAGTAAAATGAACAGTAAGTGGCACACAGCCAGTGGTAGGTGTTGCAGTAAAAAGACCGGTAGGCCCCTGAACTGTAATAAGATTTTTATATACTATAGTATCAACACAACCGGTAGCGGTATAGCCAATCAGCCTAATAGTATAAATACCAGGATGAAAATATATGTGTATCGGATTGGCAACAACATCAGTATAGCCATCACCAAAATCCCACAAAAATTTATTTACGCTTGGCGCACATTTGCTATGAAGAATACAAGCAAACGGCGGGCATGGAGAGAAGGTTGAATTAACATTGAAATCAACACTAATAGAATCTACATGTATTGACCCCGCAATGGAAACTGTGCTATCGCAACCGGCGCTGTTAATAGCGGTTAACGATATGGTATAATTTCCGTTTTGTGTATAAGTGTGGTGTGGTGAAACTTCGGTAGATGAATCGCCATCTCCGAAAGTCCAGATATAGCTTGTTGCATTTTTTGAGTGATTGGCTAATGCAATTGCAGCATTTGCGCAGGTAACTGTATCGAAAAAGGTAAACAAGGCTACCGGCTTTCCGATAGTGATGATATTGTTTGAAACCCCTGAAACAGCACAACCAGATATGGTATCGGTTACGGTTAAACTAACCGAATAATGGCCGGGGTTGCTAAAAGTTACCGTTGGGTTTTCAAGGTTAGAACTGTCCCCGTTGCTAAAACTCCATTGATAGGCATTACCACCGTCAGTTGTGTTTTTGAAATTTGAAGTTAACGGGTCGCCACATGAAATAGTCGTATCAACAGTAAACGAGGCGGTGCTGGAGCCCATGCCTGGGGTAACCACTACTGCATCGGGCTTGGTGATGCTATCAATGCAAGAACCATTTTTTACAATCAGCTTTACATTGTAAGAGCCGGATTCGGTATATGTTTTGTGAGGGGTTACCGCATTTGAGCTGGTGCCGTCGCCGAAAGTCCATGTATAGGAATTTCCCGGCATATCAGTGCTGGTGTTTGCAAAGGTAAGCTTAGTGCCTACACATGAAACCCCATAGGTAAGGGTAAAATTAGCCACCACATTTAGCACATATATTTTTTTAGAAGCCTTACTAGTGCACCCGCTGGTGTCGGTAACGGTTAATACCACATTTTGAATTTGATTATGATAGGTATAAGTTGGGTTTTGTTCGGTAGAGGTTACAGAATCGGTAAGTTTCCATGAATAAGTTAACCCGGTGCCGGTAGATTGGTTAGTAAAAGTTACCAATTGCTCCGAGTCGCAACTTGTTGGCGGCGTAGCGGTGAACGCAGCTTGGGGCGAAGGCAAAATGGTTATGTAATTATTTTTGGTGGCATTTGCAGCACAGCCATTAGTATCCTGAACAACAAGTGTAATATTATAAGTGCCAGCCGCGCCGTATGCGTAGGTGGTATTCGAATCGCTATGGGCAATTCCATTACCAAAACCCCAACCATACTGATTAACCGGTGCATCGCCCGGTGTTACCAGGTTATGGAAACTTATAGGGGCTCCCATACAAGCTATGTTTACATCGGTAGTAAAATCAACTGTGGGTATTTTAAATACCTTAATGGTTTTTATTACCGTATCTTTTCCCTGGCTTGTATTTACAATTAGCTTAACCTGGTAAGTTCCTGAAGTTAAAAACGAGGCAGAAGGGGTTGGTTTTATAGAGATGTTTCCGTTTCCGAAATTCCAATACCATGATGTAGCCCCGGCTGTGTTATCGGCAAAATTAACTACCAACGGGGGGCAGCCTGAATACGTACTGGCATTAAAATCAGCCTGTCCGGCCATGGCGGCAGCTGAAACGATAGAGAAAAAAAGAAGTAGAAGAAATTTCATGGCAAATACTCTTATATGTATGACTTGGTATACGCCACTATGGCTTTGAAGATTCTGTGCGCAAGGCGTATTTTACGTTGGCACAAATGTGTAATACAAGTAATAACAGGGGTTGCACAAGCCGAAACTTGTAAAGCGTGGGGGTTAATACAAAGCGCTGTTTTAAAGCAACGCGAATACTGGTGGTTAAGGGTAGAAATATTTGTATAAAAACAAGGTTTTGTAAGTTTTTTTAAGCTTTGCAGAATTTGTGCGAAAAGCGTTAAAAAGGAGCTAGCATAAAAAGCAGATAATAGAATGAAAAAATGAACTTTGCAGCGTATCAATATTCACAATGCCGCTATTTTTTATTTTTAATAGAAACAATAACGAATTATGAGTAGGACAAAAACGTGGTTTAAAACAGGCTTTGGTAAAATTGTTGCATATTTTTTGCAAGGCCTGTTGTTGATTGCCCCCTCGGTAGTTACTTTGTATATAATATTTAACGTCTTCAACTTCCTCGACACCCGGCTAAACGATTTTTTCCATTTCCCTTATTGGGGGTTTGGCCTTTTGCTAACCTGTGCTTTAATTACGTTTGTTGGCTTTGTTGGCTCACTGGTAATAGTACAGCCGTTGCTTCGTTTAATTGATTTATTGCTTGAAAAAACACCACTGGTTAAAGACATTTATTCATCACTAAAAGATTTTTTCGGAGCGTTTATCAGCAACAAGAAAAAGTTTAATAAACCGGTAATGTTCGAAATGGGCCCTGGCTCGGGGGTATTTAAACTCGGGTTTATTACCCATGAAGATTTAGAAGAAATGGGTATACCGGGGAAAGTAGCGGTTTACGCCCCGCTATCGTATAATCTATCTGGTATTTTATATCTGGTTAATAAAAACCAAATTACCCCGCTTAATGATGTGGGCACCCGTGACATTATGAAGTTTATTGTAAGCGGCGGGGTAACCGAAATTGAAGATGAGGCGCACCAGCAAACGCATTTGCATAAGTAAATATTGCCCGCAGAAAAATTAATGCAGCTGGCTTAAATAATTTCCTACGAGCCAAGTGTATTTTGTTTTTTCTTTCATCCTCAGTAGTTGTTGGAGTTGCTTCTGCGCCTGTTCTGACTGTTTTTGTAGCAACAATATTTTTGCTGAAAAGTACATAGCCGCCTGTTGTCTAAAAATATCTTTTGAATCTACCAAGGGCTTAAAATGTACCAAGGCCTTTTCTTTTTCGCCACTCATGTATAAAGCGTAGGCGTATACCAGTTCCGAATATTCGGTTTCTGTATTAGCAGTTTCGCAATCTTGTATTTGCTCAAGAAATGGCGCAGCTATTGCAAAATTATTTATGCTGCTTTGAAAAAGACCGTATTGTATGTAGGGCAGGCAATTTTTTTTAAACTGCGCCATGGCACGCTGATGTATTAATACTTTATAGTAATCTGGAATGGTAGCATCTGCAATTAATGCTTTGTAATCGGTTAAGGTAAATTCTATTTGTGAGTAGGGTAATAGTTTTTGAGCCAGGCGCACTTCATCGTAATAACTTTGTTCATTCGCTTTTTGTAGAAAATCTTTAAGCTGTATGTAATAGCCGGTATCCTGTTGGGCAAACATGATTAAGCCTTTATAAAAATCTACCGCCAATAAATTGTTTTGCTGTGAATACCTTTGAAGGATTTTATATGCATTATCGTAATACCCAAGCATACTATATATACCGGCGCCATTAACGTACGATGTTTCATCAATATCGGTTTTCGAAAAAGCAGAATCTAAATAACGCAGGGCGTCGTTCGGTTTGCCGCTATAAAAACACTCACCTGCCATATCGCAGCGGGGGCCAGCCATATTGGGAAACATATCTGCAATTATCTGATAAATTTTTAAAGCATCATCAAAATGTCCTCGAGCCTTAATGTTTCGGGCGTATTCCGAATACACATAAGCATTTTCCGGATTTTCGGTAATAAATTTTTTCATTCGCCATAATTGCTTTTCAAGGTCGCCGGTACGTAATGAAATGGAGTACAGATTGCAAAGCCCCTTTTTTATATCGGTGCGCGTTGAATCAATCAGCAGGCATTTTTGCCATAGCCGTTCAATTATTTCGGAAGTGTCGAATGGTATGATGGGGATAAAAGAATTTTGACTAATAAAGGATGTGTCGAAAATTGATTCGGCCTTTTCAATATTGAAATACGATTTTGAGGTGTTTTGCCAACTGTAATTAAGCAGCACATTTCCCTTCATCATTAATGCATCAACACTTTTCGGATTTTTTTTAAGAATGGAATCAAGATAGTAGTTGGCCTGCGTGAAATTGTTTTGCGTGATGTATGTGGTAGCAGTAGAGATGATTTCCTGCTGCGAGAATACGTGTAGGGATATGCAAAAGAAAACAGGCAAGCATAGTAGCCGTAGCATAATTTTTGAAATGAAGTAGTTCACTTTGAAAGTGTATTTGCAGGCAAATTACCCATAAACACAAAATTGAAGATTGTGGTGGGGCTTGGTTTTGCTTATTTTAACGGGAAATGCATTCGCAACGGCTTAGGCATTTATCATTACCGGCATTACCAGCATCAGCAAGTCTTCATTGGCATTTTTTTCTGTTGGGCGAAGAATACCGGCGCGGGTTGGGGTAGAAAGTTCGATTTCAATATCATCGGAATCTAACACACCCAGCATTTCAATTAAGAAGCGAGCGTTGAAAGCAATATCCATATCACCACCTTCGTAATTGCAGGTTAGTCTTTCATTCGCCTCGTTGCTAAAGTCTAAATCTTGTGCCGAAATTTTTAACTCGCTACCGGCAATATTTAAAATTACCTGGTAGGTAGTTTTGTTAGAGTAGATTGAAATACGGCGCATAGCGTTTTGAAACTCTAACCGGTTGATGCTTAATTTATTTGGGTTGTTTTGTGGAATAACCGCATTGTAATCTGGATAGTTAGCATCAATTAAGCGGCAAATCAATTTAGTGTTATCGAAAACAAAAAACGCGTTTGATTTATTGTAAGATACATTAACCGGTGCATCGGAAGCCGGCAGTGCACCTTTTAAAAGGCCCAAAGCTTTTTTAGGAACAATGAATTGTGCCGACTTGGCAGCTTTTACGTCGCTTCTGTTCAACTTCACTAATTTATGTGCATCGGTTGAAACAAAGGTCATGCCTTCGTTCGATATTTGGAAAAGAACACCAGTCATAGCCGGGCGTAAATCATCGCTGCTTACTGCAAATATGGTTTTGGCAATAGCATAGCTTAATGCTGATGACGGTATATTAATTTCGGTTACAGCCTCCGGTTGCGGTATTTTCGGGAAATCATCAGGGTTTTCGCCGCTTAATTTATACTTACCGGTTTCAGAGGTTATTTCAACTCCAAAAGTTTTTTCATCTACATTAATAGTAAGTGGTTGCTCGGGCAAGGTTTTCAGGGTATCTAAAAAAATACGCGCCGGTATAGCAATTCTTCCGTTGTCTTTAGCCTCTACCTTTAATTCGGTGCTCATTGAGGTTTCAAGATCGGTAGCAAAAATGGTAAGCTTGCCTTTGTTTATTTCAAACAAAAAATCTTCCAAAATTGGCAGTACCGAATTTGAATTGATAACACCGTTTATGGTTTGTAAACTCTTTAATAACGAGGTAGTGGAAACTATAAATTTCATTGCTTTACTTTTTTTGGTGCGACAAATATAATTATCGGCTGAAATTAAGTTAATAATAGAAATACACCTTTTTAAAATGGCCTATCTAAAACTTCAGATTGCTTCAAAAAATAAATCATAACCTATTTATAGTCAATTAAATACAAGTAAAAATTTGTGGATAAAAACCTTTTTCAACATGGCCAGCTTGGTTAAAGTCAATTCTATAAACTTATATTTGTTCGGCATGAAAACAATAGCCCGTATTATTTCTTATCTGTTCCACCCCTTGCTTTTCCCCACTTACGGAACGCTGCTTATTTTATTGATAAACCCCAATATGTTTGGGCATTTTGGGCAACGGGAACACGGAACCTGGCTGATTATAATTTTTGCGCTCACTTTTATATTTCCCGTTATCTGGATTTTGATGATGAAAGGGCTGGATATGATAGACAGCCTTAAACTGGAAAATTCGAAAGACAGGATTGTTCCGTTTATAGCTACTGCTACTTTTTATTTATGGGCCACCTGGATGTTTAAGCCCGATGTACACATGAAAATTCCGAGCAACCTTTTAGTATTTTATATGATGATGGGTGCCTGCATTTCTATTTTTATAGCATTCTTCATCAACATTTTTACAAAAGTAAGTCTGCATACTTTGGGTGCAGGTAGTTTGCTGGGACTTTTGCTAACCATGATACGCTATTCAACTTACGATTTGCGGTTTATATTAATAGCATCACTTTTTGTGGCAGGGGCTATTGGTGCATCGCGGCTTATTTTAAAATCGCATACAGAGCGCGAAGTTTATATGGGCTATTTTATTGGCTTTAGCGGACAGTTTTTAGCATTTAGTATTATACCCCGCATTATTGGGTTGGGTATATAATCATTAAAAAAACAGTTATGTATAACACAGTTCTTTTTTCGGTTGAAGGTGGAGTGTGCAGTATTACACTTAATCGGCCCGATGTATTCAACTCATTTAATGAGGAGTTAAGTGCAGAATTTATTGATGCTTTGAAAAAAGCAAACAAAGAAGCGGAAGTAAGAGTAGTGGTAATTTCGGGCACCGGCAAGGCTTTTTGTTCGGGCCAGGATTTAAAAGATATTAAAGGGAAAACCGGGGAAAGAAGCTTAAGCGAATCGGTAGTGCGCCGGTATAACCCCATGATACTTGCCATCCGCGAAATGGCTAAACCGGTTATTTGTAAACTGAACGGTGTTGCGGCCGGTGCCGGTGCCTCGCTGGCATTAGCTTGCGATATTATTGTGGCCGCCGAAACGGCTTCGTTGATTGAAGTATTTGCCAATGTGGGTTTAGTGCCCGATTCTGGCTCATCATTCTTTTTACCCCGCTTAGTTGGTTATAACAAAGCATTCGAGTTGATTACACTGGCATCGAAAGTTACGGCTAAAGAAGCGCTTGACCTTGGCTTTATATATAAAGTAGTTGCGCCCGAGGCATTAGATGCAACTGTAAATAAACTTGCACAACGATACGCTACCGGCCCCACAAAGGCTTACGGCATGGTTAAAAAAATGCTGAACAAGGCGTATACATCGGGCTTAAATGATATGCTGCAATACGAAGCCTACTGCCAGGAACTTGCCGGAAAAAGTGAAGACTATACGGAAGGTGTTACGGCCTTTGTTGAAAAAAGAAAGCCCGTGTTTAAGGGTAAATAGAAAGCATTAATCTTTTCTATATAAAATTTTAGCCCCGTAAAAAAGGCCCGCCGAAAGCAGTATAAAAATGCTGCCATCAATGGGCGTATTCGGCACTAAGCGCCGCATAGGCTTTAATGGATTACCCTGAGAATGGGCGATAAAAACGAGGACCACCAGAAAAAGAATTAAAGCGAAGGGGAGTACATTTTTTCTCATACACATTCATTTAAGCATTCATTATAACCGGGGGAACCACAATTTACAACTTTTTATGAAAAAAGCAACCGAAAGCGGACTTTTTCGGTCAAAATTTAAGGTTTTCGACGGGGTCCCAAAATAGGTTTTCAAAATTTACCACCACATCTTTTTTTACTTTAATTCCCTCTCTTTCAAGCATTTCCTGCATTATACTGGGTGGATTAAAATGATGTTTGCCGGTAAGTTGCCCGTTGCGGTTTAAGACCCTGTGCGCGGGTACTGGTGGGATTTGCATAGCCGAGGCATTCATGGCATAACCCACCATGCGAGCCGAACGGCCTGTACCCAAATATTTTGCAATAGCACCATAACTGGTTACCCGCCCTTTGGGTATTAGCCGCACCACATCGTACACGTTTTCGTAAAACGAATACTGCGAGGATGGTTTTTTAGTAACCGGCGTAATTGGCTTTTTTGCGCTTTTCTTTTTGGGCGTCTTTTTCATGCTTACAATTGAAAAGCAAGATAATTAATAGTGCGTCCATCGGCAAGGTGCTGGCGCTCGTAGTAGGTTTTAATTTCCAGCTCTTCAAATTCAAGTGGCGCTGAGTAGATGTCTTCTTTATAATAAAGCATTTTCAAGCCCAGTTCATCAATACTTTCTTTTGTAAAATGAAATAAAGGCAAATCATCGGTTTTAAAATGAACCGTTGCTCCGGGCTTGCAAATTTGCTGGTAGCGTTTTATAAATGCGGGCGCTGTTAGTCTTCTCTTCCCATCTTTTTTACGAGGAAAGGGGTCGGGAAAGGTTATCCAAATTTCATCTATTTCAGCGGCATCAAAAAAAAGCATAATGTTTTCAATACGCATGCGGGCAAAAAACAGATTATCTAATTTTGCTTCCAAAGCATTTTTTGCGCCGGTATATAACCTGGCGCCTTTGGTATCAACCCCAATAAAGTTTTTTTGCGGATATTTTTTTGCCAATGCCAAGGCGTAATCGCCTTTGCCACAAGCCAATTCCATTACAATAGGATGGTTGTTTTTAAAAACATCGCTGCGCCATTTGCCTTTTAAATTTAGTTCCGTGCCCTCAAAATTTTTAAGCACCGGATTAGTAAAGTGAGGATTTTGAAAAACATTGGGGAAAGAATCAATACCCCGTATTTTAAACATTTTGGCTTTGCCCATAATCTAAATAGCTATCAATTATTGATGAATAGTAAAAGGCAAAGAAAGCAAGTGGTTTAATTGATGCCGTACTTTTTACTAAATTTTTCGTATAAAGCTTTTTGCTTATTGCTTAAATCAATTTGGCGGCCATTGATAAATGCCCTCTCTATTTTAGAAGTTTTCATATCCAGTACATCGCCGCTCGAAACAATTAGGGAAGCGTCTTTACCCTTTTCAAGTGTTCCTATGTGGTCGTCAATTTTTAAAATTTTTGCGGCATTGCTGGTAATGGCTTGCAAGGCTTCTTCTTTAGTAAGGCCGTAAATGGTAGCAGTGCCTGCTTCGAACATTAAATTTCTGCTTTGCCAAAAGCCACCAATGCTGATGCAATAAAGTACACCAGCCTTTTGTAAAACACCCGGTGTTTTATACGGTTGCTGAATATCGTCGTCATCATAACTGGGCAGGTCGTGACACTTATTTAAAATAACCGGTATTTTTTTCTGGGCCAAAATATCGGCAATCAAGTAAGCATCTTTGGCGCCAACCAAAACTAAATTCACTCCGGCTTCTTCAGCAAACGAAATTACAGCCAGCATTTCTTTAACGTAGCTAACCGATACATATAAGTTTTTCGATTTGTCAAACAATCCACGCATGGCCTCAAAGCGTAAATTTATTTTTTCGTGCTTGCCGGCTTCGAAATAACTTTTAGCATCTTTAAAATAATCTTTCAATTCGGTTGCCTGCTTATCGTATTCTTTGTTGGCCTCAATGCCTTTGAACATAGATGGCCAACCCATAAAAATTCCGTCTTCGCTTTTTACAGCGGCATCTTCCCAGTTCCAGGCATCAAGCTGCACAACTGCGCTGGTGCCCGATATCCAATTGCCCTGTGGGGCAACCTGCGCATATAAAACGCCGTTGCTGCGTAAAGTTGGGGTAACACGGCTATCGGTATTGTACGAGATAATGGCGCGTGCATCAGAGTTATAAGCACCGGCTTCGGCGTAATCGTTAGTAGCGCGTGCGGCTTCAATTTCATCAATACCTAATGTGGTGTTGGTGGCTATAATACCGGGGTAAATATCCTTACCGGTGCAATCAATCATCTTACCAGTTTGGTCGGTTTTAAAATTTATATTCTCTTTCAACAAAACAATTTTGCCATTATCAAAACCAATGGTGGCGTTGTGCAATACTTTTCCGTTGCCAATATGTATGGTGGCATTCAGCAAGTAGGTTTTTTCGCTTTGTGCCGGTGCCGGTGCTGGCACATCTGGTGTTTGGGCAATGGAACGCAGAATGCATAGTATAAAGCATAATAAAATAATTTGCCGCTTGTTTTGCTGCTCCCCGCACCCTCTAACTCCCGAGGCGGGAGAACCGCTCCCCTGCAAAACAGGATTATTATTGTTTTTAAAATTCATGTTGTTTAAATTATTGTATTTCTAAATCATCACAGGTATATTCTTTTTTCTTTTTCTGTGTAGGCATTTGCACCGGTGCGCCCGCTTTTTTATCATCCAGCATTTTTTGAACCAGCCTCGCGCGCTCCTTGCGTATTTCATCGCGCTTTTGTGCATCTTGGGCAATATCATAAAATCTTATTCCGTCTACAAAAGTTTGTTCAACACTGGCGTAAATCGAAAGCGGGTTATCGGTCCACACTACTATATCTGCATCTTTACCCACTTTAATCGAACCCATGTGCGAATCGAGATGCAGCATTTTAGCGGGATTAAGCGTACACATTTCCCATGCCTGGCCTTCAGTTAAATTTCCATACTTAATGGCTTTAGCCGCCTCCTGATTTAACCGGCGGGCCATTTCAGGGTCATCGGAATTTACAGCAGTAGTGATATTCATTTTTGTGAGGATGGTAGTGTTATAAGGTATAGCATCAATTACCTCATATTTATAGGCCCACCAATCAGCAAAGGTTGATGCGTAGGCTCCGTGTGCTTTTAATTTATCGGCCACTTTATAACCTTCAAGAATATGCGTAAACGTATTTATTTTAAAACCGAAAGTATCGGCCACATGCATCAACATATTAATTTCGCTTTGTACATAACTGTGGCAGGTAATAAAACGTTTGCTGTTTAGTATTTCAACTAATGCATCTAGCTCAATATCTTTTCTTGGTGTAGTGCCTTTGCCTTTTAGCGCATTGTATTTGTTCCAGGCTTTTTCGTACTCGCGGGCTTTGGTAAAATAGTTGTAGTAGGTTTGCTCAACGCCCATGCGGGTTTGCGGGTAACGCACCGTCCATTTATCGCCCCAGTTCGATTGCTTTACATTTTCGCCTAATGCAAATTTTATAAAGCCATCGGCCCCATCAATTTTCATTTTCTCGGGCGTGTAGCCCCAGCGCAATTTTATAATGCCGCTTTGCCCGCCAATAGGATTTGCCGAGCCATGCAATAGCTGCGCTGCAGTTACGCCACCACTTAACTGGCGGTAAATATTAACATCACTATTATCTATTACATCGCCAATGCGCACTTCGGCGCTACTGGCTTCAGCACCCTCATTAACACCGCGGCTAATGGCAATATGCGAATGCTCATCAATAATTCCACTGGTTACAAATTTGCCGGTGGCATCTATAGTGTTACAGTCTTTGCATGAAAGATTTTTTCCTACAGCAGCAATTTTGCCATTCTTAATAATCACATCGGTGTTTGCCAGATTGCCTTCGAGTTCGTTAGTCCAAACCACTCCATTTTTTATAATCACATTTTCAAACTCCGGTAATTCTTCATTGCCATAACCGGTAAACGGATAAAATACTTTGCCCAATTTATTTAAGTCAATAGCGGTTGAATCTTTTTTAGGTTTCGAGGTATCAGCATCCGGGCCTTTAGTTTGGGTGGCATTCCAGTTTATCCACTCGCCTGTAGGCAATTGGCCTTTACCGGCCCATGCTTTTGCATTAAAATCAATTGTTCCCGAAAGAAGAAATTTATTGCTATCCTTTTTCTTTTCGGGATTGAATGAAAATGAGATTTCGTTGTCTTTGTAAGATAGTTTTACTTCTGGTTTTAACGAATCGCTGATAATGATATTTGCCTTCGGCGAAGCTTCATCGCCGGTTACTTTTAGTTTATAGGTGCTATCGTTTGAAAGGGTTAGTTTGTATTCGCCGCGAATATCTTTTTGAGTAAATGCTTTTATTTCATATCGCTTGCCCAGTATCCAGTTTTCGTTGATATCACATTTCTCATCAAAAAGCGGTTTCGAGGTAATAATGAAATTTGCCAGCTTACCGGCTTCAAGCGAACCGGTTTTATCGCTCACATTCAAAAATTCTGCGGGGCTTAATGTAACAGCCTTTAAAGCAATAGTTGAATCTAGTCCATACTTAACGGCTTTGCGCAGGTTGGGTAAAAAGTCTTCTTTCTTTTCTAAATCAGCTGGAGTTATGGCAAAGTCAATTCCGGCATTTGCAAGTGCAGCAGCATTTGCAGGCGCTAATTCCCAATGTTTCATTTCTTCTAGCGGAATCCAAATTGCTTTGTATGGGTCTTCCACATCATAAGCTTTCGGGAAATTAAGCGAGGTGATGATGCGCGCTTTTGTGTTTTTAATTTCATCAATGCGCTGATATTCTTTGCCGTTGCCTTTAATAATGTATTGCACGCCAAATTCGTTAGCTACTTTTTGGGCGCGAAGAATATTATCCCAATCACCGGCATCAAAAATTTGAGGACGCGATTGGTTGGCGTTCCATGCTTCTAACGAAAGATTGTATTCTTTTTTATCTTTTGTGTTTTTATACCACTGCGCATCGTAATAAGTTTGACGCAATAATGCTATTGCTCCCATTAGCGACTGAGGGTAATTTTGTGTGCTGCTGCCTTTGTCGAAAGAATAACCGGTACTTGCTTCGGCTTTGATTATTAAATTATTTTCTTTTTCTGTGCCCAGCATAATTACGGCACCGGTGCCTCGGGCAATACCATCTTTCATTAAAGTATTAACAACGCCAAAGCCAAGTTTTCTCCATTCATCAGCTTTTTTATCATCGGCAGTAAAATCCTTTATGGCATTGTAATCGGCGTGTATGGCTTGGTTCCAACCGTAGGCACCTTTAATGTTCGATTCCATTTGTGGACCATCGTTACGCTGCGCTTTTTTTACATCGGGCAAACCGTAGCCAGAGTAAATATCAATGAATGAAGGGTAGATAAATTTTCCTTTCATATCATGCACAATAGCGCCTTGCGGAATTGTAACATTGGTGCCGGCATCAACCACTTTGCCATCTTTTATAACCAACGTTGCGTTTTCAATTTTGGTTTTATAGTCTTTATATATAGTTGCGTTGGTAAATGCGTGAATGTGCTCGCGGTAATCATCGGGCCCATTAGTGGGGAAAGTAGTTTCGGTTTGTGCAAACAGGCTTGCGTAGAAAACTGATAGAATTGTAATTATTGGAAAACGAAGAATGTGGGGCATGAAATACGTTTTTGATACAGTGAAAATAGAATATTTTTAAGCGATGAATAAATGGATTGTTTTTAAAGGAATAAACGGGTTTTATAAAGTTGAAGGAACCGGTGCGACCTTAATGCTGGTTCACGGTTTTATTGAAGATGGGGGTATGTGGAATGAAATTGTTAAAGCGCTGCGTAAACATTACTGCGTTATTGTGCCTGACTTACCCGGCTTCGGAGAGTCTCCTTTAAAAGATAATACCCCCACTGCGTTAAGCATGGAATTTTATGCCGAGTACATTCATGAGATTTTGAAACAGGAAAAAATAAAAAAGGCAATTATCCTCGGCCATTCCATGGGCGGTTATGTGGCACTTAGTTTTGCCGAAAAATACGGACAGATGCTTTCGGGCTTCGGTTTAATTAATTCGCATTGCTATGCCGATTCGGACGAGAAAAAAATAAACCGCAAAAAGGGAATTGAATTTATTAGACGAAACGGAACGGAAGTTTTTGTAGAAACGCTTTACCACAGCATTTTCAGCGAAAAATTTATTGCCAAAAACCGCAAGCTTGTAAACTCACTTATTGCTAAAGCCATGAAGTATGAACCTGCGGCGGTGATGCTTGCTAACGAAGCCATGATGAACCGCAAGGATAAAAGCGAGATTTTAAAAAAAGCAAAAGTGCCCGTACTGTTTATTAATGGCAAGCAGGATGAAAGCGCACCACTGCAACATACGTTAAAACAAGCGCTGTTGCCTGATATTGCCGATGTTCATTTTTTTGATGGATGTAAGCATATGAGTGTTTTTGAGAAGAAGAAGGAGACGATTGGGGCAATTAGGGCTTTTTGTGAAAGAGTAACATAATTGTAAAAAAGCAGAGACGCGTCTTCTTTGCGCCTTCGCATCTTTATACTTTATTCGCGGTTGAAATAACAAATGTTATTACTGTTTTTTATTTAACCACTCACTAATTTGTATTATGTCGTTACTTACTGTTGGAACTGTAGCTTTTGATGCCATTGAAACGCCATTTGGAAAAACCGATAAAATAGTTGGCGGTGCAGCCACATATATAGCATGGAGCGCCTCATATTTTTCGAATAAGGTAAATATAGTTTCGGTTATTGGTGATGATTTTGATATGAACGAGTTGGAGCTACTTAAAAAGCGCGGCGTTGATACCTCAGGTATTGAAATTAAAAAAGGCAAGAAGTCGTTTTTCTGGAGTGGCAAGTATCATCTTGACATGAACAGCCGCGATACGCTGGTTACTGAGTTAAATGTGCTGATGGAGTTTAATCCGGTATTGCCTGATGCATATAAAGAAAGCGATATATTACTGGTAGGCAACATTGACCCAAACTTGCAAATAAAGGTAATTGAACAATTAGACGAACGACCTAAGTTGATAGTGTTGGATACTATGAATTTTTGGATGACGCCCGCCTTTCTTCCAGCTTTAATGAAGGCCATTGAACAATGTGATGTGTTGGCTATTAATGATGCCGAAGCACGCCAGCTTTCGAACGAATATTCGTTGGTAAAGGCGGCGCGAAAAATATTGGCTATGGGCCCCAAATATCTTATAATTAAAAAGGGTGAACACGGCGCTTTGCTGTTTCACGAAAACGAGGTATTTTTTGCACCTGCACTGCCGCTTGAAGATGTATTTGACCCAACCGGTGCCGGTGATACTTTTGCAGGTGGCTTCTGTGGCTACCTTGATAAAACGCGCGACATTAGTTTTGAGAACATGAAACGTGCAATTATATACGGCTCGGCTATGGCATCGTTTTGTGTTGAAAGGTTTGGAACCGAAAGATTAAAAACCCTAAGCCACCAGGAAATTGAAGACCGCGTGAAAGACTTTATTGACCTGGTGCAGTTTGATATTGTGTTGGAAGATTGAGAAATAGATGCAAGAGCCAAGAATCAAGAATCAAGAAAAGATAGCTGAAAACAAAGCAGCAAAGTCCTTTTAATCTCTCTTCAAGTAGAAATTGCCTTATTATTTCAACTTTAATTTCTGCCCTTCTTTAATGGTGGGCGTTTTCATGTCATTCAGCTCCATCAGTTTTTGAACCGTGGTTTTGTTTACTACCGATATGTGATATAGTGTTTCGCCTGCCTGTACTATGTGGTAAGAATCATCATTTGTATTATTGGTATTGGTGGTTGGAGTTGTGGGTTTAACTTTAGCTTTTTCTTCAGGCTTTGTTTTTATTTTTTCCTCCGGCTTAGCCTTTACTTTTTCTACAGGTTTAACTTTAGCTTCTTCCTCAGGTGGCGAAGTTTCCTCAACGGGTTTTTTAATAACCTTTGGGTCAAGGTATAAAATTCTTCCTTCGGTAATAGGGTCATCTAGATTATTCCATTTCTCTAAATCGTCCACGGTTATCCCATATTTTTTGGCTACATCTCCTTCAGTCTCTCCTTCTTTTACCACATAAAATTCGAGCTTACCACCGGTTTTTGTTTGGGCAGGTGTTTTGCCTTCCTGCGCATAAACAATTGTAGCAAGGCATATAAAGGTTAAAAAAAACATGGTTTTCATATTACGGGTTTTGCTGATAAATATATTAAGGTTAATTGAGGTGAGTAAAGGTCAAACGGCTTTTTTCTCAATAGTGGCAGGCAAACTGTCGTGTTTGGTATGCGGTTTTTAAACACATGGAATTTGTAAGAAAGGCAAATTTGATGCTCAGTAGTGCATTATTCGCATTTTCCTGCCTGTTAATGAATCTTTTTTACGGAAAACGAGTAAGTATATATTACTATGAAACATTTGATACTTATATGTGGACTTTTAGTTGCCGGAAATTGCGGCGCGCAGATTTTGGCATTACCGTACGATTCGATTACGGGCCGTATTAATTATAAGCAAATTACGGAGGTGCCGAATGGTAAACAGGACCAGGTTTTTACTAATGCGTGGCGCTGGCTGCAAAAGAAATACGGCCCAGCCGTTGATACCATTTTAGTAATGGATAAAGAGCATGGCCGTATTGTAGTTCATGCAACAGTAAATCAGGCTTTAACACTAAAAGGCACCGAACATAAAGCATACCTTGAGCATTTGGTAACTATTAATGCAAAAGATAATAAGTGCCTGGTGCAAATAAGCGACTTAAAATTTAAAGAGCATTTTGATGCTACTGAATTTAGCAGCGCCGGTTGGAAAGAAGTGCCGCTTGAAGGTGTGGTGCTGGGTGTAATGAATGGCAGATTCGGCGAAGCCAACTCGAAAGCATATGTGAAGTTTCTAATATCAGAAGATATTTCAATAAAAGCAATCATGGATTCGTTTGATGCTTTTGTTTTTGATGCTGATGCTTTGCAGGCAACTAGAGATAAATAAACATTTGATTGCATATTAAAACGCCGAACAAAATAACTTTCTACTTAAAAGCAAAAAGCTATGCATACAGGCATAGCTTTTTTGCAAAATCTATTTAGTAAATTTTCACCAATTAATTATAACCAGTCCGTTACCGCTTTGTACGCCGGATGAGTTTACTTGGTTAGTACCAATGTTGTACGAGCCACCACCACCGCCATAGCCGTGTGTGCCACTATATCCACCACCGCTACCCCCGGAGTATCCACCTCCACCACCACCGCATGCATTTCCGTGTATTGAGGCGCCACCGCCACCATAACCACCATCGCCAATACTTGGATAGCATTGTGCTGTGCCACCGGTACCGCCATTTAAATAACTGAGGCCTTTAGTGTTTGTACATACTGCACAGTTAGCATCGGTACCATTAACGCAGCCATTGCCACCGTTTCCACCACCACAATAATCATGGCCAGCATTGCCACCATCGCCACAAAATCCGCCGCCACCTGCTCCGCCATATCCGGCAGCGCCGCCGCCGCCACCGCCATTATCACCCGGTGTGCCTTGGGCACCACCGCTTCCTGAGCTTCCTGCTGTGCCGGTATTGCCCGGTGTGCCCGGGCCATTACAGCCACCACCACCACCGCCACCGGCAATTATTAAAGGAGTATTGCCACTGGTTGAGTCAACCACAAAAGTGCCACCACCACCACCACCACCGGTGGCAGGGGCTACTTGTCCTACTAATATATTCAGCACTTCGCCAGCGGGCAAAGTAAAATCGCCCTGCATACCTGCGCCTTGTCCGCCAAGGTAGCTGCTGTTGCAATAATAAGCACCTTGCGCTCCGTAAGCTTTTATGGTATAAGTGCGCGTATTAGGAACAACGAAAGATTGAAGTGTACCTGTTCTACCGGAACTGGTGGACGAAAAAGTTATAGTGCCTATGCTAACCGGTATTGATTGTGCTGCGCTGGTTCCGCAAGGGCTGCTAGCCACAACTGAAACATTACCGGTACCGGAAGTATCGGGCCAAAGTACATTAATTGAAGTGGTGCCTTGGCCGGAGGTAATAATACCTATAGTTACGGTCCAGAAATAGGTTGCGGCATTAGCTACCGGGCTTATTGAATAGGTTGCTGCAGAATCTCGACTGCCTACCAGTGGCCCGGTTATAGCACCCGGTTGGTTGGGTGTATTGGGATAATAAGTTGCTGTTACCGCCGTGCGAGATGCCGATGTACAGCCATTAGCAGTAGCATCAACATAATAAGTGGTGGTTGCGGTAAGGCCCGAAATAGTAAATGAAGAGCCGGTTGAAAGCGAAGAGCCACCGGTTGAAAAAGGATACCAGTTAATAATGCCCGAACTTGCCGAAGCGCCTAATGAAACAGAACTGCCACTGCAAAAAGAAGCAGATGTTGTACCGGTAATAGTTGGCGCAGTGCTGGTTAATACAGTAATAGCATTAGAGGTAGCCGGCGAACCCGTTACGCAGTTTACGCTAGAGGTTAATATACAGGTTACCACATCGCCATTGTTTAGGTTTGAAGTAGTATAGGTAGCGCTGTTGGTGCCAACGTTGCTGCCGTTTACTTGCCATTGATACGATGGTGATAAATTATTTTGGCTTGGTGTGGCTGAGAAAGTTACACTGGTACCGGTACAAATAGCGCCCGCAGGGCTTGCTGTAATACTTACACCAGCAGCCAAAACGTTAGATGCGCTCATAGTGGCCCAGCTTGGCGAGGCAGGTGTGCCGGCGTTGTAATTAACCACATTGCAATCGGTATTATAAATAAACAGGCCGGTAGCGGGGTTAAGAATCGCGTTTCGTTGTAAGGTTGTCATTCTAGGTATTAACGCGCCCTTTGCAGTTGAACTGATATCCATAATTGCCGAAGAATCGGGGCGGGCACCGGTAGCATTAATGCCTACACCGCCTTGCGCATTTATATTCGAAATTGAGCAAAACGAAAGCGCAACAAATGCAATTGAAAAGAGTAATGATTTTTTCATGATGATATGTATGTATTAATTCTTATTTTATTTAATTGAAAGGGAGTTGAAATTACGGAATTTAATGGTGAAAACAAAACGCACCGGTAACTAATGGCGTAGTTGTTTGCTATCAATACATAATATATTTAGCAATATACATAGGGGGGTAGTAGCCAAATATCTGTTCTCTATAGGTTGGTACTAGGTATGGCTATTAAAAATAGGTGATTACTACCATTCCGTTTCCGGCTTGAACGCCCGATGAATTGGATTGATTAGTGCCAATATTGTACGATCCACCACCGCCACCGTAACCATGTTGGCCATTATATCCACCGCCGCCACCACCGGAATATCCACCACCGCCGCCACCGCAATCGTTGCCGTGAATAGATGCGCCGCCGCCGCCAAAGCCGCCATCGCCAATGCTGGGATAGCATGAAGCAGAGCCGCCTGCACCGCCATTTAAAAAGCTAAAGCCCTTGGTGCCTGTACAAATGGCACAGGCTGCATCGGTACCATTTGCGCAGCCATTTCCACCGGTGCCGCCGGAACAGTAATCATGGCCTGCATTGCCACCATCGCCACAAAGTCCACCACCGCCTGCACCACCGTATCCTGCGGCACCGCCACCACCACCGCCATTATCGCCATGCGTGCCTTGTGCGCCACCGGTGCCATCAGTGCCGGCAGTACCGGTATTGCCGGGCAGGCCGGAGCCGTTACAACCACCACCACCACCGCCACCCGCAATTATCAATGGTACATTGCCAGCCGATTTTACAACAAAGCTACCTCCGCCTCCGCCTCCACCATTAGCCTGCGCGGTTTGGCCCACCAATATATTAAGAACAGTACCGGCATTTATTGAAAAATCGCCCTGCATACTTGCGCCATTGCCACCGTTGCCCCCACAAAAAGCGGCACCCTGTGCGCCGTATGCTTGTATAGTATAATTGCCGGTGGTTTGCACATTTAAAGTTTTAATGGTTCCAATCCTGCCGGTTGTATCGGCCGGATAAGTAACCCCGCCTACGTATATAATTTGACCGCTTGCCGGGCTTGCACCGCAGTTATTATTTGCAACCACTGATACGCTATCGGATGTTTCGGAACCAAAGAATGCTGTAATAGAAGGGGTGCCTTGGCCTGAACTAACAGTACCGCCACCCGATATGGTCCAGGTATAGCTTGTAGCCGAAGCCACAGCAGGAATTGAAAATGTAATACCGCCCGAATTATGTGCCACCAACACCGGATTGCCAATGGATGCAGGAGCAGCCGGTGGCGAATAATTTACAATCATGGTAAGCGGATTTGATGTAACACTTGGTGTGGCTACACACGGTGCATTAGATATTAGAACACAGCTAACCACATCGCCATTACTTAAAGTAGATGTGGTATAGGTAGGGCTATCGGTTCCCACATTGCCGCCGTTTACTTTCCATTGGTAACCGGGCGATGAGCCGCCGTTAGTGGGGGAGGCAGTAAAGGTTACACTGGTGCCGTAGCAAAATTCGCCCTGTGGACTTATGGCAATTGAAATTGCCGCTGACAAATTATTGGTGGTAACTACCTGCGTCCAGTTGGGCGAAATAGATGTGCCGATATTAAAATTAATAGTATTGCAATCGGTATTAAAAATCATGAGGCCCTGCGCGGGTTTAACCAGTGCATCTCTTTGGCTGGTAGTCATTCGCGGGATAAGTGCGCCCTGTGTAGTTGAACTAACATCAATTATAGCCGATGAATCGGGATGCGCACCGGTGGCGTTTATGCCTATACCTTGTGCATTTATTTTGGAAGTTGTGCAAATTGAAAGGCCGAGAATTGTTATTGCCAGGAGCAGAGATTTTTTCATGCGAATGTTTAAGATGATGGTCAGCTAAAATTAAGGCTTTAGTTGCTTAAAACAAAATCATGTATCTCATTCGGTGCTTCTGTAATTATGCTGGATATTTAATATCTTTAAATTAAATAAAAAAATTGAGGCAATAGAAAATGGTATAACTATGACAATTTTAAAAACAAGGATAGCTGTTTTCATATTATTATTTGGGCTTTGCTTTAATAATCTATTTTCTCAGGGAGCAATTACTACGAAATTAACTGCGGCAGATAGTGTTATGACTGATGTTACAAAGTCGGTTTACAAAAACCTTGAGACGAGAAAGTTTTATAGTGTACAAATGAGTGCCAACCAGAGCGGGGAAAAGAATGTTTATGAAGTTAACGGCAAAAAAGTAAGTAAAATGACTTACAACAAGTATTACTCCAAATGGAAGAATATGGTGACCTGTAAACCTTGTATCCTGGAATCGTATGATGAAAACGATATTTTAATTTCAAAAGGAATTCAATATACTGATTGTAGTGTTGGTTTTCGAATTACGTATTATCCAAACAAGAAAATAAAACTTATAGCACACTATAAAGAAAACGATACCGGGAATTGGAAAAACGCATAGGACCGAGGTTATTGCCGGCCTGACGGAATGTGGACTTATTTTGATGAGAAGGGCCAGGTAACAAAGATTGATATTTATAAGGATGGCAAGCTTGTTAATTAGGCAATTGGAGTAGAAAGCCTAAATCGAGAGAAAACATACAATTAATTGTGTAAAACGAAGGTGTTAACAGGTGGTTACACCGATTTGATGTAAGAGATTGATTTATAATGCTGTTTTTAAAAAAGTGTAACCTCCTTATTTTAAAATTAAACCAGCTTGTGCTGCATTAAATATTCCGCTATTTGAATAGCATTGGTTGCTGCACCTTTGCGCAGGTTATCTGAAACTATCCAGCAGTTTAAAGTGTTAGGCTGGCTTTCGTCACGACGAATGCGCCCTACAAATGTTTCATCTTTTTCATGGGCATGAATTGGCATTGGATACTTAAGATTTTTGAGGTCATCATATACCACCAGGCCTGGTGCGTGGTGCAAAATATCGCGCAGTTCGGCTATGTCGAAATCTTTTTCAAATTCAATATTTACGCTTTCGCTATGGCCGCCAATAGTAGGTATACGCACGGTAGTAGCAGTTAGGCGAATGGAGTTATCGCCAATAATTTTTTGTGTCTCGTTTACCATTTTCATTTCCTCTTTGCTGTAGCCATTGTCTAAAAACACATCTACCTGTGGTATGGCGTTCATATCAATAGCATAGGCGTATGCCATTTCACCTTTCACACCTGCGCGTTCGTTCATTAACTGGTCAACCGCTTTTTTACCGGTACCGGTAACACTTTGGTACGTTGATACTACCACCCGTTTAATTTTATACTTATCGTGCAGCGGTTTTAAAACCAATACCATTTGAATGGTCGAGCAGTTGGGGTTAGCAATTATTTTATCGTTTTTGGTAAGTATGTTTGCGTTAACTTCGGGAACTACTAGTGGTACCTTAGGGTCCATTCGCCATGCGCTCGAGTTGTCAATAACTACAATACCAGCTGCCGCAAATTTAGGCGCTAATTCTTTCGAGGTTGTTCCTCCGGCCGAAAACAGGGCTATAGCGGGCTTATTTTCAATGGCCATTTGCCAGCTAACTACTGCATATTCCTTACCCTTAAACCTTACCTTCTTGCCTATTGATTTTTCCGACGCAACCGGAAATAATTCTGTAACCGGAAAATTTCTTTCTTCTAATACCTGTAACATTTTGGTGCCTACTAATCCTGTGGCGCCTACAACGGCAACTTTCATTTTTGGTTTTTTATTTTTTTAATTTAAGGAGCGCAAAAATAACGGCAAATTTTGCATTACAATAGCTATTTGGTACAAATATTCTCTTGTATGCCTGTTAGCTTTACAAGCCTACTTACAACCAAAGCTCTGGCGCATTCATCTTACTTTTATGGGCAATTGCCTTTGTATTATGCATTTGCGAAAAATATTTTAATTTAACATCCCCAAATTTATGGGAATAGCAAACGGGATGAAAAAGGTTAACCTTACATTACTTCTTTGTTTTTTTATTGCAGCGGCTTTTTCGCAAGCCTTGTTTAATAATAATGGCGCCGATATTTATATAAAAGACGGCGGCTTTATGATTATTAAAACAAACTCGCTACACAACAACGTTAGCGGTGGCGCTGGCAAAATTGATAACCAGGGAACAATTGTGGTGGAAGGAAACGTAATTAACGATGCCCCTATTAGCGGTAATGGCGATACTATAAAGCTACAGGGAGATTGGATTAACGATAATGCTTACACCGGCAGCAGCAGTTGGGTAGATATGTACGGAGGCAACCAGATGATTACCGGCACCGCAGTTACCACTTTTGATAATTTAAATTTGGGTGGCGGTGCTGTTGTAAAACAACAAACTATTGATGCCATTACTGCCGGACAATTACAATTGAACGACGCTGAGTTGGCTACTGATGCAAACGAAATGCTTGTATCTAATACTGCACTTACTGCAATTACCCGCAATAATGGTTTTGCAAGCAGCTTAGGCGCAGGTAAGCTTTCAAGGGCTACCAATATTTCTGCTACGTATCTTTTTCCTGTAGGTTCGCCATCTTACAATAACGGTCCTTCTATTTACCGCCCTATTGAAATGACACCGGTGGCCGCAGCAGCAAATATTTACGGTGCCTGTTTAGTAAAAGGCGATGCCACCAATGACGGTTACGACGTTAATACACTTGATGATGTGCTTTGTAAAGTGAACCCTAATTTTTATCATCGGCTATATCATAATACCGGTAGCGATGCCACAGCACTTGCTATGTTTTACGACCCGGCTACAGATGGAGATTGGACCGATCAAGGACATTGGAAAGGTGGTATGTGGAGCTATATTGCACCAGCTACCGCCGGAACTGGCAATGGCTTTTCAAGTGTATCTGTTGCTAGTGTAAGCGATTTTAATCCGGAGCCATTTGCTTTGGCACGGAAAAAATTTACGGTTAATGCAGGTCCCGATGTAACAATTACCGAAGGACAATCAACAATAATACATACGGCGACCGGAGCGTCGGGCGCTACAACAATTGCATGGGCGCCTACTACAGCGCTTAGCTGTGATAATTGTGCCAATCCAACAGCCTCGCCGCTTGCCACAACCCGCTATGTGGTTACCGTTACCGACCCTGCCGGTTGTAAAAGCTCCGACTCACTACTGGTTACTGTTACTGATGGCATTTTGCTGGTGCCAACAGGCTTTTCACCTAACAATGACGGAGAGAATGATTTGTTTAGAGTGCTGAATAAAAATTTAGGAAAATTCGACTTGCAGGTATTTAACCGGTGGGGCGAATTAGTATATGAAACCAGCGACCCTACCGAAGGATGGGATGGAACCTATAAAAACATGAAGCAGGAAGTTGGCGTTTATGTTTGGCAGTGCACCTATGTACTTGCCGGCGACCCGGTGACCAAGTTTGCCAAGGGCAATGTTACACTTATCCGGTAATTCTTCTCTGAACAGTTCTTCCAAAAAAAATAGGAATAAGTAATTAACGAGCAACAATTTTATAAGTATGCCGAAGGCTTAGCTCTTTTACAGTTCTTTTAAAAAACATTTGTTGTATAAGAAGCCTCAACCCACTGTAGCCTAAATGCATGCGCACTCTTCAGCCAGCGGATGATAAACTAACTGCAATAATTATATCAATGTCTTCCGCCGCCTCTCATACCTCCACCGGCCGGTGCCGGTGCACTATGTTGTGGTTGGCTAAATGAGGGTGCTTGCCTTTGCGGCTGTTGCATTTGGCGTTGCTGCATAGGCTGTTGCCTTTCAGTAGGCACAAAATTATGCTCGGGCTGTTGTTGCCTTTGTAATGGTTGGCTGCGTTGCGGTTGTGGCTGTGCTTGCTGCTGTTGCCGCGGTGCGCTTTGGCGCGGAGGGGTCCACGTAGGCTGCTGCTGCCTTTGTGGCTCTGCTTGTCTTGGTTCTGCATTACGTTGTTGTACTGGTTGCTGTTGCTGGCGGTTACCAGAAGGATGAACCTCTTCAGGGCGGCTTACCTTGGCCGGTGCCGGTTGCTTGTTAGTTCGGCTAATGTTAGGGCGGTATATTTCAATGTGGTCGCCTTTAACACGGGTTGGCGCAGCATGCGAAACACTGGTAACAGCCACTCGGTTAATTTTCTGGCCGGTGCTTTTTTCCACTTCTGCGGCTTTAGGCCCTGCAAAAAATACACTTTGATTATAAGTGCCCGCATGGTTAATCACCTCAACATGCGTGTTTATTTGAGCAACATCAAAGTGGTGATTGCTTGCAAACGTTCTGCTATCAACCGCATAATGCGCCGGGTTGTTATGTAAAATATGTTGGTGTTGTACAAAATTCCAGTGGTGATTATCTGGCCGGTAATGCGATGAAATTATTACGTTTGGCGCAACCGGGGCCCAGCAGTAGTAGCCATCGTAATCGCCCCACACCACCCAAGCTGGCGCCCAATCGTAACCGGGCATCCACATCCAGCCGTAAACACCATCATCATACCACCGGCCGTAATGAAATGGCCCCCAACCCCAGTCATAGTCCGATACCCAAGTCCAGCCGTAATCGGTATATACCCAGTGGCCACCAGTTAGGTAAGGAGAAAAATCGCCGGGTACCTGATTGGGCATCCATACATATCCATACTCAGGTGTGTTTATCCAGGTTCCGTAAGGGGTTAACTGATCATAAAAAGTTTGATAGGTTGGCGCGTTGTTTTGATCGTCGGTGGGCTGGTTTTGGTTGTTGTATTGGGTATTATTGTTTTGGTCGTTGTAATTATTCTCACTGTCATTATAGTACACATCATCGTTACTGCTATTATTGGGGGTAGGGTTTTGGTCCTGCCCATAGCCGATATTAAAAGCAGAAAATAATATTAAACCAATCAAAAATATGTTTTTCATAAAAATTGATTTCTTGTGTTAACTAGCCAGTAACCTTAACATACCAAACCCGGGCAAAAAATACAGCCACCTATTAGTATAACGGAAAATCATAGCTATTACTATGTTTCAAAAGTATACAAACTCTTGCCATTGCACTGTTATTTTTTCAAAAGCTGTGTCACTTGTCTTTCAATAGCCGGGTTAACAAATTTAACGAATGAAAAGCTTTCAGAAGTATTAACAATCATCTCTTCCGGTTTACTCTTTATTGCCTACTTTCGTAAATAAATTGTTTGCAGCTTTGCTGCAAAGTGCTTTTTTCAATTTTAAAATTATTGGTTATGAAATATTATTTTTTAATACTGCTGGCTATTGTAACCGGCCTTATAGGATGCAATGGCAAAGTTGATCCGGCAAAGCATCATCAGGAAATGATGGCCCGCATGGACTCATTAAAAACAGATTTATTAAAAACTGATATGGCTTTCTCGGAATATTCGGAACAAAAAGGACGGAATGCTGCGTTTATTGAATACGCTGCCGATAACGCTACTTTTTTGCGCCCTTTTAGTATGCCGGTTACCGGTAAGGATACTATTACCACACTGTTAAAAAATCATCCCGATACAATGTATGTGCTTACCTGGATTCCGATACGTGCTGAGATTGCGCGCTCCGGTGAACTTGGTTTTACCTACGGCACTTATTCTTTACAAATAAAAAATATTGGTAAAGAAGAAGGCACCTATTGCACCGTATGGAAAAAAGACAAAGACCACAAATGGAAATTTGTACTGGATACCGGTAATGAAGGCCTGAAGTACGAAGACAAGGCTGAAGACAAAGAAATAAAAGCCGAAGTAAAAAAGGAGCAGAAGAAAGAAACAGGTAAAAAGCAATAGGCTTTTTATTTCTTATACCACCTTATTAGCGCAGCAACTTGCCGCATGTGCATCGGGTTTTGCTTTAAAGGTAAAGCCCATTGAAAGTATATAACCCATAGCCTCGCTTAATGCAGTATTTGAACCAAAACGCGGGTTGGTATTAATATCAGCATGAACTTCTAGCTCGGTTCCGTATTTATCAAACAAGGGGCAAAGATGATAGGCAATATCTATGGAGCGGGCGACCTCTATAAGTAAGCGCTCTTTAAGGCTCAATTTCATTTTGGTTTTATCATTATTAATAAACATAAAACCGCCGCGTCCTTTTCGCAATAAAACAATTACTGTAGCATACTCGGTTTCGGCACCACGTACCTGCGAGTCGGTGCCTATGCATACTTTTATTTGGTTACCAAGCTGCTTTTCGCTAATAAGGGCGGCTTCAACCGCGCTGCTTATTGCTGTGTCTATTTTAGTGCCGTCTAACTTTCTCCACTTCGATTTAAGAATTGGTTCCATCAGATTTGGTTTTGGTTTACTAAATATAAGAACAACTGCTATTCAAAGTATTTCAATGCCATCTGCAATTTTCAACAGGAAGTAAGTTTACATGTCCTGTTTTAATAAACGCCCCATAGGTTTGGGCCATGCTATATAAATATATACAATTTAATTGACATTTTGTTGCAAAGGAGATAAGATAGAGGCTACAAAATGGTTAACTGGCCGCCTTAAGCTTAAGCGCAGCCTCATGCCTTTTTTTGCCAAAAGCATATAAAACCTGAAAAAGAATAAATATAAAAGCAAAATACGCAAAGGCTGCCAGAGTGGTTAGCGTGTTCCATTCTATAATATTCAAAATTAAAAGAAGCGCTAAAGGCAGCGAAGCAAGTGAGGTAAAAATTAAAATGGCGGCAACCATCTTATCCGGTATACCTAAATATGCCAAGTGGTGGGTAATGTGGTCTTTGCCACCTACAAATGGCGACTGTTTGCGCATAACCCTGCGAAAAGTAACAGTTATGGTGTCAATTAAAGGCACAATGAAAAATAACATCGGCACAATAAATTGCCTGATTTGAATGATAGCGCCGGAAGGCTGGTCCTTAAAATTCCAGAAAAACAGAATGCTTGTTGAAGCCAGAAAAACACCTAAAAACTGGCTACCGGTATCGCCCATTATAACTTTTGAGGGATGCCAGTTAAAATATAAAAAGCCGGCCAGCGCACCTAAAACACCTACCAGCATTACTAAGTAAAAGGCATTGGTATAAGGCGATGTTATAGCTAAAACAGTAAGCAGGCCAATAATAATACTCATGGAAATGGTGGTAGTAATAGCGTCCATATTATCAAGCATGTTAATGGAGTTCATTAACCCTATTACCCATACAATGGTAACTATAAAATCTACCGAAGGAATACTTGTAATATGAATAGAAACATCAGAAATGATAAGAATAAAAGCACATGAAAGCTGAATAATAAATTTGGCTAGCGGGTTAGTGTTATAGGCATCATCGGCAAGCCCTAATAAAAAGCCAAGGCTGGTTGATGCAATAATACCTATCAGGTGTTTATCTAAAAGCTGATCGGCTTGCCTGGGCAAAGTGCCAATTACAGAAATGGAAATAAGAAAAACAATAAAAAAAGAAATTCCGCCAATTGCCGGTTTAACATTACCCGACCAGCGCATCTGCACAGTTTCACCTTCATTCTTAGCCCCCAGGTTGAACGAAAATTTTAAAAAAAGCCAGTTGATTAAAAACGAGAAAAAAGTACTAATCAGAAAGAATAGCACCAGAAATGCAATTAAATATTGTTTGTTCTCAATCATGTAAACTTATTTATCGCTAAATAGTTTTTTAAGCCAGTTAGTTGAACTTGCCACTGGTTTTTTCTTTACGGTTGTGGTGTAATAGCCTTCGCCATATTTTGCTCCGTAATATGAGTATCCGTAAGCATAACCATAACCATAGTTATAGCCGTAATTGTAACCATAGCTATAACCATAGCCCGAAGCACCACGGCCGTAATCGTTAATTACCACCGAAAGATTTTTGATTTTACTTTCGCTAATAGTTCGATTGATATTAAAGATAAAGCTTCTATTGGAATAAGCTGCCCTTAAAATATAAATAGGGTAGTCTGAATTTTTTAAAACCTCAAGCGCATCGGTTACTAACCCTATTGGCGGGGTATCAATAATTATGTAATCGTACTTGGTTTTTAAATAGTCAAGTATTTCATGCAATCTTGGTAAAAGAATTAACTCCGATGGATTTGGTGGCACCGGCCCTGATGTAACGAAATCAAGGTGCGGTATGCCCGATTCCATAATACAATCATCAACATTAGATTGCCCACTTAACATAGTACTTACACCTCTATGGCTTTCAACATCAAAAATTTTATTAAGCCTTGGTTTCCGCATGTCAAAGTCCATAATTATTACGCGTTTGTTCATAAGCGTAAGTATGGCAGCAATATTTAGCGAAACAAACGTTTTGCCTTCGCCCGGTATAGTTGATGTAGTTGAAATAATTTTCGGCCCCGGTGTATTAGATATAAACTGCAAATTAGTTCGCAGCGCCCTGAAAGATTCAGTTATTGAAGATTTAGGATCCTGGGTAACTACAATCTGCGAACGTTCCAATTCTTCTTTATATCTCGGTACAATACCTAATAATGGGGCTCTTGTTTTTCTTTCAACATCTTCAATGGATATGATAGTGTTATGCAGTAAATACCTAATGGCAATCATGATAAGCCCAATCAAGAGCCCGATTGCAAAACCCGAAATTTTTACAATATTTTCATTAGGCGACACCGGTGTAGGGTCGGTAACAGCTTTGTCAAGAATAACGTAGTCGCCCACAATTCCAGCACTGGCAATAAGAAAGTTGGACTTTTTTTCATACAGGCCAATCACAAAATTATTTCTAATGTCAGCCATTCTTTCAAGCCGCTGAAATTTGCTTTGTAAACCTGGAATACGAGCAAGTTCGTCAAGGTATTTTTGGTAGTCTCCTGTCATTCTTGCTAACGCAGCTCGCATATCAGTTAATCCCTTATCAATACTTTTATTAAGCTTTATTTTTTCGGTTTCAATTTGCCTGTCCAGCATTCTAATGTTAGGGTGTTGTGGTGTAACATCTAGTAAAAGAGCGTTCCGCTTTTGCTGGGCCTCGTTAATGTGGTCTATTGCTGCGTCGAATTTGTTTTGGGCTATTTTAAATGTTAGTGATGGCAGGTTAGAGTATTCCTTGTTTTCAAGTAGTAATGTTCTGAATGTTTCTATCAAAGAAATATCATATTCATAGCCTCTTGATTTCTCTTCATACTCTGCTGATCTTCGTGCAAACTCAGCTAAATAATTTGCGCCTTCTATATAATGGTCTCTTATTTTTTCAAGCACTATCGAATCCTGAAACCTGTCGGCAAGGTACCCAAACGTATCAATTTGACTATTAATAAATTTTATGGTGTTGTAAGTGCCTTCAGTTTTTCGCTCTAAATCATATTTTAAAAATTCGTCGGCTACGGTAGCTACAATGTCCTTTGCACGGGATGGATTCCTGTCCTTAAATTGAAGCATGATGGTTTTAGTCTGCACGTCAACCGGAAGGATATCAAGCTTGTTGCTAATCTCATCTACTAAAGCGCTTTTATCAATAAATTTGAAATAATAAATTCCGGAAAGATCTTCAGGAGTAACATTGTACTTGTCTTTTAAATGAATCCTAACCGAAAAATATTCATTGTCAAATACCTCGCTGGTATCTTTGGTCCATTCATATTCTTTGCCGTTTATATTAAAGCCCAGGTATACCTTCGCCTTGGTTATAAATTTTACATAAATCTGAACGTTGTAAATCTCCTGTTTCTTAACATCGCCAATTACTTCAAAAGGTGATGAGGTATACACTTCAGTAATAATAAACTTTGTCTTACCCTCTTTAAAGTATCCAATTTGTAAGGGTAGGCTGCTTACTACACGATCAATGAAAACATTTGATTTCATTAATTGCATTTCCTGGTTTATTTGAGATTCGCTATTGGTTGAGCCTAAAACCGAAGACAAGCCTAATATTTGTTGGTTTTTTTGCTCCTTAAGCATTAACGAAGTAGATGCCTGGTAAATGCGCGGAGCATAACGTAAGTATAAAACGGAAAGTGCTACTGAAAAAATAATAATCAGAATGAGCCATACTATTGATTTGTTGATAACAAAAATCAGTAGGCCCAAACTAAAATCATCAACCGCGCTGGATGAGGATGCTTCTTGTTCTATGTCTTTATAATTTTCCAAAGCTTGCTGCTAAAACTATTATAGTTGTCATTGTTGAAACAAAACTTAAATATGGGCCTATTGCGCCAATAACAGCAGAAACATCCTGACGTTTTTGCTCAATATATATAATATCATTGGATTGAATTATTAAATCTGCCTTACGCATCCCTTCAAGGGTCGAAACGTCAATCATCATTATTTGAGGGTTTTTTAAGTCTCCTCTAAGTATCTTTATTTTATATGCCTTACTTCCACCACCTATTCCGCCTGATTTTGCTAATACTTCAAACAAACTTGTTGGACCCCGGTTCAGCATTACAATAGCAGCGTTACTGCCCACAAAAAGGAATGCCCTACGGTTCGAAACGTTTACAATTACAAATGGATCAACAAAAAGTCCTGAAAGCTTATCTGCAAGCACCCGTTGAAGTTCCTTTTCTGTATATCCTTTTACAAATAGTTCTCCAATTACCGGAAGTCGCACAAAACCCTCATTATCTACCAAATAAGATACATTACCCCCGGCCCCTCCGGCCCCTCCTGCGTTGCTGTAGCCTTGTACACTACCAAGAATATCAATTAATCTAAATCCATCTCGTGCATAAGCAGCAAATGTTAATTCATCATGGGGTTGAACAATATATTGGTCTATCTGCTTTTGTGCAACGGCAAAATATTCGTACCCCTTTTGTTTAAACATCATATTCGGGTATAGCAGCCTACACGAGGAGAACATCGTTAACAAAACAATAAATGCTGATAGAAGAAGTAAGACTCTTTTCATGGATAAGCTACAAACCTATAAAAAAATATCAGCGGTTCATACTTTAAGGCCTCCTATTGTCTTGTAAAAGTGTATTGTATAGGTTAGCCATATCGCTGCAAAGCCGCTGGTAGCTGAATTTATGGCGAACAAAATCAGCTCCATTTTCCGACATTTTTTTTCTGAGAACCCCGTCTTCAATAACCCGCAATAGGTTTGCAGTAAACAACTCTAAGTCTCCCACCGGCGAAAGTAGTGCTGTTTCATTTTGTATTACTATGTTTTCAATGCCGCCAACATTGGTCGAAACAACTGGTTTTCCGGAAGCCTGTGCCTCTATAAGGCTTACAGGCGTACCTTCGTTATTAGAGGTAAGCACTACAATATCCAAACCCGCGTTCGACACGTCAATTTCTTTTATCCAACTGGTAAAGGTTAAAATGTCTTTATCGCACATATTGCCAGCATTAAATTTCAAGCCCAGTTCAGTAGCGGTTTGTTCTGTTTTTTCACGGCCTTCGCCATCACCTATAATAAAAGCTCTTATTTTTTTAGTGGTTTTCTCTGAAATCAGTTTTAAAACATTTAGAAAAAATTCATGATTTTTAACAGGAACGATGCGGCCTATAATGCCAATTGCAATTTCATCTTCATCTAAATTGTATTTTTTTCTAAAGGCTGCTCTTTTCTCAGCCTTGTTTTCTCCAAATCTTACAAGGTCGAAACCCAACGGTATTACTTTAAATTTTTCGGCAGGGGCAATTTTATAAACTTCAGATAAATCGTGTTTTTGTGCATCGCTAAGTGAAATTATTGCAGTTGTTCTTTTAGCAAGATATCGCTCTATTTCAATAAAAACCTTTGTTTTTACCTTATTAAAATACGAGTGAAAAACGTGCCCGTGAAAAGTGTGTACTATAATCGGAACCCCACTATGCAATGCTGCCAGCCGGCCCACTGCACCGGCTTTGGCGGCATGGGTATGTACAATATCCGGTTTGTATTCCTCAATAATCTTCCGTAACTTATAGTACGATTTATAATCTCTTAGCGGGTGCAATTCGCGGTACATTTCCGGCATATACACTGGGTGAAGGTCAAGCTGCTTTACTATAAACTCCGAGCTTTCTTCATTGTCGTTTTTCATACCCGAAATCAACAAGGTTTCAAAGTCGGGCTCTAAAAACTTGCTCAGGTAGGCCGCATTGTATGTGGGTCCACCTAAATTTAACCGGTTTATAATTCTTAATACCCTAGGCATTTACCAAAAAATATTTTTTGTACCAATACTGAAAAACCAATAACCCCCAAATAGATGCATGTACATCGCCAGGGTTAGGCGAAAATATTTTTTGCTTCAACTTTTCAATTTCACTGTATTCAAAAATATTTTGCGCCTGTATAAAATCCTTGCCCAGCAAATCATTTTCTATTAACGAACGCAAACCCGTACGCATCCATTTAAGTAAAGGCACTTCAAAGCCCTGTTTTCGCCGGGTAAAAATCTCTGCCGGCAAATCATCTTTAAAAGCGTCTTTAAAAATCTTCTTCGTTTCTCCGCCCGATATTTTATAATCAGCAGGAAGCGAGAAAGCGTAATTTACCACATTATAATCAAGTAAGGGCACTCTTACCTCTAAACTATTCGCCATACTCATCAAATCTACCTTGGTTAGCATGTCTCCAGGCAGGACTAGTTGCATATCGGCAAAAAGCACGTCATTCATGTCGCCGTTTTCTTTTACCATATCCAACACAAATGCTTTTCGGCTTTCTATTTCAGTTTCATTAATTAGGCTTTTGTTTTTAAGCAAGGCAACGGCTTGTTTTTGAGAGTTAAAGGTACACCAGCGCCAATAACGTTCACTAGCTGTTAGGTGTAATGCAGCGCTGTAGCGATTAAGCTGCCTGAATAAATTAGTTACGCGTGAGTGCCTGGATTGAGGCAGGCAGGCCCAAAGCGGCTTGCCCCCATGCAACACAAAATTTAAAAAAGTTTTCTTCCGGGCATTCCATTCAGCTTTGTGCTTGTTGTATCCTGCGAACAATTCATCCCCACCGTCGCCCGATAAGGCTACCGTAACCTTTTGGCGTGTTCTTTCGCTTAAAACATAAACAGCAAGGGCAGAAGAATCAGCAAAAGGTTCGTCAATATAATCCAGTGCCAAAAAAAGATTGGCAAATATTTCATCATTCGAAATTGGAAACACAGTATGGGTGGTGCCCAGTTTTTTGGCTACCATATTGGCATACCGGGTTTCATCAAAATACGGCTCGTCTTTATATCCTATCGAAAAAGTATTCAATCCGGCAACATGCTTAGCCGCACAGGCAGTAATTACCGATGAATCTACACCGCCACTTAAAAATGTTCCAAGCCGTACATCCGAAACCAGCCTGCGCTGAACCGCTTCTTCAACCAATTCACGCAGCTTTATTTTTGCTGTATTATAATCAATGCCGCTTTGTGGTATTTTTTTGCCCGGTGTGTAGGGTATAGAATAGTATTGTTCAATTTTTAAATTTCCACTACTGTCAATAATTGCATAGCAACCGGGATTCAATTTTTGAACGTTTTTTAATATCGAACTGTTGCCGGGCACATAATTCAATTGCAAATAAAGAGCCAGCGTGTTATAGTCAAGCTCTCTTTTTATCGGAAATTTAAATATTGCTTTAAGCTCCGAGGCAAAAACAATCATTTTTTCATCGGAGTATATATGCAATGGTTTTATACCAAACCTATCGCGGGCTAAAAAAACATCACCGGTTTTGCTGTCAAAAATGGCAAATGAAAAAAAGCCGTTTAATAACTCTAAAAAGTTTTTACCGAGTAGCACAAAGAGATTTAATAACACTTCGGTATCAGAATGGGTGTTGAAAGTAACATTCGAAAGATGTTGCTCTCTTAACTCACGAAAGTTGAAAATCTCGCCGTTAAAAACAATGGTGTACCTTTTGCTTATATCGTTCATGGGCTGGTTAGCCACAACCGATGTGTCTATGATAGATAAACGTGCATGTGCAAAGCCCACCTGTAGCGAAAGATGCATTGTTTTCTGAAAATCCGGCCCTCTTTTTCCAAGAGTTTTAACCGCGCCTTCCAAAAAAGTTTCGAGCCGGTGACTTTTGTTTTTCGAAAAATATCCTGCAATTCCGCACATGCCAACTATGGTTTACCCAAAGATACAAAGATGAAATAATCGGTTAAATTTGACGTAATTTATGGAGATAGTTGATGCATTTGATTTTATACTGCTACCAATCTATTTGGGTATTTTTTACATTTTAGCCAATCGCAACCTAAGGAAAAACTCAAAAAATCCATTATACAAGCTTTACTACAGAAAAGGGTTAAACTATAAATTTATTGGCTCAGTAGGATTTGCCTTTATTTATGTGTTCTATTACAAAGGGGGTGATACTATTAGTTTTTATCACGCAGTACACCCCTTATTTACGCTGTTTTATACCGACCCGATTGCATTTCTTACCTTTATTTTGTCCTATCACGATCCTTACCCATGGCAGTGCTTGCCTTATGCCTGGCATCATAGTATCGCGTATCTTATCCGCGGAAGCGCAACCCTTACCACAATTCGTATTGGCGCATTGGTAAATGTGTTGTGTTTTAATTCATATTTCGCGCTATGCCTGGCATTTGCCTATATTTCATACCAGTTTCAATGGCGTATGTTTCTGCTTCTGGCATCAATTTACCCGTCGCAACACAAAAGGCTATCGGTAGCTTTTTTGATGATTCCGTCAGTTATTTTTTGGGGCTCTGGCCTGTCGAAAGACTGTATTATGATGGGCTGTATTATGCTATTTTTTTATTGCTTTTATAATGTAGTAATTTATAACCGGCGCTACTTCCGTTACTTTGTAATGTTGTTTTTTGCGGGTTTTTTAATGTCGCTTATTCGCGGATTTATTCTTTTTACTCTCTTCCCGTGCTTAATGCTTATGGCAGGCACCTATTACCGAAACGCTATTCGCAGTTCAGCCATTCGTTTTTTAATTGGCCCTGTTGTTGTTGTCGGGGCCCTAGGTGCCAGTTATTTGTTTGTACATGGGCTTGGTAGCGAAGTGCAAACGTATAGTGTTGAATCGCTACAACAAAAAGCCGAAGGATTCCATAGTTGGCACACCTCTCTTGCCGAAAAAGGCGGGTCTGGGTATTCGATAGAGGGTGATGTAAAATATACGGCAGGTGGGGTATTAAAACAGGCGCCTAAGGCAATCGCCATTGCACTTTTCGGCCCCTTTGTATGGCAAATTCGAAGTCCCATAATGGCCCTGTCAGGTATAGAAAGTCTTCTTTTTCTCTATTTTACATTGCGCATGTTGTTTAATAAAAGAATATACGCATTGGGCGGAGTGCTTGTACAAGACCATATTATAAACTTTTGTGTTCCGTTTTCAATAATACTTGCAGTGGCTATTGGCTTAACCAGTTTTAATTATGGTGCTTTGGTGCGCTACAAAATACCCATTCTTCCTTTTTTTGCCACAGCGCTTATATTAATTAATTACCGCTTGAATAACCCTGATGCTAAATGAGCCATTCAGGCAATAAAAAAATATTATATATAGTTCAGCACCGGCAAAACCGCGCCCCCGGCCAGCGTTACCGGTGCGAGCAGTACATCCCTTATTTGAAGCAGGCGGGCTTTGAGTGCACCTATTCACCTATCATTATCAAAAGAGAAGAGGAAGACTCTTTATACCGGTCAAGAAGCCTATGGGATAAGGGGATGATTTTTTTAAAGGCTTTTTTCAGGAGGGTGAAAGATGTAATTCGCGCCCGGCAATATGATATAGTTTTTATCTACCGCGAAGCCATGCCCACCGGTTCGGTGTTTTTTGAAAAGATGCTTAAAAAAAGTGGGGCAAAAGTTATACTCGATTTTGATGATGCTGTTTGGCTGCCATCAGTTTCAGCGGTCAATAAATCATTGCAATGGCTTAAAAAGCCCGATAAAATCAATAAAATTATCGGGCTTAGCAATCTGGTAATAACCGGCAATTCGTATCTGGCGGACTATGCCAAAAAATTCAACCAGGCAATAAAAGTTTTCCCTTCAACCATTGATTTAGATTATTACAAAATACCTGCTCAACAAATAAAAGAAGATGATGATAAAATTATTATTGGCTGGAGCGGTAGCCACACTACTATCGAGCATTTCAATATTATTGTGCCCGTTTTAAAAAAGCTGAAAGAGAAATACGGGAACAAGCTTGAATTTATAGTTTACGGCGATGCCGGTTATAAAAACGATTTGCTGGATATTAAAAGCATAGCCTGGAGCCCCGATTCGGAAGTTGAAATCATATCTTCATTCAATATTGGCATTATGCCATTACCTGATAATGAGTGGTCGAAAGGTAAATGCTCTATGAAGGGGCTTCAATATATGGGGCTGGCTATTCCGGCAGTGCTGGCCGATGTGGGCATGAATAAAGAAGTGGTAAAAGATGGAGTAAATGGCTTTTTAGCAAAAAATGAGCAGGAATGGTTAGATAAACTGCAGAAGTTAATTGAAAACAAATATCTTAGGCAGTCCATAGGTTTGGCAGGGCGCGAAACCATAGAAAAAGAATATTCATGCCAGGCGAGGAATAAAGAGTATGTAAATATTTTTTTAGAATTGAGCGGGCAAAAACAATAAGCTGAAATGAAAAAGGCGTTGATTACTGGAATTACCGGGCAAGATGGGGCCTATCTTGCCGAGTTTTTATTGCATAAAGGTTATGAGGTGCATGGCATTAAAAGAAGAAGCTCGCTTTTTAATACCGACCGGATAGACCATTTGTATCAAGACCCGCATGTTTCCAACAAAAAACTAATTCTTCATTACGGCGATTTAACCGATGCTGCTAACGTTATCAGAATCATACAAGATGTGAAGCCCGATGAGATTTACAACTTCGGCGCTATGTCGCATGTAAAAGTAAGTTTCGAAGAGCCCGAATATACTGCCAACGTTGATGGATTGGGTGCATTGCGCATTTTAGAGGCTGTGCGTTTGCTGGGCTTAAAAGACACCACAAAAATTTATCAGGCATCCACATCCGAATTATTTGGATTGGTGCAGGAAGTGCCACAAACCGAAAAAACACCTTTTTATCCGCGCTCGCCCTATGGTGTTGCAAAATTATACGGCTACTGGATTACCGTAAATTACCGCGAAGCCTACAATCTTTTTGCATGCAACGGTATTTTATTTAATCACGAAAGCCCAATAAGGGGAGAAACTTTTGTAACCCGGAAAATTACACGCGGTGTTTCAAGAATTGCCCACGGCCTTCAAGAAAAAATTTATCTCGGCAACCTAAACGCCAAGCGCGATTGGGGCCATGCCAAAGATTATGTTGAAGCCACCTGGCTGATATTACAACAAGAAGTGGCTGAAGATTTTGTTATAGCCACCGGAGAAACAACCTCGGTAAGAGATTTTGTAAAAACAGCCTTTAAAGTTTTAGGTGCCGATGTGATTTTTAAAGGCGAAGGCGAAAAAGAAATTGGCATCATCTCAAAATCATCAAATAAAGATTTGGCCTTTAAAGAAGGCCAGGTGGTTATTGAAGTTGACCCAACTTATTACCGCCCTACCGAAGTTGATTTGCTGATTGGCGATGCATCGAAAGCAAGAAAAAAATTAAACTGGAAACCGAAATATACATTGGCGGCCATGATTGAAGAAATGGTGAAAAGTGATTTCGAACTTTTTAGCCGCGATAAATATTTGGCAGAAGGCGGGCACAAAGTGAAGAATTATTATGAATGAGAAGTCGAAAATATATGTTGCCGGCCATAATGGTATGGTGGGTTCGGCTATTGTAAGGTTGTTGCAGCAAAAGGGGTTTTCAAACTTAATACTGCGTACCTCGAAGGAGTTAGACCTGCGCAATCAAAGCGCAGTGGATACTTTTTTTAGTAAGGAGAAACCCGAATTTGTTTTTCTGGCAGCAGCCAAAGTAGGCGGCATACAAGCCAACAATACTTATAAAGCCGACTTTTTATACGATAATCTGGCTATTGAAACCAATGTTATCCATGCGGCATACAACCATCGGGTAAAAAAGCTCTTGTTTTTAGGCTCATCGTGTATTTATCCAAAATTGGCACCCCAACCTTTAAAGGAAGAATATTTGCTAAGTGGTTTTTTAGAGCCAACTAACGAGCCTTACGCCATTGCGAAAATAGCCGGCATAAAAATGTGCGAAGCCTTTCGCGACCAGTATAACTGCAACTTTATTTCGGCCATGCCCACCAATTTGTATGGGCCTAATGATAATTATGACTTACAAAAATCGCATGTGCTGCCGGCGCTTATGCGTAAATTTCATGAAGCTAAAGTCAACAGCCAACCGCAGGTTGAAATATGGGGCACAGGTAGTCCGCTACGCGAGTTTTTGCATGTAGATGACCTTGCCGAAGCATGCCTGTTTTTAATGCTTAATTACAATGGAAAAGACTTTGTAAACATGGGCACCGGCGAGGATATTTCTATTAAAGACCTGGCGCTTTTAGTAAAAGATGTTGTAGGTTATAACGGAGAGATTAAATTTGACCCATCGAAACCCGATGGCACACCCCGAAAATTGTTATCGGTAGAGAAAATGAAAACGCTGGGGTGGACTTACAGAATTAAATTAAAAGACGGCATTATAAATACTTATGCTTTATTTTTAGAGGGAATTAAAAAGAATCAACTGAGATTAAGTGAGCAATAGCGACCAACAAAAATCTTCTTCATTTATTGAAATAAAGCCAACCTATCCTCTGTTCGATTTACGAATAAAGGAAGTGCTTCATTACAGGTATTTGCTTTTTCTGTTTGTAAAGCGCGACTTTATAACCATTTACAAGCAAACTATTTTAGGGCCGCTTTGGCATTTGCTGCAACCACTACTTACTACCTTTATCTTCACAGCTATTTTTTCTCACTTTGCTAAAATAAAAACGGATGGGCCTCCGACATTATTCTACCTTTCAGGGTTAATCATGTGGGGTTATTTTGCGGCCTGCATTAATAAAACATCCACAACATTTATTTCTAACGCAGGTGTTTTTGGTAAGGTTTACTTCCCTCGTATTACAGTGCCTTTGGCCTCCGTTATTTCAAACTTACTCAGCTTGTCAATGCAACTAATCCTTCTTATTTTTTTTCTGCTCGTTTATCACCACCAAGTTTGCATTCAATACACTATATTATTACTACCTGTTTTTATTTTGGTACTTGCATTTATCGGCCTTGGGGTTGGTATAATAGTATCATCATTAACTATCCGGTACCGCGATTTGGCGTATCTGGTTACTTTCGGTGTGCAGCTATGGATGTATGGTTCATCAGTTATTATTCCCCTGTCAGTTGTGCCCGATCGGTACAAATTTCTGTTTAAATTAAATCCGGTTATTCCTATCATTGAAGGATTTCGTTATTCTTTATTCGGTAAGGGCGCCTTTTTATGGATTGATTTTTTATATTCAATTGCATTTACTGTGGTGGTAATGCTTGTTGGTATTATTCTTTTCAATCGCACCGAGCGGAATTTTATGGACACGATTTAAATTTTCATGGAAAACATTATTGAAGTAAATAATATTTCGAAGCTTTATAAACTGGGCCAAATTACCTCCAGTACGCTTAAAGACGACCTGTCGGATTGGTGGGGCCGGGTGCGCGGAAACCAAAGCCAGATGCTGCCCGATCAGGACAATGCGGCTTCAAATAAATTACACTGGGCGCTTAAAGGCGTAAGTTTTAATGTAAAGCAGGGAGATGTTTTGGGTATTATTGGAAAAAACGGTGCGGGGAAAAGTACGCTGCTTAAAATTATTTCTCGAGTTACCGGCCCAACTACCGGCACCATAAAAATGCATGGAAGGCTTGCCAGCCTGCTTGAAGTGGGTACGGGCTTTCACCCCGATCTTACAGGGAGAGAAAATATTTATCAAAACGGCGCTATACTTGGCATGAAGCGCGGAGAAATAAAAAATAAACTCGATGAGATTATTGACTTTTCCGGCGTGGCGAAATTTATTGACACACCGGTAAAAAGATATTCATCAGGTATGTTTGTGCGATTGGCCTTTGCAGTCGCTGCACACCTTGAACCTGAAATACTAATTGTAGATGAAGTGCTTGCCGTAGGCGATGCCGATTTTCAGAAAAAATGTTTGGGCAAAATGAAATCGGTAGCAGAAGGAGAAGGCAGAACGGTTTTATTTGTAAGCCATAACCTGCAAGCCGTTAAAAATCTTTGTAACAAGTCAATTTACCTGGTTGATGGTAAAATAAACAGCATAGGAGAAACCGAACAAATTATAAACAACTACCTGTTGCGCGAAGCAAAAAGGGTTACAGAGGTGTCCTATGAAACGCCCGCCCAAGCACCTGGAAACAGCGAAGTGAAATTGAAGTTGGCGAAGCTTGAAATACTGGATAAGGATAAAGATTATATTGATGTTCATACACCCTTCAACTTAAAATTCGAGTTCTGGAATTTTATGAATGACAAGGAAGTTAATCTCAGCCTTCATGTAATGGATATTAAAGGAGAGTGTATCTTTAATATCGGAACACCCATTATAAAAGTTAAAGAAGGTATTCTCTTTGGCGAAGCGCAAATACCGGGCAACCTGATGAATGATGGCAACTATTACATATCTATAATGGTAGTAAAAGATAAAAGCACTCCGGTATTTCATTTCGAAGAACAACTGCACTTTGAAGTGGCCGATGAACGGGGCGATGTAATGTGGTATGCAAAATGGCAAGGTGCCGTGCGCCCTACATTTTTAAAATTTTCAATCGAAAACCCTGCCTAACCGGTGCGGGTATAAAATAAATTGTGCCGATAATTCTGCTGTAAATGATTAATGTAAACAAAGTATATCTTCCTCCAATTGAGCAATACCAAAAGTATCTCAATAAAATTTGGGATACGCACTGGGTTACTAACGAAGGCCCCTTGCTAACTGAATTGGAAAAGAGAATCAATCAATATTTAAAGTCTGACTATACACAAGTTGTATCCAATGGCACCATCGCTATTCAGTTGGCCATAAAAGCCTTTAATATAACTGGCGAAGTTATTACCACGCCATATTCATACGTGGCAACTACCGGTGCTTTACTATGGGAAAACTGCCAACCCGTTTTTTGCGACATTAATAAAACCGATTTTTGTATTGATGCTTCGTTAATTGAAGAAAAAATTACGCCGCGCACTACAGCTATACTTGCCACGCACGTTTACGGCTTGCCATGTAATGTTGAAGCAATAGAAGCTATCGGAAAAAAGCATAACCTTAAAGTAATATACGATGGCGCTCATGCCTTCGGTTGTGTTTACAATGGCAAATCGCTTTTGTCGTATGGCGATATTGCCACTTGCAGCCTTCACGGCACCAAATTATTTCACATGGTTGAAGGCGGCTTGGTAACATGCCACGAAAAGAAATTGCACGAAGAAATAATGCTGCTTAAATCCTTCGGCCATAAAGGCGATGAACATATAAGTATGGGCATTAATGCCAAAAACTCCGAGTTTCACGCGGCCATGGGCCTGTGTCTTATTGATTTTATGGGCGAAAATGTTCGTAAAAGGAAGGAGCTGCACAATACCTATAAAAAACTTTTATCCTCTGCGCCGTTAGAGCATCCTGTTATCCCCGCCAAAAATTTCGAATACAATTATTCCTACTTCCCCGTGTTATTTGAATCTGAAAAAATAATGCTGGAAGTAAAAGATATGTTGGCGCAGAATGGTGTAAACACGCGCCGTTATTTTTATCCGTCGCTCAATCAATTGCCGTATTTAAAAACTAAAGTGCAGTGCAAGGTTTCAGATGATGTTGCGTTACGCGTGCTAAGTCTTCCTTTTTATTATGATTTATCAATTCAGGAAGTAAAGCATATTTCTGGCTTAATCAGTAAGTTTTTCAAATAAAATGTAACCATGAGAATTGCAGTAATGCAGCCTTACCTGTTTCCTTACATAGGTTATATTCAATTAATAAATGCAGTTGATAGATTTGTTGTTTTTGATGATGTAAATTATATTAACAAGGGCTGGATAAACCGGAACAGAATTTTAGTTAATGGCGAGCCACACACGTTCACCATTCCGTTAAAAGAAGCCAGCCAGAACAAACTGATAAAAGATATTGATATTGAAGCCGGCGATAAATGGCGCGATAAGCTGATAAAAACTATTCAACAAAGTTATTTGAAGGCGCCTTATTATGCCGAAGTGTTCCCTTTAGTTAAGGAGATAATTTATAATCAGCAGCCCAATCTTTCGGATTTTGTAGGCAATTCAATAAAACTTATTGCAGAATTTTTAGATATTACCGCTGTAATAATTCCATCATCGCAAAAATATCACAACCAACAATTACGTGCTGAAGAGCGGATTATTGATATTTGCATACAGGAAGCCGCTAATGAATATGTAAATTTGATAGGTGGCATGGAGCTGTATTCAAAAAGCAATTTCGATGCGAAAGGAATAAGGCTATCGTTCATTAAAACAAAAGAGATTAGCTACAAACAATTAGGCAAACCTTTTGTACCGGCTTTATCAATAATAGACGTAATGATGTTTTGTAGTAAGCCCGAAATTAAAACCCAGTTAGCGCAAGTAGAATTAATATGAAAGACAAGTACAAATTAATAGCGCAACATTATGAATCGTGTTTGGAAAAACACGGCGATACACATTTGGGTGTCGACTGGCCTAATATGAACGACCTGCACAAAAGGTTTCGGGTAATGTTGGATATTATAAGAGTAGCGAACGATAAAAGCGAGAAAGTAAAGCTGCTCGATTTTGGCTGTGGCACCGCACATTTATACGAATATATTGTTGCGAATAAAATTGAGAATATTGAATACTCTGGCTTAGATATTTCTCCAAAATTTGTTGAGGTAAGCAAAGCGAAATTCCCACAATTAAATTTTTATTGCACCGATTTGCTTAAAGGCAGCGAAGGGCTACCGGTATTTGATTACGTAGTAATGAATGGCGTTTTTACCGAAAAGCGGGAATTGACCTTCGATGAGATGTTTGCATTCTTTCAGCAATTGCTCGAGAAAGTTTTTGCCATTACCTCAAAAGGTGTTGCCTTCAATGTAATGTCAAAAGCGGTAGATTGGGAGCGCGAAGACCTTTTTCATTTACCGGCAGATTTGCTGATTGATTTTCTTACGAAGAAACTAACAAGAAACTTTATTATACGAAACGATTACGGATTATACGAATACACTACGTACATTTATAAATAGTTTTTATTTTTCCTTCTTCATGTAATGGAGAAGGTGACCGCGCGAAGCAAGGTCGGATGAGGCGATGAGTAATGATAGTAATACAAATTAATATAAATCAATGGCCGACATAATAATTTTTGGAGTGCAGGATTTTGCAGAGCTGGCTCACTTTTATCTCGAAAACGATTCACCGCATAAAGTAATTGCTTTCTCGGTGCACGAAAAATACATGCCCGAAAAACGTGAGTTTAAGGGCTTGCCTATTTTGCCTTTCGATGATATCGAAAAAAAATATCCCCCTTCAAAGGTTAAGTTTTTTGCCCCTATGGCGCCAAACAAAATGAACCAGCTGCGGGCCGATGTTTATCATCAAATTAAGGCTAAGGGTTACGAAATGATTAGCTACATAAGCTCGAAGGCAACCACATTTAAAAATAAAATTGGCGACAATTGCTTTATTCTTGAAGACAACACCATTCAGCCGTTTACTGAAATTGGTAACAACGTAGTGCTGTGGAGCGGTAACCACATCGGCCATCACGGAGTTATTAAAGACCATGTTACATTTACTTCGCATGTAGTATTATCGGGCCATTGTGTTATTGAGCCCTATACTTTTTTCGGTGTAAACGCCAGTATACGCGATGGCCTTACTATTGCCGAAGGAACCTTTGTTGCCATGGCCGCCTGCATTACAAGAAATACCGAGCCTTGGAGTATGTATAAAGGAAACCCCGCAGTTAAATCCGAAGCCTCAACCAAAAACATGTAGCATGTGGACCAAGAAGGGCCTGGTATTTAAGATAAACGATTATAAAAGAGAAGGCATACAAAGCCACGCCGGCATTCCCTTTGCGTTTCATATAAAGGATAATTTATTCCGCATTTATTATAGTTCTCGCAATGCCACAGGCAAATCCTTGCCGTATTATATCAACTGCGAAATAAATAACGGAGACATTAAGTTTTTGGATGCACCGGTAGGCCCCCTGTTAGAATTAGGAGAACTTGGAACCTTTGACGATAGCGGCATGATGCCCACTTGTGTAATAAGACACAACAAGCAGGTATACATGTATTATATAGGCTGGAACCCGCAGGTAACGGTATCCTACCGGCTTTCGATTGGCCTTGCTATTAGCGATGATGATGGTAAAACATTCACACGCTACAGCAACGCCCCCATTTGCGACCGCAGCTTGGAAGAACCTTTTTTCAATACCGCGCCATATGTAATTATCGAAAACGGTAAATGGCGCATGTGGTATATATCGTGCACCCAATGGCAGCTAATCAAAAAATATCCCGAGCCAAGTTACCATGTAAAATACGCCGAATCAAATGATGGCATACATTGGGATAAACAAGGCATTGTTTGTTTAGATTATGATGACCGCGCAAAAGCATTGGGCCGCCCCTGTGTAATAAAAGCCGGTGGAAAATATCAAATGTATTTTTCGTACCGCGATACAACAGACTACCGCACCTCAGCCCAACACGGGTATAAAATAGGCCTGGCTGTTTCCGATGATGGAATTAAATGGCAGAAGAAATACGATGAAACCGGCATTGCATTATCTGAAACCGGCTGGGATAGTATGATGATGGAATATTGCCATGTATTTGAACACCAAGGCCTGTTTTACATGATTTACAACGGCAATGATTTCGGCAAAGACGGGTTTGGTTACGCCGTTAGCAATAAAATATGACTATTGTCACTATAGCTTACCCTGTAAAGGCACCATGTTTTTGTTTAAATTTGCCTGAAAGCTGCGACATCAAAAAGTGAAATGGAATAAAATATTTATGTGATGTTTTTTTTGCCGCCGCATCATACAATATGTCTTCAAATATTTTAGTAAGCGTTATTGTTCCCACATACAACCACCAAAAATATATACAGCAATGCCTGCAGGGTATTGTTGCGCAACAAACCAATTTTAATTTCGAGATAATAGTAGGCGATGATTTTTCAACCGATAGTAACCGGGAGAAAATAATGGAGATTGTTATAAAGCATCCGGGCAAATTCAAAATACTTTTTCACAATAAAAATCTTGGCCCAAAAGAATTTCCCGGCAAAAATAATTCCATAGAATGTGTTAAGGCTGCCACCGGAAAATACCTGGCTTTTTGCGAGGGCGATGATTATTGGACAGATAAAAGCAAACTTCAAAAGCAGGCCGATTTTTTAGAGCAAAATCCTGATTATAATCTGTGCTATCACAAAGTTGCGGTTACTACCGAGAATGAAGAAATAGTTTTTAATGCTGCCGACGAAGGCACACCTAAAGATACCACAACCATAAAAGATCTTTTAGCCAACGGAAATTATATTCATACCCCTTCAGTGTTTTACCGAAATCCGTTTGTAAAAGATTTTCCAAACTGGTATTATAAAATGAGTGCCGGCGATTTCGCGCTATATCTGCTGGCCGTAAAGGACAAGAAAATAAAGTTTTTGCCTGAAACCATGGCTGTTTATCACGTGCATAGCCAAGGTCAATGGGGCGCAAAAAGCCATGTAGAGAATTATAAAAAAGAAATAAAAAGCTTGTTGGTTATTCTTGAGCCATTTGCCGAATACAAACAAATAATTTGCAATGCCATATACGACCGGTATCTTTCTATTGCCGGAGAGTACCGAACAAACGGCGATGCTGCCGAAACCTTAAAGATTGAATTAAAAACAATGATGTTTTGTTTGCGCTCTGGCTTTCAACCAAAAAGAAATCACTTTGGCTTAGCCATGAACGTAATAAAAGATTACTTTACGCATAAACTTAAAACCAAACCAACCCGTGCCTAAGGTTTCTGTTATTATACCCAATTATAACCACGCCCGTTACTTACGCGAAAGAATTGATTCCGTACTGGCGCAAACCTTTACTGATTTTGAATTGATTTTGCTGGACGATTGCTCAACCGATAATAGCCGCGAAATTATTTCGACATATGAGAATCATACCTCGGTTAAAGAAATTGTATTTAATAAAACCAACTCCGGCAGCAGCTTTATACAGTGGAACAAAGGCATGAACCTTTGCACTGGCGAATATATTTGGATAGCGGAGAGTGATGATGTGGCACATAAAGATTTTTTGGCAACGCTTGTTCCTGTATTGGATGCAAACAAAAATGTATCTGTTGCCTATACACAATCTTATAATATTGACGAAGACGGCGCGATTAAAGGAACATGGAATAAATTGACCGAGAAGCTAGATGCCCAAAAATGGCAACATGATTTTATTGAATCCGGCACCGAAGAAGTAAAGAAATTCATGGTGTACCGAAACGTTATTCCGAATGCAAGCGCTGTGCTTTTCAGGAAAAGCGTAAAAGAAAAAACCGGCGGCCCCGATGAGACCTATAAATTAAACGGCGACTGGAATTTTTGGATTAAGCTGCTTATCGGCTCGGATGTAGCGTACAAAGCCGAATGTTTGAATTATTTCAGAATGCACAAAGAAAATGTGCGCAGCAAAAGCGAAAAAGAGGGTTTGAATTATTACGAATACACCCGTATAATAGAAGATGTTTTTTCGCGCATTCAATTTTCAAGCGCCGAAAAAAAGGATATAATAAACTACTTTCACAGTCAATTTAGCTACAATGCCCCCACTTCATTTAGCAATATATTCAGGTCTTATTTTAAATTAGCAAAGTTTGATTTAGTGGCCTTAAGTCTTTTATCACAACAACTTAAAGACCGTATTTAAATTAATGTGGCATAAAAAATTATGAGCAGCCCTGTTGCGGTAGTTATTCCTATATATAAAGAACAGATTGATGACAATGAAAAAAAATCATTGCAGCAATGCTTATCCGTTTTGGGCACATACCCCATCATTTTTGCTTGCCCCGATAATTTATCTACCACATACTACAGTAAAACTTGTAGCGATAGCGGGGTTAAGAATTTCAAGTTTATCACTTTTAATAATAACTACTTCGAATCAGTAAGCGGATACAATAAACTTTTATTATCGCCAGCGTTTTACGCAAAGTTTGAAGAGTATAATTACGTGCTCCTTTATCAGTTAGATGCTTATGTTTTTAAAGATGAACTAATGCAGTGGTGCGATAAGGGCTTTTCGTACATAGGCGCGCCTTGGTTCAAAGGTCAAGATAAAAGCACCAGCGAATCGGGTTTTATGGAGATGGCGGGTAACGGCGGGTTTTCTTTGCGAAACATCCCCGATTTTTTAAAAGTGCTGCGCACATATAAAATCATGGAATCTCCGGCAAAAGTCTTTGAAGAGTATCAAAAATTAAACGCAGCTTCTTTTTTTATTCGAATACCGGTAATGCTTTTAAAAATGATGGGCTTCAGAAACAATTCGAATTTTGAGCGAAGTAAGTTTCAACTTAATGAAGACCACTATTGGGCATTCCATGCGGTTGAAATAGTTCCGTCGTTTAAAGTAGCAAGGGCCGAAGAGGCCATAGCCTTTGCTTTTGAATGCCAGCCCAAAAGAATGCTTGCTCTAAATAAAAATCAGCTGCCATTTGGGGTTCATGCCTGGTTGAAATATGATTTTGATTTCTGGAAACCTTACATTGCATAAATAATGAGCAATACTAAAGGCCTGATTAATGATTTACCTAAGCCACCGGAAGGAAAAACCGGTTGGCCCTGGACGGAAGAAACTTCGCCATCAATTTATGATGCCGGTACAACTTACCCTAAAATTAGCATCATCACCCCTTCTTATAATCAAGGCATTTATATTGAAGAAACTATTCGTGCGGTACTACTTCAAAATTATCCAAACTTAGAATACATTGTTATTGATGGTGGCAGTACCGACAACACTGTTGAGATAATTAAAAAGTATGAACCTTGGATAAGCTACTGGGTAAGCGAAAAGGATAAAGGGCAAAGCAACGCTATTAATAAAGGGATTAATAAAGCCACCGGTAAAATTTTTAACTGGATAAACTCCGACGATTATTTTCAAAAAGATGCACTTTTTTGTGTTGGCTATGAGTTTTCAAAAAACAACCTGGATGCACTTTCGGGTCATTGTATTTTCTTTTCTTCCGAAAGCGAGAAGCCTTTGAAAGTTGATAATGGTATCGAATTGAAAAGCACTACCGAGGATAGCATCTTTCATCATAAAATGAACCAGCCCGCTACATTTTTTGATTTGGATAAAGTAAAAAGCCTGGGTGCTGTAAATGAAGCGCTGCACTATACTATGGATTTTGAGCTTTTGAAAAAGTTTCTTCTTGCCTTTACACAAGCTCATTTTAAAGAAACCACCCAAATTTTATCTTCTTTCCGAATACACGAAAGCTCAAAAACTACGGTGTCAATTGATTTGTTTGAGAAGGATAAAAATGTAGTTCGTTATTCTATTTTATATTCTTTAGATGCACCCGCGTATTTGTTACAGGCATTTCGTGAAAAAAATAATTTGCCTGCGGCATTGCACCCCCAAAAGTTTTTGGTTAATGCAGCTATCAACCGCAAAAAGCTGCTCAGTTTATATTTTAAAAAATCCCCCTACTTTTTTTACGAAAACCGGAAGTATAAAGAAGCGCGCCAGTGTATTAATGTAGCCACAGAAGATAATTTTTTAAAAGCGCTTTTTACTTATCCCGGTTTGCTAATAAAACTTTATCTTTTCCCATCGGGTTTTATAAATTTTTTACGCAACTTGAAGAATTGATTTAATAGTAAGGTGGTTCTGGTAATATGATTTCAATAATAATCTGCTCATTAAACGAAACGCTTTGTAAGCAATGCACCGAAAACATTGCCGCCACCATTGGCGTTGAGCATGAGATATTAGCTATAGATAACCGGATTAAAAGCGCACCAATTTGCGAAGTATATAATGAAGCCGCAAAAAGAGCGCGATATGATATACTTTGCTTTTTGCATGAGGACATTCTTTTTCATACCGCAGATTGGGGGAAAGCAATTGCCAGCGTTTTAAGCGATGAAACCATTGGAATAGTGGGTATTTGCGGCGGAACCTACAAAGCAAAAGTCACTTCGGCGTGGATAGATATTCCGCATTCGTACCGCAGGGCGAATATGAAGTCGAAGGATAAAGGCGGAAATTTGATTGACTATGTAGTTAAGAGCGACGCAACGAAAAATCTTTCCGACACAGTTACTATTGATGGACTGTGTTTAATGATGCGAAAAAATGTTTGGCAGGAATTTAATTTCGATGAAAAGAATATTCGCGGGTTTCATTATTACGACTTAGATATTTCAATCAGGGTTTTAGAAAAATACCGGCTTGTAGTATGCCATGATATTTTTATCGAACACCTGTCTGCCGGAAATTTTGGAACAGCCTGGATTGACGAAACATTTATATTTCATGAAAGATTCCGCGAAAGGCTTCCGCTTTCTGTAGCTGTAATCAATGTTACTGAAAAAAACGATCTGGAAACCTTTGCTATGAAAAGGTTTCTTGAAAAGTGCAATGATGCAAAGCGTTTAAATTTGCAGCTGATAGCAAAATTAATTTGGAGTTACCCGGCTGTAGCAATAAAAAATTTAACCTTTGCCATTCGGATTAAAAACAATTGAAGCGCAAATGAAACTACTAAAACACCTTTTTAAAAAGGATAATAAAGTTGAACTGGATAAACTTATTGCGTCATTTAAAGCACTAAGGCAAAAAAGTGATATCGCTGTATTGTCGCCGCATCCTACCGGCTATGCCTGGCTTGGGGTTTATAATGGTGGTAAATCTATGTTCGCCAATAATTTTATAAGCTTATCGCATTATTATTCGCATAGTGTATTTAATGATAAGGAACTGGATATTTTAATTAAAGAAATTACCGGTTTGAAATTTGCCCAGCTATTATTCAATGGCTTTCCACCATATTTCGAAAACTTTATACAAAGCATAAAAGAAGCGCAACCACAAGTAAAAGTTGGGTTAATATTTCATGGTTTTCCGGCAGAGCTTTCAGGAAATAAAACTACCCTGGCAAGCATGAATGGCATGGTCAAGCTTTCTAAACAAAAAAAACTTGACAAAATTGGCTTTGCTAAAAAAGGATTCGGCCAGGCTTTTGAAAAACTTTTTGGCGTTCGCTCGTTCGAGTTAATATATATAAACCCTGAGCCGGTAAAGGGCATTCAAAAGTATAACGATGGCAAGCTTCATGTCGGGGTTCTGGTAAATAATTCTTTCAGAAAAAATTTGCACACCCAGGTAATGGCAGCCTTGATGATTGAAAATTCGGTAGTGCATGTTAGCGATGCAAGCGAACTGGGATATTTAGATGCCGGCAACAGGATTGTGGCACACGGCCAATTAAATCACGACACCTTTATAAAAACATTGGGAAGCATGGATTTAAACTTCCATGTTACTTTTAGTGAGGCTTCCGGCGGTCAGGTTTGTTCCGAAAGTATTTCGCAGGGGGTGCCGTGCCTTTCAGGTTATACCAGCTCTTTTTTTGATTACAATAGCGAACTGAAAAACCTATTTGTTGTTGAAGGCGGAGATGACCCGTATTTTGTTTACCAGAAAGCTGTAGAGGTGCTTACTAAAAAGGAAGTTCTTTCGCAAAAATGCCTGGAGTATTCCGCGTATTTGAACACATTAGCTCAAGAAAGAATACAAGCATTTTTGGCTTTCTGATAGTTTATAAAAAGCGACAAGCGCATTATAAAGATACAATTGAACGAATGGATTTCGAAACAAGATTAATTTCAAAAATCGGGCAGGTTGCTAACGAGCAAATTGGGCAGTCTGTATTTTCCGGTTTGGTAGCCCGTAAAATAAAGGGCAATTATATTTTAATGTACCACGGCGTAACTGCCGAAGGAAGCACAAGGTTTAATAGAAGGCATACGGCTTTAGACTGCTTTGAAAAGCAAATTGGGTTTTTGAAAAAGCATTTTTCAATAATAAGCCTCGACGATTTTTTTGAGGGCCGGTACGACGATAAGAAAACAAATTTTGTATTAACCTTTGATGATGGCTATGCTAATAATTTTACATACGCCAAGCCGGTACTCGAAAAATATAAATGCCCCGCCACATTTTTTGTTACCGGCTTAAACCAGGTAGGCGATGATATTTTGTGGGCCGATTATGTAAATATTGCCAGCACTTTTACCAATAGCGATATTGAAATTGAAGGAGAAACTTTTTTCAAAAAGGGCGATATATATTATTCGGCTGAGTCTGGGAAAAGTATTTATCAGATTATAAAAAATGAACGTCCCTCATACGACTATAAGCAAAAAGTAAAAACGGCATTCAGAAAATATGTAAACTTTGAAAGTGATCCGTCGGTTTCAGAATACTGGCATTTGATGAGCGATGAGCAAATCGCGCAGATGTCAAAATCAAAATTTCTTAAAGTAGGAAGTCACGGATACTACCATAATAACCTGGGTATAACTACCAATGATGAGGCGTGCGAAGAATTAAACAAGGCGAAAAAGTATCTCGAAAACTTAACGCAACAAGAGGTAAAACAACTTGCATACCCCGATGGATCTTACACTGTAAAACTTACCGAGTCGGCTTATTCGCTCGGTTTTAAGGTGCAATTGGCAGCCGATAGTTTTATGAAGAACGAGTCCTCCCCGCATTCATATCTTAAAAAAAGATGCGGTGTGTATGCCATAGACTCATGCCTGAATCAAATTTTTACAGCGATAAAGGAACGCAAATATGATGAGGCATTGCTTAAATTGGAAAACCCGCCTGGCGACAAACAGCCTGTTATAAATAAGCCAAAGCTGGCAGAGCCGGTTCTAAAAATTCTTTTAGTGGCCCGTACAATGGCGCATGGTGGTGGTGCCGAATCACTGGTTTTTAATATTTACAATGAGTTGAAGAAGACGCCCGGTGTGCATGTTAAATTAGTTTCACTGCGAAAATCAGACTTGTTTAAAATAAAAGATACTGATTATTTCGAAAAACAATTAGCCGGCGACCCCGATTTTTATTTCTGTAACTCATATGTAAACCTGTCCATTCTTGGTCCTACAAAAAAAGACCTTACAGAGTTTGAAGAGATAGTAAAAACCTTTAAGCCAGATATTATTCACACGCATTTATTCATCGCTGAAATCTTGGCACATGAAGTGGTTTTCCCTGGCATTAAGTATTTTACGCATTTCCATGATAACATGCGGCAGCTTCGGAATTTTTCACCGAAAACGCTTTTCAAAAAAGAGTTGCTCACAGATTTTTACGAGAAAAAGCATCTGGTTTCACAGTACCTTGCCTGCAACAATAAATTCATTTCAATATCCGCAGACACCACAAAATATTTTAACGATGTATTACCGAAAAAATTGGCAAAAAATATTTACTCGCTCGATAACGCCATTGTTACCGAAGGATTTAATAAAATTAACCACAAACGAGATTTAAGTAAAATAAGAATTTTGAATGTGGGTAGTTTTCAGGCTAAAAAGAACCAGAGGTTTTTGATAGACATAGCCGAGGAATTAATAAAACAAGGACAGGATGTAGAAGTGGTAATGCTCGGCAACGGCGACCTTTACAGCGAGGTTAAGCAATTGGTGGAAAGCAAAGGGCTGCAAAAAAATATTTTAATGCCCGGCAATGTGGTTAATGTTGAAGACTACTATGCCGCAGCCAACGTGTATGTGCATAGTGCAACTTACGAACCATTCGGCCTTGTTCTTTTGGAGGCCATGGCCAGCGGGTTACCGGTGGTATCGCTTGATGGCAAAGGAAATCGCCTGCTTATTAAAGACGGAGAAAATGGATATATGATATACGAGCAAGACGCCTCAGCATTTGCTAAAACTATTAGCCAGATTGTAAAAAATGAAAAGGGTTACGAAACGATGTCTAAAAATGCCATTGCTTTTGCCAAGCAGTACGATATTAAGGAGTACGTAAAAAAGCTTTTGCTTTTATATCGTAAAGCGAATTAAAGATTGGAAATAGATTCAATAAAGCGCCTGTAATTTTTTTCGGCGTTAAACTTTTCATCCCACGTATTAAAAGCCCCGCTTCTAAAATTATTTTTTTCTGTTTCCGAAAGTGAATGAAAATTAATTATTGCAGCTGCCATTTCATTCGCGCTACTATCAGCGCTCAGTAAAAAGCCATTTACACCATCCTGAATTATTTCTGAAATTCCACCCACATTCATTGCGATAGCGGGTATGCCAAAAGAAAAAGCCTCCATTATAGATACCGGTAAGCCTTCGGTTTCGCTCGCATTTATAAAAAGGTCAACGGGGTTGTTCGAATAATAATTAAGCAATTCTTTATTGCTTATTTGCCCTGCAAATGAGTATTTAATATCCGGTCTTGAGGACAATACTTTATCAGCGTAATTTTTTGTTTCAGCCGCCAGTTCACCATCGCCAAAATGCGTCCATTTTATTTGTATGTTTTCTATCTGGGCTAGTGCCTCAATTATTAAATTAATCCTTTTAAGAGGAATAATATTCGAGCAGCTTACAATGGAAAGCGAGCTATTGTTCGTTTCATTTTTCTTGTTCAAATTATTAAGTGTTCCAAGCCTCGAAAGTTTTAGATGGTTTTTTCCTGATACGCTTACAAGGTTTTCAAGATACTGTTTTCCGTTTTCCGAAATGCAAAAACAGGCATCTAAATTCTCGATAATAAAATTTCTTAACGGCAGGTAAGGCGGATTGTGCCTTTCAAAATAAACGTCCCACCCATGCGCGCGGCAAATAGCTTTTGTTTTAGGATACTTTTGTTTAAACAATGCTATACCGGCAGCCATATTATTCATCCAGTAAGAATATAGATAGAGCGATTTGACATCAATATTATGCTGGTCAGTTATTTTAAGTAATAGCTCATTTATTTCTAAGGCATGCGCGTATGAGCCTAAAAGAGTAGATATAATTTTCGGGCTTACCGATAAATGCAGCTTGCTTTTGATAAACCTTAATTCGTGCTGAACAACCGGATTGAAATAATTAAAAAGCGCCTGTAATTTATATTTAGAAGACGTAGCATATGGAACGCGAATTACTACAACATTTTCAGGCAAGGTGCGTGTTTGTTTTCCGGAAATATTATTAGTAACAATAAATATTTTTTCGAACGCACTGGCTAAAAAGGGAAACTCATTTTCTATAAATGTTTCTCCATCGGCAAAAGGAAATTGCGAAGTAAAAAATATTAAAGTCTTCATTTGTCAAGCAATCAAATTGCAGTATAGGGTTTCTGATTTAAATTTGCGCAATAAAATCGTACAAACTTAGCGAATGCAGTATTTTAATATCTCGCGGTTCGGTTTTGTTGTTTATTTTAGTGAAATTTGATTGCTAACCGTGAAAATATTAATACTCGCTTACGATTTTCATCCGCTCATTTCTATTGGCGCGCAAAGGCCTTATAGCTGGTATAAATACTTGCCCGATGGTGAAATATCGGTTACCGTAGTTACCCGCCAATGGACAGAAAAAATCTCCTCTCCGCTTGATTATGTTGTCGAGATGCCACAAAAAGCATATCAGGAATCTGATGGGAAAGGAAATGTTATTATCAGAGCGCCTTTCTTTCCAAATAAAAGAGATAAAATGCTTGTGAACTTCGGGCTTACGAAATTTGCACTGGCCCGTAAAATGTTGACTTATTTTTATGCTTTCTTCGAACACCTTTTTTTTGCGTTCGATAATAAAGCAACCATATATATAGAGGCCCAAAAAGCTATTGAACAAAACAAACCCGATTTTATAATTGCAACCGCCGAGCCTTTTATTCTTTTTAAATACGCCCATCTTCTTTCAGCCAAATACAACATACCGTGGATTGCCGATTATCGCGATGGATGGAATACCAACCAGGGTAATTATAGCAGAGATATTTTAAGTAAACTATTGTCTTCTTTTTATACAACGCGCGAGAAAAAGTATATTGATAATTCCTTATTCATTACTACTGCAGCACCTACATATGCAGCTGCACTTCAAAAAATGCACCCGGATAAAGAAATTAAAGTTGTTTACAACGGGTATGATGAAGAATATATAAAGGGCCTTGATGAGATTTTACCTGTGCAAGATAAATTTACTATTGCCTATGCCGGTACTATATACCCGCATCAAAACCTCGAAATGTTTTTGGATGGCCTGAACTTGTTTGTAAAGAATGAAAAAATTTCAGCAGGCGAATTAAAAGTTTGTTTTTACGGAAGCGAAGCACAACCGGAGGCGCTTAACCGGCTTTTAAATTATAATAATGAGTTAAAAGAATACATTGTTACAACCAACAAAGTGCCTTATGGAGAGTTGCTCAGAAAACTGAGGGCATCGCATCTGTTATTGTTGCTATCGAAAAAAAATGCGCAGTGGCTTAATGCCAAAGTGTTCGATTACATGGCGGTTAGAAGAAAAATTATTTTGGTAGAAAACGATAAGGGCGTTTTAGAAAAATTGTTGAGCGAAACAAAAAGCGGAGATTCGTTAAACAATGCAGAAGATGTATGCAGGTATTTAAAACAGGAATACACTTTGTTTAAGCAGGGAGGCATTACAGAAGTAGCTTTCAATGCAGAAATGGCCAAATACTCGCGCAAAAATCAGGCAAGTGTATTCTCAGGGCTGTTGAAAGCGAAAATTTAGGCTGTTCGGCACAAATACACAAGGGCAAAATCATCCTTATCCTGCCTACTTTTTTATATTATTGCATAATGAAGAATTTCGCTCTTATAGGTGCTGCGGGTTATATTGCCCCCCGACATTTAAAGGCCATTAAAGATACCGGTAATGACTTAATTGCCGCTTACGACCCTTTTGATAGTGTTGGGGTAATGGATAGCTATTTCCCAAACGCCGCCTTTTTTGTTGAGTTTGAAAGATTCGACCGCCATATTGATAAGCTGCAGCGCAAAGAACACTTATTAAATTATGTTTCTATTTGTTCTCCGAATTATCTTCACGATTCACATATCCGTTTTGGGTTGCGTGTAGGGGCCGATGTAATATGCGAAAAACCATTAGTGCTAAATCCATGGAATGCAGAAGCCTTGATGGAGTTGGAAAAAGAAACCGGGAAAAAAATAAATAACATTTTGCAACTTCGTTTACACCCGAATGTTATTAAGCTGAAAGAAAGAATTGCGGCAGGCGACAAAAATAAAATTTACGATTTTGATCTTACCTATATTACATCGCGCGGTAACTGGTATTATACCAGTTGGAAGGGTGATGAATCAAAGTCGGGCGGCATAGCTACCAACATCGGCATTCACTTTTTCGACATGCTTACATGGGTGTTTGGCCCTGTGAAAACCAACATTGTGCATATACACACCCACGACCGGGCAGCTGGCTTTTTAGAGTTTGAACGTGCGCGGGTAAGATGGTTTTTAAGTATAGATGCGAACACACTGCCTGATGCCATTAAGCAAAAAGGAATGCGTACTTACCGGTCGATGACCTTAGGCGGCGAAGAAATAGAATTTAGCGATGGCTTTGCTGATTTGCATACTACCAGTTATCAGGAAATTTTAAAAGGAAATGGCTTTGGCTTGAAAGAGGCCTTGCCTAGTATTCAAATAGCATACAATATACGCCATACCGAACCGGTGGGTTTAAAAGGCGAGTATCATCCTTTAGCAAAACTTAATTTGCAGAAACATCCTTTTTCGAAAGAATAACATTTTATTTTTCTTACATGTGTGGCATTGCAGGTTTTTATTCTGTTCAGAAAAAATTTAACGAGGCCGACCTGCAGGCTATGACAAATTGCCTGCAACACCGCGGGCCCGATGCTGCCGGGTATTTTATGAATGATGCTAAAACCTGTGGGCTAGGCCACCGGCGGTTAAGTATTATTGATCTTAGCAATGCGGCTAACCAACCTATGTTCTCGCATACCGACCGGTTTGTAATTATCTATAACGGCGAAGTATATAACTTTAAAGAGATAGAGAAACAGCTAGGCATAACACCAAAAACAAGCAGCGATACCGAAATTATTTTAGAAGCATTTGCACAGCAAGGCGTTGATTTTGTAAGCCTGCTTAACGGCATGTTTGCCATAGCTATTTATGATAAGGAATTAGACACCCTTTATTTATTCCGCGACAGGTTGGGTGTAAAGCCACTTTATGTTTTTAATGATGGAGAAAGTTTTGCCTTTGGGTCAGAAATTAAATCTCTTCTCCAGTCGAAGTTTATAAAAGGTAAAGCTGAAGTAAACAAATCGGCAGTATATACATTTCTTTATGCAGGATATATTCCTGAGCCGTTTACTATCTATGAGAATATTCAGCGCCTGCCATCTGGCAGCTATTGTGTTGTAAAGAATGACAAGGCCGAGATTAAAAAATACTGGACGCCGGAGGAAAAAATTTCTGCTGATACAAAAAGAGATTTTCAATCGGCGAAAGAAGAATTAAAGCAATTGCTTACTACATCAGTTAAATACCGGATGATAAGCGATGTTCCTTTCGGTACATTTTTAAGTGGTGGAATTGACTCGAGCACTGTTACCGCCATTGCACAAAGCGTTTCTTCTCAACCGGTAAAAACCTTTTCGATAGGGTTTAAAGAGGCGAAGTTTGATGAGTCGAAATACGCTCGTCAGGTTTCAGAATATCTTAAAACAGAACACCATGAGTTTATAGTTTCTGAAAATGATGCACTTGAAATGGTTGACCGGATGATGCTGGCTTATGATGAGCCATATGCCGATTCTTCGGCAATTCCTACTATGTTAGTTTCAAAACTTGCCCGCAAGCACGTAACCATGACATTAAGCGGAGACGGAGGCGATGAACTTTTTTTAGGCTATGGTGCTTACGATTGGGCCAAGAGATTGAAAAATCCGCTTCTTAAATTTTTGCGCAAACCGGTGGCTTTTTCGCTATCAAAGTTAGACAACAAGTATAAGCGTGCCGCCGGTGTATTCAACTATAAAAGCGAGGAGAGGATAAAGAGCCACATTTTTTCGCAGGAGCAATACTTTTTTAATGAAAGCGAATTGGATGATTTAATGATGCCCGGCTATAAGCAGCATGTGTTATTTAATGAAGATTTTAGGGGATTAAAACGCAAGCTTTCGGAGCAGGAAGAGCAGGCGCTGTTCGATATTAAGCATTATTTGAAAGATGATTTACTAGTAAAGGTAGATATAGCAAGTATGCAGTTTTCGCTGGAAACCCGAACACCATTTTTAGATTACCGGGTGGTAGAGTTTGCATTAAATCTTTCGGAAGATTTGAAAAAGAAAGATGGGGTGGCAAAGTATTTATTGAAGGAGGTGTTGTACGACTATGTGCCGAAGAAATATTTTGAAAGGCCGAAGTGGGGGTTTTCGATACCGCTTTCGAAATGGTTGAAAACTGATTTACACTATTTAATAAAGGAAAGCTTAAGCGACGAACGCGTTGCAAAAGCGGCGATTGTAAAGCCCGAGAAAGTAAAACTATTGATAAAACGCTTTAACGCCGGCGAAGACTTTTTATACAACCGCATTTGGGCATTGATACTGCTTCATAAATGGATGAACGAGCATGCCACAAACTAATGTGTTATATATATCGTACGATGGCATGACCGACCCACTCGGGCAGTCGCAAGTTATACCTTACCTTGAAGGGTTATCGAAACTGGGATACACTTTTACTTTAATAAGTTTTGAAAAGGCCGAACGTTTCGCAAAATCTCAATCCGAAATTTCAGCAAGGCTTCAGCAAAGCAATATTAAGTGGGTTTCGCTCAGCTATACTAAAAAGCCACCCATTCTTTCAACCGTATGGGATATCTGGCGGATGAAAGAAAAAGCTTTTGAGCTGCACCGGAAAGAAAATTTCAAAATCGTTCACTGCCGTAGTTATATTTCTGCACTGGTAGGCATGATGATGAAGAAAAAGTATGGCACGAAATTTATTTTTGATATGCGCGGCTTTTATGCTGATGAGCGGGTAGATGGTGGCTTATGGCCGCTTACTAACCCTGTTTATAGAAAGGTTTATCAATTCTTTAAAAAGAAAGAGAAAGAGTTTTTAAACGAAGCAGATTATATAATCAGCTTAACACAAAAAGCAAAAGGTATTATTCATCAATGGAAAGATATATCCAATCAACCGGTGCCAATTCAGGTAATACCTTGTTGTGCTGATTTGGAGTTGTTCTCAACAAAAAATATTGACGTTACCCTTTTAGAAGGCCTAAAAAAACAATTTAAACTTACCGGTAACGAATTTGTGTTAAGCTATTTGGGCAGTATTGGAACTTGGTACATGTTAGATGAAATGCTTGACTTTTTTAAGTATGTTTTACAAGTTAGGCCCGACGCAAAGTTTTTATTTATTACCAATGAACAGGCGTCGAATATTATTGAAAAAGCGAATGCCAGAAAAATTTCCGAAGAAGCCCTCATTATCACTCCTGCACCCCATAAACAAGTGCCCACCTATTTAGCGCTTTCAAACTGCGGTATATTTTTTGTGAAGCCTGTTTTTTCTAAATCGGCCTCGTCTCCTACAAAACAGGCTGAAATAATGGGAATGGGTATTCCGCATATTTGCAATGCAGGGGTAGGAGATGTAGATGCGATTGTTGACGAGCGAACCGGTGAGGTAGTTCAATCATTTAATTTGGCAGAGTACGAGCGTGTTTCTAAAAGAATATTATCGGCACTGTATAACGCTATATATATCCGCCAAAAAGCGAAGGAAGTTTATTCGTTAGATGAGGGCATAGAAAAATATGCTGCGGTTTATGCAGCGCTTGGTAATCAATATTAGCGGTATTACCACAGGCAATTAAATACCCTTAACTGTCGTTAAAGTGCCGGTTTGCTTTTCAATATATTGAAAAAGATCGCCTACTCTTTTTACGCGCTCCGCAATTTCATCAGGAATTGAAATCGCAAAATTTTTTTCTAACTGCATTATTGTGTCAATAACATCTAGCGAGTCAATTCCCAAATCCTCTCTAAATCTCGCATCAGGGGTTACTTCGTTTTCATCAATGCCTAAATTATCAGCAATTATTTTCGTTGCTCGTTCTGCTACATTAGTATTTGTAACCATAGTTTTATTATTGCTATAACTGTTACGCAAAACAGGGCCTATATGTTGTAATGGGGAAAGGAATTGGGGTAAAATGGGGCGTTTTGTAACAAAATTTTGTAAATACCGTTAGCATTCAGGGCATTAAGTCCAAATATTGGGTAAATTATCAGAGGCATTCAATATTTGAATTTTATGAAAAGGCGATTATATTTGCCGTCCCTTAGGTAAAATTCCTCGATAGCTCAGTTGGTTAGAGCATCAGACTGTTAATCTGAGGGTCCTTGGTTCGAGCCCAAGTCGGGGAGCAATGAAAATAGCCTCAATCGTTGTACTGTAAACGGTTTGAGGCTATTTAATTTTTGGCTTACTGACACTATTACTGACAAAGAGCCGGTTTACTGATTCCCTGCTTTTTTGCTTTGGCCGCTCTGATTAAAGAGGGAAGCTACAATGAAAAAGGCTATAAAGCTAAATAGATAGCCCAAATGCTTACAAGTGCGGGTAATGCTATTGGTGAAACTGCCACATTGGTTAAAGAGAAACGCTGCAATGACAAAGGCTATAAGGCTAAATAGATAGCCCAAATGCTTACAAGTGCGGGTATCGCTATTGGTGAAGCTGCCGCACTGGTCAAAGAGAAACACTGCAATGAAAAAGGCTATAAAGCTAAATAG
>CAIXGR010000096.1 GCA_903919075.1 uncultured Bacteroidota bacterium | reverse complement strand
CATTGGAGGGTTAGATGTTTTTATTGAGGAAATTACCAACCTGGCACTTAATAAAGCGCCGCGCTTCAATCCGTTTTTTATTCCTAAAATGATTGTTGACATTGCTGCAGGGCATATTTCAATGCGCTGGGGTTTGCGTGGGCCTAATTACGCCACTGTTGCAGCCTGCGCTTCGGCCAATGTAGCTTTTATAGATGCTTTTAATTTAATACGCCTTGGCAAATGCAATGCTGTAGTAGCCGGTGGATCAGAAGCGCCAATAAGCGAAGGTGGCGTTGGTGGTTTTAACGCTATGCGTGCACTGAGCGAGAGAAATGATTCGCCACAAACCGCATCGCGCCCTTTTGATAAAGACCGTGACGGTTTTGTAATGGGCGAAGGTGCCGGTGCCATTGTATTAGAAGAATTAGAACACGCGTTAGCGCGTGGTGCTAAAATATACGGAGAGCTTGCCGGTGGTGGATTGAGCGCTGATGCGCACCACCTTACCGCACCACATCCTGAAGGATTAGGGGCATCGCTTGCTATGAATGCCGCGTTGGAAGATGCTAACATGAAAATTACGGATATTGATTATATCAATGTTCACGGCACATCAACACCTACCGGTGATGTTGCCGAGCTTACAGCTATTAAAAAAGTTTTTGGTGAGCACGTTTACAATCTTAATATTTCTGCCACTAAATCAATGACCGGCCACTTGCTTGGTGCTGCGGGTGCCATTGAAGCTATTGCAAGTATTTTGGCAGTAAAAGAAAATATAATACCACCTACCATCAATCACTTTACCGACGATCCTGAAATTGACAGCAGACTTAAATTAACTTTCCATAAACCAGAGAAGAGAATAGTAAATGCTGCCCTTAGCAACGGATTTGGTTTTGGTGGGCATAATGCTACGGTGATATTCAAAAAGTACGTGAAGTAATTTCACGGTTAAAAATTTAGCAGATGCTAAAAAAGCTCTACAATCTGCTTTCTCCCCAACGGGAATTTACCTCTTATATAAAGAGCATTACTGGAATTACGCCATCTAATCTTCAGTTATACAAACGCATATTTCAGCACCGGTCGAAGTTTAACGAACCGAAGGATAATAATGAAAGGCTGGAGTTGTTGGGCGATGCTATTTTGGATGCTATTGTGTGCGAGTTTTTGTACAGGAAATATCCGTATAAAGAAGAAGGCTTTATTACTGAACTACGCGCAAAAATTGTAAACAGAAAATCACTAAACGAAGTTGGGCAGAAACTTGGGCTTATAGACAAGCTGAAATTTAACCGCAAAAGTATGACTGATGTAAGCCGCGATTTGGCCGGAAATACTTTTGAGGCTTTAGTAGGCGCTGTGTACTTAGATGCAGGGTTCGAAAAAACGAAGGGGTTTATACAGAAAAGAATTTTGCAAGGACTGATTGATGTAGATGAACTGGAGCAAACCAACAGCGATTTTAAAAGCCAGATTTTTCATTATGTGCAGAAAGAAGGCAAGAGCATTGATTTTAAAGTAGCTGAAGAACAATCGAAAAACCGCAGGGCGTACTTTATCATTCATCTTGAAATTAATGGCAAATTTATATCGAGTGGTGAGGGCTTTAGTAAAAAGGCTGCAGAGCAGTATGCCGCTATGAATGCTTTGAAGGTTTTGGGGATTG
>CAIXGR010000095.1 GCA_903919075.1 uncultured Bacteroidota bacterium | reverse complement strand
TTAGCTTTTTTAGCTTCTAACTTACCAGCCTGTAAACGCTGCACACAGAATGAACATTTTTCCATTACACCTCTTGAACGAACTGTTACGTCTGGATTTAGAACCATACGTGCCAAAGGGTCGTGCATATCAAGTGTAGTTTTGCTTAATGGCATGTTATTATCAGTACCATATTTTTTATCGAACGAATCGGCTTGCTGATAATCGTACAAGTTAAACCTACGTACTTTGTAAGGGCAGTTGTTAGCGCAGTAACGGGTACCAATGCAACGGTTGTAAGCCATTTGATTTAAACCTTCGCTGCTGTGGTTAGTTGCTGCAACCGGACAAACGTTTTCGCAAGGTGCGTTATCGCAGTGCTGGCACATCATTGGTTGAAATACCACATCAGGATTTTCTACCTCACCGGTATAATAGCGGTCGATACGCATCCAGTGCATTTCGCGCGAGCGGATAACCTGGTCTTTACCTACTACCGGTACGTTGTTTTCGGCGTTACAAGCTACAACGCAGCTTCCGCAACCTATACAAGTATTCAAGTCTACCACCATGGTCCAGTGTGGGCCCGGGTAGTCATGCTCAGGATATAGTGTTTGGCTTTCTTCTAAAATTTCTTTACGCTCTTCGTTACCGGCGCTTGGATTCTTCTTGTATTCTTTAAGTGTAGTTTCTTTTACTGTTTTGCGGGTTTTTATACCACCCAAATCCTTCATTGTAATGTTGAAGTGTGTTTGAGTGATAGCAACCTGTTCTTTTCTTCCGGTTTTTTCTACGTCAGCTTTTGCAACTGTTGTAAAGTTACCATCCTTAGCAGTTAATAAAGAGAATGCGTTTCTACCAACGGTTAATTCCTTCTTTATTGGTTCGCTGCGGCCATAACCTAATGCTACACCAAAAACACCTGCCGGTGTTCCCGGAACGCCTATTACCGGTAACTCGACTGACTGGCCGTTTACCATTAATTTTACAACCGGGCAATATTTTTTCTCTCTAAAATCAATATCGTTATCGTATCCGTTTTTGTCCATCCATTGTACTAACCATGTTGGGCTGGCTATAACGTAATTATCCCAGGTAGCTTTTGTTACCGGATCTGGTAATTCTTGCAACCAAGGATTATCGGCCCAATATCCATCGCCTAAGGCAACTGATTCGTAAAATTTAACTTGTGGGCCATCGCCAAGTGATGATACAGTTGATGAAACACCATTGATAGCATCAGTTAATCCGGCTGAGTTGAACGAGCCACCGGCACCGGGTGCTGGGGTTTCAATCTCGCCATCATGTATTACATTATCCCAGAATGCCCAAAATGCGCCGCTGTATTCATGTTGTTTATTGAAAATATTGGCCTCCCAATACTTCTGGATAAATTCATAGTAAGAACCTTCTTTGCCGGCCCATTTCATAAATGTTTCCTGCACCTGGCGAGTATCGAATAGCTTTGTAATTGCAGGTTGGATAGTGTTATAGATACCGGCTTTAGGCTCAGCATCGTTCCAGCTTTCTAACCAGTGGTTATCGGGGCATACATATGAACAAGCCTGTGCTGTTTCGTTATTTCTTGTAGAGAATGAAACTGTAACTGTTGCTTTTTTCAAAGCTTCAGCCAATCCTTTAACCGGTGAGTTATATACCGGGTTAGTTTCGTGGAAAAGAACAGCTTTAATTTCACCTTTATTTAATCCTTCAATTAAAGTTGTAATTGCTTTATCAGAACCTTGTTTAGTGTTGTAAGGGCGGTCCCAAGTGATAGTATTACCGTAGCTATCTAATGCATTGTTAATAGCATTTACTATAACTTGTGCGTTAGCATCGTTAGAGCCACATACTACTAATGATGCACCTTTAGCTTCTAGTAATTCTTTACCAACCTTGCCAATTTTTGCGTTTTTTGCAGTGCCACCGGCAGCTACTACATTGTAAAGATCAATCAACGAAGCTAATTCTTCAGAAGGTTTTACTGCAATTCTTGTATCGGCTTTGTAACCGGTAAGCGTAGGCACAGCCTCAATTTGAATGTGGCGGCTCATGCTTGCATTTTCTTTACTTACTCTTCTGTTCAGTGCATAGTCGGCTGCAAATTCAACCGGCGATAGCCAAGTGCCTAAAAAGTCGGCACCAACACCAACTATAACTTTTGCTTTCGAAAAATTATAAGAAGGAATAGAATGCTTGCCGAAAGTTTTTTCGTTGGCTTCTAACATACCAGAGTATGATATACCATCATAAACCAGATGTTCGAATTTGTTTTCGCCAATTGAACCGGCAAACTGATTAATAACGGCATTGGTAGAAGGCGATATAATAGTAGAAGAGAACAATACCACTTTGCCAGAGGCTGCTGCGGTTTTTAGTTTTTCTCCTATTTCTTTATCTGCAACTTCCCAGGTAATATTTTCATTTCCGCGCTTAGGGTTTTTAAAACGTCCGCCATCATACAGGCTTAGTACCGATGCTTGTGCACGGGCGCTGGTTCCACCTTTGGTAACGCGAGCGTGTTTTTTGTTTCTGCCTTCTACTTTAATAGGGCGGCCTTCGCGTGTTTTAATTAATACGGCACAGTAATCGCCACCTTCGTAAAATGCGGTTGAGTAATAGTTAGCTATACCGGGAGCAATTTCTTCGGGCCTCCATATATAAGGTATAGATTTACGGATAGGCATTTCGCAGCTTGCGGCTACTGCAGCAGCAGTAACGCTAAATCCAAGCATCTTTAAAAAATCTCTTCTGTTAGAACTGCCGGTAGAAATAGGTTCGGTAATAGAACTTAAAACCGGAAGCTCTTCCATAAATTCCCTATCGGCAACTTCGCGGAAACCTTCCAACTGCTCTTTTTCTTCTATACCCTTCCAATATATTTTTTCAGCCATACTATTTATGATTACACCGATTTTTAATGATTACACCGATTTTATTTTGTGATTACCGATTGCCCGGGATTTCACAGATTATTTATTTTATTAATAATGACATTTTTGGCACTCAGTTCCGCCAATGGTTTCAACAGTTACTTTACTTATGTTGCCTTTTTTCAGGTCGTCATGTATTTTCTCGTAAGTTGAATAGTAGTTGTTCGATGCAAATTGCACTTCGGTATTTCTATGGCAGTTAATACACCAGCCCATTGAAAGCGGAGCGTATTGGTAAACCTGGTCCATAGTTTCAACCGGCCCGTGGCAGGTTTGGCATTTTACTTTACCTGCATTTACGTGCTGCGCATGACTAAAGAAAACGTGGTCGGGCAAATTGTGTATGCGCACCCACTCGATGGGCTGTTGTGGTTTCGAGAATGTTTTAGTAGTAGCATCCCAACCTACGTGTTCATATATTTTGGCAATTTCATCGGGGCCATATTTAGGGCCTTTGCTCACATTTTTGTGGCAATTCATACAAGTATTGAGCGAAGGAATGTTGGAGTGTTTGCCATTGTTTGCAGTGCTGTGGCAATACTGGCAATCGATTTTATGCGTACCAGCGTGTAAAGCATGCGAAAACTTGATTGGCTGCTCGGGCTGGTAGCCTTGTTGGCGGCCCAGGTGAACAAAAGCATCAACCGTGTAATAACCTAAAAACACAAAACCAATTAAGCATGCAGCAACTATAACCTTTGCGTTTTTCCAGAATGGCTTTTTAGCTTCTGCTACTACAATGCCTTTCTTTTCATCAATTATCCTATCAAGCTTTTTAGTAACACCAATTAAAATTGCAACCAATACTATTAGAAAGAATGCGAAAATGTAAAGGGTTGAACCGGGGCCTTCGTTAGCTTCAGTAGGAGTCGAAGTTGGTCCGGTTGGCCCAGTTGGTCCAGTTGGCCCAAAGTCGGGGTTTTCTACATACAACAATATCTTGTCAATGTCTTCGTCTTTTAAAACACCCTTAAAAACGTTCATTTCGGCAGGGCGGCTGTTGCTCATGTCAACAGCATACTTGTAGCCTCCATCAACGGCATCGTGCCAGTTGGTAATCCAAGTGTGTAACCACTGGTTACCGGTTTTGCCTTTAAAGGTACCTGCAGCATCCCAACGGGCGGTAACACCACTTAAGGCCGGGCCTGTGCCATCGGCTTTCGGGTTATGGCATGATGCGCAATTACTTTTAAATAAAGTCTTCCCCTCGCCCCATTTTGCCTTATCAACATCAGCACCATTGGCAAACAGTAAACCGATACTCAGTAAAACAGTTAATAAGTTGGTTAAAGAGGCCTTTTTCGATTTTCGGAAATAGTATTCTAATATCATTTGAAGAGAAATGTCATGAAAATGTAAAAAATGCGGGGCAAATATGAACAGGCGAGGCTAAAAAACCAAGAAATGAACCATAAAATTTCGTGATAACAAACTATTTATAATCATTCCAAATAAATACCTTATTATCAGGCGCATCAGAGGAGGAATAACATTAACCAAGCGCCTTATTTTTAGGCAATTGTTGAAATGTGAATAAGATTAGAGTTATAACTACAGTGTTCCAGGTTTAGCGCTGCCACTGGATAAAAGCTTAATAGTGGGCGTAGGCCTTAAAACTTCCTGATGGTAAAATGGAAAGTAGTTCCTTTTCCAATTTCGCTGTCAAACCCAATCTCGCCATGGTAGTATTCTACAATTTTTTTGCAGATGGATAAGCCAACGCCTGTTCCTTCGTAGTCATTCTCAGTATGCAGACGCTTAAACATTTGGAAAATGGCCTTTGAGTAGTCTTTTGAGATACCAATGCCGTTATCTTTAACTAAAAAGGTATAATACTCGGGCGTTTCGCTCCATGAAATGTCGATTTCGGGTTTTCCGCTTTTATTAAACTTTAGCCCGTTGGTTATCAGGTTCTGAAAAACGTGATACATGAGGGTAGAGTGGGCCTTGTTCATTATAGGCAGCTCTTTACTTACAATAATGCTGCCATTGGTGGCATTCAATTTGTCGCTCAATTCAATTTTAAGCGTGCTAATGGTATCGTTTAAATTAACCTGCGAGGGTTGCGAAAGGTTAGTGCCCATGCGGCAATACGAAAGAAGGTCATCAATCAACCGCTCCATTCGTTTCGACCCAGTTAGTGAAAAGTTTATAAACTCGCGCGCCTCGGGTGTCATTGCAGGACCGTGTTTTGAGGCCAACAAATTCATAAAGCTTGAAATATTTCGTACCGGAGCCTTTAAATCATGAGAAATGATGTAAGCGAATTGTTCCAGGTCGGCGTTAGATCTTTTCAGTTCCTTGGTTTGTAGCGATATTTGCTCGTTCGATTCCTCAACCGCATCTTCGGCCTTGCGGCTATAATTTACAAATTGGTATACTGCAGTAAGGGCCAGAATAAACTGCACAGCCATAGCTATTTTACTAAGTATAATCTGTTGCTCAAGCGGCAGGTTAAATTGGGTAAAATAAGGATACAGGAAACTGTACATATAACTGAAAAAAACAGGTATTAGCGCCCCCGCTGAAATAAATCTGATGTTGCGGATATCGTAAATAAGGAAAGGTATAATAAGGGCTATAAAAAAAAGTTTTGGGTTTCGGCCACATGGCCCACGTATAAAGCATTTATAAATACCAGCACATTTGTTACCAGCATAAAACAAATACGCGACAAATTAACCTTGCCAAACCCATTCATAAACAGGGCAAAAAGAGAGGCGAAACTTATTGGGAGCACTAAAATAAGCCACTGCCAGTTGCCCCATAACACGGCACACAACGTGTAAATAAGCGAGCCCACAAATGTATTAACTATAATAAAATTGCTGATGCGGATATACTTCTCCTGATTTTTTGAACCGGCATTTTTTATACCCAGGTTTAGTATAAAGTTATAAGCCAATACCACCGGATTTATCCAATGGGTTTTTACCTTTTCGGTGTAATCGGCAGGTTTACCGGGTAGGGTAAGTTCTGCTGTTGCTTGGTATATGTTCTGCATGGGTGTGTGTTTCAGTTATCTTCATAGTAGTTTTACATGGTTTTCGGCGAAAAGTTTCATTTATCTGCCACAACTTTCTCATTGTAGTTATACCTATTGTTAAATTTTCTTGTTTAAACAGCTAATCAGCGCTTACGCACCTTGTTTACCCGAATAACAGTGCTTATTTTACAATATTTCAATTTAAGCATCGTCATTAATCCCATACAATTGACGGTATTATGGTAAATTCAAATTTAACAATGGCCGACGCACAGAATGAGTCCTTAAGGCTGACTATAGAAAAAGAAAGGAAACGCCTTTTAGACTTTATCCGGAGACGTGTGCCGACCCAGGAAGATGCTGAAGACATTCTGCAGGATGTTTTCTATGAATTGGTGAATACTTATCGCCTTATGAAACCAGTTGAACAGATGGCTTCATGGCTGTTTACAGTGGCGCGTAATAAGATTACCGACCGGTACCGTAAAAAGAAACCTGATTCGCTTGAGCAGCACTTTGGCATACGCAGTGGCGATGATGGCGAAAGGCTGAACATTGCAGATTTTTTACCTGCAAATTCGAATTCGCCGGAAACTGAAATGATGCGTGATGCTATAACCGAAGGCTTAATGGCAGCCCTTGAACAACTGCCTAAAGAACAACGCGACGTTTTTATTATGCATGAAATTGAGGATAAAAGTTTTCAGGAGATTTCGGAAATATCGGGTGTGAACGTTAACACCTTGTTATCACGGAAACGGTATGCTGTATTGTTTTTGCGCGAGCGATTGAAGGATTTGTATAAGGATTTATTTTAAGAACCAGCTTTGAACTAACTCTATTGGTAAAATGAACAACCGGTAGAGTATTATGAAAACACTAAAAAACACAAACTTATGAAATGGATACTTAAAAGAGTTATAGGCGGCATATTACTTGCCACAGCGGCAGTTATGCTGTTCGGATACGGAACTATGTATTTATGGAACTGGATTATGCCTTACCTTTTCCACCTGCCAATGATTGATTTTGGTATGGCGATAGGAATAGTAGTGCTCTCGAAAATTTTATTCGGCGGGGTGCGCATGCGAGGCGGCCACGGATGGGGATACGGCAGATACTGGAAAGCCAAGATGGCGAACATGACACCCGAGGAACGCGAAAAGTTTAAAGCCGAATTCGGCCAACGTTGCCGCAGCAGGTGGGGCAATGTGGAGGTGAAGGTGGAGAAGAGTGAGTAAGAATAATACATGTTGGGGTTAATAAAAAAAACCTGGCCATTACGGCCAGGTTTTTTTTATTAATAGTTTTCTGTATTAATTAAGCTGCAACTTCTTCAGCTTCGGCAGCTTCAACTGCCGGTACATTTTTACCATCAACCTTAATAGTTACATGGTTGCTTCTTTTGCGAAGGCGATATGCACGGCCTTGTGGTGCCGGTAAAAAACGCTTTAGCATGGTGCCTGCGTTTACTTGTATTTCTTTTACAAAAAGTTCGCTGTCTTCTGGTTTCAAGTTATTTTTTTGCTCCCAGTTATTGATAGCGCTTTTTAATAATTTTTCCAATTTGGTTGAAGCTTCCTGCTTGCTGAATTTCAAGATGGTTAAAGCTTCGTATACTCCTTTACCGCGAACTAGGTCGGCGATCAAACGCATTTTACGTGTTGAGGTAGGATTATTGTTTAAGTGTGCAACTGCTTCCATGATTCTGTTTCTTTACTGTATTTATATAAATACTTTATACTAATTACTAAATGCTATTACTTAACTTTCTTAGATGAGTGGCCTTTGAATATACGGGTAGGAGAGAACTCGCCTAACTTGTGGCCTACCATGTTTTCGGTAACATATACCGGTATAAATTTATTACCGTTATGTACTGCAAAAGTATGGCCTACCATTTCGGGAACAACCATTGAAGCGCGGCTCCATGTTTTGATAACGCTTTTTTTGCCGCCATCATTCATTTTGGTTAATCTTTTTGCAAGCTTAAACTCTACGTAAGGTCCTTTCTTTATTGAACGTGCCATGTTTTATATTGAATTTTCTTGATTCTTAATTCTTGGTTTCTAATTACTATTTACTTCTGCGTTGAACGATAAACTTCGAAGAAGTATTTTTAGGCTTACGGGTTTTAAGACCTTTAGACTTAAGACCTTTACGTGAACGTGGATGCCCACCTGAAGCGCGGCCTTCGCCACCACCCATTGGGTGATCAACCGGGTTCATGGCTACAGCTCTTGTTCTTGGTCTGCGGCCTAACCAACGTTTACGGCCGGCTTTACCGAAGCTTTGCAAGTTATGGTCGCCGTTAGAAACGGTGCCGATAGTTGCCATGCACTGTAATAATATTTTTCTTGTTTCGCCTGAAGGTAATTTGATGATTGCATAGCGGTCTTCACGGGCTGCAAGTTGTGCTGACGCACCTGCGCTACGAACAATAACACCACCTTTGCCAGGGTGTAATTCGATATTATGAATAATAGCACCTAGTGGAATTTCAGATAATGGTAATGTGTTACCAACTTCTGGCGCTACATTTTTGCCTGAAACTACTGTTTGGCCTTTCTTTAAACCGTTAGGAGAAAGGATATATCTTTTCTCGCCATCGGGATATTGAATTAATGAAATGAAGGCAGTTCTGATAGGGTCGTATTCAACTGATACCACAGTTCCGGGAATATCGAATTTGTTACGTTTAAAATCGATAATACGTAATCTTTGTTTGTGTCCACCACCGGTATAACGCATGGTCATGTGGCCCGCACTGTTACGTCCGCCGCTTTTCTTATGCGGGGCTAAAAGGCTTTTCTCAGGTATATCTGTGGTAATTTCATCAAATGTTAGCAATTCGGTAAACCTCATGCTCGGCGTGGTTGGCCTGTACTTCTTAATTCCCATTTTATTCTTTCTTTAATCCCCTTTGTCTTTTCAGTGGCGGGATATCCACTATAGTTAAAGAATATCTTTTATTGCTATAAATTATACGCTACCGTAAAAATCGATGGTTTCACCTTTCTTTAAAGTAACATAAGCCTTTTTGTAAGCAGACTTGATACCTGATGAAATACCACCTTTAGTTTGGCGAACTTTTCTTTTACCTACGTTAACGTGGGTATTTACGGCTTCAACTTTTACATTGTAAGCAGCTTCAATAGCTTTTTTTATTTCAAGCTTGTTAGCAGTTTTAACAACTTTGAAAGCATACTTGCCCATTTTCTCGCCGCTTTTGGTACTCTTTTCAGTTACTAGCGGTTTAATTAATATATTGTTAGCCATGGTAAATGTCCTCCTGTGTTATTAGTTATTAGAGAAATTTGATTCGATAGTTTTAACTGCTCCTTCGCTTAAAATCAACTTTTTGCAGTTCATAATGTCGTATATGTTCAGGTTTTTAGCTTCGGTAAGTGCAATTGTAGGAATGTTACGAGCAGAAAGAATTGTATTCTTCTCAGCACCTTCCATTACAAATATGCTTTTTGTGCCGTTAAGCTTTAAGCCTTTAACTACTGCTGCAAAATCTTTTGTTTTAGCTGCTGCTGTATTAAAGTCTTCAACTATTATAATGTTGCCATTTTTAGCTTTATGGGTTAAAGCGCTTCTTCTAGCTAAGTCTTTAACTTTCTTGTTTACTTTAATATCATAGTCATGCGGCTTAGGGCCGAAAGCACGTCCACCACCTTTTACAAGGGGCGATTTCATAGAACCCCTACGGGCGCCACCAGTGCCTTTTTGACGGAAGGCTTTTTTGGTAGTGCGGGCTACTTCCCACTTTTCTTTCGATTTGTGCGTGCCCTGGCGCTGTGCAGCCAAGTACGACTTAACGGTTAAATAAACGGCATGGTCGTTAGGTTCGATACCGAAAATATCATCAGGCAAGTTGATTTCTCTTCCTGTTTCTGCTCCGCTTTTGCTTAAAACTTTTACCTTCATAATTCAAATTTATGGTGTAAATACACACCCCTTCTAAAAAAGGGAACGCAAAAATAGACTTTATCAACAGAGTTACAAATATTTCTCGTGAAAAAATCGATTTAGTGGATACATTCCTAATTCAAACAATATCAGCAGGTTTAATGTGGCCCAATAACGCCTGTTCAAACAATTAACACACTAAATGCCGTGAAAATCAACATCATCGCCCATCAAATTCGCTAAAAAACAACGTTATTCTAATAAGCGCCAAGTATAAATTGGTGCCATGAATTATGAAAAATCAAACCATTTCGAAAAAGAAAAAAATATACCCGGTAAACGCCGACCTGCATAAATACCTGGTGGAGTACCACCGAGAAATAAAGTTGCCTGTAACTTACAGCGACCTGAGGCATTTTAACGGAGGCCTTTCAATAAAAGATAAAAAGGGGAAAGATACGCTTTGGGAATCGGCGCTGTATACACCCGCCGACCTGCACCATATACATGACGGGCTGAAACAGATATACTCTATATTAAAGACCGGGGGCGATGCTTCGTTTCATACGCACTTGCATATTGAGCGGATTGATTATTGCACTTTTGGAAACTCGAACCCTTTCCGGATAAAAATTGTAAACAACTTTAACGATAACTACGACTACTTTTATATTAAGCAGCCCGATGCATCGCGGGTGTATGGGTTGGAGCTGGAGCACATTCTTTCGCCGGCGCGCATCAACTATTTTGTAAATGCCCAAACTTTAGTTGAAGAACACATTGCCGGCGTACCGGGCGACCAGTTTATACTATACTATCTGGAAAACCCGGAATTTAATAAAGTGCGGATTGCTAAAGAGTTTGTAAAATTTAATGAGCGCTGCTTTGTACGCCTGCTGGGCGATATGCGTAGCTATAATTATGTATTTGACATAACGCCCGATTTTGAGGAAGTGCAATTTAGAATACGGCCCATAGATTTTGACCAGCAAAGCCACGAAGGCAAAAAGAGTTTGTACCTGCCACAGTTTTTTAAAGAGAACGCGGTGTTGGTGCAACTTACCCTAAAACTACTTACCCCCGAAACCATGCGCCAATACCAAAAAGAGGAACGGACTTTAATTGCGCGCCGTAGTTTATCGTCGCATTTTAGGCTGGAGCACCTTATTAGTGTAATGGAGCGCGACATTATAGCACCAGAAGAAAAAGTAACGCAACTAAAAACTGAATTGGCGGAACATTATAAAAATGAATCCTTCCTTAATTGCCAAACTATGGGCGAAATAGTGCGGACAAGTTTAAAGGTGTTGAGTGGGGAGTTTGCGGATGGATAAATGAATTTGATAATGTGATAATGTGATAATGTGATTTTGCTACCTTAGTAATACTTTTTATAATATTTTATTCTGTCATGGGTGATGTAAGAAATGCTTTTATTGAGGATGAACACAAATCAATAGCAGCCAAAACTTCGGTTATAGCATATGAAGTTTATGTAGACAAGCCAAACAGCTTAAAATATGCATTCGCAATATTCATTGCTACACTAATTATAGTGCCTGTAGCTTTTTCTAGCTCATCTGATACTAAAGAAAATTGGGCACCACTATTTTTATTCGTGTTACTCGGTTTTCCTTTAGTAATGCGATTACTCAGAAGATTCTTTACCGAAAAAATGAGTATAGAATTAGGGAAAGATTATATTCATATAAACGCTGAAAAGCCTACTACAGTTTATTTTTTCGACATCATAAATTATAAAATATGGCGACGGAATACAACCAGCCTTACATTGCATTTGAGAAATGGAAATAAAATAAAATTAGGCATCTCCCCAGTTTTCGGCTGGCAAGAAAGACTTGAAAATTTTGTGTTCGATTTCAGTAATGCTATAGAAAAATATAATTCGCGCGACCACATTCAGGTAGAGAGAAAGAAACCGCTTTTTGCATTTGGGTTTACCTTGGTTTTATTATTACTCCTCGCTTCAACAATGGTATGGGCAGTATCGGATATGATTTTTGATGGGCGAAAATTTTCTATGGTTTTTTGGGTTTATGTTGCAACATTATCCACGTCAATTTCATATCGCTTTTTGAGAAGGCGGAGAAATTAGGGGGAAGATTAGACTTCTTTCACATCCCAAATTGATAATTCTGTTTTTTTGCTTCCTTCCCGCACCCTAACTCCCTAAAGGGAAAACCGCACCCGTGCGATGTAAGAATAGCATGGAGTTTCGTGCCTACGGCACGCTATTTTTCTATCTACCTGCTTACTACCAAGCTTAAATCCCGACGGGATTAATACATAACTCCACTGGTTGTGGTTTTGTCCTTCGCCAGCGGCAATCAATATATAGTTTTACTCAACCAAGTATATTCCCTTAAATTAGCAACAGTTCAAAATAATAATAACAATGGGTAAGCCGCTAAAAATACTATCCTGGAATATATATATGCTTCCGCAATTGACTTTTATGTACGGCAGGCGTAAGAGGGCCTATGAGATTGCGGAGGAACTTAAAAAAAACAGATTTCGATATAATTGTTTTTCAGGAAGCATTTTTTCCTTCTGCACGTAAAATAATAGCTGAAAGTATGGTTGCGCTGTATCCTCATCAATATGGCCCTGCCAATAATAGTTGGCATATAAAAGGCAGTAGCGGAGTATGGATACTAAGCAAAATAGAATTAAAGCTTGTAAAAGCTATTCGATTTAAAAACAGCTTTGATATGGATAAGCTGGTGCGCAAAGGGGCAATGTTGCTTGAGGGAAGTTATAATAATTATCCCTTTCAGCTTATTGCTACTCATTTGCAAGCTAACGTTAACCGGCAAGCGCAACGTGCCGAACAATTACAAACGATATACGAGGAGTTGGTTACACCATTTGAGCGCGCTAATGTGCCGCAATTTATTTGCGGTGATATGAACACGCGTATGGAACAGCGAGGGCATTATGAAGCCATGCTAAAAATTTTAAACGCAAACAACGGCGAAATATCGGGACCGGTACAGCATACTTACGATGGATTTAATAATCAGTTAGCCCGTGCAACAGGCTTTAAGGATGGAACCACTACTTTTGATTATATTTTGCTGCGGTCGAATGGGGCAACCATTCAAGGCATTAGTCGTTTTATAAGTGTTATTAAGCACAATGGCCAGGATTTATCCGATCACTACGGTTTGAGTTGTGAAATAGAATGGGTCTCTTAACTCTTAATGAAAAACAGCATGTATGCTGGTATGCCGAAGACCCTGTTGGGACAAAGGCAATAAACAATTTGCAAATGCGTTAATGGCAGATATTATTTTATTGAAGCAGTAAGTATTTTTTGAATACGCTACCGGTAAGGCATTGCTATAACCATGATTAGTATTAAAAACAATGTAATATTTAATGTTGCCCTTTTTGTTATACTATTTTGTTTTGTAAAGCCTGCAGCCGGATTTTCTGTACAGGATACTGTTAAGCATCGTAATGGTATAGGCAAAACAAAGCTTCCGGTTGAAGATATTTATTACCAATCTGGTGCTGCAAGTAAGGAGCAGTACCTAGAAGTTACCGACACTGTTTTGCGCGCCGGTAATTTAAGCAGGACGCCAAATTCTGAAGCTTGGGATGGGCGTTACAGGGTGAACCATTTTGGCGTAGATATGATGTGTAATTTTTATCCCGCTCTTGAAGTTATTCCTGCTAATGGCGGCGCTCCTTTTAAGGCGTTCAACCCTTCTGTTTTCTTTTCGGCCGGGGTATCGTATTCACGGTTTTTTAAGAATAGCTTTGGTTTTAAAGTAGGGGTGCGCTGGGGTTATATACCCGTAGCACCAAAGAAAAGCCAGCCTTTCTACCTGCCCATTAGTTTTTATAACTATTTCCAATTCCTTGTATGCGGCGTTTACCGAGTACACTTTAAGAAAAATTATAACATGTATTTTTCGACCGGAATTGCTTTTGATGTTATGGCCCCCATTGGCGAGAGTATTTACAATTCGTTTAACAATATGATAGATGTAGTTCTGATTACGAAGGAGAATGCTGTATTTGTTGATGTGCCTTTTGAAATTACTGCCTCGAAGGTTTTTGAGGGTAAGCACGAATTAGATTTCGGCCTTAGCTGTTTAATGCCATTGAGTGCTGTGGGGTATGGACGATATATGAGCTTGAATATTAATAATCCGGCTTCCGGTATATTCCTTGTTCGTAATGAATATATCGGCATTAAAATTGGTTATACTTTTTTAGGGAAAGCATTCTTTAAGAAGCATAGCAAAAAAGTATAGCTACCTGTGTTGGTAAACGACGTGCCATAAATAAAAAAATAATAAGCTTCTTTATTGCCACTCCCCGCATCCTCTAACTCCCTAAGGAGAGAACCGCTCTACTGCAAAAAAAAGTTTATTGATTAAACTGGATAGTGAAAATGGAGCCTCTTCCTAATTCGGAGTCTAGGGTTATTTTGCCACGTAGTTTTTCAGTAAGTTTTTTTACGGTGGCTAATCCTATACCGTTTCCCTTTTTGCCGAACCGGTCGCTATCGGTAAATACTTTGAACATTTCGAATATATGTTTTTGGTATTTTTTGTCAATTCCAGGGCCATTATCTTTTACCGAAAAAGTGTAATTATCTGGTGTTCCTGAAAAATCAATTTCAATTACAATTTCTTTTTTATCGTTGTATTTAACTGAATTGGAAATAAGGTTGATTAATATTTGAGATAAAACAGTTTTGTTGGCAGTTATTTTAGCGCAGTCGCAGCGTAAAATAAATTCGCATTCTTTATAATAATCAAAATACTGTACAATCTCATCTAAAAACTTTTTTACATCTAACTCTTCTCTGTTTTGTGTAATATATTTTTCCGACCGGCTGTATTCCAATATACCATCTACCAGCCATTTAACCCGCTCCGATGAATCGTCAAGCATCTGCACAATTTGCATTACTTCAGTTTTGAGGGTGCCGGAGTATTTTTTTATTAAATGCTTTGTTAACCCCGATATGTTGTTTAGCGGAGATTTAATATCATGGGCCACCACGTACGCAAACCGCTCCAGCTCCTGGTTCTTCTCTTCCACCTCTTTCATGGCTTGCTCCAATAGTCGCTTACTTTTCCGTAATTCTAACAGCGAAATTATCTGGTTTGCCAGAGCTTTTAATGTTTCAATCTGCAATTGGTTAAGTGTTTTAGGCTGTTGGTCTAACACGCAAAGCGTACCTAGGGCATAACCTTCGGGTGTAACAAGTGGCACACCGGCATAAAATACTAACGAGGCGTTTAATAATACGGGATTATCATGAAAACGCTCATCCAGGCGCAGGTCCGGCACAATAAGTATTTCTTCTGGACGCGCAAGCGCATGGCCACATACGGTTAAGTTTCTGTCTATATAGCCTTCGGATTTACTGCCAAATTCTGATTTTATCCATTGTTTTTCATGGTCAATGATACTGAGCTGCGAAATTGATGTTTCGCAGATGTACGACGCCAGCTTAGTGATTTCATTATACTCTCGTTCAGGCAAGCTGTCGAGAATAGAATATTCCGCTAAGTTCTTCAGCCTTTCGGCTTCGTTTTCAGGAATTTCTGGTGGTCGCATGGTTTCATTTTATCGCAAACATGCAATACTTCTTAGGAGGAAGCATTACACAAATGCTTGTGTTTTTATTTAAAAACAGTGAGCATTATCAGGTATAATACGCAATGCAAGTTGAAAAGTTCTTAAAAAGGCGCCCGTTTGAGCGCATTGTGGTAGCTATGCTACATATAGAGGCTCCCCTGCTTTAGTCTTAAGTGCATAGTTTTAGCAGTGCTGACTAAGGGCGGGCCAGCCACGCCCAGCACCCACTAACTCCCTAAAGGGAGAACCGCCTTTTCGCAAAAAAACAGTTTTACGTTTTTAATAAATAATTTATACTTTTGTTTAAAATCAAAAGCACAGTATGATTAATGTAAAAAAAGCAAGGCCACGAAATTTGAGTAGTTAAGAAAGGGGGTAACAGGGGGTAACACTTTTATTAGGCAATATGTTGATAATCAATAAGGGTTGTTTTAAAGTGTCAACTGTCAACCGTGTGTTTTTCAGCGTGAAGGTTAAATTCGCTTCATCTTTTTATCTTAGTTCTATGCAATCAAAAGCTACAACACCGGATGAATATATTAGCCAGTTACCGGCTGGCCATAAAGAGGCCATTGCCGCTATTCGCAAGGTAATTCTTAAAAACCTGCCCGCAGGTTACCAAGAAGTAATGGCTTATGGTATGCTGGGCTATGCAGTGCCACACTCTATATACCCGCCGGGTTATCATGCTAACCCAAAATTGCCGCTGGTATTAATTAATGTGGGGTCGAAAAAAAATTATATCTCGTTACACCACCTGGGTCTTTATAGTGGCGAGTTGGTAACGTGGCTCAAAAAAAGGTGGGTGGAATTATCAGATAAAAAATTGGATATTGGTAAATGCTGCATCCGGTTTAAAAAACCTGAAGATGTGCCGCTACAACTTATCGGCGAACTTTGCACAAAACTTACCCCACAGCAATGGATAGCGTTTTATGAAAAGGCGGTGAAAAGATGATACAAGGATTGTATTAAAATTTTAAATATGCGTACCCCTTTAGCTGCAATGTTGAAACAGTTGTAAACCGCGATACGGCAGCCGTTACATCAGGATTAATAGATGCAGGATCAACACCATATTTCATCATTGATTGGCCGCAGGCATAAAAACTTATACCGGCCTGTTTCATTTCGCTAATTATTTTAATGTTCGGATTATCGATGCCATATTTTTTCTTATACGCCTCGTTGGTCATAATAATTCCAATGGGGTCGCCCCAAATTACTACTGCAACTTGTAAGTTTTTCTGCGGCACACCACCATAAATATGCAAATTATACATGCGCGATATTTGTTGCAACGCAGAATATATTTCTTCAGGCTTGACGGTTGATTTTTCTTTCACCTCGCCGCAGTCGGCTACAATTTTATACTGCATAGTGCTGTCGGGTTTTTCAACAGCAAAGGGAACATCATACACCGGGCCGAAACTTTTAATTACCGGATATAACATAGTGTGTGCGTAAACTTCGTAAGCTACCACTCCTATAATTATTATTGATAATACGATTAGTGTCTTTTTCATTTTTTTCGGGTTTAGGTATTACAAAATAGAAATATAATTTCTAAACACTAAATAAAATATATGAATCAATCTTCAGTAAATAATCCATAACCTAACCATACCCGGAAACCAAATATTACACAGGTAACCAGCGTGGCTACCATTAAAACTAAATACAATAGCAGGCTACAATAGTTGCCAGCTACGGTTATCAGTGCTACTGCTATAGATGTAAAGAAGATTAACCACGAAAGTTTATTCATGGCCCTTTCCTCGGCTTCATCTTGTTGCATAATGTGTAATAAGACCGCAGTTGAAATAAGTATAACCGCTACAGCAGCACCAAACATGGTACGTGCCATATTATGTGGCGCTGCGTTTACATCGCTAAGCATTACCCTAAGCATTGCACCGGTAATAGCGAACGAAACAAGCAAGGGTAAATATCCGGTAGATAAATACAGCAGATTCATGTAACCGGGCTTAGCGCTACTTTGGCCCAGCATATCAAAGTAAATCCACCATAACAGAAAGGCTATAAGAATGGAAAGAATGAAGCAAACCCAAAGTGCCAATGGTGTATCATCGCTACCACTAACGCCGTGAATTATGCCTAGTATGGCTTCGCCTAAAACTATAATGGTAAACAAGCCAAAGCGCTCAATTATTGAATCGGATGCGCTGAATGTTTCACCTCGTTTTAAGGTTTCTCTTTCCACTGTTTTGCGAGATAACAGGCCGGAACTAAAGTTTGAAAGCAGCACCAGCACCCACAGCCCCAGCGCTATGTGATAAGGCACAAATGCTGAAATAATAATTATAACTAAACTGATGGCAGACATGCGCACATAATATTTATTCAGCACCTTATGTGCAGGTTCATAATATCCAGTGCTCCACCATAAATAAGTAATAACTAATTGCACACCGGAAAAGGAAACGGCAAAGCCCTGGTGGTGGCCCCTGAAAACGTCAGGAATGGTAATGGCTACTGCAGCAATCGACATCATTTGCCAAAGAGTGGCTAATCGGGTGCGCACACCACTGTTGCCGTGCAGGTCGTGGTATAAACTACCGTTCAGCCATGACCAGAATAAGAATGCAAACAAAAACAACATATGTAGAAGTCCATGCATATTGGGATGCTGTGCAAGGTGCTCGGTTAGTTGCGATATAGCTGCAGCATAAACCAGGTCGTAGAATAACTCCAGCCAGCTTATTTTTCGCTCGCGTGCCCGCTCCGAAAATCGTTTGGGTATGCCCCACCATACAGGGGCTTTTCTTTCTGCCATGTATTAAAATTAAAAATTCATTTTTTTAAATGAACTGAAAATTTTGAATTCTGATTTCAATCGGCATATTTGTCTTCTAAGTTCTATCGGTTTAGAGCAAACTAACAACAGTAACTATATAGCAAGGACATAATAAATTAATATTTTTTATGGTGGAAACAGAATTGTTGTAGTAAGCAGCTATAGAAAAAAATAGTAGGTTCGCAGTGCCTTTTATGGCATTATTTTAAACCATAAAAGTTGAATAGTATGAAAAACTTATTTGTAGCAGCTGTATTTGTTTTTATATGTATTGCTTATTTCTCATCGTGCACTAAAGCACCGGTTAGCCCCTTGATAGGCACGTGGCGTAAAATAGTAGTGCCCGATACGTTTTACATAAAAGCCACCGATAATTCAAATTTGCAATACGGCGAAACATTAGACTCAGGTTATGTGGAACAAGGCTTAGGCACTTACAGCTATACCCCCACTCAGTTTACATTTACAGTTCAGTCGAACCCTAATAGCGTTAGTAATGGCGTTTGTATTGGCTATCCTGCTACTTACGCGTATAATATCAGCAATAGTCAACTTACATTAACCGTAGTTAACGATACTTGCCACATATCGCCTTCACAATTGCGCTCAACAATGATTAATGGAGTTTGGCAGCTTTTGTAGCGATAAATTGTTTTTTCTGTTTTAAACATTAAATAGATAGCTTTACTGTATAAAGTGAAACATTATTTTTTGTAACATAAATCTATATTGTCCGATAAAAGTAAAAAAATATTTTTTCATTACAACTATTGCCTATGAAAGTGTTCAAATTGGATGAAAAAGTGAAAAGCAGGGGGCT
>CAIXGR010000094.1 GCA_903919075.1 uncultured Bacteroidota bacterium | reverse complement strand
GGGCCGAAATTATCCCAGCCGTAGTTACCGGGGTATTAGCTATGGTGGTTAGTGTTTTTAATCCGTCTGAAGCCCCTCATCCTCTTTGGTTTACTGCGGCCAGTGTTTTAAGTTTTATCCCCTTTGCTTGCTTAGGCTATTTAATATCACGAAAGCCGCCAGTAAGAAAAATCTATGGGGCCGATTTTACTGTTTAAGAATTTTTACAAGTAATATTCATTCTGTTTTTGCCCATCCATACCATAGTTACAATCTTAATTTTCCGGGTTTTCGCTTTAAAAGAAATGGTTAGCTCAATAAGCAAGTAAACCATTATATTCGCGCTCCAATTAAATAATTATGGCAGATAATACAGTTATATTTTCAATGCAAGGCGTAGGTAAAACTATACCCCCAAGCAAGCAGATATTAAAAGATATTTACCTCAGCTTTTTCTACGGTGCCAAAATTGGTATCATAGGTGCTAACGGTTCGGGTAAATCAACTTTGTTAAGAATTATTGCCGGGCTTGATGAAAGCTACTTGGGCAAAATTGAAAAAAGCAAAGACTTTACCACAGGCTTTTTGGAGCAGGAACCGAAGCTGGATGACAACAAAACGGTAATTGAAATTATCCGCGAAGGCAAAAAGGAAATATTCGACCTGCTTACCGAATTCAATAAAATAAGCGACAGGTTTAACGACCCCGAACTGGACGGCGAGCAAATGGAAAAATTGCTTGAACGCCAGGGCGTGTTGCAAGATAAAATTGATGCCGCTAATGCTTGGGAAATTGACCAGGTGTTAAGCCGCGCTATGGATGCTTTGCAGTGTCCAGACCCCGAAGCTTTGGTAAAACACCTTTCGGGTGGCGAAAAGAGGAGAGTGGCACTTTGCCGCTTGCTTTTGCAGGAGCCCGATGTGCTATTATTGGATGAACCTACCAACCACTTAGATGCTGAATCGGTATTATGGTTGGAGCACCACTTGGCCCAGTATAAAGGCACAGTAATATGTATTACGCACGATAGGTATTTTCTTGACAATGTGGCCGGATGGATATTGGAGTTAGAAGGCGGAAAGGGTATTCCTTGGAAAGGCAACTATTCATCTTGGTTAGAGCAGAAGCAGATTCGTTTGCAACAGGATGAGAAAACTGAGAGCAAGCGCCAAAAAATGCTAGAGCGCGAGTTAGAATGGGTGCGTATGGGGCAAAAGGCTCGCCAGGCAAAAAGCAAGGCCCGTTTGCAGAATTACGAAAAAATGGTGTCGGAAGAAACCAAGCAGAAAGAAGAAAAGTTGGAAATATACATACCACCCGGCCCTCGTTTGGGTGCTAAAGTAATTGTAGCTAAAGATGTGGCAAAAGGCTTTGGCGACAGGTTGCTTTATGAACATCTTACCTTTTCGCTTCCGCAAGGTGGTATTGTGGGTATTATAGGCCCTAACGGTGCAGGTAAAACTACTTTGTTCCGAATGATTATGGGCGAGGAGAAGCCAACCGCAGGAACTTTTGAACTGGGTGAAACTGTTAAAATCGCGTATGTCGACCAAGCCCACTCTAACATAGACCCGGAAAAGACGGTATGGGAAGTGATAAGTAAAGGGGGGGAGTGGATTGAATTAGGTAATCTAAAGATGAACAGCAGAGGCTATGTTTCTCGCTTTAACTTTAACGGGGCCGACCAACAGAAGAAGATAAAAGTGCTTTCTGGGGGTGAAAGAAACAGATTGCACTTGGCGCTTACCTTGCGCGAAGAGGCTAATGTATTGCTTTTAGATGAGCCTACTAATGACTTGGATGTGAATACAATACGTGCATTGGAAGAAGCACTTGAAAACTATGCAGGTTGCGCAGTAATTATCTCGCACGACCGTTGGTTTTTAGACCGTGTTTGTACACACATACTGGCTTTTGAAGGTGAAGGCTCTATTTATTGGTACGAAGGAAGCTTTAGCGACTATGAAGAGAACAAGAAGCAGCGCTTGGGTATTAGCGATGATATGCCTAGGAAATTTAAATATAAAAAGCTGGTTGTAAGCTAATTATAGCTTTGTGTTTTAGCTAAGGCTTTAGGCATAGCAGTTATTGCCAAATTAAGGTAACTTTTACTAATACTTTACGTATAGAATAGATGTAATCAAACTCTATTCTATGAAACGCTTATACTTCCTGTTAGCCTTAATAACAATAGTTCTTTTTGGCGAATCATTTACTTCGAACGGACATAGACGGCCTGAACAATTTAAAAATGATGGAACAATTACTGCAACTGTAGATGGAAAAGCTTTCGACTTCCGTGAGGACAATAAGTATACTGCTGAGTTAAAAAACACCGCAGTAGATAAAAACGTGTTCAGCGCTGAAAAAAGCGATGCTAAACTAACTCAGGTAACCAACGCCCTTAACTTTCACGGTCTTAACTTGCATGATGCCCAAGGCAATTTATATACTGAGAATATCGAATTTCACTATGCTTTTGGTGAAGGAGTTACAGGTGTAACGGTTGACCCTAAGGTAGTATTGAATTATGAAGACCAACAATATTTTAATGTAGCTTCAGAAACCAAAATTGAAGTAACTAAAATAGAGTGGAATGCAGACAGAACTGCCTTTGTTATGAGTGCTGATTTTGATTGCTTAATGCACCGTTGGGGAATGCCAACTAGCCCAAAACAAGCTATGCATTTAAAAGGCAAAATGGAAAATATCAATGTATCGGTGCCTTCTTGGATCGTTACTACCAATCCTTCTTCTCAACTGGCTCAAAAATAGATATAAGAAATCGACTATAATGATTCAGGCCACATTGCAACAACAATGTGGCCTGAATGCTTTTGTGGGATTTATAACAACTCGTTTATGGAATAACTTCAAAAGCTATGGGGTTAATTTTTCTTTTATCTCCGGCGGGGCCTTTGGCAATAATTTCGTCAATAAAAACAGCATCGCCTACGGTCACCTGCCCGTTAATCATGTCCTTAATCTTTGGGTTATAAGCTGCCCCTGTGTTATCGGCATGAATAAGGTCATTGGTTTTTTTCCTGCATCTAAACTCATAGCTTTCCACAGTAAAATTTTTATCCCAATCAAAATTTTCGAGTTTAGCTACAACCCCTTTTGAATTTTTTAATTGAGATATTCTGATTTTCCCTCCTTTATAAATTCCATCCAGCGTAGTATAAGGGTCTGGTATTCTTTTTACCCTGAATTGCTGTTCACCCATAACCATTTCCCGCCCATTAATTTTTGCTTTTACAATTACACTTACCCTACCAATGGTGGTAACTTTGGCGGTATAGCTGCCATCGTGGTTTTTGGCTAAGTTGCCACTTCCGTTTAGTGTTGCGTTTACATCGCTTTGCGCAACGCCCGGTACCGAAACATCGATAGGATTATCAAGCCCTATGTACATAACATTCATCATTTTTGGTGAAACCACAGCTGTTTTTGGAGCTACTTCGTATGTTCCTTCAAACGGATAAAATTCATATAAACCGGTATTCGAATTTCTAACCCTTACTGCCCCGGTATATTTTTTATTGCCGGTTGCATTGCCGGGCAAATTCAATTTGCCGGTACAGTCTTTTACATCAATTTTTACCGGGTTTATTAGCGGCGGCACTTCAGAGCTTGAAATAACAGGAGTGAAGCTATTACCTGCACCTCTTTTTACATCGGCAGTAAACGTGCCTAAAAAAACCTCGGGAACCAAAGTTGAGTTAGATGCTGCTACCATCACATCCGCCTGGTAAGGCTCTCCTTGTAAAATATAACCGGAGGGCGAAAATACCTTGGCTTCCATCCGGTCAACTACTTCAACTTTATTATTAATAGAATTATACAGGCTTTGCACCACATGGCCCTCAGCGCTCAAAACATCGTTTTCATATTTCGAAAGCAGGGTTACAGCTGCAACAGCCGGTACATGGTTAAACCGGGCATACTCCCAATTTCCGGTTTTGGGTTCATCTATTTTAAGCGCTAAAGATTGTTGGGCTTCGTTCCTGTCTTTGTCATTCAGCAAAGCAAGAAGCTGTGCTCTTGTTTCTTCTATTTCTTTCTTTAGCTCTTTTCCTTTTGTGCCATTGTTGTCTACAAACATTCGGGTGGCAATATCAATATCATCATCGCGGTGTATTTTTCCGGTTTCGGTATCAATGCCACCGGCTTCTTTTATTATTTGCTGTTTGTATTGTTCAAGCAAGGCGGTAAGTTTATTGGATAATGCCCGTGCCTTTTCCGCTTTTGAAAAAGCATCTTTAGCGCGTATTGAATCAATACCATACTGCCTGCTTAAAGCTGTAAATACATCAATGTTTTTGGCGGACTGAGAATGATTAGTAATGCCTATACCATCATTAACGGTTTTAAATGCATCTAATACTTCGTTCGATACATTCAGGGCAAGTATCGCCGTAAGTACCAGGTAAAGCATATTAATCATTTTTTGCCTGGGGGTTAAGTTTTTTATTGCCATAAGATTTAGTTTTAATGAAACTGATTAAGTTTCACTTTCAACGAAATCGTATTTCAAAAAATTGCGGGAAACATGGGTGTGGAAAAATATAGGTGGATTCTTCAGTTGCGGGAAAATATCGGATAAATAAATATCGTTATACCATGATATGTATTTTTGTGTTGCCGTATTTTTAGTAGGTCTTGTTCTTAAAATTTCAAGCCTGCTTCACCTTCCTCATTCATGTTATACTTGACAATTTCTCCGGTTTTGTGTAAATTTACGCTCATACTATGAAGCTATTTACCCTATTACTTATTTTTCTAATTGCAAGCACATCTTTTAAACCCGCAGAGGGAGAGCAAGACAAGGGATTCTTTGCCGCAACTGTTGATGGCAAGCCATTTAAGGTGCGCGATGACCAGATATTCAAAGGCATATTGGTGAATAAGGCAGGTTCTATGGATGGGCGCACTGCTGCCCACACGGTTGTAAACGTTACTTTTAACGGGCCTTCGTATGATAAACCCGACCATAGGCCTTTTAATGAAACCGTTCAGTTTGAAATTAACTACCAAGAGCAAAAAACCGGCCCTACTTCGCTTTTTACAGTTGCACTGCAATACCAATCTACCGATTATTCAATGATTAAGGAAACCAGCAAGCTTAATGTTACCCGGTTTACCTGGGAGCCCGACCATAAACACTTTAGAATTTCAGCCGATTTTGATTGCAAAATGCGCAGCTGGGGTTACCCATCAGACGGTAAAAAGGACACTAACCTAAAAGGGAAAATGACCAACGTACGTATTACCGTACCTAGTTGGATTACTGCAAAAAATTAATGGACAATTGCTTGTTAACTCCTAGTCTAGTTTTTCAGCTTCTTCCGAAGCTTCAGCAGGTGGTGTTGTAGATTGTATATAGTTCTTAACTTTTTCAAAAGCATCGAAAATTTTATCGAAATCTTCCTGAAAAATCATAATACTGTGGCGGATAAACTCACCGTCGTTCTTTCTGCTTTCAGTAATTTTTAAAATTCTTGTTCCCTGATGGTTTTCTTTCACGTCAAGAAAGTAAGTTCTTTTACCCGCTGGTACCTTTTCGGTATGTAACACTTTGTCATCCTGCTGCATTGCTAAAATATTTTTGTGCCAAAATAAAGACAATTATTTAAAACTGAAATATTTAAAATTAATTGTGCCGGTGGGTAGTCAGTCAGGTTTGAGTCTTCAAATCTTTAGTTCGATAAAAAAATCTTCCCAAAAATACGCAAACCACTTTTTTATTCCGATTCTGCGAGTATTTTTGCACTCCAATTTTTTCAAGGCTTTGTTAGCAGTTGAAATTTTTGTTTGAATTCCGTAAAATTCAAAAACCAGATATAAATATGAAACTCTCCAGTTTTACCTTCAACCTTCCCAAAGAACTTATTGCCCAGTATCCTTCAAAAAATCGTGATGAGTCGCGCCTGATGGTGATTGACCGCAAAACGAAGAAGATTGAGCATAAGAAATTTGTGGATGTGCTTAAATACTTTAGCGACGGCGACGTGCTAATATTGAATAACACCAAGGTATTCCCGGCCCGCCTTTATGGCACCAAGGAAAAAACAGGCGCTAAGATTGAGGTGTTTCTGTTACGCGAATTGAACCAGGGCCAGTTTTTATGGGATGTGCTGGTTGACCCGGCGCGTAAAATACGTGTTGGCAATAAGCTGTATTTCGGCCAGAATGATGATTTGATTGCAGAAGTAGTAGATAACACTACTTCTCGTGGCCGTACAATCCGCTTTTTATATGATGGCGACTACGAAAAGTTTAAAAAGGTATTATATGGTTTGGGCGAAACCCCACTACCAAAATACATTAAGCGTCCGGTTGAGCCTTTAGATGCTGAAAGATACCAAACAGTATTTGCCCGTGTTGAAGGTGCTGTAGCAGCCCCAACCGCTGGTATGCACTTTAGCCGCGAACTTTTAAAGCGTTTCGAAATTAAGGGTATCGAGTTGGCTGAAGTAACCCTTCACACAGGTCTTGGAACCTTCCGCACTATTGATGTGGAAGACCTTTCTAAGCACAAGATGGATGCAGAAGACATTAATATTCCGGATAAGGCAGTAAAAGTGGTAAACGATGCTAAGAATAAAGGCAGTAAAATATGCGCCGTAGGCACTACCACCATGCGCGCTATTGAATCGGCAGTTTCAGCTGAACATTACCTGAAACCTTACAAAGGATGGACTAACTTGTTTATTCACCCACCTTACGATTTTAGCATTGCCAATGCTATGATTACAAACTTCCATTTACCAAAATCAAGCCTTTTAATTATGGCCAGCGCCTTTGGCGGATACGACCTAACTATGAAAGCTTACGAAGTTGCGGTAAAAGAGAAGTATCGCTTTTCAACCTATGGTGATGCTATGTTGATGATATAACTGCAATCCTTAAATTATATAAAACACAAATCCCAAAGCAGTTGAACGCTTTGGGATTTGTGTTTTTATAAGCTTAAAAATGAGTTAATTTATTTGTTTAAATAATTAATTATTAATACTTTATTAAGCCTTAAGTAAAGTAATTTCTGTAACCTCTGGCAATATACCCACTCTGCCCGGATAGCCCAAAAAGCCAAAGCCACGGTTAACGTAAATGTATTGCTTGCCTTTGTTGTAAAGCCCCGCCCACTGCTCGTAAATGTATTGCGAAGGGCTCCATTTTAACCACTTGTTTTCGATGCCAAACTGGAAACCATGTGTGTGTCCGCTTAATGTAAGATCTATATCAGGGTAGCCCGGACGAACCTCTGCGTCCCAATGCGAGGGGTCGTGGCTCATCAAAATTTTGAAAGGAATATTTTCGGTGCCGGCATGGGCTTCTTTCAGCTTACCGTATTTTGTAAAACGCCCTTTGCCCCAGTTTTCAATTCCTATAAGGGCTATTTTCTGCCCGCCTTGTTCTAAAATAAGGTTTTCATTCATTAACAGGTTCCAGCCCAGTTTCTTGTGTATTCCTTTAAATTTTTCGAAGTTGGCCACCTTATCTGCCATCGAATCCCACTGTGTATAATCACCATAATCATGGTTACCAGTGGTTGAAACAACGCCCCTTTTAGCCTGTAGTTTATCAAATATGTGCATGTAAGGGTCCATTTCGTCCGACTTATCGTTTACAAGATCGCCGGTAAACAGAATGATATCGGCACCCATTTTATTTATCTTATTCACCGCTTCAATAAGAGGCTCGGTGCGGTTAAAACTACCTGAGTGAATGTCGGAAACCTGTATAATGCGAAAACCATGGAAAGCATCTGGAAGGTTGGGAAACTTAATACTTACTTTTTTGAATTGGTAATTATAGGCATTAGCAAGTGCGCCATATATAAGCGAACCTGCAGGTATAGCAGCAGCAAGTATGGCAAGCCGGCTTAAAAACTGGCTGCGGGTAATTGCATTGGCGGTCGATACTGGGGATGAACTAAACTTAGCCGCAGCAAATCTGAAAAAGCGGGTGATATCTTCGGGTACCAGAAATAACAGAATAATAACTTTGAAAAGCAGTAAAACCAAAAATGTAGTGGCGAAATAAACCATCATAGGCCTGGGTATGAATTTTTGAAGGACGGGGCGGTATAGCAGAAAAATAGCCAAAAAAGTAATTGAAATGCCCCAGTAAACCCATTTCATAGTATTTACACTTGATGGGCTAATAGCAGTTTTAATGGCCTGCCACCCGTAAAACTCAACTAAACCATAAATGGAAAGCACAATGCCGAAAAAAAGAAGTGATTGCATCATTTTAAAAATCATTTTTTATCTCGAAGTTTCAAATGTAAAGGTTTGTTACAGTTAATGAAAAAGTTAGCGTTCTGTTTTTAGTCTTAAATTGAATCCGGTATATTTCCGTTCATATTTTTCAAGCCGCTTGTATAAACACGAACAAGAAGCTGAAATATTTGATTTTTCTATTCTAATTCACATTACACTACAATATGCAGGCAAAATTGTTTTTGGCTTTAGTGATTTTAGTTCTATTAACAAGTGGTACAAACGCGCAATCGCTACTCGACCAGAAAAAGTCATACACCCGTGCCGATACACTTCGAGGTTCACTGCGGCCGGAAAGGACTTGTTATGATGTAACTTTTTATGAGTTGAACATAAAGGTTGATACCGAAAAACATTCAATTGCCGGTAGCAATAAAATATTTTTCACAACAGTACAGGATTTTCAAACATTGCAAATAGACCTGTATGATAATATGAAAATCAGTTCTATTACCTTCGGTAATACCGAATTAAAATACCGTCGGGAATTCAATGCCATATTTGTAACCATGCCTGAAAAAATGAAGGCAGGAACCAAGGGAGAAATTACAGTAAACTATTATGGTACACCCACTATTGCCAAACGTCCACCCTGGGATGGAGGCTTTACTTGGACACACGATAAGAATGGCAAACTATGGATGGGCGTTTCGTGTGAGGGGATGGGGGCAAGTTTATGGTGGCCCAACAAAGATTATATAGGAGATGAGCCGGATAGTATGAGGGTTATTTGCACTATCCCCAACGGATTAAAATGTATAATAAACGGTAATGAAGAGCGCGAAGTAACTAATGCCGATAGCACTACCACTTTTTATTGGAAGATAGGCTACCCAATCAACAACTATAACGTAACGCTTAACATTGGCGATTATGTTCATTTTGATGATACATATGTGGCAGAAGACGGAAGCAAACTCGCGCTAGATTATTATGTACTGCCGTATAACTTGGAGAAGGCAAAAACACAATTTGCGCAGGTAAAACCTATGTTGAAATGCTATGAAAAATACTTGGGCAAATATCCCTTTTGGAATGACGGCTATGCCCTTGTAGAAACTCCTTATTTAGGTATGGAACATCAGGGTGCTATTGCGTATGGCAATAAATATCTTACCGGTTACTCCGGTTACGATATTTCGCGCATTGGGTTAAATTTCGATTACATTATTATTCATGAAAGCGCACACGAGTGGTGGGGCAACTCAGTATCATGCCGCGATTTGGCTGATATGTGGATACACGAAAGTTTTGCCACCTATACAGAATCGGTTTATGTAGAATGTGTGGATGGTTATGATACTGCATTAAAATATATCAACGCAAAAAAAGCTTCTGTAAAAAATAAAGGCACTGTAGTGGGCAAGTACGGTGTAAACGAAGAAGGAGATGGCGATATGTACGATAAGGGATGCCTGTTCTTAAACACACTGCGCCACGTAGTTAACAACGACCCAAAATGGTGGGGCATTATAAAAGGCATGTGCGATACTACCTTTAAATATAAAAATATAGGCTACGATGATGTGGTAAACTATTTCAACCAAAAAACACAAATGAATTTATCGCCAATCTTCGATCAATATCTTCGTCACACAAAAAATCCGGTTCTGCGCTATAGCCTTAAAAAAATAAAAGGTGATAAATATTCTTTGATCTATGTTTGGAAAACCGACGAAAAGGAGTTTTCAATGCCTTTTTCTATAAACACAGGCAACGGGCCAGATGAGATAATTAGTGGCACAGGCGATATTCAGAAAAGAACGATTGTAGTAAGCAAAAAAGAAGATTTTAAAGTAAGAGATGATTTAGGCTATTTTGAGGTTGAGAAAGCTAAATGAAGAGCAAAAATGGTTCCCGCGAAGTATCACCCTTGGCAATAGTTGACGCTTAGTAGTAGCATATATATTGGTTATCAACACCTTATAGTTGACACTTTGCCAAAAGAAGCAGCCTCAATTTAATGCATTGAAAATCAAATGGTTTTCATGTTTTTATGCCAATCACTATTCACTTTTCACGCCTCGCTCTTATTATTGCTTTGCAACACTTGGTTTTACAGAAACAATCTCTATATTTGCCGTCCCAAAAATTGAAGAAAGATTATGCCTAAACAAAAAACAAATTCCGGAGCAAAAAAGCGTTTCAAACTTACCGGATCAGGTAAAATTAAGCGTAGTAAGGCCTTTAAACGCCACTTACTTGGCCGGAAGAGCAAGAAGAGAAAAGAAGAGTTGAGCAAATCAGGCGTAGTTCATCCAAGCGATATGCACAGGGTGAAAATGATGTTAGGCTTGGCTTAATATATAGCAGCAGTAAATTTGATAACCGAAAAAAAGTAATAGGATGCCACGTTCAGTCAATGCAGTAGCCTCTAGACAGAGAAGAAAAAAGATACTTAAAAAAGCAAAAGGATATTTCCTTAGCCGTAGCAAGGTATATACCGTAGCAAAAAATGCCGTTGATAAGGCAGGTGTATACGCTTATGTAGGCCGCAAGCTTAAGAAAAGAGATTACCGTGGTATTTGGATTACCCGTATTAATGCCGCTGTTCGTCAGGAAGGCTTATCATATTCAAAATTTATTGCCAAATTAGCAGCTGCTAATATTGAGTTAAACAGAAAAGTTCTTGCAGACCTTGCATTGAACGATCCTGCAGCTTTCAAAGCTGTTGTTTCAAAAGTAAAGTAATCACTAGCTTTTAGTGTTTTCATAGGTTCAAAGTTGGTCGTCCTTACGGACGACCTTCTTTATTTTAGAGCGGTCTAATCTGCTTTTTGCAGGGGGCGGTTCTCCCTTTTGTCTCATCCCGGTTTTTATCGGGAAGGGAGTTAGAGGGTGCGGAGAGCAGCAAAAACTTCGAACTTCGATGTTCAATATTTTGTATTTTGTGATGCTTGATAAAGCAGCTACCATTTAAAAAATGATTAGGTACAACTTAGTTAAAGGAACTTCGCGGCGCAGGTGGGCATTTATTTTTTCAACGGCCTTTCTGTTTGCCCTCCTCATTTGGTTCTTAAACCACATTGTTCCCTTCAAAAATATATGGGAGCCCTTCTATACCGAACAAGACATTGGCACTTTTTTCTGCGAGAAGACCATCATGGAAAATATCGTTCGCCAGCCTATCAATACCTTCAGCAATTTCATTTACTGGATAAGCGCCGTCATCATTTTACGAAGGGGGATTAAAGACTTCAACCGAAACAACCATTACAATATCATTTCGGCAAATCCTTTTTACAGCATATTACTTGGGGTTATACTGCTCTATATTTTTTGCGCCAGTGTATTCTTCCACTCATCACTAATTCACTTCGCCGCTCAGTTAGATTTTTCAGCAGTATATTCTCTAACTCTTTACCCGTTAATGTATTTTGCCCACCGGGTATGGCTGTTACGTATTGGCGTTCCCTCTAACCAACGCCACCCTAAAAGCAGGCGCACATTAATTGCTGCGTTTACCATTAGCTATTTGCTGCTTACCTTTTTTATGCCCAACAGCATTAAACTTTATGCCGAGTTGAGTATGATTATATTTCTTGTAATACTGGGCATTATAGTTGAGCACAGTGCCGACCCCGGCAAAACCAACCATTATTATTTACTGGCAAGCAGCGGTTGTATTTTACTGGGCGTGGTTAGCTATGCTATTGATGTAAAAAAACTAATATGTTACCCCGGCAATCCCATTCAGCCGCATTCACTTTGGCATTTATTCAGCGGCATGGCGGTGTTTTACTTTTATATGTATATAAGAAGTGAGAAGAATAAAATCTGATTTTGAGATATTATGAATGATAAGTTAGCATTTTATTTAAAAGATTTTGTGTGGAGCGATATAAAACCTTCCAGGGAATTAATTGAAGGCGTACAAAAACAGTTAGATTTTGCGTTACCTGAAAGTTATATTGATTTAATGCAAGAATTTAATGGGGGAGAAGGTTCAATTGGGGAAAATAGTTGGCTTAGTCTTTTTCCTTTTGATGAATTAATTACTGTAAATAAAAGTTATCATATTTTGATGGACGAAATACCTGATTACTTTTTGTTTGGCAAGGATGCAGCGGATACTGGATACGCGTTCCATAAAAAAGCAGGAACAATTCACTCATTTGGCCTTATGTCAAACTTTGAAAGAGACGAGATTGAATTTTGTGGAAGTGATTTTTTAGGATTTATTGAGTACTTGTATAATTCTTGATTTTTTAAAACCTCAAATGCTTAACAGTCAACCCGCCATTAATCAACTGCTTCAACGAATCAATACCAATTTTTAACTGCAACTCAACAAAACTTTTAGTTACCTTATTATCGCTGGCCTCCGTCTTTACTCCCTCGGGCACCATCGGTTGGTCCGAAACTAAAAGGAGCGCACCGGTAGGTATCTCATTTTTAAAAGCCGTTATAAATAGGGTAGCTGTTTCCATATCAATAGCCATTACCCTAATGCTGCGTAAGTATTCTTTAAACTCATCATCCCATTCCCAAACTCTGCGGTTGGTGGTATAAACTGTTCCGGTCCAATAATCCTGGTTGTAATCGCGTATGGTGGTCGAAATAGCCTTTTGCAGCGCAAAAGCCGGCAAAGCCGGTACTTCCTTAGGGAAATAATCATCCGATGTCCCTTCGCCTCGTATAGCAGCTATGGGTAATATAAAGTCGCCTACCTCACTTTTTTTCTTCAAGCCGCCACATTTGCCTAAAAACAGCACCGCCTCAGGTTCAATAGCCGAAAGCAAATCCATAACAGTTGCAGCATTGGGGCTACCCATACCAAAGTTAATAATGGTAATGCCATTTGCCGAAGCATTCATCATAGCCTTATCGGCACCCACTATCGGCACGTTGTGCCATTCGGCAAACATGTGTACATAGTTATCGAAATTAGTAAGCAATATAAACTTACTAAAGTCTTTCAATTCCCTGCCAGTGTATCTCGGCAGCCAGTTATTTACAATTTCTCCCTTAGTTTTCATGTAATTAAATTAAACCAATACGTGCAAAGTATGGAAAAAGAGTTGATTTTATTCACACTATTCTATCCACACGGTTAATGGTTTCTTAAATTTGATTCGAATTTATAAAAGATGACGGAAGTAAGATTTAATAAATACCAGTTCCGCCTCGAAAAACGAGAGGGTAAAGAATACATCTTTGACATTGCAAGGAAAAGATTTGTGCTCTTAACATCAGAAGAATGGGTCCGCCAGCATATACTACATTACTTAATTGCCGATAGGCTATATCCCGCTAACCACATTGCAGTAGAGCGCGGAATAGAATTAAACGGCCTGCAAAAACGATTTGACATAGTAGTGTTTTCGAAAGATGCCAAACCGGTTATGATTATTGAATGCAAAGCACCCGAAGAAACTTTAAACGAAAAAGTGTTTGAACAAATTGCTAGCTATAACCTTTCATTAAAAGTAGATTACCTATGGGTAACAAACGGCGAACGTAATTTTTGTTGCCAGTTAAAAAATGGCATCCGGTTATTAGATGCGGTGCCACCGTATGAAGAAATAAGTAATCAATCTTGAAGCCTAAACAAATCATACAGCAAATTATCTGGTTCCCATGGACATTATGGTGTGGACTGGTAATTGGCGTTTTAATGTTTATGGCCTTTCCTGTATTAGTTATTGCTGTAATAAGCAGAAACGAAAAATGGATTAGAGCTGTACATTACCTGCCGCCTTTTGTAGCGCGTATTGTCCTTTTTTTGTGGGGTATTAGGATTAAAGAAATAGGGAAGGATCTGGCTGTAACCGATGGGCAATCGGTATTTATCAGCAACCACACCAGTTATTTAGATGGTATTATTGCCGGTGCTGTAATTCACAATTTTCTAAAGTTTTTGGGTAAAGGCGAAATTTTAACCTGGCCTGTTTTAGGCTATTTGCTAAAACATCTTTATGTAGCTGTGTGGCGCGATGATAAACAGCACCGTGCCTGGAGTATGGCCGAAATGAAAGAGAAACTAAAAACCGGCGCCTCGTTTTTTATTTGCCCCGAAGGAACTTGTAATACTACGACTGATTTTTTCACCCACTTTCATTCAGGCGCCTACCGGTTAGCTATTGATAATAAACTGCCCTTGGTGCCACTAACATTTATTGGTGCAGGACAATTATTCCCGCGAAATGGCTTAATGATAAAACCCGGTAAAATTACTGTTTACTGGCATCCGGCAATTGATACATCGCAACTTACAGCTGATGATGTTGATGCATTAAAGGTACAGACTATCGAAATAATGAGGAAGAATTTGTTGTTGCATTTTCCAGGCGGCAAATACTTGTAATTGCTGCCAACAGGCTTACAGCGGCTGTATAATTCCGTAAAGCTTACCGTTTTTACCTTCAAACAAAATTTTAAATTCTTTATTGGTGTCTTTTCGTTTAAATGTATGCTCGCCGGTCAGGTTTTTTTCTATGGCACTTTTTATTTTATCCTTTAGCTCTTCGCCGCCTACTAGTTGTCCCAGTCCTTCATCCAAACTTCCCGATTTCATTTCAGGTCCCATGCCAATAAGCTTTAATGTATTATCCGAACGGTATATCTTATTGTTTTTAGGATCAAATTCAATAAAACCAACGTTCAGCATTTTTTGAATACTATCAAGGCGCGAGTATTCTTCATCCAACTGTTTCGAAACACTATCAATTTGCTTGTTAAGCTTAAAGCGCTCAAACGAAAACATAACTGACGAGATAAGCACTTTACCATCAAACTTTCCCTTCACCAAAAAATCCTGAGCACCGTAACGCACTGTTTCAAGCCCCACATCTTCATCAGTTAACCCGGTAAGTACAATTACCAGGTTGCCGGGGTAGTTAGTTAATATCGATTTAATGGTTTCTACTCCAAAGCTATCCGGCAAATTCATATCGCTAAGAATTATGTCGTACTTGTCTTTCGACAACAACTCCAATCCGCCCTTCACATCTTCCGAATGAGAAACATGAAAAATAGGAGAGGTAGATTCGCCAAGGTAAAACTTCATTAAAAAAGCATCGCCCGGATTATCTTCAATTAGTAATACTTTAAGTTCTTGAACGCTCATATTTACTTTTTAATCGTTCGGCAGTTGAACGGCATTGAACCAATACATTTCGATTAATCTGATAACTTTCGAGAAATCATCAAAATCAACAGGCTTTAAAATATAGCAATTTGCGTGAAATGAATATGCTTTCGAAATATCATGGTCAGCATCGGAAGTAGTTAAAACAATAACCGGAATTTTTTTCAACGAATCATCAGCCTTAATTTCCTTCAGTACCTCAATCCCGTTTTTTTTAGGAAGGTTAAGATCTAAAAGTATAACATGCGGGCGAATAGATTCACTAAATTTATTCCTCTTCATTAAAAAATCTATAGCCTGCTCTCCGTCCGAAACCACGTCCAGTATAACATCCATAGTGCTTTCCTTAAGCGCTTCCTGAGTTAAACGGATATCGCCTGGGTTATCTTCTACAAGTAATACACGTGGTTTTTGTTTACCGTTTTTTGCAAAATCCATATTTTAAATAAGCTGTTTTTTAATTGTAAAATAAAATGTGCTTCCGACACCCGGCTCCGATTCAACCCAAATTTCCCCACCATGCCGCTCAACAATTTTCTTGCATACTGCAAGCCCTATTCCCGTTCCTTCATACTCTGTTCGGGTATGTAATCTCTGAAAGATAGCAAATATACGGTTATAGAATTTATTCTCAATTCCAATGCCGTTATCCGCAACAGCAAATAAATACATTTCTTCTTGTTCTTTTACGTAAACTTTCACTTCAGGTTTTCTTCCCTGGGCACGAAATTTCATGGCATTATCAATAAGGTTCTGAAAAAGCCTTGTTAGTTGTGACGAATCGCCCCTTACACGGGGTAGTTTTTCAAAAGTAACGGTTGCCTCCAGTTCTTTTATTTTGACCGAAAGGTGGGTAATGGCTATATTTAAAACCTCACTTAAATCAGTTTCTGCAAATGGATTACCTTTCCTTGATACCCGCGAAAACTGCAGCAAATCACTAATCAGTGCTTGAGCTCTTGATACACCCTCTACTGCAAAACCCATAAAGTCATTTATCCCTTCGGTGTTTCCCCTTTGAATTTGCTTTTGAATAAGCTGTATGTAACCCGAAATGGTTCGCAAAGGTTCCTGAAGGTCATGTGAAGCTACGTAAGCAAATTGTTCTAATTCTTCATTTGAGCGCTTGAACTCTTTATTCAGATTAGCCAATTCAGTTTGTGCTTCTTTCAGTTTTGCTTCTTCGCTATTCTCACGTAAAGTATAAACCCGGCCTTCTGATTGGTCCGAGAATACAATTTTTGATGAAGAAATTTTTACATGAATTAGAGTCTCATTTTTACAAGCCAAATCACTTTCAAAGTATTTGGTTTTTTGATTGACTGCTTTACCAAAAAGGCCATGCATTTCGGCCGATAGTTCTTTAATACTATAACCGGTTAATTCAGTAAAAGCAGCATTTACATAAATAGCTTTTCTATTGGCCGAGGTTATAAGGATGGCTTCGGCATACTGCTCAAAAAAATGTTGATTGGTTATCAAGTTTGCGTGCGAATGCATAAAATTATCAGATATGAAAATAGTTAAAGATAACTATTAAAAAAAACTGCCCGGGTTTGTAAACCCGGGCAGCTAGTAACAAATAAGTTTGTGTAATTATTTAATAGGCGAAACTTTTTCAATCATAATGCCATTAGCTGATACGGTTAAAGCCGGATTGCTTTGGCCAGGCAATTGATTGAAGAAATCTTTATATGAATTTCCAACAATAGTATAACCGCCGGTTCCTAAATCGTAGCAAATGTTGTTCATCATATTGATATTGATGCCGGTTCCTGCATTTTTATAATAAGCCTGAGTTTCCTTAGCAGTGCCGTTAATACTTAGTTTCAAACGATTAAAGTTAAGTATCTGGTTATCGGTAGAGCCTGTAAGGTAGATGCCATACGCCTGGTCTTTACCACCTACTGCTATTGAGTTGTTGTTTATTTCGCCCATGTAAGTTGGTTCGGCGCTACTGTTATTCATAGATATGCCTACCGAGCCATTAGAGGCATTAATAATGTTATTGCTTATCATGGTGCCGTTAATAGCATTATCAAGGTTAATGGCCTTGTAGCTGTTGTATGTTGAAAGAGAGCTGATAACATTATTGATAATTATCGGTGCATCCTCATTAGTTAAAGCTAAACCAGTTTCGTATTGATTGAAGAAAAGAGTTCCGGTAATGCTGGTTTTAGTGTCAGGCGCATCGGCTGATGGGCCGCTTTTAAAAATGCCTGTGCTTCCATTGTTGATTTCGCAGTCTTCAATTAAAATTTGAGACTTTGGTCCATTAGCTGCGAAGTAAATAGTAGCATTATTTGCACCGGTTCTGGCAGACTCTACACCATCAAAAACTACACTTTTAAAATGAAGATTCGATGATTTGCCATCAATTAAAACCGTATTGCCGTAAGTAGCCGCTTTATGATCAATGGTAAGGTTTTCAAACGAAACATAGGCTGCACCGTTAACTGAAAGTGTAGCATCTGATGACGAATGTGTAATAATAACATCAGTATTATTTCCTGATTTCGATTCGAAGGTAATGTTGTTAAACGCCGAAGCACCAGGTATAGCACCAATAGCAATCTTCTCGCTGTATGTACCGTTTTCTATTAAAAAGGTAACCGGTGATGATACGCCTCCACATTTTAATGCATTAGTTGCATCTGTAATAGTTTGAAAATCTGCATTTTCAACTTTACCAATGATATATTGACCTGAAAGTGCAGTGCAATCGCCCGCAAATGCATTTACCGAAATGGCAAGCAGCGTTGCTCCAATAATGTTTTTCAACGTAATCATGATTTCGTTCTTTTAAGTTTTAATAAATAACTGCAACCGAGCATAAGGTACTCTTACAAATAAACTATGTCAAGTGGATTTAATAAATAATTACATTTATTAACCCGTTTAAAGCAAAAAGTAACTGATAATCAGTGTGTTCAGTTTAGTGTGTATTACAAATTTACACTTTGTTTGAATTCTTTGCAATCTTTTTTTCGCATTTTTTATCCCTAAAAGCAATTAATTCAAATTTATGCCCAATTTACAATGCTATAATTAAAACAGCTAACTATGAAAAAGGCTAAAAATCGTCTACGCTGGTGTTTCTTTTATAATCCACAGTAGCTTTCCAGTTACTTTCAATAGTTACTTCAAAATGCGATTTGTTAATTTCTTTCATGGTAAATGTTACGTCTTTAACCAGCCATTGCATAATGTGGCTGTCATCAACAAAACTTTCGTTTTTGTAATCGCCAAATTTGTAGGTTAATATAAACTTCATTTGCTCAGCCTGCTCAATTGGACCTTGAAGATAGACCTTGTAAAATCGGTTATCATCATTAAATATGTAAAGCACTTTATCCAGCTTTACCGAGCCTATCGTCATATCGTCGTTCATTAAAGAACAGGCATTTTTTATCATGGAGTTTTTATCCTTAGTAAATTCCAGTTTTTTGCCGTCTCTCCAAATAGAATCTTTTGCCGAGCCCCATAAAATTTTTCTAAATTCAATTACAGCCTCATTTTCTGCGCTGTAAGCAAAGCATGTTAATCCCAACATGGCAACGGCTAAAAACAATTTTCTCATAGTTTGTGGTTTGGTTTTTATATAAACGCGAATATCCGTTTTTTCTGCTTTCAGTAAAATATATTTTTTACTATTCCATAGCGAAAATGTTGATAATTATCCTCAATGCTAGCCCCACCACTTATATAAAACAAGTAATGCGCACTTAAGTTCTATTATTAAAAGTCGCTAGGTCCGTTCCTAAGTGGCGCATGTATCGGTATGAATATGTAAATAAGGCCACGCAACCTAAAAAAGCAATTATGGAAAGAACAAGGGTAACGTTAAACCAGCTTAAATGCCAGAAATAATAAAAGGTATTTAGGCTCAGCATTACCAGTGCAAGCCTTGTGTATTCTGCATAGGCAATCCAGCGTTTGTTTTCAAATATAGCGCCGGTAATAAGCATGGTTATCAGTATTAATAAAAAGAAAACTACCTTATAAAACATGCTTATCTCATTAAAATGCGCCATATAATCAACAGAGCCAGCCAGCAGAATTATAAACTGAATTATTGCGTAAATTTTAAACCACTTGTTAGTATCAGCATTGTACTTTTTATAACTATTTGTGTCTACTTCCTTTGCATCTTCAAATCCGCCCATATAATCAGGTAGCCATCCTGGTTTAGCTATAAGCATTTTCAGTTTGTCCTTCCATTTCATAAGCCGCGCCTTTTGAAATATTTCAACATAATAGTGCATATTGGCCCAGGCTGCGTTCCAGCTTTTTAATTGTGTAGTAATACCGTAGGTAATTTCAGTGTCGGCCTCTTCTTCTTTAAAAGTTCCAAATAATCGGTCCCAAATCATAAATACACCGGCATGGTTTTTATCAATATAAGCAGGGTTAATGGCATGATGTACTCGGTGATGGGAGGGTGTATTCAACCAAAATTCGAACCAGCGGGGCAATTTGCCAATAGCTTTAGTGTGTATCCAAAATTGGTAAAGGGTTTGCACTAATGCTGCACTACCAAAAGTAACCGGGTCGAAACCCATAAGCGGTATAGGTATAAAAATGAAAAACGCTAGTATATGATGAAACCACGATTGCCTTAATGCAACCGATAAATTGTATTCTTCGCTTTGGTGGTGTACCGAATGGGCTCCCCAAAAAATATTCACCTCATGTCCCCACCGGTGGGCCCAATAGAAGAAGAGGTCGAAAACTATGAGACATAAAATAAACGACCACCAGGTTGCCTGAATTTTAAATACTGAATAGTTATTGTATGCCCAAATATATACGCCAAAGGTTACGCCCTTAAAAACAAGGTCCCATAGTTGTTGCCCTATACCCAGAATCAGATTATTTACCGAGTCGTTAATCCGGTACCAATTTTTTTTCTTCGCTCTCATGTAGGCCCACTCAATACCCATCGCCAAAAAGAAAAACGGAATAACCAGCAACATGTATATCGGATTCATATAAGATATTTCTGCCTCTAAGTTAGAGAACCCAAATAGCATTGCCAATAATTATTGAAAAGAAAAAATTGATAGTTCAGAAAATTTCTTTTTTGCAGGGGAGCCGGTTCTCCCTTTAGGGAGTTAGGGGGTGCGGGATGCGGCAAAAAACAATAGCCTATGGTAAAAGTAAAATTATAAAAGAGGTATAACATATTTATGGCGTAACTACAGTTTTAAACCCGCTAAGTATTTGCGGCTCATCATAATCATAAAACGAAAGATAAACTACGGCTGCCTTTTCCTTACCTTCCTCATTAATAAAATTTATCTCGTATTTGTCTAATAAGGCCAACCCTTTAGGTGCATTAACCGATGCATAACCACAGCAACTACCTAGCCGATGATATCTAATAGCATTGCCTTTCACATCGCGTAAAAGTTCCAGGTAGGTTCGCTCATTTTCAGGGCCGCCATCGGGGCCAGTTCCCACTTTAACAGGCATTTCAGATGTAAAACCATACTTGGTTGTTTTAGCCGTTTTGGTAAGCAAAAGCACAGCATGGTAATTAAGCTGGCTTGTATCCTTGCACCGTTCAACCCTTAGCACCGCCTTTTGATAACCTAAATAGTATGCCTTAGCGAAATCGGCACAGGCAGGTTCCATTCTATTAAATAATTCATACACTATGCCCCGGTTATAATATGCCTCAGCATAATTGGTATCTAGTTGCAATGCCATTGTATAATCTGTCATGGCACCTTCATAATTGGTTAAATGTTTTTTCGCTGTGCCGAGGTTCAGATAAGCCTTTTTATATCCTGGATTAAGTTTTATCGTTTGCTCAAGGTCAACCAGTGCATCCTCGTACCGGCTCATCATTATTTTTACAATGCCCCGGTTATACCAAACCACATATTCATTGGCTTTAATAGCAATAGAAGTATCAAAATACTGTAGGGCTTTTTCCAATTCACCTTTTTGTGCAAACTCAAGGCCCTGGTTATAGTATACTTCCCCACTTTGCGCATAATTGCTAAAGGGAAACAGGCTGCAGGCGACTAGTATAAATAGTAGTTTCATTTTCGAAAAAGCATAACGTGGTTGAGCGTGCGAAAGTATGTATAAGCCGCTTCTTTTTCTTTCTTCATAAAATAGAATTTCTTTGTGCCTTCTAATTAAACAACAACACATGAAACTTTTAACTTCTCTTACCAAAAAGGGAGCCATTGTCCTTTGTTCACTATTCACTATTTACTATTCTTTTTCGCAAGACTCTACCATTTGCTACCTGCGCAATCCCGAAGGACGGATAAGGGAACATAATGTAGATTTTACTAAAATGTTGCTGGATGTAAAATTCAATGTAAAAGAAGGTAAGGTAATTGGTAAAGTAAGTTACGATTTCAGTCCCATTCAATATGTTATTGATACGCTTTTCTTAGATGCTCCCGGTATTGATATAAAAAGTGTTTCGTTGAATGGTAAAGAAGTAAAGTTTACAACGGATAGTGCCGGCCTTACCATCCGTTTTTTCGAACCGGTTAGTTGGAATAAAAGTTACAAGTTGGATATCAGTTATGAGGCAACACCCCGCAAGGGACTTTATTTTATAGGCTGGAATGTTGATGCTCCAAATACTAACAACGATATTTATTTTACCCGCAAGCAAATATGGACACAAGGCCAGGGTACCGATAACCGGTTTTGGTTTCCATGTTACGATGATGTGAATGATAAAATGATAACCGAAACTAATATCACTTTCGATAAAGATTACACAGTTATATCAAACGGCACATTAAAAAAGAAAAAGAAAAATGCCGATGGCACGCTTACCTGGTATTATGCTATGGATAAACCGATGGTTCCTTATCTGGTAATGATTGCCATAGATAAATACAACTATAAAGATTACAAAAGCAAAAACGGTATTGTATCGCGCCAGTACTACTACGCCAACCGGCCCGAAACCTATGCGCCCACTTATCAGCAAACCGCCGAGACAATGAATTTTTTATGTCAGGAAACGGGCTTTGCCTACCCGTGGCAAACATATGCCAACGTACCCGTACAGGAATTTATGTATGGCGCTATGGAAAATACTACGGCTACAATTTATGGAGATTTCTACTTAAACGATGCCCGCATGGCCCTTGAACGCCCCTATATTGCCACTAACGCGCATGAGTTAACCCATCAATGGTTTGGCGATTGCGTTACTGAGTATAGCCCGCAACATCATTGGCTGCACGAAAGTTTTGCGAATTACTATTCCAAACACTTTATGCGTCACATTCGTGGAGAAGACTTTTATCAATGGAGCAAAAGAACTGAAGCCAACGGTGCAATTAACGCCGATAAAACCGACCGGTACCCTATTGCAAATTCTCATGCAGGCGGCTCGCGGGTTTATGCCAAAGGAAGCGTTGTGTTAGATATGCTTAGGTATGTAGTAGGCGATTCAGTTTTTAGAAGATGTATAACCGGCTACTTAAAAAAGCATGCTTATGAAAACGTAAACAACCACGACTTTATGATGGCCTTTATGGAAAACGCAGGCATGAATCTGGATTGGTTTTTCGACCAGTGGGTATTCCGTTCCGGTTTTCCGAATTACGAGGTGCAATACCAGCGCCTTAAAGACCAGGTAGTTTTTTACGTGCAGCAAACCGAAAAGCCCGACGAACTTGAAAGTTACTTCAATATGCCAATTCTTTTCGAAGTGCATTTTAAAGATGGCTCTGGCTCTATTAAAAAGGCATGGGTAAGCCATGCTAGCGACACTATATACATTAGTGCCCCTGCCGGTAAAGAAATTGATTATACTCTTTTTGATCCCGCATCAAACATTTTGAAAACTGTAACCTTTACAAAAAGTTTCGAAGAGCTTTCGGCACAGGCTGAGAGGGCTAAAAATATGATTGACAGGTACGATGCCTTACAAGCGTTGCGGACTTATGAAATAGACAAGAAAAGAAGTTTACTGATTCGTATGTTCAACAAAAGCGATTTCAATATAATTCAAAATGAAATTATGCAGCAATTGGGTAAAGATAAAACCCCTGCCATTGTCGAATTATTTAAAAAGGCTTTGCGTGATAAAGATTTTATGGTGCGCAGGGCTGCGGTACAAAATATGGAAGAGTTTTCTCAGGAACTTTTGCCATTGATTGAAAATCTCTTACAGGATAGTTCGTATGTTACTATTGAAGTAACGCTGCGTAAATTGTGTAAGCTAAATACCGCTAAAGCCGCAACTTATTTGCAACAAACTAAAGATATAATGGGCTTTGATAATAATGTAAGAATGGCTTGGCTTGAGCTTAAATGTAAGGATGCCAATACCGACTCAGTTAGCAGTAATAAATTTAAAAAGCAATTGGTGGCATATACTTCAAACCAATATGAATTTGGTACCCGTGTACAGGCAATTGCAATTGTTGAGCGTTTGGGTTATTTCGATGGCGATTTTATTAAGAACCTTTTTAATGCATCTCTATACACCAATAGCCGTTTAAGCAATCCGGCAACAAAAGTGCTTAAATTGGTTTTAAGAAACCCTGATAATAAACAACTGGCTAAAACAATATTTGAAGCCGGAACATGGAAAGAGTGGGAGAGGAAGATATTAGAAGGAATATTAAAGGCTTAGCCAAGCTGGTTTTAAGCAATTTTCTTTTTCATCCACTCGGCATAATTAATAAGTGCCGATTCGTTGTCTTCAACAATCTCTTTGGCTTTAATAAATTTGTCGGCTTTCCTTAAAAACAGTTTATTCTTTTTATAGTCGGGTTTGTTCATCATCCAATCCATCATTTGTATTAAATTTTTTTCCCGCAAAAACTCTTTTTGCTTTAGTAGTTTTCGGTGTTCTTTTCTTATAAAGTTAAGCCGTTGGTTAAACGACACTACATCACCGCCATCAAACTGCATTACCAGTTCAGCCGTAAGAATTTTAAACCGAAAGGTTTCGCCAGCCGCTTTAAAACTATCTAGCACATAAAGTTTTACTAAATTACGAATAGCAATATCTGGTTTGTTCTGCCAATGGTAGGCCATAGCTTTGTGTACGTATATAAACTGATCGTAATAGTTCATTTTACGCTGCTTCATTTCCTCCTCCATAATATCCATAATCGTTATTGCCCGTTGCATATCGGTTTGCATATAGTTTAATATTTGGGCGTTATAGAAAAAGAAAACATACTTTTTATACAGAAACCCATTGTATGCTTTAATTTCAATACCTAGCGTTTGCGCGTATATCAGCGAATCCTTATAGTTACCCGTGCGGTAAAGTGAGTTAGCAAGGTAGGTAAGCATTTGCAGTTTAATATCATGGCTGTCTTTATCAAACCATTTTTCGCGTTCAAATTTTTTAAATGTTTTTAATAGGTACTTTGCCAACTCGGCGTATTGGTGCCTTTGCAACAAAATTTGGCTGATGGCCCGATAAATTCTGCTTTGAAAGCTGCGGCTGTTTTTGGTAGTGGTATCAGTAACAAAATCCTGCAAAGCGGTATTAAGTAAAGAAGTAAGGGTTCTGTTTTCCGGTAAAAAATTCTGGGTGCTGCGTAGTCTGTAACTAATAACCGAGAGCGCTTGGTCCATTTCACGAATAAGGTTAAGCCGCGAAGCGTTATCCTTTCTTTTTGCTATATAGTATTCGGGGTTTATGTCTACCAGCTCTGCACTCATTCGTATAAATCCATTGTATATCAAATCCAGCATTTCAAAATTTTCAAACTCCGCAGCTTTCTTCTCGGCCTTCTTTAAAAAGTGAACTGCCAGCTCAAAATTATTTTTGCTTATGTAAACGTTGTATAAAGCCCAATCGCGGTTTAGGTCATGTATTTTATCTTTTCCGTAGTAATGCAACACTACATACTCATTTAAATTGCTCATTAAACGATGCTTAAGGCGGTAATAAGAACCCGTTTTTGAACCGTACAGTTTCTTTGCAACAGCGGCCTCATCAAACTGCTCCTTTTTCGCTCGTATTTTATCGAATAGCAGCAGGTCTTTCCTTCCTGGGGTATCAGCCATTCTGGTCGAGTATATTTTGAAGAAGCGAATTTCTTCTTTACTCATTTGAGAAACTATTTTGTTCAAAATTTCCATATCTTTTCTTCCGTTTAACTTTGTTATTTCTTTAACGAATATAATAAATATGTACAAAAATTAATGCCTTAAGCGCGTAATAAATATCTAAAACAAAGTTGTTTTATGCAGAACTTGAGGCTATCTTTACGTTAAATAAAGAATTATGACACGTGCCTTTACAAAAATTGCTTTTACGGTTTGCCTGCTATGGGTTAGTTATTTAGGTAATGCCCATGGCACCATTGGGTTTATAAGCACCTCGGTAGTTAATACTAATGTGGCTTTGGGCGATACCATTTTTATTAATACAAAGCTGGTTAATTACGATGACCACCCTTTTATTGATTCGCTTAGTTTTAATCTGGCTGTAAACAACATATTGGTTACCGATCCTACGGTATTTACTAATCCTTTGCAAAATCAGTTAGTTAATATACCGGGTGGAGATAGCATTCCTTTGCTTTTTGTAATTGTTGCAAAGCCGAGCAATTTCATTGCGGGCCCCAATGGTTTGGTTATTTGGCCGGCTCTGGGTTCGGTAGATACTACCCAGGCGCACGATATTATCAGCGCACAAATCAATGTGAGGCTAACAGGTATTGAAGAGCAAATCAAAACCAAAGCCTTGGCATGGGCAAGTAATAAAACACTTTATATCATTAGTCAGGGCGGTACCGAACAAGTGAGTGAGCTGAGGATATTTGATTTAATGGGAAGAGAAATTTACAACACTCAAAAATCATGGCCTTTCGAAATTCCAACATCTGTCTGGACAGTGGGAATATATATAGCAGATATCCGCTTGAAAAGCGGCGAGAAAATAGCACTGAAAATTAATATTCAATAACCATAAATATTTACTCACAAAATAAAAATGACCTATGAAAACACTAGCCTTTTTCCAAAAATCAGAAAGCATTAAATTGCTTTCACCCGTACTTTCTGTAATGTTTTTTTTACTGCTCTTAACTTCAAAGGTAAGCGCATTTGATCATCATGGACACCATGAGGGAAATGATACCATTCACACACATGGGCATGCTAACCATGATACTATTTCTCATATGGATAACCACTTTCATCAGTTTATGCATGATTCTATTGAAAGTCATGGCGGTATTCATTGGGGTGATACTACACATCATGGAGACGGTGGAGGAAATGATACTATACACAATGGAAATGGTGACCATGGTAGTGGCGGCAACGACTCCATTAACCATGGCAGTGGTGGAAATGATACCACCAGCGACAACGGTGGCAACCATGGAACCGGCGGCAACGATACTATTAACCACGGCGACGGCGATCACGGCAGCGGTGGAAATGATACTATAATCGATAACGATGGGGACCATGGGGCTAGCGGTAACGACACTATACCCAATGGAGATGGTAATCACGGTAGTGGAGGCAACGATACCATTCACAATGGTGGAAGTGGAGGAAATGATACCATAGATATTAATGGCGACCATGGAACAGGTGGTAATGACACCATACATAGCGGAGATGGAGACAACGGCAGCGGTGGTAACGATACTATTAATACTGGTGGTGATAATAACGGTGCAGGTGGAATTGATACCACTGGAGATAGTAATGGCAATGGTGGTAGTGACACACTTGGGGGCAACAACCACAATCAACACCATGAGATGTTAATGATAAGCAACGGTAATGCAAAAGCTAAAGTGCTTATATATCCTAACCCTATGGTTTCAAGCGCTGTGTTGCAAATTCAAAACACTACAGGCAATGTTACTTTTAAACTTTATGAAACCAGCGGAAGGGTGGTAATGACCCGAACTAATCTTAGCAACGGTAATTTCGAACTGGGCAAGGAAGGTTTAACAACCGGAAACTACATTTACATTGTAACAGACGGTAATACTATTGCGTCAACCGGGCAGATAGCAATACAATAATATTATTTTGCACCATGAAAAGGGCCGCACTCAGCAATGAGGCGGCTTTTTTTTAGTTAGGGTTTACAGTATAAAGGTCGATTTCACAAGGCCAAGGAATTAGCGGAGCCATCCGCACAAACATACATTAATGCCTATTGCACGAAATAGAGCAATTCCTTAAATACTTTAGCGCTCTCTTAATAACATTCGCTTTAAGATTAACTAAAGAAAACACCGGCTATTAATTAGCAACTATAGGTATTGGTCCTTCTACATATTCCGGATAATCTGTATATCCTTTTTCGTCAGATGAATAAAATAAGTCTTTATTCAGAACCTGCGATAGAGGCCAATTCTTTTTAAATCTTTCAACAAGATCAGGATTATTAATAAACGGGCGCCCAAAAGCTATCAGGTTGCATAATCCGTTTTGTATATCTATTTCTGCTCTTTCTTTATCGTACCCCCCACATAGGATGATTGTGCCCTTAAAATTGTTTCGTATCATTTTTTTAATCTCCAAGGGCACAATGGGAGCTCCCATTGATGACTGATCCACAAGATGGATATATGTTATTCCAAGGCGGTTCAGTTGCTCCGACAGATAATTATAAGTGGCATCTATTTCGGGGTAGTGGGGCATATCACTGGCCACTCCATAGGGGGATAGGTGTATTCCTGTCCTTCCGGTTCCAATGGCCACAGCCACAGCGGCAGCTACTTCAAGCGCAAACCGGCACCGGTTTTCAATACTCCCACCATAATTATCTTTTCGGATATTACTTACCGGCGAAAGGAACTGTTCCAACAGGTAGCCGTTAGCTGCGTGTAACTCTACACCGTCAAATCCCGCTTCACGGGCGTTTTTCGCCGCTGTAACATATTCTTCTTTGGCCTGCAATATATCTTCTGTAGTCATTTCTTTAGGCACCGGAAAATCCTGCATTTTTTTCGAATCGGTCCACATCTGCCCCTTAGCTTTTATGGCCGATGGGGCAAGTATTTGTGCCCCTTCAGGCATATTTAGCGGATGGCTTATTCTGCCGGTATGCATTAACTGAACAAATATTTTGCCTTTCTTTTTAGCTACTGCCGAAGTTATTTTTCCCCAGCCTTCAATCTGTTGCCTGCTAAAAATTCCGGGTATGCGGGCGTAACCCAACCCATTGGTCGATGGCGATGTTCCCTCAGTTATAATTAATCCCGCACACGCACGTTGTTCATAATAAGCTGCCATTAATTCATTAGGTATATTTCCTATTGCTCTGCATCTGGTCATGGGTGCCATAACAATACGATTCTCTACTACTATATCTCCGGTTTTTATGGGTGTTAATAACATATACTCTTTCATAATATTTCAATTCATTTTTAATAAAGTTCTTACTTATTACATGCATGTTAATCTCCCTTGTCTTCTTCCAAATCGTTGTGGCTATCTCCACCTAAACTGTAATAATTATTCTCTTTATCTTCTTCCCCGTCTTTTTCCCGATCATCATCTAATTCCGAGCCGGGTACATCCAAATCGCTACCCGAAACGTCCTCATCAAAAATTTTTTCGTTATTTTCTGTTTCCCAATCTTCATTTGGGGCTTTTATTTTAGCAGTATCTTCAGGATCAATATTTTCTTCCTCTTGGTCTTTGTTGTAAATATCCTCACTTGGGGGATAGGTCAGTTTTTTTTGAATATCCGATTTCTCGTTTTGCGTGGCCTGCTCAGCAAGTGATTTGGTAGTATCTTGTTTTTTTTTCATGTTGGTATTAAATTTTAGATATTGTGATTAGTTAGTCCTCATAACCACTCTTTATAACCGTTAAAAGCATTTTAAATCTGCCGTTAGGCTTTACATGGTTTGGGCTGTGTGCGGGAACAATAATACCCTCGCCCGTTTCAAGTTTAGTGGCTTTGCCATCAATCACTATTATTGCCGAGCCATCAATTACTTGAGCATAGGTATCGAAAGGAGACACTTTTTCATTCAACCCCTCGCCGCTGGCAAACGACATGGCATTGATACTTCCAGTTGCCTTTTTCATAATTGATTTACTTACCACAGCATTATGTTCGTATTCAATAAGCTCTACAACAATATGTGCGGTTCCTTTTGCAATTTCACCATCTTTGTTAGGCGTCTTTTCTAGTTCGGTGGTATCCATAATATTTATTTTTTGTAAATTTTATTGCAAAGGTAGGCAGTGTCATACTTTAAGGGCTTACACAATTCCTGAATAGAGTTACATGATTCACAGATATACTACTCAGGGCCGGAAGTGCACAGGTCGTCACATTCCTGTTGAACAAAAGAATCTGATAGGTTTATTTTTAGGGTAGCCTGTTTTGCCGTATCACCTAAATTGTTGCTGGGTTGAACGGTGTACTGCTCATTCATCATATTAACTGAGCAACTAGAATGGGTGGAACAGGTGCTTTCACCATGATTGCCATTGGTAAATCCTGCATATAGTGGATATTGCTGTGGCGGAAATGATTGGGTGGCCTGGCAAATAACAATTTGAAGGCCGCATAGAAATATAGATATGAATAATTGTTTTTTCATTTTGTGTAAAATGATGAAGTTGAAATACTACCTACTTTCTGATAAGGATTGTAGGAAATATCTTTTCTCATTTTATTTTATGTTGTGAATGAATTTTCACAACAGCACAAAGATCAGGAGCTTTGTATGCTTAAGCGTTACATGGCGCGATGAGAGAGTTGTATCATTTGCATATCTGCCAACTCATTTTCCTAAATGCTTCAAAACACTTGTATAAATGTTTTCTTTAAGGCCGGGTGAAGTATCATCTTTAAAATTAATCCCGGTCAGTAATTCATAAAGCTCAATATACCTGGCGCTAATAGTCTGCACAAAATCATCAGGCATCACCGGCATTTGCTGTCCTGCTTTACCCTGAAAACCGTTTTTCATTAACCATTCACGTACAAACTCTTTGCTTAGCTGTTTTTGTGGTTCGTTTTTCTTTTGCTGTTCATCATAACCATCCAAATAAAAATACCGAGATGAATCCGGTGTGTGTATTTCATCAATCAACATTACCTTGCCTTCATGTATTCCAAACTCATATTTGGTGTCGGCTAATATCAGGCCTCTTTCATTAGCCATTTTTTGTCCGCGTTCAAAAACAGCATAGGTGTATTTTTCCATTTGCAAATACACATCTTCTGTCACAATTTTTCTCTTCAATAATTCAACTCTGGTAATATCTTCATCGTGCCCGTCTACTGCTTTAGTTGATGGAGTAATAATAGGAGAGGGGAGTTGGTCATTTTCTTTTAAGCCTCCCGGTAACGTTACGCCGCATAGTAATCTTTTACCGGCTTTATATTCTCGCGCTGCATGTCCGGCTAAATAACCCCTTATTACCATTTCAATCCTCACCGGTTCGCATTTTATACCAATAGAAACATTGGGATGTGGCACGGCTAATAACCAGTTAGGTACAATATCTTTTGTGGCAGTTAAAAAATATGCCGCAAGTTGGTTCAACACAGCCCCTTTATGTGGAACTGGTTTGGGAAGTATATGGTCGAATGCCGAAATGCGGTCGGTGGCTATAACTACAAGCTGTTGGCCTATGGTATATACGTCTCGTACTTTGCCATGGTAAACATGGGTTTGATATGGAAATTTGTAATCAGTTTCAGCGATGGTTGGAAAAGTCATCTCTTCTAGTTTCATTCAAAGTAGCGTATGCTTTGATGATTTCTTTAACCAAACGGTGCCTTACCACATCGCTTTCGTTAAGCTTAATGGTTGATATGCCTTCTATAGGTTCAAGTAATTTAATAGCTGTATGCAAACCCGAATTAACTTTGGGTGGCAAATCTATTTGCGTAGGGTCGCCGGTAATAATACATTTCGAGTTAGCACCAATACGGGTTAAAAACATTTTCAACTGCATATCGGTACAATTCTGTGCTTCATCCAATAGTATAAACGAATAATCAAGGGTTCTACCACGCATAAAAGCAAGTGGTGCCACCTCAATAATCCGGTTCTCCATGTAATAAGTCAGCTTATCAGCCGGTATCATATCATCCAAAGCATCATAAAGCGGACGGAGATAAGGGTCAATTTTTTCTTTCAAATCACCTGGTAAAAAGCCTAAACTTTCGCCTGCTTCAACAGCCGGGCGGGTAAGTATTATCTTCTTAACGTTCTTATCTTTTAAAGCCCTTACAGCAAGCGCAACAGCCGTGTATGTTTTACCGGTTCCGGCAGGGCCTATGGCAAAAACTATATCATTCTTTTCGCTTTCCTTTACCAATTGCAATTGGTTATCGGTTCGGGCACGAACCAGTAAACCATTGTTACCGTGTACAATAACATTATTAGGTTCCTTGTCTTTTGTTTCTTTGGCTTTAGCATCGTCCGAACCCATAATAGTTTCAATATCGTCTTCGTTCAGCTTGCTGTAGCGTTCAATATGGTCAACCATACGCTCTACTTTCTGCTTAAACACAGCAATATCGCTTTCGCTGCCTTCGGCTTTTATAGAATTGCCACGCGAAACCATCCGCAGCGTAGGGAAACTCTTTTTAATAAAATTGAATCTTGTATTGTTGACTCCGAAGAAGTCTATCGGGTCTATGCCCTCTATGTTTAGCGTAAGTTCTGTCAATTCGTTGAAGATTTTGTTACTACAAATTTAAAATTTTTAAACCAGTCATACTGTATAGCAAAATATATCTATCCACATTTTTTGCTGCCTATCCTTGTTTGTTTATAACGTCATTTGGTTCAGATTTGTTCACCATTGGTATTCAAACGGCATTTGATTGCTAATAGTGCGCGGTATTAAAAGAAATAAGGAATTTTAAAATTTAATGCAGTAAAAACTCATCATGGGGCCCGTTACCATTACTTCCGACCTTGGTGTAAAGGACTTTTACGTAGCCGCTCTTAAAGGCGCCATTATCAGTAATGGCTCAAACGCCCCTATTATTGATATTACCCATTCCATCAAACCGTTCGATATTAAAGAGGCTGCCTTTACTGCGGGCAGGGCGTTTCGTTATTTCCCCAAAGGTAGTATCCACATTGTTCATGTAAATGCTACCGATGGTAATAATAAATTGCTGCTTGCTGTTGTTGAAGGCCATTATTTCCTCACTTTCGATAATGGGTTTCTTTCTCTTGCTTTCGAACAACCGCCAACGCATACCTATCAGGTAAATGATGAATTGCTTGAAAACAGCTCGCTGCTTTTTGAAGATGCCATAGGCAAAACAGTAAACCTATTGCTTAAAGAATTTAACCCAACAGATTTTGCACATCCGGTAATTGAAACAGTTAACTACCGGTTGCTGCAACCTATTATATCACAAGGTTCGGTTAGGGGTACGGTGCTTCATATTGATAGTTTTGGCAATGCCATTGTAAATATTCCCCACGCTATGTTTAAGCAGTTTACCGATGGCAAACAGTTCACAGTTATGGCAAACGTAGGCTCAACAAGGGTTATCAGCAAAAAGTATTCCGATGTTGAAGAAGGTGATATGGTTTGTCTTTTTAATGCCTCTGGTTTTCTCGAAATTGCCATCAACAAAGGCAGGGCCGAAAATTTATTGGGCTTGAAGATAGACTCACCCGTACTAGTAATGATCGATTGATTTTAAACTTTTAAAGAATGCTTACCAGGATAGTAAAAATGACTTTCAAGCCCGAAAATGTAAACGACTTTCTCGCTGCCTTCGAGCGGAAAAAAACAATGATTGCCTCTTTCGAAGGATGTAAAAGTGTAAAGCTGCTACGTGATATCTCAGATACTAATACCTTTTTCACTTATAGCGAATGGATAGATGAAAATACCTTGGAAAAATACCGTAATTCCGAACTGTTCATTTCAACATGGGATGAGGTAAAGAAATTTTTTGGCGATAAGCCTTTAGCTTGGAGCGTTAGAGTTATCGATTAATATTTCCGGCCTGATTATTCGTTGCGCTATGTTTCTTAAAACGCTTAACAGCAAATAAATATTTTAAGCCTGCGCTTACATAGGGCCTGTACTCTTTAGGGTTATCAATTCTAATATTAGTATTATAATTAAAAGTATTAAATGGTATAGCTACTGTGGCAGAAGTGAAAATATCAAGGTTCCTGATTCGCCAGTCAAATGATATATAAGGCTCAATATCTACAAAGCCAAAAAAGTGAGCAATACCGGTGGTATATAGTGAAAGCGGATTATGCACCTGTTCAGCCACCGCTCTTTGCCTAACAAATGCAAGGTTATCAGTGGCAAAATAGGCTGTTACCCCCGGGCTTATGGTAAATATTTTAGCGCCAATAAATTTACGCAGTATAAACTCCTTGTGTATTGAGGTAGCAAATCCAATAGCACGTTCTTCAAACGCATCTCTATTTCGCAAACTACTCCAATCAATATAAAATGATGCTTCAAAAATAAGCCGTCTCCAAATATTTACACCGGTATTAACAGTAAATGTATTGTTAAGTAGCGAGCGCGAAACAACACTTCCGTAACTAATAAATATTCTGGAATAAGAAGCATCGACTGACCATATTTTAAAAAAATCGTGCTGATATCCGGCCGAAAGAATATTAACAGGTACTGTTGCATATTGAGTAATAGCTTTATCAGTATAAAAGTTACTTGTTAGTAACGCATATAAACCGGTTTTATGATAGTAACCGACGCAAGGAAGAAAAACCACTCCATTCAATCCTTGCTCGCGGCCATTAATAAGTACCCTGCTTACAAAATCAACTCCAATTTCCACGTGCGATTTTTTATCCATTTCGCTGATAGTGGTATCAATCTTTAAATCTGCCACTCTAAACGCTGCCAAAAAATTCTGCAATTCAATATCGAATGTATCCTTGTACATTTCGAACAAAATTTTGTCATTCTCACTTAATGAGTCAAGATTAACCGAGGGTGGAGAGGTGTCTGTTTTCTTTTGCGCAGACGCGGGAGTAACATAGAAAACAAGCAAAAACAATGCGTAGAACAAAAAGCCTGGTTTAACCAAACGAAATGGAAACGGAATATTGGTCAGCATTTTAGTTCCTTCAAATACCATCATTCAATATTAGCTGCACGCTTTTATTATCATTGCTATTCTACAACTCACTCAATTTAAACATTTCGTTTTCTCTTACGCCCTTTTCAGTTTGTTTTAAACTACAGCATTCAATACTCCGGTCATGTTCAAAAAATAAAAAGTGATTATTGCTTGCAGCTCCGTCCAAAAAGTTTTTCTTTTCTTCAAGCGTTATAAGTGGCCGCGTATCATAAGCCATTACATAGGGCACCGGAATGTGCGCCATGCTGGGCAATAGGTCGGCACAATAAACGATTGTTTTATCACCAGTTTTTATGTGTGGAATAAACATAGATTCAGTATGCCCCGAAACTGTTTTAAGCGTAATATCAGAATGAACCGCAGTACTACCGGAGTCAACAAATTTTAATTGCCCGCTTTCCTGTATAGGTAAAATATTCTCTTTCAAAAACGAAGCTTTCTCTCGTGCATTCGGCTGTGTTGCCCATTGCCAGTGTCTTTCATTGCTCCAGTATGTTGCGTTTTTAAACGTGGGATAAAAAGTGCCCTCAGCATTTTTTTTTATTGCACCACCACAATGATCAAAATGCAAGTGTGTTAGAATAACATCGGTAATATCATTAAAGCTAAAACCAATTTGATTTATCGATTTTTCAAGTGTGGCCTCGCCATGCAAATCATAGTGGCCAAAAAATTTCGCGTCCTGTTTGTCACCTATGCCGCAATCAATTAAAATAAGTTGTTTGCCATCTTCAATTAAAAGGCAACGCATGGCCCAGGTACAAAGGTTATTGGCATCAGGTGGGTTCAGCTTTTGCCACATAGTTTTAGGTACTACGCCAAACATGGCACCGCCGTCCAATTTAAAAAAGCCGGTTTCAATAGTATGCAGCTTCATATTATTTCTTTTTCAAACTATCTTTTAATTGTAGCATCTGTAAGGCTGCAACGGCGCATTCAACCCCTTTATTGCCATGCTTTCCACCTGCCCTGTCTTTAGCTTGCTGTAGCGTATTAGGGGTAAGCAACCCGAATATAAATGGTGCTCCTGTTTTCAGGCATAAATTCATAACACCTTGCGCTACCGCTTGATTAATGTACTTATCATGATCAGTTTCGCCCTTAATAACACAGCCCAAACAAATTACTGCATCGGCCTTCTTTTTTTCATATAGCCATTTGGCAGCAAGGGGTAATTCAAATGCACCGGGTATTACACTTACAAAAATATTTTTCTCGTTAACCCCGTATTTTTTCAAGGCATCTATACATCCATCCCGTAGTGCAAAAGTTATTTTCTCATGGTATTCCGAAACTGCAATAGCAATCCTATACCCCGAAGCACCGGGAAATTTTTGTGTTTTATGTTCCGACAGGTTTTTTTGTTTAGATGACATGCTTTCTTTTTTCTTTAACAATAATACGGCTGAAATGCCAAACTTGTATTTCTGGTTGTAAAAGAAAGTTGAAACTGCACCAAAAAGTAATTTAATACTGTAAAAACATGGTTGACAGTTGACACTTTAAAATGAAAGTATTGATTATTAAGGTTTTAAATACAAGAAGTGTCAACCGTTGTCAACCGTAATTGGCTGATTTATATGTATTTCATATTTGTACGGTAATTCCACCCTACTGGTTATTAAATAAATGTCATGCAACAAAAATAATATTTATTCATTTGAGATAAAAATTATTTTTTTGTTAATGATAGAATTGACGCGCAAAATTTCTGTCTCGGTGTAATAAACAAAAAGGCTCTGAGTGAAACTCAGAGCCTTTTTGTTTAGCTATTCAATATTTACTATTCACTATTGAGATACCCGCGCAATATACTTCTCAATATCACGTCCTTCATCGCTCATAGGGTATTGGTCACGTATTCTTTCATACAATTTCTTGGCATCGGCATTTTTCTTTTGCTTCTCATAAGCCATCCCCGTTTTGAATAGGAAATATGGAGTGTAGTTGTCGTTTTCCGAAAAATCAGCAGCCTTTACATAATACTTAATGGCTTCATCCATTTTACCTTGCTCCGAGTATGCATCGCCTGTGGTGCTTAATTTTAATGCGCCAATAATAGCATCACTGGTGCTAAATTTGTCGAGATACTTAATAGCATCATCATACTTTTTTAAGTTAAGGCAGCAAATGCCGGCATAATAGTTAGCCAGGTTGCCGGTTTTAGTCCAGCTGTATTTATTGGCCACATCACTAAAACCCTTATACGCTGCATTGCCATTCAAAGCCAGGTTAAACGAATCTTTTGCGAAGGCAAATTCAGCCATATAAACGGCTTTTTGCGCTTTCAAATTCTCTTGTGGTAACCAATAAACAAGCGCATAAACTACAGCAACCACAATCAACCCAATGATTCCGCCGCCTATTAATACGCCTTTCTGGTTATCTTCAAAAAACTGTTCAGCTTTTGTTAAGCCGTCCTGTAAATTTTCACCTAATGTTTCTTTTTCTTCTGCCATGGTTTATAAAAAATTGAAGTGCGAATATAGTCAGATTGTTTATTCTGTCAAGAAAGGATAATCCGGCTGTGTGTATATGTCATTAAATAGTTCATTATCATCAGGAAAAGGAGAGTTTTCAGCAAAAGTCACACAATCCTCAATTTCCTTATCTAATCTGGTGTTTATTTCATCTATCTGCGCCTGTGTAGCATATTTCTTCTTTAAAATAGTAGCTAAAGTAGTTTCAATAGGGTCTTGTTTTTTGTATTCCTCAACCTCTTCCTTAGTACGGTATTTTGCCGGATCACTCATAGAGTGGCCTTTGTAGCGGTACGTACGCATTTCAAGAAAAGTAGGCCCTTCATTGTTACGGGCGCGTTTAGCGGCTCTTTCAACAGCTTCATGCACTGTTTCGCATTTCATAGCGTCAATCGATTCAGTAGGCATATTATAAGCCTCGCCTAAAGTTGCAATTTTGGTAACATTCGATGACCTTTCTACTGAAGTTCCCATGGCATACCCGTTGTTTTCAACAACAAATATTACCGGCAATTTCCACATCATGGCCATATTAAACGTTTCGTGCAAAGCACCTTGGCGTGCAGCGCCATCGCCAAAAAAGCAGATAGTAACATTATCATTGCCATTATACTGGTCGGCAAAAGCAATACCAGCCCCCAATGGAATTTGCGCTCCCACAATACCATGGCCGCCAAAAAAGCTGTGTTTTTTCGAGAAAAAGTGCATAGAGCCACCTTTACCTTTAGTCGAGCCTGTAGCTTTGCCAAAAAGCTCGGCCATAGCCTCGTTGCAGCTAATACCTTTTGCAATAGCCAAGCCGTGGTCACGGTAAGCTGTTATTAAGCGGTCATCAGCACGCAATGCGCTCATAGTTCCGCCGGCAATAGCTTCCTGCCCAATATATAAGTGGCAAAAGCCACGTATTTTTTGTTGTCCGTATAGCATTCCCGCACGTTCTTCAAACTTGCGCAGCCGCACCATTAATTCGTACCAGTACAAATAGGTGTCTTTGGTTATTTTCGCCGTAGCTTTTTCAGTTGACAAAGCAGTTTCCATTTTTATTTTGAATGTTTATGCCTTAAAAGGAGGTCAAAAATAGTGTTTCTCGGCAAAATATCACTTCTTAATTTCAAAAATCACGAAAATCTTGCGTTGAACTTCAACAAGAAGATCAATTGCATTATTGGTAATAACGGCGTTGGCAAAACAAATTTGCTCGATGCCATTTATTATTTGTGCCTCACAAAAAGCTATTTTAACCAGGTCGACCAACAGAATATTTTGTTCAAAAAAGATTTTTTCAGGCTCGAAGGAAGCTTTAAAAAACAAGGTGAATCTTTTGAACTGGTTTATAAACTACCCGCCAATAAAAGAAAGGAACTAATAATTAATGAAACACCCCTTACCAAGCTAAGCGACCATATTGGTAATTTCCCCGCAATCATCATTTCGCCCGATGATGGCCAACTAATAACCGGAAGCAGCGAGGAGAGGAGAAGGTTTATTGATAACACCATCTCGCAGGTTAATCATGAATATTTGAACCAGCTTATACTATATAATAAAGTATTGGCCCAGCGCAATGCAGCCTTAAAGCGCTTTGCCGAAACCCGTAGTGTTGACCGTGTCCTAATTGAATCTTACGACCAGCAGATAATTAATGCCGGTATAAAAATTTACGAAGCAAGAAAAATCGCCATCCAAAAATTATACCCGGCCTTTCAATCATTTTACCGCCAACTAAGTTTCGAAAGAGAAGCAGTAGGCTTTACCTATCAATCGCAATTAAATGAAACCCCATTCGATGAGTTATTAAAAAAGAGTTTCGATAGAGACCTAATGCTTCAACGAACAGATGTAGGTATACATAAAGACGATATAGAGTTTTTCATTACCCCTGCTCTCAAACCCCAGGCCGAAGATTCATCATCTGTATTAAAGTCCCCTTTAGGGGATTTAGCGGTGGGCGTTAAACTCAAAAAATTCGGCTCACAAGGGCAACAGAAGAGTTTTATAATTGCCATTAAGTTTGCTCAATACAGTTTTATTAAAAACCCCGAAAGAAAACCACTTGTATTGATTGATGATATTTTTGATAAATTAGACAATGACAGAAGTCAAAAATTAGTAGAGTTATTAGCCGGTAATGATTTCGGGCAAGTTTTTATTACCGATACCGATGACGGACATATACGCGAGGTTTTGAAAGGGGAAGAAAAATTGTTTGAGGTATTTAAAGTTTAATGTCCTGCACTTGAGACAGAAATGTAGCTTCTCTAATCCTCTTTCACCACCTTCTCAACCCAAACATTTTCCCCATTGCGCACTTCCACAAAATAAATTCCTGCCGGTTGATTAGATAAGTCCAAAACAAATTTATCGCCCGTTTGATTATTTTTTTCAATAACAACCTGCCCCGTAATATTGAACACTTTAATACTGGCATCAGTTATTGTATTACCTGTTGAAATTGTAAGCGCATTGTTGGTGGGGTTGGGAAATAAATTCAGCGCCCCGGCTGCACCCATTTTATTAATACCGGTTAAAGTGCCATATTTAGCAACATAATAATTTCCTGTCCACATGTTAGCCCCGTCTGAGAAATAACCGGCAGCATATATATTTCCCGATGGGTCAACACACATAGAATTAATTAAACCATTAGCTGCCAAGCCGTTCAAGCCGCCCAATTCGCTCCATGTTGTTCCATTGTATTGGGCCACATAATTATTATTCGAACCATTTTTAAATGCGCCGGCTGCAAAGATATTGCCATAGGCATCGCTACAGATGTTAATGATTACATCTGCTGCAGATAGGCTATCGGCCCCACCCAATTCGTTCCAGATGGTTCCGTTGTATTTGGCTACGTAGTAATTACCATCGCTGGTCTGGGAGGTATTAAAATAACCACCAGCATAAATATTTCCCGATGCATCACTGTATATACATAGTATGGTATTATTTGCAGCCAAAGCATCTATGCCACCTAATTCGTCCCAAGTTGTTCCATTATATCTGGCTACGTAAGTGTGAGAATGAGAGTTGTAAAGATTGCCTGCGGCATATACATGCCCCAATGAATCGGTACAAATACTTATAATGTCGGCATTAGCGAAATATGTGTGTAAGCCTGTTAATTCCCCCCAGGTTATTCCGTTAAATTTAGCTACAAAAGTATATCCAAGCCCATCAGTAAACCCGCCGGCGGCATAAATATTTCCGAAAGCATCACCACATATACTGAAAATATAACTGTTTGCGGCCAAACTATCTGGGCCGCCTAACTCGCTCCAGGTGCTTCCATTGTATTTGGCAACGTAATAATTGCCCCAAACATTGGAGAAACCTCCGGCTGCATAAATATTGCCTGAAGCATCGCAATATATACTGCTTATTAAATTATTAGCCGCAAGGCTATTTAATCCACCCAATTCGCTCCACATGGTTCCATTATATTTTGCTACGTAATAATTACCCGAATCGTTTTTAAATTGACCGGCGGCATAAATATTTCCTGCTGCATCGCTGCATATGCTATTTATTTCTCCATTAGCTCCCCATTCATTTACGTCTCCCAATTTGCTCCAGCCATACAACTGCGCCTTAATTTGAACGCAAACAAGAAGTGAAACCATTAAAATGAAAATCGCTTTTTTCATATTTTTTTGTATAGGTGAAAATTAATTCACTATATTCAGTGAAAATGAAAACAAAATATTAATTTTTTGATGAAGTAAATAACATGGACTTTTGCACTTGCGGAATTATCATTGCGGTTTTTAATTATTTTCAACACAAATAGTTGTGTTAATATTGACGTGTAAAAATTTGTATTCACCCTTGAAATATATTGTTGCCCCCATTTTTTTTCTTTTCTCATCTGCTACATATGCGCAGAAACTTACCTACGATATTTTTTTATTCGGAAGCAGGATAGGGAAAACCGTTATTGAAAAAACTGCAAAGAATGATAGCACAACCCAATATATGCTGAATAGCGAATCAGAGGCACATTTATTTTTTACTAAGCGCACCGTAACCTTGCATTACGACATCATGTTTATCAACGAAAAATATTTTTCATCCTATTGCAAGCACACACGTAATGATGAGGTACACTATACAAGCATTATGCGCGAAGGAGGAAAGTATTTAGTGAAGCGCGATAAGGAAGCTTTTTATATAGATGGTTTAATTGACTGCTCAACCGTAAAGCTATTTTACAACGAGCCCTGCAGCCTCGACCATATGCTTTCCGAAAGGTTAGGAGAGTTCAGGAGGGTTAAAAAAAATGGCAATAGCGTTTACGAGGCTGAGATGAGCGATGGTATTACTTATTACTATCATTACAAAAATGGCAAAATGGTAGAGTTGGAAATGCGTAAAGGTTTAATGGGCTCTATTTATTTAAGATTACAGCAGTAGGTTTATTCAAAGGCTTCTTCGATAGCTCAGAAAATTTCTTTTTTTGTGGGGGAGGCGGTTCTCCCCTTAGGGAGTTAGGGGGTGCGGGGAGCCGGGAAGTATGCGCTCTGATTATGAATGTTTTTATTGAAATTTGAAATCTGAAACTTGGAATTTGTCTGACATTCATCAAATACTAAAACAATATTGGGGCTTTAATAGCTTTCGGCCTTTGCAGGAAGATATTATCCGGTCTGTTCTTGAAAAAAAAGATACTCTGGCTTTGCTGCCTACTGGTGGCGGTAAGTCGGTTTGCTTTCAGGTGCCCGCGCTTGCCACTGAGGGTTTATGTTTAGTAGTATCCCCTTTAATAGCTTTAATGCGCGACCAGGTGCGCCACCTTCAACAAAAAGGCATTAAGGCTGCCGCCATATACACCGGCATGCCTTACCGGCAAATAGATGCCCTGTTAGATAACTGCATTTATGGCGACTATAAATTTCTGTACATCTCGCCCGAGCGTTTGAACACCGAGGATTTTCAAGTGCGATTAGAAAAAATGAAAATATCCATTTTGGCCGTTGATGAAGCACATTGTATTTCGCAATGGGGTTACGATTTTCGCCCGTCATATCAGAAGATAGCATCAGTACATGAAAAATTTCGGAACACTCCGGTTATTGCGCTTACTGCAACCGCTACACCCGAAGTAGTAGAAGACATTCAGGAAAAATTAAAATTTAGAGCGAAGAATGTTTTCAAGCAAAGTTTTGTGAGAAAAAATTTAAGCTATGTAGTGCGCCAAACGCCCAATAAAAACCAGGCAATGACCGATATTTTAAATAAGGTGCAAGGCAGTGCCATTGTATATGCCCACACCCGTAAAAAAACAAAAGAATATTCCGACTATTTAAATCGGAATAAAATAAAAGCAGATTACTATCACGCCGGTTTAACATCAGATGAACGTTCTGAAAAACAAGATAGTTGGGTGAAAAATAAGACAAGGGTAATTTGCTGTACCAACGCTTTTGGAATGGGAATTGATAAGCCCGATGTTAGAACGGTGTTGCATCTTGGCTTAACCGAAAGTGTAGAAGCATATTTTCAGGAAGCAGGCCGAGCAGGCCGCGATGAAAATAAAGCCTATGCAGTTCAACTGGTAGATAACAGCGATATTATTGAAGTCGATAAAAAAATCAATGAAAGTTTTCCTTCGCTCGATTTTATAAAAAGCGTGTACGAAGCACTCTGCCAGCATTACCGCATTGCCTACAACAGCGGCGCCAATCAAAATTTCGATTTCGATATCAGAACATTCTCCGATGCATTTAAGCTAAACCCGGTTAAAGTATACACCGCTTTAAAATTGCTGGAACAGCAAGAGTTGATTTATCTTACTGAAAGTATATATGGCCTTTCGCAGGTAAAAGCAATTGCAGGTAAAGATGTGATGTATAAATTTCAAAGCGAGAATGCACTATACGAGCCACTAATAAAATTTATTCTCCGTACTTCCGAAGGCGTGTTCGAAGATTTTGTACCGGTAGAAGAGGATGCAATGGCTTCGAGAATGAAAATTTCTGTTGCTGAAACAATTACACGTCTTAAAGCACTTCATAAATTCGGTATATTCAATTATCAACCTCGCAGCGAAAAACCTAAAATTGTTTTTTTGAAAGACAGGGTTAAGAAAGAAGGACTGCATTTAGATATCGAGTTTATAAAAAAACGTAAAACTAACTTCAAAGAAAAGCTTAAAGCCATTCGCTATTATGTTACTGAAAACAATGTTTGCAGAACAAGGCTATTGGTAAAATATTTTGGAGAGAATGTTGATGAGGATTGTGGTATTTGCGATGTATGTGATGCCAATAAAAAAGCATCTTTTACCGGCAAAGATTTTTCTAAAATTGTAGCTGAATTAGAGGCGGAGTTAAAACATCAGCCATTGGCGATAGAGCAGCTTAAAGAAAAATTGCACATTAACTCTCCCGATTTGAATAAAGTATTAGAATTTTTATTTGACTCAGGAAAAATAAAGCGTACTCCCGAAGCCACTTTGAAATGGATAGAATAAATGTCCTCCTTTGGAGGAGGAGTGCGAGAGCCCGGGGGCGCAGGAGGAGATGGCTATTATCGCTTAATTTAGTAGCAGTATGTATTTTAAGAATAGAACAATGAATTGAAAAAGCCGTAATGAAAAGAATTGTTTTTACAGTTACCAATGATATTACCTACGACCAGCGGATGCAAAAAATTTGCCGCAGCCTGGCAAACGCAGGCTATGAGGTAGAGTTGGTAGGCAGGCTTAGGAATTTTTCACTAGCAATAAAAACTGAACCTTATCTGCAAACCCGATTAAACTGTTTCTTCAATAAAGGCAAGCTGTTTTATCTTGAATATAACCTTCGCCTTTTGTTCTATCTAACCTTTTCCCAGTTTGATGCTGCCTGTGCTATTGACCTGGACACCATCGTTCCCGTTTATATTATTGGTAAATTAAAGGGAGCTAAACTTATTTACGATGCACACGAATATTTTACCGAAGTTCCTGAAGTTATAAGAAGGCCAATGGTAAAAAAAATATGGAAATGGGTAGAAAAAACATTTGTTCCTAAATTCGATTTGATATATACGGTTTCAGAGGGCCTTGCCGAATTGTTCCGAAAGGAGTATGCTAAGAACATTGAAGTAATTATGAATGCACCGCTGCTTGAGAACAAAAGCACAAATCAGTTTAATAAACCAGTCACCGATAAGAAGAGCTCATATGTTTTATATCAGGGTGCTTTGAACGAGGGGAGGGGCTTAGAACAATTGATTGAGGCGATGAAAGAAATAGATTTAAAACTGAAAATAGCTGGCGAGGGCGATTTGTCACAGCAATTGCATCAATTGGTAAAGCAAGCCAATCTTCAAGGTAAAATTGAGTTTCTCGGATATATTGAACCTAATGAGTTACGGACAATAACAGATGGAGCATTGGTCGGTATTAACGCGCTTGAAGAAACAGGATTAAGCTATTACCACTCTCTCTCCAATAAATTTTTCGATTATATACACGCTGGGGTTCCACAGGTATGTAATGATTTCCCAGAGTACAGAAAGATTAATAACCATTACCAGGTTGCTGTATTAATAAAAGATTGCTCTCCCGCCGAAATAAAAGGCGCAATATTGCGTCTTGCAAACGATAAAGACTTATACACCAGATTGAAAATAAATTGTGATGTTTGCAGTGGCCAGCTAAATTGGCAAAACGAAGAAAAAAAGCTGCTCGGCCTTTATGGACATTTATTCAGGTAAAAGCCTGCACATAGTTTCTTTTAATGTTCCTTACCCTCCCGATTACGGTGGTGTTATAGATGTATTTTATAAAATACGCGCCCTTTATCGTTTAGGAATTAAAATTCATCTCCATTGTTTTCATTACGGCCGTGAACAAAGTAAAGAGTTGAATGAGATTTGCGAAAAAGTACATTACTATCCTCGGCGTAAATTTTATCAGGCCATATACAGCAAAGTGCCTTATATAGTTGGTTCGCGTAAAAACGATGAGTTACTGGAAAATTTAATAGCAGATGATTATCCGGTTTTATTTGAAGGACTGCACACATGCTTTTATTTAAATCATCCGCTTTTAAAAAATAAAGTAAAAGCAGTGCGCATGCACAATGTTGAGTGGGATTATTACCGCAGCCTTAAAGAAGCTGAGCGCAATTATCTCATCAAGTTTTATTTTTATTACGAATCAAAAAAACTAAAGCGATTCGAAGATGATTTAAAATATGCCGATAAAATTTTTGCCATTTCAAAAAGCGACTACGAATATTTGCGGCTCAGTTATGAGAATATCTTTTACGTCTCAGCCTTCCATAATAATGATGATATAACCAGCAAACCCGGCAAAGGAAATTATATTTTATACCAGGGCAATTTAAGTGTGGCCGAAAATAATCAGGCCGCAATGTTTATTGCTAAAAAAATTGCCGAGGGTATGCCCTATAATTTTGTAATTGCAGGCAAAGAGCCCACTTCAGCGCTTAAAAAGGAAATAAAAAATATACCCAATATCGAACTGGTTGAAAGCCCCTCGTTTGAAAAAATGTCGGAGTTAATGTCTAACGCACATATTAATCTGTTATTTACTTTTCAGAACACTGGAATCAAACTTAAGCTACTCAATTCGCTGTATCGCGGCAGGTTTTGTTTGGTGAATAGCAAAATGGTTAATTACACCGGCCTTGAGAGGTTATGCGTTGTTGAAGACAACCCAAACGCCGCAAAGCGTGATATTACCAGTCTTATGGATGCTGAATTTACTATGGAAGACATTGAGAAACGTAAACGGGTGCTTGATGCAGGTTTTGGCAATGAAGCCAATGCCTTAAAGATTGCGAAAGAAATGTTCTTCTAGATAATTTACGACTTCACGTAAATGCCTTTTTCAAGCGTAACGGCGCTATTATTAAAACTATATATTTTCGAAGGATACTTGTCAATAAGCTGATAGTTATGCGTAGCCATTAGTATCGAAGTATTATGTTCGCGGTTAATACGTATCAAAAGTTTTAAAATATCGTCCGATGTTTCAGGGTCAAGGTTACCGGTAGGCTCATCAGCAAGAAACAAAGGAGGATTGTTTAACATAGCCCTCGCTATTACCAAACGCTGCTGCTCACCGCCTGAAAGCTGAAAAGGCATTTTAAAGCCCAGGTGAGCCAATCCTAATTCAGTTAATACCTCTGCAATTCTTTCGTTGCGTTCATTTTTATGTTCCCATCCGGTGGCTTTAAGCACAAACTCAAGGTTAGCATTTACAGTCCGGTCATTCAACAACTGAAAATCCTGAAATACTATACCAAGTTTACGGCGCAGTTGAGGGATTTCACTTTTCTTTAACTTTTTCAAGTTATAACCACATACCATAGCCTCACCCTCTTTAACCGGCACTTCGCCATATAAAGTTTTCAGCAGGCTGCTTTTACCTGTTCCGGTTTTGCCAATCAGGTAAATAAATTCGCCCTGCTTCATTTCAATATTCACATCGGTTAATATCAGGTTTTTGCCTTGGTATATATTAACGTGCTTATAGCTCAGTACGTTTTCTTCCATAATATCAAAAGTAATTATAAATGAAGTATCCTATTCAATAAACCAACGTCATCTTTTATACAACCTCAAATTTTTTGTATTTAAAAAATACCAGGCTTGCCGCCAATATAAATATCCAGTATACCCATTCAGCAGTCCAAATCCAAAAGGTATTTACAAAAGACATTTTAAACATTATTTGAAAGTAAATGATATAAATAACTGCGGCAGCAACTTGTATGGCCAGGGCAGTATATATATTTCCCAAACTTATTACCCCATTAAAAATAATGTTGGAGAACGACGCCAAAATAAACACAACAAATATTACCGGAACAACGTGCACGGCTAGGGGTATTAAAGCAAAATCCTGCTTGCTGGTAAAAATGCCGGTGCAAAAATTGGGAAACACAAGAATAATAACACACGATAATATTGCAAAACCAAGGCTTATGATGCTAATTTTACGTAAAGCTGTTTTTACACCGCCATAATCTTTCTGTCCCACCATATTGCTGATAATGGTATTTGCAGTTGAACCAAGTGACCAGGTAGGGATAGTAAAAAACAATACCAGTTGCCTGAAAATTGATGAAATAGCAAGCGAATCTTTTCCAAGATTAGTTTCTATTCTTGCAAAAAGTATCAGCCAGGCGCCCACAGCTACAAAAGATTGTATCATTAAAGGGATAGCAATATTGTTCATTTGTCCCAGCAGCCCAAGGTCGAATTTTTTAAAGCGGAAAAGCGAAAACTCGTGAATACGCTTTTTATAAAATGTACCAGCCAGTAATACAAGCACACCAAGCCCTTCGGAAATGCTGCTGGCAAGCCCAGAGCCGGCAATACCAAGTTCAGGCAATCCAAATTTGCCATATACTAAGCCATAGTTTAATACAACATTAAAAAAAGTCATAACTGCTACCGATAAAGCCAGCACATTAGTTCTGCCAATGCCCGAATAAAATGCTATAAAAACAAAACTTAAAAAGCCGGGTATTAAACCCCATATGCGGTAACTTAAAAATATCTCGCAGTCCTTTATAATATCCTCATTAGTCAGCATAAAGCCCAATATCTGATGCGAGAAAACTTTAATTACAATAAAAAATAGTATGGCAACCGTAAGCATAGATATAATCGTAGTATCAACAATATTGCCTACTTCGTGGTGATTTAGCTCGCCCATTTTTCGGGCTACTAACATTTGCATACCCCGGGTAAAATTAAAGCCCATCATAAAAAGTACCGAGTAAAATATACTAGCAAACCCAATGGCATCAAGCTGAACTTTACCTAGATTACCTACAAAAATTGTATCAAACACACCATTGCAAGTCCAGGCGGCATTGCCTAGTATCAAAGGCAATGATATGCCTAGTATTTCTTTATATGTTGCTTTTAAATGTGCCACCTTTTGTATTAAACAACCGCCATAGTTGATGAACCTTTCGCCACTGTAACCTCACTGCCATCTTCTTTTAAATAATACACCTCAGCTTCGCAAAAATGAAACCTCTTGCCAGGTTTAATAACGTATCCCCGGGTAAAAAATTGAGAAGCGATACCGGGATTAAAGTACGAAACCTTGGCCTCAACTGTAAATACCTGCTTGCCATCTTCAACCATGCTGTAGGCTGCAAAGCCCTGCGCCATATCTAAAATGGTGGAGGTAACACCACCATGCAGCCAACCGTTTTGCTGCTCATGCATTTCTTTAAATTTCAAATCTCCCTCAATATAACCCGGTTCAATTTTGGTTATTTCAAACCCTAAATTATGCATGAATTTATTCTTCGAAATCTTGAATTCCGTATATTCTTTAAATTTTGGGTTTAGTGCCTCATATTTTTTCATACTTGTCAAACATAAAACATTTTTGCAGCCTTTAAAATTTCGCGTTTTCACCTGTAAGATAGCAATTGCATCGGCAAAAAAATTAATTTCGCAACGTGTCAGCAGTGCAAATCAAAAATACTTATACAAGCATAGGCGAGCCGGATGTAACAATTCCTCCATCCTCGCTGCTTCTTAAGTTGGCTGTTTCATATCATTCGGTTAAGTATTTTATTCAATCGCTTACCCATGGCCAAATTATTTTTTATGGCGAATACACACTTCATCATGTAGAAAACGAGGACGACCTTTTGCTCAGAATTGACAAAATATTTCATGACGACCAAAGTTTGCAGCTCTCATTCGGAAAAGTAATTATTGGTATTGATTCAAATTACAATCTTGTCCCCGCAGATATTTTATTTCCGGTCGAAACCAACGGCAATATTTCTATTAGCCAAAAACTCGGCAATGTAGGTATGGACCTTGTTTTTGCTCTTAATGCAAGGCTGAATGATAAAATACGAAATCTTTTACCCATTTGCAATATTGTACATCTCAGTTCTTCGTTTATCAACGCCTTGCCTGAGTATATAAGCGAATCAGCTGATAAACTTTTTGTCAATGTCGACACTGATCATTTTGATGTTATTTACTTTATTAATCAAAATGAACTACGGTTAATGAACCGGTATGAATATAAAGCACCTACCGATTTTATTTATTTCTTATTGCTTTGCTGCGAAGAACTAAAAATTAATCGCGAAGAAATTGAGTTGATGTTAATTGGCGGAGTTGATATTCAATCAAAAATTTATAGCAATTGCTATCATTATTTTCCGAAGATTAGCTTTATACATAAACCCGAGGAAATACGTTTTTCAAAGGCTTTTGATAGATTCCCTAGGCATCTTCATTTTAACTTGTACAATCTTATTGCATGAGAATTATAGGAGGAAGGTTGAAAGGCATACGCTTTCAACCACCGCAAAATATACCCACACGCCCTACCACCGATTTTGCTAAGGAGGGGTTGTTTAATGTAATCAATAACAGTTTCAATTTTGATAATATAAAAGTACTCGACCTTTTTGGTGGAACAGGTAGCATTTCATATGAATTCGCTTCGCGCGGATGCACAGATATTACCACCGTTGAGATTTTTCCTAAATGCGCAGCTTTTATAAAAAAAACCGCTGCGGAATTGAAATTAAGTGGCATTCATGCTTTGCAAATGGATGTATTCAGTTTTATTAATAACTGCAATCAAAAGTTCGATGTAATTTTTGCAGGGCCACCTTACCCGCTCGAAAATCTAGCCAGTTTACCAGACCTTGTTTTTGAAGCGGGACTGGTAGAAGGTGAAGGTTGGTTTATACTTGAGCATAACCCCAATCATAATTTCGAGAAGCACCCGCACTATTTTAAGGGTAAGAACTACGGCACTACTATTTTCTCTATTTTTGTTAACGCAACCCAAAACGTTGAACCATGAAATCTGAACACATGAAAATAGCAGTTTTCCCCGGCTCGTTCGACCCCATTACTACCGGTCATGCTGATGTGGTAGAAAGGGCACTGCCATTATTTGATGAAATTATTATTGCTATAGGGGTGAACTCTCAGAAGAAATCTTTGTTTTCGTTAGAACAAAGAATAAAATGGATAGAGGCCGTTTTTAAAGGCGAGCCTAAAGTAAAAGTAGATAGCTATGAAGGGTTAACGGTAAATTTTTGTGAAGAGAAGAAAGCGAATTACCTTTTAAGAGGCATCCGTTCTGCAGGCGATTTTGAGTACGAAAAAACAATTGCGCATCTTAATCATGATATGTTACCACAACTTGAAACTATTCTTATTCTTTCTCGGCCCGAACTATCCTCTATTTCATCAACCATAGTGCGCGAAATAATAATGGGTAAGGGTAAGGTGAAAAAATTTGTTCCTAAAGAGATTGCGAAAGATTTTAAATAGTTATATGCGTTACGTGGTTATAATTTTGGCTGTTATATTATCTAACTCTATTTTCGGACAAGAAAATAGTCTGTCAAAAAATGATACCACAGAAATTGATAGCAAGTACGACACAACGGCAATAGACTTTACGGTCTCTTCATCTAGGTATGATTCATTAGTTTCTAAGGAGAGAGCTGCTCAAGAACTAAAAAGTTTGAAAACAGGTACCTTGGTGGTTAGATTAAAAACCAATGATAAATCAGTAAAAGGCTATGCTGAGGCAGGTAAACAAAATATTGCTGATAGAATAATTGAAGATAGAAAGATACAGAATACAGCTATAATACGTGCGTTTAAAAGTTATTACACGTTTAGTAAAGTACTGTTTATTTATGCCCGAGACACCAAGAGGTTTTTAAAAGGAGAAAAGGGTGTATTCTTAAACGATGCGCTGACATATGATCCATCAATAGTGATGAAAGATACTTTTTTTATTATAGCTGAGTACGGAGCCGCTATTGGCGCTTCAATACAAGAAAATCGTTATTGGAAGGGTGGCGGAAAAAGAGGCTCATATATAAGTTCTGAAGCTAATACAATATCCAACTCGGCCTTGGTTTTAAGCAACAGAAATTTGGAGCAGTTAAACCGGCCTTTTCCCTTTTGTGAAGCAGTTTATTTGAATAACTATGATGGTGCCGTAATACGTTTAAATAACGCTTTAGAGGGCGCCTACGCTAGGCTTGTGTTTAAAAAAGAACTTCATGATGTCGACGATAAGCAAAAGAAGAAAAAATGATAAGTTGCCAATGTTGAAGTTTAAGTTGATTGATGCTGGTTTAAAGCCATACCGTGGGGCCTTGCAATTACAGGAAGAGCTCTTTAACAAAAATATCGCTGCAAAGTTGGTGCATCAGCCCACTCAAAATCATCTTATACTTTGCCAGCACTTACCGGTTTTCACAATAGGCAAAAGCGGTAAAAAAGAAAATATAATAACCGGTACGGATAATCTGAATGCTGAGTTTTATCAAACCAACAGGGGAGGAGATGTTACTTTTCACGGTCCTGGCCAGTTAGTGGCCTATCCAATTTTAGATCTTGATACTTTACGCATAGGTCTTGCCAAGTATATTTCAAATCTCGAAGAAACGATTATTCAAACGTTGTTGCAATATGGTTTAAAAGGCGAAAGAATTAAAGATGCCGCCGGTGTATGGCTGCATGATGAAATGGGAGAGCGGAAAATATGCGCTATAGGTGTTAAAGCAAGTCGCAATATTACTATGCACGGGCTTGCCATGAATGTAAATACCGACCTTAGTTATTTTGATAAAATAATACCCTGCGGAATTGCTGATAAGGGTGTCACCTCGCTACAAAAGGAATTAAAGCGCGAAGTTAATTTTGAAGAATACAAGAAAGTATTCGTCAACGCGTTTGCAGAGCTATTCGATTTGCAGTAATTAGATTTAGTTGCTCCGCAGTTCTTATATCAAATGCTTTTCAGCATGATAGCTTGATCTTACCATAGGCCCACTTTCTACATACCGGAAACCTTTACTAAGGGCTACTTCTTTGTAATGCTTAAACTCATCCGGTGTAATATATTTGGCAACGCCTAAATGCTTTCTCGAAGGTTGAAGATATTGTCCCAAAGTAAGAATATCAACTTTCGAGTTTATAAGGTCGTCCATTGCCTCAAATAACTCTTCTTCAGTTTCGCCCAGGCCTAACATAATACCTGATTTCGTTCGGGTAATGCCGCCTTCCTTTAGCATTAGCAGCACTTCAAGGCTGCGTTCATATTTCGCCTGTATTCTTACTTCTCGGGTAAGCCTTTTTACCGTTTCCAGATTATGCGAAACCACCTCCGGCTTTACATCAATAACACGTTGTATGTTTTCGGCACTACCTTTAAAATCGGGTATAAGAGTTTCCATAGTAACACCGGGGCAATGCCTGCGAATAGCCCGTATTGTAGCCGCCCATATTTTCGAGCCACCGTCAACCAGGTCATCTCTGTCTACAGAGGTTATAACAACGTGTTTTAACCCCATTAGCTTAATTGATTCAGCTACACGTATAGGCTCGGTAATATCTACAACTTCGGGGTTGCCGGTTGCCACGCTACAAAACATGCACGAGCGAGTACAAACGTTGCCAAGTATCATTAAGGTTGCGGTGCCCGCCCCCCAACATTCGGTTTGGTTGGGGCATTTGCCGCTTTCGCAAATAGTATGCAGCCTGTGCTGCTCAATATTTTGTTTTACCTCGCTAAATTCTTTACCTGAGGGTAGTTTTATTTTAAGCCAGTCGGGCTTATTAATGCGGGTTTTAACTAAACCAGATTCGCTCATGGCGCAAATTTAATACAATAAGATTAAGCATGAAATTGCCCCTTTAACTTAAAGGGGAACTGAATTGTTTATTTTATTAAAAAATCGACTAAATAATTACTTTAGTGGAAAGTAAGCGGGCAAAAAAATCAATATCAAGCGTTATTAATATGGATATTGGTTGGTTATTTATTGAAAAATAGTTAGTGTAAATTTAATGTAGTATGGCTGAACCGGTGATTTATATTATTGATGATGATAAGGCAAATAATTACCTTACCAAGCTAATGCTTGAGGATGGATGTATGTCTAATTTCAGGCAATACAGAATGGCTCAGGATGCATTAACGGAGTTGAAAAGAGTGTGGGACGAGAAAATAGTGGATGAGTATCCTCTTTTAATACTGTTGGATATTAATATGCCCGCTATGGATGGATGGAGTTTTTTGCTTGAATTTAGAAAGCTGTCTGCTGAGTTTATTTCCAACATCAAAGTATACCTTCTTACTTCTTCCGATTACCAGGGCGATTACGAAAAAGCCAAACAATTCCCCGAAGTAGTGGGCTTTTTAGACAAGCCCCTTACAGATGAGGTTGCAAAGTGGATAAAAGAAAAATACTTTAGCCCCTCGGTTGGATAATTTTTTAACATTTTAAAGTTTCCTTTGGGGAACAAACCTTTATATGCGCAAAACAGTTTTAATAACTGTTCTTTTTTGTATTGCGTTACAGGCATGTAACTGGCAAAGTAATTTACCGGTTTATGGTCCTAAAACAGCAGTTACAAAAACCGAGAACGGAAAACAAGTAATAGATAGCCTTGATTATGTATTGCCACCTTTTCAATTTGTTGATCAGGATAGTAATGTAGTGAACACCTCAACAGTTAAAGGCAAAATTTACGTAGCTGATTTTTTCTTCACTTCATGCCCAAGCATTTGCCCCAAAATGATGAAGGAGATGTTACTGGTGAGAGATAAATACAAAGACAATAAAGATGTAGTTATACTTTCATACTCCATCGACCCTGTGCGTGATAGTGTTGCCAGGTTAAAAATATATGAAACCAAATTAGGCATTACCTCAGCCCAGTGGCATTTTCTCACTGGTAATAAGGATTCTATTTACTATCTGGCAAATAAATATTTGGTTAGTGCCTCTGAAGATCCAAGCGCACCGGGAGGGCACATACATGATGGGAATTTTATTTTGGTAGACAGAAAAGGAAGGCTACGTGGCTACTATGATGGAACCAATGAGCAAAGCGTGCAAAAATTACTTTCCGAAATGGATATTCTTTTAAAAGAAAAGAATAACGAATAATTTTAATTGTGAGTTCTAAAAAAATACTTCAATTCATTGCCCGGTTTGCTATACCTATAATTATTATATTATTTATATATAACATTTATAGTCACGGCACAATTATCCATCCCGGTAAAGCTTTGTTTAAAGCCCAGTGTTCTCAATGCCATGGAGAGGATGGTGAAGGCATAAAAGCTTTAGTCCCCCCGTTGCAAAATTCAGATTATGCTTTACGCAACTTAGATTCAATCCCATGTTGGCTCAAATTTGGTATTAATCATCCGGTTATTGTTCACGATACAGTTTATGACCAACCCATGTACCCATCAGAGATAGATGAAGTGCAAACAGCCAATGTAATAAACTTTATGAACAGAGAATTTTTTAAGTATGACCGCGAAGTAAACCCGGAATGGGTTAAAGAAAAGTGGAAAAACTGTAAGTAATTAAGCCTCGCTTAAATGTTCAATATCACAGTGTTGTTCTATCTCAAATTTCCCATCATTTAGCAAGTTAACTTTATACAGGCAAAGATTTGAATGTGCGAAATGCTCCATTTGGGCCAGCGGTTTACCGGTAAGCGTGCACATAAATATTCTTATAAACCTGCCGTGGGTAGCTATTAATATCTTCTTAGTATCAGAATTAAGCATTTGCTCAATAAATATCTTTTGCCGTTGCTGTAATTCAAAAGGGCTTTCGCCCGTTACCGATGATTTGGCATGTATATCTCCCGCGCGCCATTTTTTCACTAATTCCTGAAAAGCAAGGTCCGATTCAGTAGTGGCTCTGGTACCTTCCAAATCTCCCCAGCTTATCTCGTCCAATTCCGGGTATATCTCATGTGGTATGCCAAGTTCTTTGAAGGGTTCAATCGTTTCCTGGGCCCTTTTAAGGGTTGAAGTATAAATAATATCGAAGGGAACGTTTTTATAAGCCTTGAAGAATGCCTGTGCCTGCTGACGGCCCTTTTCGTTTAACGACAAGTCAATGCCTCTGCCCTGTACAATGCCCTGGGCGTTATGGTCGGTTTGACCGTGACGAATAATATATATTTCTTTTTGAACCACAGTAAAACTGTTTTGCAGTAAAAATATAGTTTTGTCGCAAACTTAAAATTCGTGTTATCCATATCTAAACCTTCCCTCTCTCAATTTTTCCATTATTGTGTTGAAAAACAAATTCCGTTTGCTTTTTATAAACTCCCAAATAGCAAAATAGTAAGGGTTGTATCCCAAACTAATTCGGCACTTAAAAAAACTTATAATTCTTCGGCTACAGGCTTTCTATTCGCCCCTTTTAAAAAGGATATTAAGACTGATAAAATTCTAATAGCACCAGATGTATATACAACAGAAAAGCACCTGCCAAAGTTGAATTTCGCACCGGTTAAGTTGCATTTAAAGCCTCTAAAAAGTATTAAAGTTGATATTATTGAATCAAATAGGGGTGATTATCAAGAATATATAAGGGCTATTCAGAAAAGAATAAAAAAAGGTGATTTTAGAAAAATTGTAGCTGCACGGGTGGCATTAAAGAAAAAACCTTCTTCTTTTTCACCGGTTGATTTTTTCAAAAAGCTTTGCAAAAAATATCCATCTGCTTTCATTTCGCTGGTTTATACTCAGCCTTACGGGCTGTGGATTGGAGCCTCACCCGAAATTTTACTTGAGGCTAACGGCAAAGAGTTTAAAACATACTCTTTGGCCGGAACAAAAGCCAATAGCGCAGTAAATGCTAAAGCCACTTGGGGCGAGAAGGAAAAGCAAGAGCAAAAAATTGTAAGCGATTATATCTTTAAAGCTTTTCAAACCATTACAACCCAGGCTCCGAAAATTAAAGGCCCTGAAACAGTAGTAGCCGGTAATTTACTTCACTTGCGCAGCACATTTACTTATAAATCGGTTAAACCGGTCGATTGGCTAAATCTTGTAGAGGAACTTCATCCAACGCCTGCTGTAGCGGGTTTGCCCAAGCAAAAGGCTATTAGTTTTATAAGTAAGAATGAAAAATCAGCTAGGCAGTTTTACTCAGGCTATTTAGGGCCTGTAAATCTAGATGGGCAAATTAATTTGTTTGTAAACCTGCGATGTATGCAGGTGTTAAAAAACAAACTGGCCATATACGCTGGCTGCGGTATAACTGCCGATTCTAATCCGGCTGATGAATGGAAAGAATCAAAGATGAAAGTAGATACACTTGCCAGTGTACTGTAATCATCAAAATATTTTCACCTTTGCTGCCCAATGAGCACCGATAAAAAAGCGGTAAAATTATTAGCAGATATATGTAAGCGCAAAGGGATTAACAAAGTTGTTTTTTCTCCCGGTTCGCGTTCGGCACCTCTTGTAATTGCTTTTTCCAGTTTACCGGATATAGAATGTATTGTAATTCCTGATGAGCGCGTGGCAGGTTATTTTGCCCTCGGCATGGCTCAGCAGCTGAAACAAACCATTGCTATAGTATGCACATCAGGAACTGCAGTGCTTAATTTAGGCCCTGCCATTACCGAGGCCTTTTACCAGCAAATACCACTTTTAATACTTACGGCAGACAGACCTTTGGGCGATGCTGAAAAAGGAGAGAACCAATCCATCAATCAGGCTTTTGTTTTTGAGAAATTGACTAAGAACAGTTTTGATATTAACGGCGATGAAACAAGTAGAGATGGTTTGAACAAAATAGCTGAAATAATTACAGGTGCTATTCATAATACACAAAATAATGGTGTAGGTCCAGTGCACGTAAATATCAGATTAAGCGAACCTCTGTATAATCAATCCGATGAATTAGCTATCGAGTTTAATATAAAGAATGAAAAACAACAGGCTGTACCAAATGATGCAGGCATTAAAAGATTAAACGAGCAGTTAACCAGTACAAAAAAGAAACTGATTATTGTAGGTATGAGGGCGCCAGATGTTGAATTTTCTAAAAAATTACGATTGCTTTCCGAAAGAAAAGATACTGTTGTACTTGCTGAAACTTTATCGAATACTGTTTTTAATGGAAGCATTAGTAATTACGATGCTTGTTTGGAATTAATTAATGAAAAGGAAGCCAACGAATTTACCCCCGATATAGTAATTACACTAGGCAATCAAATTATATCAAAACGTATCAGGCGATTTTTGAAAAAGGATAAACCGGTATCCCACTGGGATATTTCGCCGCATAATGTAGCAAGGCATTATGATGTTTTTGATATTGGTGTGCAGAAGGAAAATATTACTGAAAGCGAGGCATTGGATTGTTTATTGAATAGTAATCCAATGGATGACTCCTTTTATAACTCGCAATGGAAGGGTCTCCATAAAAAAGCAATAGAGCTAACCGGTAAATATTTAGCCCAAACAGAGTATAGCGATATTAAAGTTTTTGAAACGCTGGTTGATTCGTTTCCCAAAGGTGCGAATATTCAATACGGTAATTCTACACCGGTTCGTTATTCTAATTTTTTCGAACATTCTAACGATATTATCACAAACTCTAATCGTGGAACAAGCGGTATTGATGGCTGTGTAAGCACTGCTGCAGGCGCTGCATATGTTAACGAAAAACTCACTATTTGCATCGTAGGAGATATCAGTTTTTTTTACGACTCGAACGCTTTGTTCAATAACTATCTTTCGCCTAATTTTCGCATTATTGTTATCAATAATTCCGGTGGAAATATTTTTAGATTAATTGATGTGCCGGCGAAAGTAAATGCCTTCGAGAAATTTTTTGAAATGCGTCATAATTTAACGGCTAAGTATCTGGCAGCAATGTATGATATCCCCTATTATTTTTGCGAAACTGAAGGTAGTTTAAATGAGATTTTACCGGATTTTTATAAACCACATAACGGTAAGCCTGCTATACTTGAAATAAAAACCAACGGAGAGTTAAGCGCTAAAATTTATAAAGAGTATTTTAGTTTTTTGAAGAATAAAATTTTATAATATTCGCTCGTTAACACACTAAAAATGCAATATGAAAAGAAAGTGGAAACAGATTAAAAAGTATGATGAAATAAAGTTCGAATTTTTCGAAGGTGTAGCCAAAATTACTATCAACCGGCCCCGCTACCGGAATGCTTTTACACCGCTTACGGTAAAGGAAATGATAGATGCCATGAATATCTGTCGTGATAACATGGATATACAAAGCATAATATTAACCGGTGAAGGCGATAAAGCGTTTTGTAGCGGTGGCGATCAAAATGTTCGCGGTCACGGAGGCTATGTGGGCAAGGATACAGTGCCCCGTTTAAATGTGCTTGACCTACAAAAGCAAATACGCTCTATACCCAAAGCAGTAGTAGCCATGGTAAACGGTTACGCTATTGGCGGTGGCCATGTGCTGCATGTAGTTTGCGATTTAAGTATAGCCAGTAAGAATGCAATTTTTGGACAAACCGGCCCACGCGTGGGTAGCTTTGATGGCGGTTTTGGTGCTAGTTATTTAGCTCGAGTTGTAGGACAGAAAAAAGCACGCGAAATATGGTTTTTATGCGAACAATATAGCGCTCAAGAGGCTTTAGATATGGGCTTGGTAAATAAAGTTGTTCCGCTATCTAAATTAGAAGATACCACGGTTAAATGGTGCCAAAAAATACAGGAAAAATCACCTCTTGCTATTAGAATGTTGAAGGCTTCCTTCAACGCTGAGTTAGATGGCCAAGCCGGTATACAAGAGTTGGCAGGCAATGCAACATTGCTATATTATTTAAGTGATGAAGCTAAAGAGGGCAAGAACGCTTTTATAGAAAAAAGAAAACCTGACTGGAGTAAGTTCCCGAAATTCCCATAAGGATGAAAATGCTAATTGAAGTTCATCCTTTCAAAACTTTTCTTCCTCCTAAGGCACAATGTATTGTTTTAGGCACTTTTCCCACGCATAAAAAAAACTGGCGGTTCGATTCGTATTACCCCGGCCGCAGTAATTTTTTCTGGTGCATGTTAAGCGAAATATACCGGCACCCGTTTCACCACATAAAAGGAGAGGAGGCGGCTAAAGAAAGAGTAGCCTTGTGTGCTGAAAAAGGCATCGCTATTTCCGATACTATTTATAAATGCAGCAGGAAAGTTGCAACAAGCTCAAAAGATAGCGACCTGCATGTAATCGAGAAAATGAATATTATTAAAATTCTCAACCAACATCACTCCATCAATACAGTAATTCTTACCGGTAGTTCAGGGCAGGTAAGTGCGCACAAAATATTTTTCGAACACCTTGCTGAAAATAAAGTTGAATACAGTTTTAATGCAGGAACACCGCCTATTGAGGGTCAATTTGTATTGAATGGCCGAGAAATTAAAACCGCTACACTTTACTCAACTTCAGGCATTAATATTGGCAGATATGCCCAGGCGGTAACGCAGTATAAGCAGTATTTGCCGGGTGTAAAATCATAAACAGCTACTAGATAATTGCCAAATCCCAACTTTCTATTATTTTCGGCATTATATGACCAGCGTGCTCGACGATTGGAACCCGCCCAAAGGCGAAAAACCGGAGTATTATGATACGGTTAAATTCGTATATAAATACATTGAGTTTCATATTTCCGAAGATGAAGCTTACACCATTCTTAATGCTTTTATCGAAAAATGGGATGCATCAGCAGGGCAATTAATAAAGGACGAGGAAATAATAAATTATGTAGTGGAACGGCTGAGAGACAATTTTCAGGTTTTGTTGCCTAAGCCGCAAATACGCAGGGTTACCGAATTAATATTAGCCTACTTGCGCGAAACCGGCCATTATTTCCAACATGAAATATAGCAGCACAATAAGCCCCAAAGAAGTAATGAATAATAAATTGCAAGCGTGGATATATGCTTTTCGTCTTAGAACATTGCCTTTGGCATTCTCCTCAATAATTACCGGTAGCTCCATCGCCTTTGTAGATAACAGAGCCCATTTTAGCTTACCGGTGCTAGCGCTTTTAATTATTACCACACTACTACTTCAAATACTATCAAACCTCGCCAACGATTATGGCGATAGCGAAAAAGGAACAGATAACGAACAACGTATTGGCCCCAAACGAGCCGTACAGGCAGGGTTACTTTCATTATACGAAATAAAAAAGGGCATAGCTGTTTGTGTTTTTCTGTGCCTACTATCGGGCATAGCATTAATTATAGAAGCAACAAAAGAATTATTTATAGGCTACGGCGTGTTCTTTTTTGTATTGGGCATTGGTGCCATTGCTGCCGCAATAAAATATACAGTAGGCAAAAGTGCTTACGGCTACCGGGGGCTCGGTGATATATTTGTTTTTCTGTTTTTTGGGTTAACTGGTGTTTGTGGTAGTTATTATTTGTTGGCGCATCAACTTCATTATTCGGTATTATTACCGGCATGCACTATCGGGGCATTTGCAACCGGTGTATTAAACCTAAACAACATGCGCGATTGCGAAAGCGATGAAAAAGCTGGGAAAATAACTATGGTAGTAAAGCTGGGGTTACAAAGGGCTAAACAATATCACACGGGCCTTGTTGTTACTGGCTTTGTTGCCAGTTTAATTTTTGTTGTGTTGAATTTTACTTCCACTATGCAACTCTGTTTTATTCTTACTATACCTTTATTCAGAAAGCATTTGGTAGCAGTAAGAAGTATTGAAGAACTAAAAGAATTCGACCCGCTGCTAAAGCAACTTGCCATAGCAACATTCATCTTCTCCATTCTTTTTGCAGTGGGAATGATAGTAGGGAGCGTAGGATAAATACCCTACATATCCGATTTCGAAAAGCTGAGCGGTAGCAAATCTTTTACACTGTTTACCCAATACACTTCGCCTTCTTCGGCCATCATTATAATTTCAATATTGGTATTAAACCTGTTTTCATATTCCGAAATACGTTGACGGCAAACACCACAAGGGCCTGCAGGTTTTGTAAGTGTCCGTTTATTGGTTTTTACAGTAATCGCCATTTTTTTTACTGCCACACCCGGGTATATAGCCGATACTGCACTTAACACCGTTCCCTCTGCACAAAGGGTAACCGGATACGATGCGTTCTCCTGGTTGGTGCCTGTTAATATTTTTCCATTTTCAAGTAATACGGCAGCAGCCACATTAAATTCTGAATAAGGGGCATAAGCATTATCAAGGGCAGCTTTAGCGGCGCTCAATAACTCAGCATCCTGTTTCGATAATTCGCTTGGACTTTGATACGTCCTCAGCGTAAATTTTATTTCTTTCTCAATCATGTGTACGCTAATTTGAAATATTTTCCTGTATTTTAATACTTTTCAGGGCATATCTTCGGTTGGTTTTGCAACTCTTATGACTTATAACCATTGGTTATACTTGCGAATAAACCAATTTTTTATGAGTTGTGTTAAGGCACAGTAGGCAAACAAAATACCCACCAACCATAAAAAATATGATGCCGGTAGTGGTTGTAGTTTTAAAGCGCTCGCAAAAGGCGAAAAGGGAATCCAGATGCCAATAAGCATAATAAGGGAGGTTAATGCTACAACCGGTGCAGTAGCCCAACTTTGTATAAACGGAATTTTTTTGGTCCGTATCATATGCACTATAAGCGTTTGCGAAAGTAGCCCCTCAATAAACCAACCCGATTGAAAGAGGGTTTGTTTTCCCGGTGTATTTGCTGCGAAAATAAAATACATGATAAGGAACGTAGCATAATCGAAAATGGAACTGATGGGGCCAATAAAAAGCATAAACTTCCCTATGCCACCGGCATCCCATTTGCGCGGGGTTTGAATATACTCTGCATCCATACTATCCCATGGAATGGATATTTGCGAAATATCATAAAGCAGGTTTTGTACAAGTATGTGCACTGGCAACATAGGCAAAAACGGAAGAAATGCACTTGCCCCCAAAACGCTGAACACGTTGCCAAAGTTGCTACTGGCAGTCATCTTTATGTATTTGATAATATTGCCAAAAGTTCGGCGACCATATATTACGCCTTTACGTAATACCATTAAATCATTTTCAAGCAAAATTATATCAGCGCTTTCTTTGGCTATATCCACAGCCGTATTTACTGAAATACCTACATCCGCATCACGAAGAGCAGCAGCGTCGTTAATGCCATCTCCAAGAAATCCTACTGTATGGCCCTTACCTTGCAACACTTTTACCACTCGCGATTTTTGCACCGGGCTTAGCTTGGCCAAAATGGAAACATCCTCAATTCTATCCTCCAGTTCTTTGTCACTTAAATTTTCGAGGTCGCTACCTAATAATATATTAGTTATAGGAATCCCAATCTGCTTACATATTTTTTTAGTTACAATTTCATTGTCGCCGGTCAATACTTTAACAGATACGCCGAGTTTTTGCAATGCAATGATAGATGTAGCAGCTGAAGGTTTCGGGGGATCAAGAAAGCCAACGAAACCGGTCAGTATCATGTTGCCTTCATCTGCAACGGTGTACGTAAGTGGTCGTTCGTCATATTCCTTTATTGCTACCAGTAATACTCGTAATCCGTCTTCATTCAGCTTACGAGTTATTTCAGTAATTTTATTTTTTACAGTATCATTTAATGGAATAATATCATCTGTATCAAATTGTATCTGATTATTCTCGCCGGGGTCTATGGCATGAGAACATATTGAAAGCATCTCTTCAACAGCGCCCTTGCATATAAGTAGGTGTTTATCGTTTTTTTGGTCAAGAATTACAGACATTCTTCTGCGTTGAAAATCGAAAGGAATTTCATCCACCTTTACATAATCTTCATCCACCTTTAATTCTTTTCTCAATTCAAGGTGTTCCAATATGGCTACATCAAGCAAACTTTTTAAACCGGTTTGATGATAGCTGTTTAGGTAGGCCCATTTTAAAACCTCATCGTCGTCGTTGCCATATACATTCAGATAGCGTTCCAAAACAATTTTATCAAGAGTAAGTGTACCGGTTTTATCGGTGCATAAAATATCCATGGCCCCTATGTTCTGAATTGCGTTTAAGCGCTTTACTACCACTTTACGCTTGCTCATGTTTACAGCACCTTTAGCAAGGTTGGCGGTAACTATCATGGGTAACATTTCGGGGGTAAGTCCAACGGCTATAGATAGCCCGAACATAAAAGCTTGTACCCAATCGTGTTTGGTTAAGCCATTAACCAAAAATACAAGAGGTACCATTACCAGCATAAACCGGATAAGCAGCCAGCTTACACTGTTTACACCCCTATCAAAACTTGTTTCAGCCCGTTTGCCTACTAACGATTTAGCCATAGAGCCGAAGTAGGTTTTATTGCCTGTATTAACCACTATGGCTATTGCTGTACCACTAACTACATTAGTGCCCATAAAGCAAATATTCTCTAAATCAAGAACCGATTTGTTTTGAATATCGGGAATAGCATGTTCTTTCTTTTCTACCGGTAAGGCTTCACCGGTAAGCATGGCCTGACTTACGAAAAGATCCTTTGATTGAAGGATGCGGATATCTGCAGGCATCATGTCACCGGCTGAAAGGAAAATGATATCGCCCGGCACCAGTTGCTTAATATCAATTTCTGTTCTGCCGGTTTCCTCACGCAATACTGTAGCGGTAGTTGTAACCATCGACTTCAGCTTTTCGGCTGCTACATTGCTTCGGTACTCTTGTAAAAAGCGAATGAAAGTGCTTAGAAACACCATTACCGAAATAACAATTACAGTTTTGTAATCGCGGTTTTCAGGTTCCTGCCGCATTACATCCATAATAAGGGATATGAACGCCAGCACCAGCAACACAATAATAAACGGATTGGCAAAAGCCCCAAGCAATTGCATATACCATGGTGGTGCTTTTTCATGCACTACTTCATTTTGGCCCTCGGTATCAAACTTAGCTTCAACTTCGAGCTCATTTAAACCAGAATCGCGGCTTTCTAAAAGCATCAATATTTCCGGTTTTTCTTTAGCCGCTATTTTTTTAAGTAGTGTAGAAGATGCAGATTCCTGTGTTGCATTCCCGTTTCCGTTATTAGCCGACGGAAGCTTATTGATTATTTTTTCTTTAATAAGGGTAGTCATAATACGGGCCCTCCTTTAATGTTTTTAAACGAAAGCGGTAAGTATAGAAAAGAAAAAAATAGATTAACTAACCGGGTATTAAATACCGGCAAAGGCCAACACAGGGCCGGTATTTTGTATGCGAACAAAACCAGGCTGACCCTTGCCAAATAAAGTATAGGCAGGCAGAGCAACATAATGCCAACTGTTTAAATAATTACTATAACTCGGACCAGGGTCCATTGATGCGATTTTTTTTGCGGTGCAAAAGTAGGAATGTTGTTTGGAAGAAAAAATATTTGGTGTGAAAACTCGTAGTTAAAATAACTCTTTACCTGCGCCTTCGCGTACTAATAATGGCTGACTTTCTGTATAGTCAATAACAGTTGATGCTACATTGCCACCAGGGCCACCATCAATTACTATGTCCACAAGGTTTTCGTAAACCTCGTAAAGTTCATTGGGGTCGGTAATGTATTCTAGAACGGTATCTTCATTTTTTATAGAGGCAGAAAGAATTGGTGCTCCTATGCCATCAACAATAGCGCGTGCAATAGGATTGTTGGGCACTCGTATACCTATTGTTTTTTTATTGTATCCGAAAATTTTGGAAAGATGGTTATTGCCATTGAGTATAAAAGTATAAGGTCCCGGCAAGGCCTTTCGCATCATTTTATAAACCGGTGTAGGTAGGGTAGTAGTAAAGTCTGAAATATGTTTCAGGTCGTAACAAACAATTGAAAAATTTGCTTTGTTGGGTTTAATATCTTTCAACTTGCAAACTTTTTCGTAGGCCGCATGGTGTGTAAGGTCGCAGCCCAGGGTATAAACTGTGTCGGTGGGGTAAATGATAACCCCTCCACGTTTCAAACAATTTACAACTTGCCAAATTAAGCGGTCATCAATATTATCAGGATTAATTCTAAGCAGCACAGGTTAAGGTTTTATTATTTCGTAATTTCTAATTCGTTCTTTCAAATAATCGGGCATTGGTACCGATGCGTTTAATTTGTAATCGAACATTACCATAACGGTATAACCGGTGGTGGTTAACTCTTCGTTTCCCTCAACCTCGCTTGTAATCATGTATTGAACTTCGAAGCTTTTATTCCCTAATTTACTGGTGCGCACATATACATAAGTAGGGTTCGGAAAAACAACCGGCTTTATATAATCTACATGCGCGTTAGCCAATATCGCGCCTATTTCGTTCCAATCCCACCGGCAACTTTCATGAAAATAATAAACCCTGGCCTGCTCGAAGTAGGTAAGATATACCGCGTTATTTACATGGCGCATTTCGTCCATATCGCTCCAGCGTATATCCAGTTTCATTTTAAAATGGAACTTAGCTTTTTCTTCTTCCACGTTCATGTATATAACTTCGTTTTAATCGAATTGTTGCATTAGCCGCCCAACTGCTTATAGCCCTAATAGCGGTGCGAAAATAATCGGAAAATTAATTTGGCAAAGGCTTTGTATCTTTACCTCAAAATCAATTCATATGGTAGCTCTATCATTATTGTTATTGGCCCTGTCTGCAGGCACCTATCTGCTTATAAAAGTAACAAGAGAATATCTCAGTAACCTTTTCAAGTTTCTTGCTTGGTTAATTATTGTAATTTCCTTGCTATCAATAGCATTTGTTGTAGGGCGCGGGGTTTGGCATTTAAGGCACATGCGCCACCATATGGAACAAATGGATGGAAGATGTAGCCGTGAGGAGCATATAGTTATTAAAGAAATGGGCACAGGGCATTGTGAAATGGATAATGCTGAGGGGATGAGCTGCTGCAAAATGCAAGGTGACAGTGTTATGATGGATAGAGGAACGTGCGAAAAAATGATGGGAAAAGAGGCTTGCGATAAAATGTGCCATGAGCGGGGTAAATGCATTATGAGCAAAGATGAATGCACTAAAATGTGCAATGGCAAAAGCTCATGTTGTGGTGCAGATGAACACGAAGGCAATGTAAAGGAGTGTTGCAAGAAGAAAATGTAATAAAGTGACAATAAAAGATTTTGAAATATACTTACGCCCGACTCAGTTTATAGACTGTGATAAGACCGATGTAATTGAATATGCCAAAGCCAAAACTACCGAAGGAAAAAGCGATAAACAAAAGGCGGTTGACCTGTACTATGCCGTAAGAGATGATATTCTTTACGACCCACATCATTTAATACTCAATCCCAAACTTATATCTGCAAGCCTTACCCTTGAAAGAGGTAGAGGTTACTGTATTGAAAAATCGTTATTACTTGTCGCAGTAGGTAGAGTTCATAATATTCCCTCAAGATTAGGCTTTTCAATTGTAAAAAACCATCTGGCTACTCCTAAATTTATTGAAATGTTGCATTCAGATAAATTTGTGTTTCATGGGTATAACGAATTTTGGATAGAAGGGAAATGGGTTAAATGCACGCCAGCATTTAATAAATCGCTTTGCGAGAAATTTAATGTAGCACCTTTAGAGTTTGACGGCGAGCATGATTCAGTTTTCCAGGAACATGAGCACGGGCAACAATACATGGAATACCTGCATGAATACGGCCAGTTTGACGACTTACCTTACGAACTTTTTGCCCAAGAATTGAAAGTTCATTACCCGCATTTGTTTGAGAACGGAAATTTGAAAAAACTGGCGTAAATAAGGGGCTATAAACTGCCGAATAAAATTTTTGCCACAAATAGCAATACTAACTTATTTTCGCACCACAGTTTTTAAAAAATGACAACAGTAACAGCTACTATGAATCAGCTTTCAGACAGAGTGAATAAAATGTACGAATCGGCAACTATTAAAATGTCGAAGGCCAGTCGTGCCCTAAAAGCGCAGGGAATTGATATTGTAGATTTAAGCCTTGGCGAACCCGATTTTGATACCCCACAGCATATTAAAGATGCTGCAAAAGTTGCCATTGATAAAGGCTTTACCAAATACACACCAGTTGCCGGCACTCCTGAATTGCGCAAAGCAATATCGGCCAAATTTAAGCGCGATAACAACCTTGAATATTCACCCGATCACATTGTGGTTTCAACTGGCGCTAAGCAATCAATTGCCAACGTTATACTTAGTTTAATTAACCCCGGCGATGAAGTGTTATTGCCTGTTCCTTATTGGGTAAGTTACTCTGCAGTTACTGACCTTGCTGAAGGTAAATGCATTGAAGTACCAGCCGGTATTGAAACAAATTTTAAGATTACTGCAGCACAACTAGAACAAAACATTACACCAAAAACAAAGCTCATCATTTTTTCAAGCCCGTGTAACCCTACCGGTTCGGTATATAATTATGCTGAGTTGGCGGCTATGGCTAAAGTGATAAAAAAGCATCCGAATGTTTTTGTGATGTGTGACGAGATTTACGAATACATAAATTTTACCGGCGAACGTCATTATAGCCTTGCTGAATTTACCGATATTAAAGACCAGGTCATTACTGTAAATGGCTTTAGCAAAGGTTTTGCCATGACTGGTTGGCGGCTTGGCTATATCGGTGCCCCGCTATTAATTTCGAAAGCATGCGAGAAAATGCAAGGGCAAATTACTTCCGGCACATGTTCAATATCTCAAAAAGCTGGCGAAGCTGCCTTGCTGGCTGATCTTGCGCCTACTCATAAAATGGTAGAGGCGTTTAAAAAGAGAAGAGATATTGTATATGCATTTTTGAAAGATATTCCAGGATTGAAAGTGAATTTACCCGATGGTGCATTTTACTTTTTCCCCGATGTAAGTGCCTATTTAGGCAAAAGCTTTAATGGCAATGTGATAAACACTCCAGAAGAGCTTTGTTTGCTTCTGCTTTCAGAAGCAAAAGTGGCTACAGTGGGTGGTGAGTCGTTTGGTGATAAAAATTGTATCCGTTTATCATATGCAACTTCCGAGGAGAAATTGATAGAAGCAGGAAAAAGACTGAAGGAGGGTTTTGCAAAATTGAAATAAAAATATTTATTTATTACATTAATATATTACATTAAAATGCCCGTTAAACCCACTTTTTCCGACCTTAATGTTCTCATCATTGGCGATGTAATGGTCGACTTTTATTTGTTTGGTGAAGTAAACCGTATTTCACCCGAGGCTCCGGTGCCGGTGGTAGAGATTAGCGGCAGAGAATCACGCCCCGGTGGAGCAGCAAATGTTGCCTTAAATATTTTAGAACTGGGCGCCACGCCTATTCTGCTTTCGGTAGTTGGTCGCGATATTACCGGTAATCTTCTTTTAAAGCTTTTAAAAGATGCTGGTGTGCGCACCAAGCATGTGTTGCAGCACAAGGGACGGGTAACAACCTTAAAAACAAGAGTATTTGATGAAGATAAGCAGGTAGTACGTTTTGATGAAGAGGATATTGAAGACCTTGATGTAAGATTAGAGCAAAACATAATCAAGGAATTCAGGAAAATTCTTGCTAACGAAAAGGTGGATATAATTATTATACAGGATTATAATAAAGGTGTACTAACCAAGCATTTTATAAAGCAAATATTGCTTCTTGCCACTAAGAATGGTATACCGGTTTCGGTAGACCCGAAGGACAGAAACTTTTTCGAGTATCAGAATGTAGATTTATTTAAACCTAATTTGCGCGAATTTTCCGAAGCTATTGGCTACCGGATTAATCCTAAAAGCTACGAAAGTTTAAGAAGCGGAGCGGAGGAGTTGAGAAGAAAGAACCGGTTCAAAAATTTGATGATAACCTTAGGTAGCAATGGTATTTTCTGTTTTACCCGCGATGGAAATTCGTTTATCGTTCCTGCTAAATCTATAAAAGCAGCGGATGTCTCCGGTGCTGGCGATACGGTAATAAGTATTGCGTCGTTAGCATTTGTTAGAAAATTCTCAATGCGCGAAATCGCACAACTGGCCAATAAAGGTGCTGCTGCAGTTTGTAAAAAGGTGGGTGTAACGCCTATTACTTTGAAAGAATTGAAATAATATCTTCTCCCGGGTTTTATTAATGCACATGTTTTCTTCCATAGAATCTGAAGATACCTTTTAGTAAATCCGATACATCACCACGAATAGCATCTACCGGTCGCATATTGGCTGCACTCCATGCGGGAATAAAACCGGCAACAACCCCTGTTATCACCGAAATAGATATGCCCATAAATACATTGCTAAAAGTGATGTAGAATTTAAAATCGGAACCGGAGTGTGCTATTGCCCATCCTAAAAGTTTGAAAAGTATAATTACAGCTACAAGTCCTATTATGCCGCCAATAACGCAAAGTATAATAGACTCTAAAAGAAATTCAAAGAGGATATAAATTTTTCTGGCACCCAATGCCTTTTTAATGCCTATCTGGTAAACTCTTTCTTGCACCGATACGAACATGATATTTGCAATGCCAAAGGTGCCTACAAGAATGGAAAAGCCACCAATAAATAAACCCGCAAAATTTACAATCGAAAAAATGGAGGCAATGCCTTCAGTAAATACACTTACCTGATTAATAGCAAAGTTATCGTCCTGGTAAGGCGATAGTTTTCTTACCGAGCGCATGGCTCCGTCTAATTCATATTTTAATTTTTCAATCGGCACATCTTTTTTAGGGGTAACAGCAATAAGGGGGTCGTTGCCCTGGCTGTTTGTATTCACAAACATGTTCATGAAGCTAAAAGGCACTATCATATTGTTATCAAGTGTAAACCCGAAAATATCGCTGCCCTCTTTTTTCAGCACGCCTATTACAGTAAGTTTTACCCCGTTTATTTTAATTTCTCTCCCTTCAATTTGGCTTATACCGGGAAAAAGTGTTTCGGCAACCGTGGCGCCAATTAAAGCATCCGCTTGTGCGTTATTCGATTCCGCAGGTGTAAAATACCGGCCCTGCTTAAAATCCAGTTCTTTTATTTTATTGTAATCGTACGAAGAGCCAAGCACCTGCACACCCTGCGCTACCTGGTTGCCCGAAATTACATTGATATTACCTGCAAAATACATGATGCAAATTGCTTCAGCACTTTTAACTTTTTGTTGTAATTCTTCCAATTCACGGCGATTGGCATTAGGGCGGTCTAGGTATTTCCACCAAGGATAATCATTGCCATTCGCCCATATCCAAGGCCATTTTTGAATGTATAGAATATCGCTGCCAAAAGAAGCAAGGCTATTCTGAATATTTATTTCAAGCGAGTTAACTGCAGTTCTTACCGATATGATGCATAAAATACCGATCGCTATACCTGTTAACGAAAGGGCCGAGCGCAGCTTTGCAGCCCTTATTTCTTCGAAAGAAAGGATGAGGCTTTGCCAGAATATTTTTAGGATAATTGCCACCCGGTAAAAGTTATAAACGGAAGTTAGAATTTAAGTATCGAAAGGCAAAGGAACGAAAAGCAAACCAGATGTTGTGAAAAGCGCATAAATCAATGCAAAACTGGTTTGAAACAGAGATATTTTGTTAATAACTTAACAGTTTCGTAACTAAAAGTGGTAAATTCGTAGACTAACAATAAAGAGGTATCTGAATTACATGAGAAAATATGTTGTATTGCTGGGCATATTGATATCCACTGTTCTTACTGCATTTGCCTATAAAATTACCTCACAAGAGGCCCAAATTGTGGCCCTTAATTTCTTCAAAGTTAATGTTCAGGCTGCTAATAAGTTGCAGATTAATGCTTCACTAAAATACACCAAAATTGAAGCAGACAATACCATAGATTTTTATGTGTTTAACATGACCCCTGTAACTGGGTTTGTAATTGTATCTGCCGATGATAATATTGTTCCGGTTATAGGCTATTCAACCGAATCTTCCTTTGAACCTGAAATGAACCTTACCGGGCTAAAGGATTGGATGGGCCATGCTTCATCCAACATTTACAAGGGTATACTGCAAAATGAAATTGCCGATTCGAGAATTGCTGGTTTATGGTCGGCATACCGTCAGGGGCAAAATCCTGGTATTGCGAAAAGCAACACAGTGGCTCCGCTTATAAAAACAGCATGGAATCAATCCCCTATCTACAATGATCTTTGCCCATTTAATGCCACAGACGGCCAGCGGTGCGTTACCGGATGCGTTGCTACCACAATGGCACAAATTATGAAATACTGGAGTTACCCTGCAAAAGGCTTTGGCTCATTTTCGTATACCGATGGGTGGCCAGGCTACTCGCATAATTACGGCCTTCAATCTGCTGATTTTGGTTCAACAACCTACAATTGGACGGGTATGCCACTTTACGTAAGTAACACCAATAATTATGTTTCCACACTTATGTACCAATGCGGAGTTAGTGTTGCGATGGATTATGGTGATGAGACAGAAGGTGGTAGTGGTGCTGCAGTGCTTGCATCTCAATCACTTCACGGGCATAGTGCTCAGCAAGCTTTTGTAGATTATTTTTCATACGATCCTAATACCATACAAGGCATTATTGAAGCATATTATACCGCCGATGAGTGGCTTACTCTGATTAAAGGTGAATTGGATGCAGGGCGGCCAGTTCAATACGAAGGTTTTGACCCTACCGGTGGGCATACCTGGGTTTGCGATGGCTATGATCAGAATGATATGTTGCATATGAACTGGGGTTGGGGCGGCTCTTCGAATGGATATTTTTTAGTATCAAATCTTTCAGCCGGTGGCTATAACTTTAGCTCCAACGAAGGAGCCTTAATTGGTATTCAACCTATTAGGGCCGGTGTGCAAGCTACAGCTATTCAAACATCACTTTGTAAGGGCGATACTACTATTCTTATTGCATCTGCTTCAAGTGAAATTTATAGTTGGACACCTACAACGGGTTTAAGTTGCCCAACATGTGCATATACCAATGCTTATCCTGTTACTACCACAACATACACTGTAAAAATTGACAGCAGCGGGTTTACAGGCACATCTAGCATTACAGTTACTGTAAATCCTAAATTGGTTATTAGCGGCCATTCAGCTGTGGGTGCAAATTGTTTTGGCGCTTCTAATGGGGCAGCAAGCATTTCGGTATCTGGTGGAACCCCAAACTATAGTTATTTGTGGAACAACGGAAATACTAATTCTAACAATAATAATCTTGCTGCCGGTAATTATCAAGTAGTTGTGCATGATGCCGGAGGATGTTCTGTTTCATTAAGCGAAAGCATTTCACAGCCTGCGCAAATTATCATTACTCCGCAAATTACTGATGCAGCTTGCACATCGGCTAACGGCGACGCTAGTGTAAGTGTTACAGGGGGGACTGGTAGTGAATATTCATATTTGTGGAATACTGGCGCCACTACTAATTCTATTTCGAATTTGGCTGCGGGCCCATATACTGTTACAGTTACTAATAATGGCTGCACAACTGTTTCGAATATTATGGTAAATGAACCTTACCAAATTAATTTTAATACTGCAGTTAGCCCAAGTACTGGCACAAATGGCAGCGCTGTAATTGAAGACATTACCGGAGGCTTATCTCCGTACACGTACAAATGGAGCAATAGCGCAACAACGGCCTCTGTTTCTAATCTTGCCCCGGGTAATTATTTAGTTACAGTTACCGATCAAAGCGGTTGCTACGAAACTGCTTTGGTAGCTGTTAATCTGGCTACTGGTGTTAACCATATTAATAATGCCATATCTTTTAACCTATATCCTAACCCTGCAAAAAGTGAAGTGATGATTGAGCTGGGGCATTTGGATAATGGCACCATTCTTAATCTGGAAAACATTTTGGGGCAAAAAATTTATACTAAGGAACTTACCGAAGTGCAAACCCAAATTGACCTTTCGCAATTTACCAACGGTGTTTATGTGGTTGAATTAAATCAAAATGGAAGAAGGGCTGTTAAGCAGCTTGTTTTGAATAAATAAGAAAGCCGTCCCTTTACTCAATTCTAAAATTTCCATATCCCGCATAGAATATCGAATCCTTTGAGGTGTAGAAGGCATAATACATTCTGAAGTTATTGTTTTTGTGGAAAGAAGTATTAGACCTGAAGTTGAAGCCTATATCAACCGGTCCGTTTTGAAGCCGGTACGAATTGTAATACAGAATATCGGAACTGTCGTTAATGCACACTAGCTTAAGTTTGCATGCTCTGCTGGCATTTACGCTCCAGAAAAAAAAGCCATTTGAGGGGTTAGGGCATGGGGCTGAAATTTGTATTGTTCCGGGTATTGAATCCGAGAGATAAATATTATCTGAAAAGGTAAGAAGTAAGGTGTCATTTTTAAGATTCAGTACATCATTTTTCCATGCATTTGAATCAATTGTTCCCGCTAGTTCACATTTGCTATTTGTTTCTGTAAGCTTTGAAAAATCAAGAAGTGCCGGTGCCGGTTTTTTACAGGCCACAAGCAGAATAACTGATACTATAATTAAAGGGATAAGACGGATAAGTTTGTTCATCCAGGCATTCAATTATGATTTGTCTTTGGGAACTGTTTTTCTTTTTACAAAGCCACCGGTATTTACCGATAAAGTAAAATAATTCAAAGTTGCCCCCTCGGCCATTGGCTGAAAGCCATAGCTAAAATCAAACTGGCGGATATGCAAGCCAAAACCCAATGAAATACCCGGTAGGCCTACTTTAGTAGTAAGGCGCATTTGGTCTTGCCGTAAGTGGTTGTAGGCAATATCAAGGCGAACTACTTTTTTAATATTTATTTCGGCGCCGATAATGATATGGCTGAATAATTTATCGACAATGTGTTGTTTGGGTTTAAGTTGCGAAGAATCGACAAATAAAGTGCTTTGCACATTATCCGCCGGGTTGTCATACCGTATATCCCAAGTATATAAATGATGGAAGGTAAGATGAAATTTAAGCGGAAGGTGCCTTAGGCCAAATGAGAAACCTGCTTGAAGGTCGAAAGGTATAGGTTCATAAACGCCCTTGTTATATGGCTTTATTTGCCCACCTATATTCTTTGCAACAATTGAAGCCGTTATCAGGTGCGCTGTATCATTTATCATGGCGCCAAGATCAGTTGCAAGCCCGTCCGAACTCCACCAGGCTAGATGCGAATAGATATATTTTATATTCACGCCTGCCGAAAATATTTTGCCAAACTGGTAACCATAACCGGCATAAATATTCATTTCGCTGGCTGTAAATTTGCCTATAATGTTTGCTTGCTCGTCAGTTTCCTTAAACTCTCCATAAGCCACATATTGCAAACCAAAACCGAAAGTGCCCGGAATTTTGAATTTTTGCGCATAACCTACGTTGCCAAAATTAATACCCCCAGGGTAAATACTAGTGCCAAATTCTGCGCAGCGGCTCATTAAAGGGTTTAAAGAGGCGGGGTTAGCCAATTGTGTACTTAAATCATGGTCAATAAGGGTAATATTAGTACCACCCAAAGCTGTAACCCTTGCCGAAGGGGAAAGGGAAAGAAAATTATAAGTGCTTGAACCGCCCAACTGCGAAAACAAGCATCCAAATATTAATAACGATGGAACTAATAATATAAGCCTTTTCAACCTTTTTTTGAATTTAATGCTAATAAACGCAAAGAAGATGAGATTATTTTAAAAGTCAAAGGTTAAAAGCGAAAGCTGAAAACTAAAGGCGATTTTTTAATGCACATTTCTTTATCCTTTCATCTTCCACCTTTTTTATATTCGTTTGCTAAATTTCTAGTTATGAAGAAAATAATAGAATGCGTACCCAACTTTAGTGAAGGTAGGGACATGCATATTATAAAGCAAATAACAGATGCCATTGAAAGTGTAGAAGGCGTGCGCTTACTTAATGTGGACCCCGGTAAAGGTACTAACCGTACAGTTGTAACTTTTGTGGGTGATGAAAAGGAAGTAGTAGAAGCTGCCTTCAAAGGCATATATAAAGCTGCTGAGTTGATTGATATGGCAAAGCACAAAGGCGAGCACCCACGATTTGGTGCTACTGATGTTTGTCCGTTTATTCCAATCGCCAATGCAACAATGGAAGATTGTATTAAATGCGCCCAAAAATTGGGAGAGCGGGTAGGTAAGGAATTGAAAATACCAGTTTACTTATACGAGTATGCAGCTAGTGCTGAACATCGAAAAAATCTTGCCAGCGTAAGGCATGGTGAGTACGAAGGCATTGAGCAAAAAATTGTATTGCCTGATTGGAAGCCTGATTTTGGACCATCTAAGTGGAACGAAAAGAGCGGAAACATAGCTATTGGTGCACGCGATTTTTTAGTGGCGTATAATGTAAACCTAAATACCACTTCTGTTCGTAGGGCTAATTCTGTGGCTTTCGATGTGCGTGAGGCAGGCAGAAAAGTAAAGAATGAAAAAGGAGAGGAGGTATTACAGCCCGGTGCATGCAAAGCAGTAAAAGGCATAGGTTGGTATTTACCCGAATATGGAATTGCACAAGTAAGTATGAACCTTACCAATATTAATACTACACCGGTGCACATAGCATTCGATGAATGTGTAAAGAGCGCGTATAACCGTGGCATGCGCGTAACAGGTAGCGAGCTTGTTGGCCTTATTCCGCTTAAAGCAATGTTAGATGCGGGGAAATATTTTCTTTTAAAACAAAATCGTTCTGCCGGTGTAAGCGAAGGCGAGTTAATTAAAATAGCAGCAAAAAGCATGGGGCTTGATGAGTTAACCCAGTTCGAACCTGAAAAGCGAATCATAGAGTATATGCTTGCTGATAATAATTCTTCCCCATTGGTAAATATGAGCCTGATAGAGTTTGCCAATGAAACAGCAAGCGAATCACCGGCACCAGGTGGAGGTTCAATTGCCGCATACATTGGTGCATTGGGTGTTTCGCTCGGTACTATGGTTGCCAATCTTTCTTCGCATAAAAAGGGATGGGATGACCGGTGGAAAGAATTTTCAGATTGGGCAGAAAAAGGACAACATTTAAAAGACGAATTATTAAAACTGGTTGATGAAGATACAAGAGCCTTTAATAAAATAATGGAAGCATTTTCATTGCCGAAATCAAACGATTCTGAAAAAATCGCACGAAAAAAAGCTATTGCCGAGGCTACAAAATATGCTATTGAAATACCTTTTAAAGTTATGCAGCTTTCGTTTCAAACATTAGAAGTAATTAAGGCCATGGCAGAAATTGGCAATCCTAATTCAGTATCCGATGCTGGTGTGGGTGCCTTGTGCGCGCGCTCAGCAGTGTACGGGGCGTACTTAAATGTAAAAATCAACGCATCGGGTTACGAGGATAAAGCTTACGCTGACAATGTTCTAAGGCAGGCCGATGAAATACTGCGCAACACTAAAAATTTCGAAACTGAAATTTTAAAACTAGTAGAAAGTAAAATCAAGTAAACGGCTTATGCTTTAAATTATATGATAGCGCTAATTACAGAAATCATTCAAAAATTCGGGCCCCGGCCAGCTGGCAGCGATGCGGAGAAGCAAGCGCAGTTATTCATTAAAGCAAAATGCGAAGAGTTTACAAATAAAGTTCAATTTTTGCCGTTTCAAGAGCACCTTCGTGCACGTTTTGGCAAGCTTAAATATTATGTTGTAATTTATATAGCAGCCCTGCTACTTTATAATTACTTGCCGGTAGTTGCTTTAATCATTGCCCTGGTTAATGCGTTTTTTGTCATTTCCGATTTAATGATGTATCGCGATGTATTAACCCAATTTCCAGGCGCTAAAGAAACATCCAGCAATGTTGAAGCTGTTCTTGAGCCAAGAATCATAGCGAAAAGCACACTTATTATTTCGGCACACATGGATAGTGCCCACGAATATCGGTGGTGGTATAAATTGGGGGGCCTGGGTGTAAGGCTTACGGTTTTGGCAGGGGTATTAATGGTTATGCTACCTCTCTTTTTAGCTTGGCATATATTTTGGCCATCGCACTTTCATTTTTATCTGTGGTTGTTTTTTGTAGTACTCACACCGGTTACCATTGTTTTTTGGAGTATGGAAGAAAAGCACACAGTTCCCGGCGCGCAGGATAATCTTTCAGGCATTGCTATTGCTTATGAAACATTTAAGCACTTTTCCGATAAAAATGAAAATGGGAAATCTATATTAGAAACCACCCGAATAAAATTTGTAAGTTTTGGCAGCGAAGAGCGCGGATTGTGTGGCTCAAGAATGTATGTTCGGCAAAAAAAAGAGGAATTAAAAAGCGAAAATGCTTTTCTTATCAATATAGATGGTGTTCGTTTAGTTAAAGAAATTTCTATAGTTAAGCGCGAGTTGATGAATGGTACCTCATATAATCCTAAGCTTATTTCAGGCTTACAACAAAGCTTTCAGCGCCTCAATCTATCTTACAAAATGATTACTATACCAATAGGGGGTACAGATGGTGTTTCGTTTGCACGAGCAGGCCTTCCGGCAGTATCTATCATTGGCATGAGTACTACTGAATATGATTTTACATATCATACCAGGCATGATGTGGTGGCAAATATTGAACCACAAGCCTTGGAGCATGTAAAAAGTGGTATTATTGAATTTGTGACAAAATGGGATGAAACAAGTGTGTAAAACAAGAAAGTGAGGTTGTTCCTTTTCATGTTTCCCATTTCCAACTGAAAATTTACCTTTACAAAAAAAATAGAGTGAAAGCCTTAATTATATTATTATTTTTTCTGGTTTCTGGTTGCCCTTTAGATAAATTAAAAACGGGTAATAGCAAGAGTAAGAAAGGCGCCCAAAGTAGTAAGAGTGTTGACCGTGAGGTGGCTTACGAAACACCTCCCCATGCACCAATTCCTCCCGAAAAATATTGTTATGAATTGCATTCAAATGCCCAGGGTGTTACTAAGCTGGAACTTACGGTTACCCTTGACAGTGTTTTAGGGAAGTTAGATCATTTTCCGGCCAGGGCTAATGAACCGAATGGCATTTTGATTGGAACCATTTACGATGGCACGTTGCTGGTAAGTTATCAATATACTTTTGAGGGCAAAAACAAAACAGAAGACCAGGAATGGAAAATTTCGGGTGATAGTATTTTTAGAAAAATTATTGAAACCGTAAAAAGAGATTCCAGCCACGTCGGTGCCAAAGATTCTGACCGGGTAGTTTTTATGCCGGCCTTGCATAAAGCGCCTTGTATATAATTAACTTGTTAGGCAAAGAATCTTTTTATATTTAAATGAATTGAGTTTGTATGATTGGAAGACAATATAATCCTAATGATTACCCTTTGCCATATGTAATTGAGGATATGCGGCAATGGCCCATAAGCAGGCTTAGTGACGATAAACAGAATTTTGTTGAAGAAGTTAAAAGCCGTTCACTTGCACGTTTGAAAGAACGCTATAAAACCAGCAAAAACTTACGCGAAGAACTGGCAAAGGTTCTATATCAGGAAAAAATAAGATTAACTGAAAAGGCTTGGAAAGCTGACCCGCCCGATGAGAAAAAATTTTGGAATAGCATTAAAAGTAAACTGATAAAAAGCGATCAACTTAATAATGTGTCGCAAGATAGTGAAGCAGTCATATTAGAAGAAATTGTTAACAGATATATTGAAGAAATAGCGGGCGAATTTAATATTGGTACTTTTAAGTTTGCAAGAACAATTTTGCCGCAGTTTTTTGGCCGCATACTTTCTGCAACACCGGGACGGTGGCTTAAAAATATTGGCGCTAATGTAAAAACCATACACGAGAAGATTCCTATTATCGGTGATATTGAAAAAATTAGGCACTTATCTACTAAGGGTACTGTTATTATTGTCCCCACACATTTTAGCAATATGGATTCCATTTTGGTGGGATGGATATTGAGTGAACTGGGCCTTCCTGCTTTTACTTACGGGGCAGGCCTTAATCTTTTTAGCATCGATTTGCTTGCTTATTTTATGAACCGGTTAGGTGCATACAAAGTTGACAGGCGTAAAAAGAATGGCGTTTATCTGGAGTGCTTGAAAAACTATTCAACTATAGCTATTCAAAGAGGTGCGCATAGTATATTCTTTCCCGGTGGCACTCGTTCGCGTTCCGGTTCATTGGAAGGAAAATTGAAATTGGGTTTGCTGGGCACCGCTATTGAGGCCCAAAAAATGCACTTCAAAAATTTCCCTGAAGAAACAGCGCCGAAGATATACGTTGTTCCATGCGTTATCAATTACCATTTTGTATTGGAAGCACAAGCGCTAATCAGTGATTACTTAAAAGAAACCGGAAAGGAACGTTTTTACAAAGAGAATGATGAGTATTCAACTTCATTTAAGCTAATGCGGTTTATATGGAAGTTTTTATCCGCTTCGTCTTCACTTTCTGTTTCATTTGGGGAAGTAATGGATGTGGTAGGAAATAAAGTTGATTTTGATGGCAACAGCCATAATCATTTGGGACAAAAAATTAATGTAAAAAATTACTTTTTAACCAATGGCGAGTTAAAAGACGACCATCAACGCGATGAAGAATATACAAAAATATTGGGCGAACGTATAGTAAATAATTACTATCGTTACAATGTAGTTTTCACCAGTCACTTGGTATGCTTTACTGTTTTCGAATTACTTAAAAAGCAGCAGAATAATGTTGATGTATTTACCTTACTGCGTACCCTGCCCGATGACGTATCAGTGCCTTATAATGATGTAGTAGAAGGAATAAACAAATTGAAAGAAAGATTAAAAATAATGTATGATAAAGGTGAGGTGCTAATGTCGCCAGAGTTGAGGTGGAATGTAGATAAGATTATTGACCACGGAATGCGCAATATCAATTTGTATCACCCTATATCGCCATTAATTAAATTAAGCAATGGTAATATTGGTTCCGAAGATTTGAAATTGCTTTTTTATTATCACAACCGGTTAAATGGATATGGTTTAGAGAGATTTATTTAATGCATTTATAATTTTCGGTTTTTAAATTGAAGTAAAAGTATGTCGCAAAATAGAAGAGTAGGAGTTATTGGTGCCGGAAGTTTCGGTTCGGCCATAGCAAACCTGCTTGCCGAAAACCAAAAGGTATTGCTTTATGAGCACAATAAAGATGCTGCTGCGTTTTTGAGGAAGGAGAGGACCGTGAGGAATTTTGCCTTGCACCAAAACGTAGAAATTGCAGAATCGTTAGAGCAGGTAGCTTCAAATTGTTTTTTATTGTTCCCGGTGGTTCCATCTGCCTATTTTAAAAACATGATTATTGATTTTTCGCCCTACCTGCGCCCCGATCATATTATGATTCACGCTACTAAGGGGCTGCATTGCGAATTTGATATTGAGAAAGCTGATGCCAAAACAATTAGTCTGAAGGAAATTAAAACGATGAGCGAGTTAATCTTGCAGGAGACTGGAATTGTACGTGTGGGATGCCTGGCAGGTCCTAACTTGGCTTTAGAAATTATGGAAAAGCAACCGGCCGCCACAGTTATTGCCAGCCGTTTTAACGAGGTGATAAGCGAAGGGCAAGCTGCTTTAAGAACTGAGCGTTTCCAGGTATATGGCAGTAAAGATATTCTTGGTATCGAACTCTCGGGCGTGCTTAAAAATTATGTTGCCATTGCATGCGGTGCGCTTAACGGATTGGGTTACGGCGAAAATGCAAGGGCATTGCTTATTACCCGCGGCATGGCCGAAATGATTTATATAGGCAAAGCATTAGGAGCCGATAAAAGAGCTTTTCTTGGCATTGCCGGTATCGGCGATTTAATTGCCACTTGCACATCCCCTAAATCAAGAAATTACAGTGTTGGCTACCGGATAGCTAAGGGCGAAAAGCTAGACGATATTCTACGTGATATTGGTGAAGTAGCAGAAGGTGTTCGCACTTTAAAAATAGGTAAATTAATAGTTGATCATCTTGGTGCTTCAGCACCACTTTTACAAACCATAGCCAAAGTTTTATTCGAAGACCTTGCGATGGAGCGTGCGCTTAAATTTTTAATGCGCTATCCTGTAAGTGCTGATGCTGAATATTTAGATATTTAGAATTAGTACACCACAACCTTCGGCTTATTCTGAAGTATTTCTTCAACCTTCATCATTACCTCATCAGTAAGTTTCGGCATTGAATCAAGACATTTCAGGTTTTCTTCTAGTTGAATAACCTTTGATGCGCCTAGTATTACAGTAGAAACATTTTTGTTTTTTAAACACCAGCACAAAGCAAGGTGTGTAAGTGGAATACCAAGGTCTTTTGCTAATTGTTCCAGTTTTTTTATCTGCTCAACTTTGGCTGTATCATTCAATGTTCGGTCTTTTAGCCATTGCATGGTTTCAAGTCTGGGTTTATCTGAGGTGTTGTTCCCAGCTTGGTTCCCAGATGTATACTTACCGGTTAAAAAACCCGAAGCAAGCGGGCTCCATATGGTAGTTCCCATACCGAAATTTTCAAAAAGCGGAAGATAATCGCGCTCCATAAAAGTACGGTGAAACATATTGTATTGCGGTTGCTCAACCACAGGCCCTATTAAGTGATTTTTTGATGCCCAGTAATGTGCCTCAGTAATTTGCTGCGCAGTCCACTCACTAGTGCCCCAATAAAATATTTTACCTTGTTGAATAAGGTTGTGCATCGTCCAAACGGTTTCTTCAATGGGCGAATTAATATCAGGGCGATGGCATAAGTATAGGTCAAGATACTCTACCTGTAATCTTTTTAAAGCAGCGTGGCAGGCTTCAACTATATGTTTCCGCATTAACCCATGCTGGTTGGGTTTTGGGTCTTTAATTCTTCCCCAGAAAACCTTTGATGACACTATATAAGTATCTCGTTCCCAGTTTTGCTTTTTTAAAATATTGCCCATTACTAATTCGCTCTTACCAAGTGCGTATACTTCTGCATTATCGAAAAAATTCACACCGGCATTATAAGCTTTCACCATTAGTTCTTCTGCAACTTCATCGCTAATCTGGCTCCCAAAAGTTACCCAACTGCCTAAAGAAAGTGCGCTTATCTGTAGCCCCGATTTACCAAGTCTTCTATATTCCATAATTTATAATGTTGACCATACGAAGTTATAAATTATTAGATTAAGTATTAGCTGCCGAATTGATGATTATAGGCTTTATGCTAAATACTAACTACTGCCTTATATTCGCACCTGTTATATGCAGCAAGTTATTAAACAGGAAGATATAAACCGGGCAATCAGTTTTGATGAATATTTGGCCTTTACAAGGGCAGTTATTCAAAGCGATTCACCGGTAGGCAAATATGCAAAGGAAAGCACGCTTCGCTATACCCGTTTAAACCTTGAACAGATGCAAAAAGTGCTTGAACATATGACACTTCAGCAAAAGCTGTATAATCTGGTTAGCGAATTAAAAGAAAACTGGGTATGGTTAGTAATAAGTGAGCCCTGGTGCGGCGATGCCGCATGGGGTCTGCCTGCGCTGTATATCATTTCAACTGCCTCTGATAAAATTGATTTCAGGATATTATTCCGCGATGAAAATCCTGAAATAATGAAGGCTTATCATACCGAAGGGTCAAATTCAATACCTAAATTAATATGTTTGCAGGCCGAACATTTAAAAGAATTAGGCGTATGGGGCCCTCGCCCTGCTGAATTGCAGAAGATGGTTAAAGAATATAAAGACAGTTCTGTAATTGATTACAAAGAGAAATTACGCCAGGTTAATGAATGGTATCAAAATGATATGACAAAATCAATTCAGGATGAAATAACAGAGTTGGTGAAGAAGTGGAAGTAGTAATATGAATTTAGTTTAATAAATATAAACACAGAATGATATGACCCAGATAGCTAAAACATCAGAGATTAGATTTAAAATTGGTTTAGATGATAAAAACATGCCGGTAGATATTAAGTGGGCTGCAACTGATTCAAAAAACCAGGAATTACGCGATTGTAAAAGTATTATGATTTCAATTTGGGATTTGGTTCAAAGTCAAACCCTAAAGATTGATCTTTGGACTAATGATATGACGATTGATGAAATGCACTCGCATTATTTTCAAACGCTACTTGCTATGACAGAATCTTATGCTAAAGCCACCGGCAATCCGCACGCTATGCAAGAAGCGCAAAAGTTTGCCGATCATCTGGCTAAAATGACTGCTGAGTGGGAACAAGGAAAGGGAAAGTAAATAGTGAAAAGTAAGTAATGCTAAACGTTGAAAAGGAAATGCATAATGTCTCCATCATGCACAATATATTCTTTCCCTTCCGAACGTAATTTACCAACCGCACGGCAAGCCGCTTCAGATTTATAATTTACAAAATCGGCGTAAGCCATTACCTCGGCACGTATAAATCCTTTTTCAAAATCTGAGTGAATAACACCCGCTGCTTTAGGTGCTTTGTCACCTATATGTATGGTCCAGGCACGCACTTCTTTCTCGCCTGCCGTAAAGTATGTTTGTAGGCTTAATAAGTGGTATGCAGCCTGTATCAATCGGTTCAAACCCGATTCTGCAAGTCCCAAGTCCGATAAAAATGCATCCCGGTCTTCAGCACTTTCCAATACTGCAATTTCCGATTCAATAGCTGCCGAAATAATAACTACTTCTGCATTTTCGCCTTCTACAGCTTTTCTTACAACTTCAACATATTGGTTGCCGTTTACTACACTGCTTTCGTCAACATTACAAGCATATATAACCGGCTTGGCTGTTAGTAGCTGTATGTCTTCAATAAACCTTTTGTCTTCCGGTGTTACAGGTGCAAAACGAGCTGATTGTCCGCTCTCAAGATGTTTTTTGTAAATCTCCATCACCTCAAGCCCCTTTAACATCTCTTTATCTCCGGTCTTCGACATTTTCTTATAGCGCTCAATCTTCTTGTCTACGCTTTCAAGGTCTTTCAACTGTAGTTCCGTATCTACAATCTCTTTATCGCGCACCGGGTTCACCGAACCATCTACGTGAATGATATTGGGGTCGTCAAAGCAGCGCAATACATGTATCACTGCATCTACTGTGCGGATGTTGCCGAGAAATTGGTTACCCAATCCCTCTCCTTTGCTGGCTCCTTTTACCAGCCCTGCAATATCTACAAACTCAATTGTTGTGGGTAGTACCCTTTGTGGTTTTACTAACTCTTCAAGCTTATTCAATCTTTTATCAGGCACAGTAACCACGCCTATGTTTGGGTCTATAGTGCAAAACGGAAAGTTCGCCGCCTGCGCTTTAGCCGACGACAAGGCATTAAATAAAGTTGACTTGCCCACATTCGGAAGACCGACAATACCACATTGTAAACCCATATCAGTTTTTTTATTAGCGTTTTGCTAATTAAGCATAGCAAAACGGGCGGCAAATATACAAATCCCGCAAAATTATGTTGAGTTTACTAATTAGAAAGTTGGAAGACTTGTTTACCCAAGCACATTATCGTACAAACCAAAGATATCTATACCATGCCTGATCCTGCCCGCCACAGGTATTAATATTTGTTTGCGTACCCGGGCCAACACTTATAGATGAGCCGCCACAATATTGGCCACCCGCATCCATAGCAACTATTCTGCCATCATAAGGGTCGCCTCTCAAAAACCACCCGAAACCCCCATCTTGTTCCAATACGCCACTCCAATTGGCAAAATAGCTCGATGTAAGTCCCGAAACGCCCATGTTATCCCAAGTATAGTTGTATGTACCCGAATACGAAAACTTAATGTAATCCAAGCTACCCGGTGCCGATAGCCATACCTGTTTATTGGTAGCAATATTATCAGTCAAGCCATCATCAAATTTTCCAGTGCCGGTTCCATTATCTCCTACATCGTAAACATTAAGTGGCCATCCGTTCACAGTGCTTGGGTCCGAATTGGCAGTGCTTTGGTAATCACTTTTACCTACAAGCGTCCAGCCCCCGCCATCAGTAACCATGTCACAATAAACCGACATTTGTCCTCCGCCTCCTGGAGGCACAATAGTATATATTCCATTTTGCGATGAAGGATCTACACTAAGTATTGCAAGGCACGAAGGTTGCGGATTAGCCACAGTAAGCAAGCTTTTAGTTGTGGTAGAACAGCCGTTCAAAGTTACCTGTAAAGTCACGGTGTCAATTCCTGTCGATGTCCAGGTTACAGATGGGTTTTGATCGGTGCTGCTTGCTAGCGACCCACCCGTAAATGTCCAAGCATAAGTTGCACCCGTTACTGTTGGCGCAAAACTGGTTGCCAGATTTACAGGAACATAATGAGGATAAAAGGTAGATGCCGGAATTGAATAAATCGTCATGTTTATGTTATTCGAAGTGGCCGGCGAACCGGTTACACAAGTAGCGTTCGACGTAATTACACAGGTTACCTGGTCATTGTTATTTAATCCTGTGGTTGTATAAGTAGGGCCAATTACACCGTTATTAGTTCCGTTTATCTGCCATTGGTAAGAAGGAGAGGGGCCACCATTTGAAGGTGTTGCCGTAAAGGTAACACTGGTTAATGCACACACTGAATTGGAAGGGCTTATATCAATATTTACACTGGCAGGTAAGTAGGGGTTCACTTCCATTACTATAGCATTTGACGTTGCTGGCGAACCTGAAACACATGGGGCTGTAGATGTTAGCACACAAGTTACTACATCGCCATTATTCAAACCGGTAGTACTGTACGAGGCACTATTATTACCCACGTTTCCGCCATTCACTTGCCATTGATAGCTTAACGAACCAATACCGCTGGAGGGGGTAGCAGTAAAGGTTACATTAGTACCTGCACAAATAGCACCGGCAGGTACAGCGTAAATGCTTACCCCGGCTATTAATGCGTTCGAAGAATTAATTGTTGCCCAGTTTGGATTAGAGGGTGTGCCGGCATTAAAATTATACACTTTACAATCTGTGTTGTAAATCTGAAGGCCTTCTGCAGGATTAACTATTGCATCGCGTTGTAATGTTGTAAGCCTTGGCATCAGCAGGCCTTTGTTCGTGTAGTTTACATCTAATCCCGCTGAGTTATCCGGTGGTGCGCCCACTCCGTTTATCCCAACACCACCTTGTGCTTTTAAATTTAATCCTTGGTTAAGCAAAAGCAAAATAAATACACCTGATAATAAATATATTTTTTTCATAATAGTTCATTAAAGAATTGTAAATTATTGAATGCGTAAGGTAGCCCTTTTTATTCAAATCTGCTGCTTTCGAAATTCAAAACAGGTAGGTAATTGCAAACTATTAAAGCATTGATAACCAACTTATATTTAAATATAAGTTGGTTATCAATGCTTTAATAGTAATATGTTGATTGTCAATGATTAATAAAATAAAAGTGTTAGCACCTGTTACCACCTTTAAACCATCATCCCATCCTTCATGTGTATAGTCCGGTCGGCCATACCAGCCAATTCTTCGTTATGGGTAACAATAATAAATGTTTGATTAAGCTGTGTGCGCAATTCAAAAAAAAGCTTATGTAAATCGCGTGCATTATTCGTATCCAGGTTGCCAGAAGGCTCATCGGCCATAACCAGCGCAGGGCTATTAATAAGCGCACGTGCTACCGCCACACGTTGCTGTTCGCCGCCCGATAATTCCGAAGGCTTATGATGGGTCCGGTGTCCTAACTTCATCACCTCTAGTAACTCCGCAGCTTTCTTTTCGGCAACGGTTTTCGATACACCACCAATAAACGCCGGTATACAAATATTTTCAAGCGCGGTAAACTCAGGTAGTAAATGATGAAACTGAAAAATGAAACCAATACTTTTATTCCGGAAAGCAGCTAACGATTTATCGTTATTCATTACAATCTCTCTGCATTCAATATTTACTTTCCCTGCATCAGGTTTGTCGAGCGTACCAATAATATGAAGCAACGTTGATTTCCCCGCCCCCGAAGGCCCCACCAACGAAACAATCTCCCCCTTTTTTACCGAAAGAGAAACTCCTTTCAACACCTCAAGTGTTCCGTATTTTTTCCTAATATCAGTAGCTTCCAAAATCATAGCACGAATGTAAAATAAACATGGAATCTTGGAACGTGATAATATTCAAAGGCACATTTGACTATTCAGCCCGAACTGTTATTTTCGTCCCGCTTAACTATTCATCAACAATTATATAGAATGAACTTACACGAATACCAGGCTAAAGACTTAATGAAGAAGAATGGCGCCGCCATTCAGGAAGGATTTGTAGCTGAAACTCCCGAACAGGCTGTAGATGCAGCTAAGAAATTGAAGGAACTGTATAATAGCGATTGGGTAATTGTAAAATCGCAAATACATGCTGGTGGCCGTGGCAAAGGCACAATAGTAGGCGCTGAACAACGTGGCGTAGCACTGGCAAAAAATTTAGATCAGGTAAAACAAATTTCAACCAACATATTAGGAAAGGTATTAGTAACTAAGCAAACTGGCCCCCATGGCCGCTTGGTAAACAAAGTATTGGTAGCGCAGGATGTTTACTACCCTGGTGCCGAACAACCTAAAGAACTTTATTTCTCTATTCTGCTCGACCGTGGTAAAGGCGAAAACGTAATTATTTATTCAACCGAAGGTGGAATGGATATTGAAGAGGTAGCAGAAAAAACTCCTGAGAAAGTTCAAAAAGAATGGATTGACCCTAAAGTAGGCTTGCAGGATTTTCAGTGTCGTAAAATAGCTTTCAACTTGGGTTTAAGTGGCAATGCGCTTAAAGAAATGCAGAAATTTGTAAAAGCTGTTTATAACACATACTTAAGCGCCGATGCAAGCATGGTTGAAATTAACCCTTGTTTGAAAACATCAGATGGCAAAATTATAGCAGTTGATGGAAAAATGAGTTTAGATGACAACGCACTATACCGCCACAAAGATATTGCGGCCATGCGCGATTTAAACGAAGAAGACCCTACCGAAGTAGAAGCTAGCAATTCCGACTTAAATTATGTGAAACTAGATGGCAACGTAGGCTGCATGGTAAACGGTGCAGGCCTTGCTATGGCTACTATGGATATTATAAAACTAAGCGGTGGCGACCCTGCTAACTTTTTAGATGTAGGCGGAACCGCCAATGCTGAACGGGTTGAAAAAGCATTCCGTATTATTTTGAAAGACCCGCATGTAAAAGCAATACTCGTAAATATTTTTGGTGGTATAGTTCGTTGCGACCGCGTAGCGCAGGGTATAGTTGATGCTTACAAATCTATCGGCAACATACCGGTGCCCATAATTGTGCGCCTACAAGGCACCAACGCCGAAGAAGGCAAACGCATCATCGACGAAAGCGGCTTAAAAGTACGCGGCGCTATCCTTCTTAAAGATGCAGCCGAAGAAGTAAAAAGAGCATTGGCATAAATGTATTTGTCCTCCGCCGGCGAGGAGTGCGCAAGCTTGCAGGGGAGCAGGAGGTGGCGGCTCTTCCAATACAACAGCGCTAAACTTTTTAAATAATTCAGATTTTTTTTGTTGGAGAGCGGTTCTCCCTTTAGGGAGTTAGAGGGTGCGGGGAGCAAAAACTACTGCAAATAAATAATAGTACTACCATACCCGTACCGGCTATGGTAATCATTTTCATAACTCCGAACATGCGGGTGCTTATTCAGTATCTTACAAATTTCCTCTTTCAACTTTCCTTTTCCTAAACCATGTATAACCCTAAACTCAAGCTTACCCGAGGCAATGGCTTTATCTAAGGCATATTCAAAATTTTCGAGCTGAATAAAGAGGGCATCCTGAGGTGGTATTTTGCCTTGCTGGCTCTTTTCTATATGCAAGTCAACAGTATCGTCAAATCTTTCAATTTTATTGCTGGTGCCGGGGTTTGTGGCCCTCATCAAATACATGCGCAACAACTCAGGGTCAAAATCTCCTTTGTTAGATTTTTTTTCACCTGTATCGTCAGTCTTTATATGATGCTTTTTCTTTTTCACTTTTTTTGGATGCTTTACCAAACCTTCAAGGATTCGTAAACCTACCTTTTATCCCGATACTTCCTGAAACTTCTTCCTGAACTCAACAGCATGGGCTATATTAGTAAACGATTCTTTTGTTCCGCCGGTTCCAATTATAGTAATGGTTCCGTAGTTTAAAAGCCTGCCCATAACAGATTGGTCAACATTCACACTTTCAATTTTGTTCAGGTTCATCTCAAGTGTGCGCCGAGATATTAACCCTGTTTTAACTATCACCCTTTTATTCGTCACCACAAATTCATCTGCCCACCGGTCAAGTGCAGGCGCAATAAAAAGCGTAAACAAACCTTTAAACGTGAAAAAAATCTTCCAGTGATATTGAGTTTCATATACTACCTGTTCATCTTTAATCAGGTTATTATCAACATAATTTCCCATCTTCTAAAAAGTTTAACTACAATGCTTTAATTACATCATGTGACGAAAAACATGGGAGAAAATTTTACAACAGGCCAAAAATAAAAAAAGTCCGCTCTGCGGACTTCTTGTTTTAATTCTAAATACTTGATAATAAATACTAAACCATAGCTGTTGAGGCAGGTCTCGAACCTGCATAAGGTAGTTAGTCAAGCTGTATTTCTTTCGACTTTAACAGTCGAAGAAAATACAGCAGATTTATCCCAAATTCCTTACCCCCGAGACAGGGGGGCATGTCTGCCAATTTCCATCACCCAACAATGTTTTATAAAGAACTATACGACAAAGATAATATAAGGTCTTATTTTTGGCAAATAATTTAATTATTTGGCATTAAAATTGAATAATAGACAATAAAATACTATTTTTGATAGTAAATTAATAATATCAATATAAAAATATGGCCTTCCATTACGAAATTGATAACACCGATTTGCAGATTCTGAATATTCTGATGGATAACGCCTTTACTCCTTATACCGAAATAGGCAAAAAGCTCTTCATATCACCCGGCACAGTCCATGTACGTATGAACAAAATGGAAAAACTGGGCATAGTAAAAAATCCGCAACTGCAAATAGACCTTACAAAACTCGGTATGGATATTACCTCCTTTGTAGGCGTGTATCTGGTGCGTAGCGATTTGTATGACAAGGTGGTAAATGCGCTAAAAAAAATCGATGAGGTTATTTCATGCAATTACACCACAGGCAATTACTCATTATTTTTAAAAATTATATGTCGCGATACAGAACATTTGCGTACTATTCTTCATGATAAAATTCAAAAAATAGAAGGCATCAGCCGCACCGAAACTTTCATATCCCTCGCCGAAAGCTTCAATCGCCCGGTTACGGTCCATCTAACAACTCAAAAATAAATTACATCTCAATTGTCAAAAAGTCCCAAAAACCTGTATTTGGGTACTTTAATACTCAACTTTTCGTTTCAACTATTGTTCCAATCTGGTATCAATTACAATTAATGGGTTTGAACTTTTTACTTAATAGTATTAAACTTTCTCTCTCCAAAGCCTTCCCACAGGCTTTTCGTTAGTGTGTCTAGCCCATACGTAAAGTATGGGCTTTTTTTTTGCCGGGGAGCCGGTTCTTCCTTTAAGGAGTTAGAGGGTGGCAGGGCGGCAAAAAAATAACCAAATCAGTAAAAACGAGAACTATAGATGATGTCTATTCTACTCCCGTTTTATGAACTTCCTTTATGTTTGCGCCGAAAAGTATCAAACAAATTAATTAGCAATGAAGGAAGCTTACATATACGATTCAATAAGAACCCCACGCGGGCGTGGTAAGAAAACCGGTTCGCTTTATGAGGTAAAACCCATTGATTTACTGGCGCAATTATTTACAGCACTTCGCCAACGTGCAGGCATGTTTGATACTACACAGGTTGATGATGTAGTATTAGGCTGTGTAACACCCATTGGCGAGCAGGGCGGAGATATAGCAAAATTTGGACATGTGTATGCCGGATGGGATGAAGTAGTACCCGGTATGCAAATCAATCGCTTTTGCTCTTCAGGACTTGAAACCGTAAACCTGGCTGCCATGAAAATCCGCAGCGGCTGGGAGCAATTAGTAGTAGCCGGTGGAATTGAAAGCATGAGTCGTAACCCCATGGGCAGCGATGGCGGTGCTTGGTATTTAGACCCTGCCGTTAATTCAGCGCTTGGTTTTATTCCTCAGGGCATCTCAGCCGATCTTATTGCCACCATCGAAGGCTTTACCCGCGAAACTGTTGACCAGTACGCTTTGCAATCACACAAGCGCGCGGCATTGGCGCGAAAAAATGGCTACTTCAAAAAATCAATTATACCCGTTACCGACCAAAACGGTTTAATGATTTTAGACCATGACGAAACCATTCGCGAAGATGCTTCAATTGAAAGCATGTCAAAGCTGCAACCCTCATTTGCCACATCAGGCGAATTAGGTTTCGACGCTGTAGCCATGCTAAAGTATACTTCAGTTGAACAAATCAATCACGTTCACACACCGGGCAATTCATCGGGCATTGTTGATGGCGCATCGCTTACTTTGGTTGGCTCTAAAGAAATGGGGGATAAGCTTGGCCTTAAACCACGCGCCCGCATTGTAGCAGGCGCAGTTACCTCATCCGAACCCACCATTATGCTCACCGGTCCCTCGTTTGCAGCCCGTAAAGCGTTGAGCGTAGCAGGTATGAGCAAAAAAGATATTGATATCTGGGAAATGAACGAGGCCTTCGCCTCCGCCGTCCTCAAGTTTCAACGCGAGTTGGATATCGATAGCGAAGCACTAAATGTAAATGGGGGTGCCATTGCCATGGGTCACCCGCTTGGTGCCACCGGTTCAATGTTATTGGGCACTGTGTTAGATGAATTAGAAAGAACCAACAAATCTACCGGCCTAATTACACTCTGCGTAGGCGGTGGAATGGGCGTAGCCACTATTATAGAAAGGATATAGTTTTTTTGTATTTATAGGGGGGCCGGTTCTCCCTTTATGGAGTCAGAGGGTGCGGGAAGCAATTAGACTAATTAAAGAAAGAAACATGATCAACTATCAAAAAGACCAGCAGGGAATAGTAACCCTAACCTTCGATAACCCCGGCAAACCGGTCAACGTTATCAATATTGCATTTGGTGAAGCTTTTAAAAATATCATCGAAAAACTGCAAGCCGAAAAAGATTCCATCATTGGAATTATTATCACTTCGGCAAAAGAAAGTTTTATGGCCGGTGCCGATATTGATGAAATGTTCAACGAAAAAAATCCGCAAAATCTTTTTGATAGAGCGCAGCAATTCAAAGCAGGCCTGCGTTATCTCGAAACACAAGGCAAGCCGGTTGTTGCTGCCATTAACGGAACAGCATTGGGTGGTGGCTTTGAGGTTGCTCTCGCCTGTCACCGCCGTATTGTAATTGATAATCCCAAAACACAACTCGGTCTACCTGAAGTAACACTCGGCCTGTTACCCGGCGGCGGCGGCGTAACCCGCATGGTGCGTATGTTGGGCTTACAGCCTGCGTTGGCATATTTATCCGAAGGCAAAAAAATCCCACCGGACGAAGCCTTAAAAAATCGATTAATTCATGAACTGGTAATTGATAAAAACGATTTAATAGAAAAAGCAAAGGCATGGATTTTGGCTAATCCGTCAGCAGTTCAGGCATGGGATGATAAAAATTACAAAATCCCCGGTGGCACACCTAATACCCCTAAAGTAGCGCAAGTGCTACCGGTGGCACCGGCAGTGGTTACTAAAAAAACACATAACAACTATCCTGCACCCCTCGCCATTTTAAGCGCCGCTGTTGAAGGCGCCTTAGTTGATTTCGATACCGCAACAAGAATCGAAAGCCGCTACTTTGTAAAACTGGCTACCGGTAAAGTAGCTAAAAATATGATTAAAGCCTTCTGGACTGATTTGAATGCAATCAACGCAGGCAATAGCCGCCCAACCGGTTCATCCGAGGGGCAAGCAATACTACCGCGCCATGCATTTAAAAAGGTTGGTGTCATAGGCGCCGGTATGATGGGTAGCGCCATAGCTTATTGCATTGCATCAAATGGTATGGAATGTGTGCTAAAAGACGTAAGCGAAGAAGCCGCTATGAATGGAAAATCATACAGCGAAGAGTTGCTGAAAAAATTAGTGGGCAAAGGAAAAATAAATGAAACAAAAGCCGCCGAAATATTAAACCGTATTCAAGCCACCAGCAATGCTGTAAATTTAAAAGGCTGCGATTTGATGATTGAAGCAGTGTTCGAAAACCGCGAACTAAAAGCAAAAGTTACAAAAGAAGCTGAAGAACAAATAGCCGGCACCACTATTTTTGCTTCCAATACATCCACATTACCTATCACAGGTTTGGCAGAAAAATCGATGAGACCGAATAATTTCATTGGCCTCCATTTTTTTTCACCGGCCGATAGAATGCCTTTGGTTGAAATTATTGTTGGCAAACAAACCAGTAATGAAACCCTCGCTCGTGCTTTTGACTTTGTGAAAGCGATAAAGAAAACGCCAATTGTAGTAAACGATAGCCGTGGCTTTTACACCTCGCGCGTATTCGCCACCTATGTGCTGGAAGGCATAGCCATGTTAGGCGAAGGTATCAATCCGCGCTCTATTGAAGCCGCAGGTTTGCAAGCCGGTATGCCGGTAGGCCCCTTGGTGCTAACCGATGAAATAAGTCTTTCGCTTTTATGGCATATACGCCAACAAACTATTGCCGATTTAAAAGCCGAAGGGAAAACTCCTCCCGAGCATCCTGCATACATTGTTGCCGATAAAATGCTAAACGAATTAAAGCGCCCTGGCAAAGCCGCCGGTGCAGGCTTTTATGAATATGTGAAGGATGAAAAGAAAAAGCATTTATGGACTGGCCTAAAACAAAACTTCCCCGAAAAAACTCAACCGCCACAAAAACATTTAATTGACCGGCTAATGTTTATCCAAGCCATTGAAACAGTCCGTTGCCTCGAAGAAGGAGTATTGCGCAACATACCCGATGCCAATATAGGCGCTATTTTCGGTTGGGGTTTTGCGCCTTTTAAAGGGGGCACATTGCAGTATATTAATGATTATGGATTGAAAGAGTTTATTGCAAGAGCGAAAGAATTGCAGGCAAGTTATGGCGAGCGATTTGCTGTTCCGATGTTATTAGAAAAGAAAGTTGCTACCGGTAATGAATTTTAGCAATTCATTTTATTTAACCAACATCTCCAAACTCTTCATCTGCTCTTTCGAGCCCATCGCAATTAATTTATTGCCTGGCTGTATCTGTGTTTTCAAAGCAGGGTTAAGCATATAATCTCTATCCGAAGTTTTAATCCCAAGTATAGTTGCCCCGGTTTTACGCCAGCAATCCAATTCTTCTAGCGACATCGTTTTTGCCGACTCCACTTCGTGAATAGCAAATTGCTCGTTGTTTTGTGTAGTTATCAAATCAACAAATTCTTTTATATCAGGGCTCAATACCAACGTAGCCATATGCACTCCACCTATTTTATCGGGCATAATAACACTATCGGCACCCGCAGTTTTCAATTTTTTTACTGTAGTATCATGCGAAGCGCGGCTTACTATTTTTAATTTTGGATTTAGTGCACGGGCAGTAAGCACAACAAATAAATTGTCAGCATCATCCGGAAGAGTTGAAACAACAGCATACGCTTTCTGTATTCCTGCTTCAAGAAGTACTTCATCGCGTGTAGCATCTTCTTTTAAATAAAAATCGATATGAGAAGGTGGTCCGTCATGGCTTGGGTTCATTTTTTCAATCACCACAAATTCTTTTCCGCTTTCCTGAAATACCCTTGCAGCTTCATGTCCGTTGCGGCCAAAACCACAAATTATTATATGGTTTTCCAGTTCGCTTATAGATTTTTTCATTTTATATTGTTTGTATGCTTTGGTAAATTCTCCGTCAAGAAAATAGGATGAAATTAATGCAATGAAATAAGTAAAAGCACTAAGGTTAACTAAAATAATGGCAATGGTAAATATTCGTCCTGCGTCCGAAAGGTGTCTAACCTCCGCAAAGCCAACCGTTGAAAGTGTAATAACGGTCATATATAATGCTTCCAAAAAAGTGTAATGTTCAATAAGCATATACCCCACTACTCCGCTTAAAAGAACAAGCACAAATAATAGGAGGGAAGTATAAATTTTTGAAAAATGCTTATAAGGTAATAGCTCCATAAAAAGTTTTCATATTACAGTTTCGCGCTCGTTAATATACAATTCTTCTACTTGCGATTTGTATTTTTGCATAATAAACTTACGTTTTACTTTTAGCGAAGGCGTAAGTTCGCCACTTTCAATAGTCCATTCACCGGGCAATAAGGTAAATTTTTTAATTTGCTCCCACTTGCCAAAATCTTCATTAAGCCTTTCTATTTCATAGTTGATTAACGCTTTTATTTTGCTGTTGTCAACTATACGCTCATTATTTTCAAGTGTAATTCCGTTATGTTTTGCCCAATCGGCCAAATTTACAAAGGAAGGAACAATAAGGGCTGAAACAAATTTTTGTGCTTCGCCCAAAACCATTATTTGTTCAATATATCGGCTTTCCTTCATTTTGTTTTCAATAACCTGCGGCGCTACATATTTGCCGCCCGATGTTTTGAATAATTCTTTTTTCCGGTCGGTTATTTTTAAAAATTTGTTGCCATCACGTTCTATCCACACTCCAATATCGCCTGTATGGAACCACCCGTCTTTATCAATCACTTCATCGGTTAAATCCTTACGGTTATAATAGCCCAACATAATGTTGTCCCCCTTCGCAAGTATTTCGCCATCCTCTGCCATTTTTATTTCAACGCCCGGTATGGCCATGCCCACGGTGCCAATTGCTCGGTGTTCTTCATCAAGCCGGTTAAGGCATAATACCGGTGCTGTTTCAGTTAATCCATAACCCTCAATAACAATAATACCGGCTGCTGTAAATAATTTTATAAGCCGTGGTTGCATTGGTGCGGCACCGGTTACAATAAATTGTACATGCCCACCCAGCGCCTCTTTCCATTTGCTAAATATTAATTTTCTGGCTAATGCCAGTTGTAAGTTATACCAGGCACTTCTGTGGTTTCCCAATTCGTAATTCAGGCCAAGGTCAATGCTCCAAAAGAAAAGTTTACGTTTCAAACCCGTCTGTTCGTTTCCTTTCACCATAATTTTCTCGTAAATTTTTTCGAGCAGGCGCGGCACTGTTGTAAAACAATAAGGTTGTACTTCTTTCAGGTTGGTAGCAATGGTTTCAAGGCTTTCAGCATAATGTATATGTATGCCTTTCGATAAGTAAGCATAAAATGCAGTTCTTTCCAAGCTATGGCAAAGCGGAAGAAAGCTTAACGATTTTTCGCCCTCATTAAACGGTGTTACCTGTTTTACGCTATGGATATTGCTTACTATATTTTTATGCGAAAGCATTACGCCCTTAGGGTTACCGGTAGTGCCCGAAGTATAAATTATGGTAGCAAGTTTGTTTTCGTTAATTGAATCCTTTGCTTTTTGGATTTCTGTCCAATTTACTTTATCCAATGAGGGTAACACACTGTTTAAATAAACGGCATCTTCAATTTTATCGAAACTATAAATGCCTTTTAGCGAAGTTACGCGCCCCATTAAAGGCAATACTTTTTCATAAACAGTTTTGTCGCCTACAAAGGCATATTGAATGGAGGCATCATTAAAAATAAATTCATAATCTTTTTCCGAAATGGTTGGATACATGGGTACCGGTATTATACCCAATTGCATAGCACCAAAGTCAACAAAATTCCACTCGGGCCGGTTGGTTGATATGATAGCAATCTTATCATCCTGTTTAACTCCAAGATTTATTAGCAGTTGACTTATCATGTCCGCGTAATTTTGTGCCTGCTTAAAAGTATAATGTTTCCACTCTTTGCCCGATGCCGTAGGTTCTTTTGCCGAAAGAAAATTGGCATCCGGTCGTTTACTTATTTGTTCTGTAAGAAAGTCAAAAAGGCGTTTCGCTGACATTTACTTATATTTTTCTTTACTTAATTAATTTACTGATTGCTTTAAATTCCTCTGTACCGGCATTATCCATCAGCATAAATAAAATCATTTCTACTGAAGTAATAAAGGCACCCGCTTGCCGCATTCTGTCCAATGCCAATTGCTTGTTTTCTTGTGTGCGCGATGAAACCGCATCTGCCACCACATGAACCTGGTAGCCTTGTTGTAATGCATCAAGCGCTGTTTTTAATACACAAATATGCGATTCAACGCCACATAGTATCAGGCTTTTTACATTAGTTAGTTTTAATTGTTCGTTTACCGGATCGCTTATCATACAGCTAAAGCACATTTTTTCAATCACCACCGCATTCTCTGTGGGCAACTCAATTTCTTTACAAGTGTTGCCTAATCCTTTTGGATATTGCTCGGTAACAATAATTTCAAGGTCAAGTATTTCAGCACCGCGAATTAATTTATTCACGTTTTCAAAAACCTTTTTGCTTTCGTGTATTACCGGCATCAACTTTTCCTGCACATCAATTACAATCAGCGCCGTATGTTCTTTTGATGGAATTCCAATATTCATTTTTTGTATTTTGATATTACTTACAGAGAAATTGAACCTTTTCTGAAATCAGTTTTTCCAATAATAGCATTAATAATATAGGGCTTTCCTTTTCTGCTCATGCTTTTCGCTTCAACAACTGCTGCATTAAAAGCATCTATGTTTTCAACCCGTACACCTTCTGCTCCAAAAGCCTTTCCAATATCCTGATAATTGCTGTAAGCAAGATTCATAGCTGTATCGCTTTTTAAAAACTCAATTTGGTCGCGTGCTATCTGTGCCCAGCAGGCATCATTACCAATAACCGATATTACAGGTAGCTTATGTCGTACAAACGTATCGTATTCCATCAGGCTATAGCCTGCGCTGCCATCGCCATAAATAATCCAAACATCTTTTTCGGGAAAAACCAATTTAGCGCCCAATGCAAATCCCGCACCCACACCCAAAGTGCCAAAAACTCCAGGGTCGAGCCAAGATAGTGGCGAACGCGGACGAAGTGTATACGCACTAGTAGCCACAAAATCTCCACCATCGGCAACTAATATTGTATTATCATCTAACACAGGTTCCAACTCGCGGAAAAGCTTTATAGGATTAATACCTTGTTGAGTAACTGCATTGGCCTGTTCATTAATATTTGCTTCTCGTTTATTATCGCGGTTGCGCAAAGTTTCTATCCATCCGGTGTAATTGCCTTGAAATTTTTTCGACAAGTCAATCAAAAACTCCTGCGGGTCGGCAAGAATACCAATTGTCGGATTTTTGTTTTTAGTAAGGTCTTCTTTACTTCTGTTAATCGAAATAAAGGGTCTTCCTCCAATATGGTTACCATAATCTAATCTGAAATCATTAGGCACACCGGCAAGTATAATAAGGTCAGCCTCTTTAATTGCTTCTTTGCGATGGTGCCGCATTTGAAGCTGATTTTCTTTACCCAATAATCCCCTTGCCATACCGCTTAAATAAACCGGAATGCCAAGTTGACTTACCGCACTCGCAAGTTCATTCGCCCTTTGCGGATTCATCATAGCACCACTACCAATAAGCATTAATGGTTTCGAAGCCGATTTAATTCTTGAAATGGCCTTACTGGTTTGTGATGAACTATGTTTTGGAAATGATGCTACAGCCGGTGGGTTATTAAAATTGATATTATCCTTTTCTTTAAATAAATTTTTTGCATGGTGATTGATATACCATTGAACAACGCGCTCCCGTAAATTTTTTGGTGGAACCTCCTTGCTTTTAGCACCGTACCAACTACGCACCAATTCTTCATCATATAAAGTATCTACCGGGCACTCAACAAAAACTGGTCCGGGCATACCTTCTTGCGCTATAGCAAATGCCTTTTCCAGTGTCGGAACAATTTCTTTCACTTGGTTTATCGAAGCAGCCCATTTTACATTGGGCTTCATCATTTTCATTTGGTCAATATCTTGTAGCGAGCCTCTTCCTTTAAGGATGGTTGCTGCCGCACCACCCAATAAAATAATAGGCGACTGAGCTAAATAAGCGTTTTTAATAGCCGTAATAGTGTTGGTAAGTCCTGGACCCGCTGTTACCGCTACTACCCCAGGTATACCGGTAAGCCGTGCTACAGCATCGGCTGCGAATACAGCATTAGTTTCATGGCGTGTATCGATAATCCTTATTCCGGCTTTTTCTGCTGAAACAAAAATAGGAGAGATGTGCCCCCCGCAAAGAGTAAATAAAAACTTTACTCCCTGTTTTTGTAAAACACGTGCAATTATTTCTCCTCCGTTCATCGATGTAGTTATTTTCAAAAAGGTATGCACAAAATTACACTGCTTCGGCCACAACTTTAGTATATGGCTTTTTTAATTATTCACAGCACATTTGGGGGAGTATAACATCAATTCAGCAGGTTTTTCAATTTAGCTTCATCAAGAACTGTAATTTTGCCCTCTTTAATTTCAATTAGCTTTTCGTTTTTAAAATCACTTAATGTTCGTATCAATGATTCAGTAGCCGTGCCAACTACTTGCGCTAGGTTTTCGCGCGATATTTCAAGCCTGGGTTTATCACCGGTATCTTTTTTGTATTTTTCGTATACATGCAACAGTCCATTAGCAACCCGTTTACGAAGAGAGTTATATGCCAGGTTAAGTAATTGATCTTCCTTTTCGCTTAAATTTTTCGAAAGAAGCTTTATGAATTTTTTGGATATAAGAGAATCTGTATTAATAAGCGCATTAAAATCTGCCTTAGGAATAATCATCAATTCAGAATCTTCAAGCGCCTCGGCAGTATCATTATATGATGCTTCCTCAAGCAAGGAAGTATAACCCATAAAATCACCTTCTTTAAATATAAAGGTTATCAGTTCTTTGCCTTCCTCGCTGGTTCTAAAAGTTTTTATTTTGCCTTTATTTACAAAAAACAAAGCCGAAGGCCGGTGCCCTTGAGTATACACTGTTTGTTTCTTTTTGAAAAACTGTGTTTCGCGTTCGCCATCTGTAATATTTATTTTGCCTGCGTTGGCCGCCTCTTTCAAAAAGTTGTTTACCCCTTCCGAATTTGCTGAATATTCAGTTTTCATCAGGTCAACTTTTTTAAGCCGCGTTTCAATAGCATTTAATAATTCAACATCGTCAAATGGTTTTGTAAGGTAATCGTCGGCACCCATTTCCATACCTTTTCTAAGGTCAGTGCGGTCGGCCTTTGCGGTAAGAAAAATGAACGGTATGGTGGAGGTTTTGGGATTTTTACTAAGCATATGCAATACCCCATAACCATCTAACTCTGGCATCATAATATCGCAAATAATTACATCTGGGGTATCCTTAATTGCTAGGTCAACACCAATCTTACCGTTTTCACCGCTTGTTACATTATATCCTGCTAATTCCAGAATTTCTTCAATGTTTTCTCTTACGGCTTTGTTATCTTCTATTAGTAATACTTTTTTCATAGCCTATGTATTAATTTAAAGGAATTTCGATGGTAAAAGTTGAGCCTACATCAAGTTCAGACTCCAATGATATTTTCCCATTCAATAATTCAAGATATTTAGAAATTATATGTAAACCAAGCCCGGTGCCTTGAATGTTCGCAGCATTTCTTGCGCGAAAAAAGCGTTCAAATAAATGTTCTTTGTCTTCCTTTGAAATGCCAATACCTGAATCTTTAACCGAAATGCGTAAATATTTCTTCTTATTAACACAGGCCAACGTTATAACCGAGCCCTCATCCGAAAACTTAATGGCATTGCTGGTAAGATTCAATAAAATATTTTTTATCAGCCGCTTATCCGTTGTTATTTCGCCAATATCGCAGGCTTCCAGTAATATTTTTTGGTCTGGTTTTGCAATTTCTTGTAATTCGCTGGCAAATTCAGTCATAAAATTCCCAAAATGAAAAGTTTCAGGTTTTGCAGTAATTAAGCCTTCTTCAAGTTTGCTTAAAGAAAGCAGGTCTTCAAGCATCGAACTCATATGCTTTACCGACTCTTTTATCTTGGCAACATGGCGTTCGCGTTTATCCAAATCTTCGGGCTTACCATATTTCGAAATAAGCGAGGCTGAAGATAGAATGGTGCTTAATGGTGTCCTGAACTCGTGCGATACGGTTGAAACAAATATTGATTTCAGGTCGCCAAGTTCTTTTTCTGTTTTTAAAGATTCTGCTATTTCATCTTTCGATTTTTCAAGTTGCGCCAGTGTTTCACGTAACATAATAGTCCGGTCTTCTACTTTCCGTTCTAGCTCTGTGTTCAATATCTTAATCTCATTCGATACTTTTTCCAGCTCTACCTTTTGCTGTAGCAATACCTCTTCGCTTTGCTTTCTAACTGTAATGTCAATTATAAAGGCAATAACATATTTGCCTCTTGGCGATTCAAACGGGCTTAGGCTTACCTCTACCGGAAATTCAGAATTATCTTTTTTTCGGCCATATAAATCCATTCCCATGCCCATAAATCGGGGTTGTGGGTGTTTGGTGAAATTTTCTCTGTGTTTTTGATGCCTATGGTCATATCGCTTAGGAATAAGCAACTCAATTTTCTGCCTTAAAAGTTCATCTTTTTGGTAGCCAAACATGCGTTCGGCCGAAGAGTTTATCTTTACTATCTCACCAATATGGTTGGTAACAAGTATGCCTTCGGTTGCGTATTCAAATAATGCATCTAGTCCTATTGCGGTATCCAAAGTCTTTATTGTTTTTTGAGTCCCCCCAAATGTAACAATTCCAGTAATATTTTTAATGTTAATATTAGGGTCGTTTCTACTTGTTTTTTAAGCAGTTAAATGGTTTAATTCGTCTACTTTTGGCTGCGCACCATTGTGCATATTAATTCTTTATGCTTCACGAAAGTTTAATATCATTGTACTGTTCACTATGGCACGCAGAAAAAACGATATAAGCATTGGCGAAGCATTAGACATGATGGTTACCGAGCTTAAGCTAAAAGGTAAGTTAGATGAAAGCCGTATTAGAGAAAGATGGGCCGAAATAATGGGTAAGCCAATAGCTAAGTATACATCTTCTGTGTCGCTGCGCGATGGCAAATTGTATATTAAAGTTGAGTCTGCCCCTCTTAAGCACGAATTAAATTACTCAAGAGACAAAATAAAAGAGATGTTTAATAAAGAATTGGGAGAAGGGGTTGTAAAAGATGTTGTTGTATTTTAAAATGCACTGGAAGAATAATATTTACCTGGTGTATTATAATTACTTAGTCGTTTCTTATAACGCAATGGGTAAAATTTAGCCATAAGGGTGAAAATTAAAATCACATTCATATTATTGTTTTTTACACTGTTGTTCTTGGCAGAATTTCAGTCGAAAGCCATTGGGGCCGATGGTGGCTCAGGTGGCACCGAAACGTATGTAGTTAAAAAGAAAAAAGAGACCATCCGGTCAATAGCTAAAAAGCTTAAAATTGAGCCGCAAGCGCTTGCCTCCTTAAATAATATTGCAAGTGTTGATCAGCCATTGGAAGAAGGACAAAGCATTAAAGTTCCTGCAGTTCAAAATACTAAGCACAATAACAAACAAGTTACTAATACACAGGTCCAGGCTGCTGAAAGTGATCCTGATACTTTAAAAGCAAATCCCAATAAGCCTAAAACGGCCGCACAGAAATATAGTCTTGAGATACAGAAAAATCGGCTGCTACTTATAGATGCTACTTTAGAATTGAATGAGGCATTAATGGAAGGGGTTCAGGTAAGTTTAGACTCACTCAACAAAGACGATAAAAATAGTCTCGATGAAAAAGATATTCAGTCTACACAATACAAAATGCAGCGTTCGCGCGATAAAGCTGTAATTAAACCTTACCTCATACATTTTCAAGATAGCCTCGGAAAAGAAATTGCCGCCTTGAAATTTGAAAAGAGAAGAATTGACGCTGGAATGAACAATGTGGAGCTAAAGGAAGCGAGAGCGGACACTATAATTATTGAACCTACCCCAGCGCCAAAAGTTACTGCTCCTGTTGCCGAAAATAACCCTGTAGCAATTGAAGAGAAACCGGTACCGGTTGAGGGAAAACCAGCACCTGTTGACAGCAAAAAAGTAGATACTGTTCCTGCTCCCATTGCTAAAATAGAAACAAGAGTAATTGAACCGGAAACACCTCCTATTGAAACTATGCAGGGCATTTTAATAGATACGGCAAGAATAGCTGAAACCAAACCATTGGCCAAACAGCCAGTTGTTGTAATACCTAAAATAAATACCATTAAAGAGCCGGTAGTTGTAGAACCGGTACATTGGAAAACCGCTCGAGCGCTCGAACCCATACCTGAAAATTCTTTTTCAAGAGATATCATGGATATCATTGTGCCACAAAATGTACTTCCACCGGTTGTTGCCGGCGATACTGCGGCTTATGTTCCTCAGGAAGCAAAAACTAGTGCTCCCGGAAACCCTGCCGTTCGGCCACTTGAACTTGATACCATCGACCATTTAAAAGCAGAACTTTTCTTGGCAAAGGGGCTAAAGGCCATGACCGATAAAAATTATAATGAGGCCGAGCAATACCTTAAAAAGTCAATAGACCTCGAGCATTATTACTATGATGCATGGTTAGCTCTTGCCGATGTGCATGTGCAAATGGGCTTATATTCCGAAGGGCTTAACGAATATAAAATATGCGAAAAGCTAAGTGCGAAAAGCACAAAGCTATATGGCAAAATGGGGCAAGCCGCTTCTAAGTTGAAAATGACTGATGAGGCGTTTAAATATTACCAAAAATCCCTCAAAATCGATTCCAACTATATACCTTCTATTAAAGGTAGAGCAGATATTTTTACTGAAGCAGGCAAATACGATACAGCCATTATGGAGTATAACAGAATTTTACTCATTAACAGAGGGTATCATGCAGCATACAAGTTGCGCGGCATTGCCGAATATAAAAATAAAGACTACGCAGCTGCAATTGATGACTTCACTCGCTACCTCATTTTCGGCGAAAAAGATGCAGTAAGCCATTATTACCGAGGCATGGCTAAAATTGCGCAAAATGAAACTGAAGATGGTTGTACTGACCTTGCCGTAGCAATGAAACTGGGGTCAGCGCCAGCTACAAAAATGTTTCAAAAAAATTGTGACAACAAAAGGTAGAAGAAAGTAAAATCCTAAATTCAATAAGATACAGGCTTAATCAATTCGAAAACACCAAATGATATATATCATTCTCTCTTTTTATACATTATGACAATTCTATGACAATTGGAGGCCATGCCTTAGCCCTTTATACAGTAATTTTGGGGCTTAATAATGAAATTGCAATTGCGTTTTTTATTACAAATATTAATTCCAGCGTTATTTTTTGGGTTAGCGGCCTATGCCCATCCAGGAAGCCAAGGCACTTCTATTTCAATTTCTGTGGTTAAAAGCGATAATGCGAAACCCCTTGCCGATGCACTTGTAAAAATTACTACCCTCAATAAAGCTGAAAATGCCACTAAAGATGTTAGCGGATTTACCGACTCTAAGGGAAACTTTGGCTATGCCTTTGTTCAACCTGTAATTGTTCAGGTTTCTCAACTGGGTTATTACACAGTTACCGATACCATCTACATTCCCGAAAACAAAATATACGCCCTTGTTATCAAATCCGAAAAAATTAATGATGTGGTGGTAACCGGTCAATACAAGCCCGAGAGTGCTCAAAAATCGGTTTACGACGTGAAAGTAATAGATGCGGAAGCGATAAGAGCTAAAGGAGCAAATAACTTATATGAAGCTCTGTCGAATGAACTGAATATAGATTTTGGTCAAGACGCAGTTTTTGGAAGCAATATCGGAATCAACGGCATATCAGGCGAAGGGGTTAAAATAATGGTTGATGGGGTGCCGCTTTTAGGCAGATTAAATGGTTCAGTTGATTTAAGTTCGATTAATATTAATAATGTTGAACGAATTGAAATAGTAGAAGGCCCCCTTTCGGTTATGTATGGTACCGATGCTATGGGTGGGGTTATAAATATTATAACCAAAAGCCATCAGGCACAAAAAATTAATATTAATCTGAAGGGATATTACGAAAGTGTAGGACAATATAATGCTGAAGTAGATGCAGGATTTGCTTACAAGAAGAATCAATTTTTTTTAAGTGCCGGTAGAAATTTTTTTGGCGGTTATTCTCCGGTAGATACCCCTCGCTTTAAACTATGGAAACCCCGCGAGCAGTATTTTGCCGATGCCAAATATGTTTATGCTGCCGATAGATTCCGCCTTACACTCTCTGGCTCATTTTTTAGAGAGTTAATGATTGATAGGGGCCCCCCGGTTAAATCACTTGCCACAGGCGATACATCGTGGACTTATGTTGGTGTTGATGAACATTATTTAACTTACAGGGGGCGTGCAGCTGCGGCATTTATGTACCGGTTTAAGGGCGCAGGCCAATTAGATGCATTGGCCGCCTATTCAGGTTATACCCGCTTTACCAATACTTACCAAAAAAATTTAATTACGTTGGATGAAATTCCTTTGAACGACCCTAGCGATTCAGTAGGCCAGGATACTACCCGATATCATCAAATAGAAGTGCGGGCTACTTACACGCTTTCTGCCTGGAAAAACAGGCTTAATTTTTTATTCGGTGTTGATGTTAATCAGGAATACGCTGCAGATAATTTTATTCAAGGTGGCAAACAACAATTGGGCGACTATGCAACTTTCGGTAGCGCACGAATTACCATATTTGAGGGGTTTGATATTCAACCTGCTGTACGGTTTAGCTATAATACGCGCTTTCAGGTGCCACTCATTCCTTCGTTTAATATCAGGTATAATTACAAGGATAAGCTTTCGGTTCGGGCTTCCTATGGCAGAGGCTTCAGAGCACCTTCAATTAACGAACTTTTCCTCACCCTTGTCGATGTTAATCATAACTTGCACGGAAGCCCCAGTTTAAAGCCAGAGGATGGAAATACCGTTAATGCTTCCATTACGTATACAAAGCCCATCAAAAAGCATATACTATCATTTACCGCATCGGGTTTTTATAATAATATTAAAAATGAAATTACTTGGAGACATATAGGTAGCGGAACCGGAGTAGATTACCAATATGACAATCTTACCCGGTGCATTACATTTGGTGGCCGCGCAATTATTACCTACCGGTGGCAAGATTTCCATGCCGAGGCCTCAGTACAAGCAACACGTTACCAGGTAGACTCGTTAGTTTATAACTATAATTTAAGAATGTGGACACCAGACGTTGTTTTTAATGCTGGCTATATGATTCCGAAAATTTTGGTAGGTGTAAATGTTACCTATAAATATTATGGTTTAACTCCGGCCTTTGCTGCCAATTCCGGCGAAACAGGAACAGTAAACCCATATAATATTTTAAGTGCATCAATAACAAGAAATTTTTGGAAAGACCGTATTCAGTTAACTGTTGGTGGCAAAAACCTTTTAAACGTTCGGAATGTATTAACCAACGGCGTAACTGGTGTAGGGCATAACATTGGAGATAATGATATGGGGTGGGGCAGAACCTTTTTTATGACATTAGTATTTAACTATTCAAAATGAAACTTGGGGTAATGAAAATACAAACCATAGAGCTATCCCTAATTATTGGGCTGGCAGCTTTTTCTTTATCATCATGCTTTAAAGAAAAGCCACTTAAAACACCAAGCAATGTGGGTATAGGCAAAACCAATGTCATTAACATGGATCCTAACTATTCCTACCAGTTTTTTTACAGTCTTGAAACCAATCAGATTATTAGTTCTAATTCCCGCTCTGCCTACGATTTAATGTTTGATTGTGATGCTAACAAATTTCATATATGGCTTAATACTGCCAAATTTATGTGTGCCCTTAACACTAATCAAACCGATTTTAATGCAGTTACAGTTCATGATACATTAAACTCCTTCTTTTGGAATTATGAAAGAGGGTCTTACAATGTTGATTCAAGCGCTTTGGGAAATTGGTGGACTACATTGCCTACCTCAGCTCAAAATGTATATGTAATTAATTTAGGGCGAGATACACTTGGCAAGGAATTAGGGTTTGTAAAAATGCAGGTGCTTGGGTTTAATGGCAATTCGTATTCTATCCGATATGCATCTCTTACAAGTTCCGATTCAGGTACTATCACCGTTCCAAAGGATCCTACCCGTAACTATCGCTATGTAGGATTATCGGACCAAGGAAAAGTTGTGGATGGCATTGAACCCGATAAATCTACCTGGGACCTTTGTTTTACGCATTACACCTTTGTATTTCACGAACCCGGTTATTTACTTCCCTACCCGGTGGAAGGGGTATTGCACAATCCTTATAAGGTAGAGGCATATGTAGATTCGCTTGTAAATTACGATAGCGCAAGCATGGCAAAGTTTAATCCTTCATTACTTCAACATAATCGCGATGCAGTGGGTTATGAATGGAAAAGATGGACTGGGTTTAATTATACCACTAAATCATACTATGTTTTCTATATCCAAACCGGTCCTAATACTTATTACAAACTTCACTTTATTAGCTTTAATAACCCCCAAGGCGTAAAAGGCTACCCAAGTTTCGAATACCAACAGCTATAATTATAAATTCAAAGAATTTGTAAGGCGAGCTTCTACTTAATCTACCACCAGTTTTTGAACATTCCTGCCGTGCTTAGTTTCGGTTTTAAGAATGTATATGCCCTTGCCAAATGAAGAAAGATTAATGACTGTATTTTTCTCATTAAATTCTTTTTCTAAAACCATACGGCCTAAAACGTCATAAACATGCAGCAATTTTTGCTCACTATTATCAAGTCCTATATTAAAAACACCGGTCGATGGGTTTGGAATTACACTCAAATACGAGGTCTCAATTTGCTCTATACCCGTTGTGCCAATGCAAAAAGTGTGCACTTCTTCACTGCCAAACGACGGGTTAGTAAGGCTTGCATAAACCGGTGAGCCGTTAACACCGGTAAGTTGAAAATCACCGTTAATGCCATGTGTAATTCCATTTTGATCGGATGCGAAAATGGTAAATGTAAAACAGCTGGGTGGCAGGCATAGTTGGTATGTATATAGGTGCCCGCCAATATAATTGGCATAAGGCCCTCCCGAGGCTTGCATATAACCGGTGCTATCCATAAGTTGCCAATATATCTGGCTACCCTGATTATCAGTAGTAAGATTTAAAACCACCTGTGCTGCTGGTTCCGAAACATAAAAACTAGTGGTTATGGTATCATTTGCATGGTTGGTATCATTTGCATGGTTGGGGTTAAAAGTATAAACTGTAAAAGTGTGGCTGCCGTTCGCAACTGTCATTTCCGGAAAACTTACAGTTCTGGTAGTTCCGGCTATAAGGCTGTCCTGCGGCGGAAAGTAGGGCAAAGGATTATTACCATCAACTGAATAGGCAAGTACTAGGTAGTTTAATGTATTGCTTCCAAAATTTCGGAAAGTAACAACCGGCGTAAAGCTACGTGAGCAAAGATTACCGGTGGGAATACTTACTGCCTGTATTCCTGCATCGTTTTGCATTGCGCCCCCACATGGAGCGTTCATACCCATTAAAGTGTCACCCCCCATATTGTCAGGGTCTAACCAGGGTTGCAACTGTACCGAGTTAATAATTCCGTTTAAGTTCCAATCGAAAGAAAGTTTCCCATAAAAATCCTGACCATTTGGACTGCTTTGACTGTTGCCACATCCACCAAATGTGCAACACGAATTGCCACCGGTAAGGTGCCCCACTATAAGATTCTGCTCATTAAATAAAGGCGAGCCCGAAGAGCCCGGCTCCGTTACTCCATGGCCGTTTTGGGTTGTCGCCCATACAACTTCCCAGTGTGTATCGCCAACAGTGTCGCTGCCCCAAACTGAAGAGACTGCCGGAGAAGTATATGTAGATATTTTTTTAAGATCGGCCTTCGGATGCGATATCCCAACGCCTGAGTCAGGAATGGCGTTAATATGATTCCAACCAGCATAAAAAGCATTGTAGCTAAGTGGAACATTAGAATTAAGTTGTAACAATAGAAAGTCAGACCCCCCTTGGCTTCCGACATCTTTGCTATCTGCAACTTTCTTGCAGCCATTCATAATATCGCTGCTGGGGCCGGTGTTCCCATTACAGGTAGAAGCCTGGTAGTTAAAAATAAACTGCCATTGATTATACTCCGCTGCGCTTACGCCATTTTCGGCACAGTGTTGCGCTGAAAGAATATAAGGAGTGCAATCTTTTCTAACATTGTTCAATAAAGAACCACTACAAAATCCTTCGCCACTGGCGGAATCGGGGCCTGATACAGTTATTATTTTTACTACAGATCTTATTTGGTCGCGCCAATTATTTCCTTCACTGCAAACAACATTTACTTCACACGTTCCCGAAGTACTATCAATATCTTGCACTGATTTATTCACCCACCGGTAAGCATGGCCAATTTTGTTGATACTTAATATCCCTTTGTTTTTTTGAATTAGTGGCTCATAATATTCAATAATACAGGTTTCGCCGTGTATTATTCCACTGCAAAAAGCGCGGGTATCTGGTGTGTTAATATGTGTGTACGCTCCAATTACTTCTTCTTTTCCGGGCATATAAACATGCAACGTTGCGCCTTCGGGAATAAATAAAGCATCAAACAGTGGAACTAACGCTAATGCCCCCTTCGAGGTAATCTTAATTTGCCAAATCCGGCTACCATCAGCTAGTTCAGTCCAGGTTCCCGAATTTGTAAGCTTTATATTAGTTGAAATATTACGGGCAAATTTAGGCACTGTTCCATTTTGTACATCTATATCATCAAGTTTTGTTGCTTCTTCATATGAAAATGTTGGAAGAACGAACTCAGATAGGTTAGTAAAAAGAGTTTTAGAAAACTCATTGCTTTTAGGCTGCAAATGACTATCCGTTTGCGAGAAAGAAAGATTGAAAATGGTAACCAGAAAAATAGTTATCGCAATGTTTTTCATTCTGTAAAGTTAATCAGTTTTTATGTTGCCTGCCCGGAAGTGAATCAAATTCGTATTTAAGCGGTTCTTTCCAGCCCCCAAGATGTACGGTAGTAACTTTATTGGCAATTGAATCTTGCTTCAATTTTAGCGGTGTAATATTGTAAACCAAGTGAAACTTATGCTTTTCACTACACTCTATATCAGCTACTTTAAATAACCGAACGGCAGTTTGCGGGGGTGAAGATTTAACCATATTACCGCTCCATACCAATTTAAAATTCTCTGCATCACAGCCCGAAACTTTTCGGGTTATAATGTGCAAACTATCTTTACTCACAAATGCAGTATCAATGGGTATTATTTCAGTGGTGGCCGCAAAAAACTGTTTATCTCTAACCGGCTTATGGAATTTTTGGCTGGTAATAATAGCCGAAGCCTGATTGGTTTTCCCCTGCCTATACATTTTAAATGAAAAAATGAAAACAGTAAAAGGCAAAAAAATAGTGATAATAAATATGTATTTTTTCATCATTAGTCTATAACAAGTTTCTTGGTCGTTTTTCCGGTGCTGGTTTCAGCTTTTAAAACATAAATGCCTTTTCCAAACTGCGAAAGGTCAAGAGTTATATTCTTATCATAAAATTCTTTACCAAAAACAACTCTACCCAAAGCATCATAAATATGTATCATTTTTTGCTCGTTATTATCAAACCCTATTTTGAATGTGCCGGTTGACGGGTTGGGAATAACGGTTAAATATAGGCTATTAATTTCCTCTATTCCCGATGCATCAATACAAAAACTGTGCGATTCCTGACTCCCAAAGGCGGCGTGGGTTAAACTGGCGTATACCTGTGACCCGGTTAATCCGGTTAGCGTAAAATCTCCTTGTTCGCCATTATTCATTCCGTTGTTGTTGGCATCAAAAATAGTGAAGGTATAGCAACCAGTACGTAAACATAGCGGAATTTGAAATGATTCTCCGCCCAAAAAATCTGCATAAGGTCCACCCGAAGCAACTACGTTGCTCCCCGCATCGGTAACCTCCCATGTGGTTTGGCTACCCTTATTATCTGTTGAAAGATTTAAAACCAGGTTACCGGATGGTGGATTGATATAAAAATTTGTGCTAATAAAATCATTTGATGGGTCAGCATCAGTTGCACCATTAGGCTTGGCAGTTAAAATTGCAAAACTATGGCTTCCTGTAGTAAGTGTAATGCTGGGTAGGCTGATGGTAACACTTCCTCCACCAGTTAAACTGATACTTGGGGTATAAGTATTCAAGTTTCCACCATCAATTGTATAATTAATTTTTACTGAGGTAAGGGTATTTGCGCCAAAGTTTCTAATAGTTACTACAGGTATAAAAGTTTGCGAACAAACGTCGCCATTTGGAATGCTTACCGATTGAATTCCCGCATCGTTTTGCAAAGAGCTCCCACATGGTGGATTAATACCCGGCCATGATATGGCCCCTGTTGTATCAGGATCAAGCCAGGGTTGCAATTGAACTGATGGATTTACGCCGTTTAAAAGCCAGTCGAAAGCAATTTTGCCGTACAAGTCAGGATTATTGGGCCCGGTGTATAGGCCGCATTGTCCGGTAACACAACAAGTGCTACCTCCGGTAAGGTGCCCTACAACAAGTTTTTGTTGATTATATAAGGCCGAGCCTGATGAGCCGGGTTCGGTAACACCACTTGCCCATGTTACTTGCCAATGTGTTCCGGTTGCTGTATCGCCCCACGACGCTGAAACAGCAGCATTTGAATAAGTACATATTTTTGAGCAATCGCCCTTTGGGTGATGAATAGAAACCCCTGAGGTTGCTGGTGCATTAGTATTGGTCCAGCCTGAATAAAATACGTGATAGCCAGATGATGGTATTGAATTTAGTTTTAATAGAAGAAAATCAGAACCGCGGGCACCGGCATTATCCTCACTATCCGCTATTTTTTTGCAACCGTTAATAATATTATTGCTAGGGCAGGTGGTGCCATTGCAGGTAGAAGTGTTGTTGTTGAAAATAAAATTCCATTGCGAGTATTCGCTTGCCGTAACACCACCTTCAGTACAATGTTGCGCCGAAAGAATATACGGAGTGCAATCATTGCGAACATTATTAATTAACGTACCACTACACAATCCATCTCCGCTGGTGCTAACAATAAATATCCTGACCGATGATCTTATCTGGTCTTGCCAGTTAGTGCCTTCTGAGCAGGCAGTATTTATTTCGCATGCTGCCGAGCCACTGTCAATACTTTCGGCATTTTCTGCTAAAGGGTTTACCCACCTGTAAGCATGGCCCATTTTATCCATGCTTAATATGCCTTTTCCTTTTTGTAATAGTGGTTCGCAATATTCAACAATACAGGTTTCACCATGTATTAAGCCGCTGCAAAATGCTCGGGTTTTCGGAGTGTTATCGTGTGTATATGCCCCTAATATCTCTTTTTTATCAGGTATATAAACATGCAATGATGAACCTTCAGGTAAATAAAGCGAATCAAACAAGGGTAATAGTCCCAATGCGCCTTTCGATGTAATTTGTATTCTCCAAACCCTGCTACCATTTGGCAGGCTAGTCCATATACCTGAATTATTAAGTTTTACGTTAATAGCAATATGGCGGGCAAATTTAGGCAGGCTGCCGTTTTTGGTGTCATTGTAATCAAGGCTAGCTGCTTCTTCGGCTGAAAATGCAGGCAGAATAAGCTCCGGTAAATTTGAAAAAAGCGTTTTTGAAAACTTAGTGCTTTGCGGTGGTGTATTCTCATTCATTTGAGCGAAAGGCCTACTCCAAAAAATACAACACAACATGGTTATCGCAATTATTTTTTTCATAGAGTCTGGTTACTAACGCGTGAAAATAGTTTTTTTTGGACTCGAAACTATGCCTGTATTATGGTAATTAACACCGTGTTAATGAAGAGTAATAATTAGTTGCATCGGTTGCTTTAAATTCACCCAAATGAATAAACGGATTAAGAAAGTTATGCTTGTGTTTACAGGCGTAATTGTGGTTTTACTTCTAAGTGCAGGGTTACTGGGCTGGTTTATGCAGGATAAGATAACCCAAAAAATTTTAACAGCGATTAATAAGCAGGTTACTGTGCCTGTAAAAGTTAATGGAGGTATTCATCTTTCGCTTATTACCCATTTCCCTTATGCCTCATTAACATTTAAAGATTTGGTTATTGATGATAAACTGCGAAAGGATAAGAAACTACTTAAAGTTGAAGAGTTTTCGTTGCTGTGCAACTTGTTTAGTTTGTTTGGCGATAAAATAGAACTGACTAAAATATTTATTACCAACGGCGATATCAATATATATAAAGACGAACATGGTAATGCAAATTACGAAATTATTAAGCCCTCACAAGATACTTCAAGTACCAGCAGTAGCCTTGCTGTGCAACTAAAAAAGGCAGAGGTAAAGAATGTACATTTTACTTACAACGACAACACACAATATACTTTTGCTGATGTTGATGTAAAGGAGATTTTATTAAAAGGAGACTTTAGTAGCAAAGCATTTGATTTAACCACCAGCATTAACGCTATGGTGAATAACGTAACTTCATCGGACCAGCAACTAATTGCAAAACGAAAAATAAAAGCTGAAATTGTTTTAGCAGTAAATAACGATAACGCGCAATACACTTTTAAAAAGAGTGCAATTGATATAGATGGAAGTGAGTTTGGTATTAGCGGTTTTTTTACATTGCTTAAAGCTGGCACTCAGGTCGATTTTAAATTAATCAACGAAGGCAAAAACATTCAAAAGCTGATTGGTCTCATTCCGGAAAAATACAGAACATCATTTGCGGAGGCTGAAGGGAGTGGAGCCTATTTAATTACTGCTAATGTGAAAGGTATGATTAACAAAAGTTCTTTCCCGCATGTTGATGTTAGTGCAGATATTAAGAATAGCGAGTTAAAACTAGGCCGATACAATAAATTATTAAAAAAAGTAAATGCCACCGCTAAATACGAAATGGATGAAAAGGGCACTAGTAATTTAGTTATCAGCAATTTTAATTGCATGTTAAACGAATCGCCTTTTAATTTTAAGCTTAGCATTCTCAATCTATCCGACCCCTCATTTGATTTTTTTGCTCACGGTGTTTTTCACGTATCAGAGTTATCAACTTTTATTCCGGATAGTGTAATCCGCGATTTTGGCGGCACTATTACGTTTAATAATTTCCATATAAAAGGAAGAAAGAAGGATTTTTCAGATATCGAAAATTCAACTTTAACGGGCAGCGGTGAATTTAAATTTGGTGGCGTAGAATTTCAGCAAAATGGCACTACGTATGGCAACATTAATGGTCTGATGAAATACAACGATCAGGTTATTGAAGTAGATAATGTTACCACAAACTTTTTAAGCACCGAGGCATCTTTTACAGGCGATATACACCACTTGCTTGCTTTTGCCTATAACCTAAGCGTAAACAGGAATGCCAATAATGTTGTGCTGGTTGTAAATGGCGCACTTAAAATTAAAACATTGAATCTTTCTGGCATTATTGATACCTATAATAAGAAAAATCAAAGTAAGGCCGCGGCCGTTGCCGCTGCTACCGGTAAAATCGATGTTCGCGAAGTAATGAATATGCAAGGGAATATTGATATACAAATAGAAAAGTTTCTTTTCAGAAAAATTGAGTTTGATAATTTACAAGGAAATATTCAGGTGTCTCCCGGTATCATTCAATGCAATGATGTGCAAATGCAGGGCATGGATGGTAATATTAAAGCAAATGGAAGGCTTTCGTTCGGCGATGACTACTCGATGAATATGAGTTACGATATACGCGCGGTTAATTTGAATGTAACAAAAATTTTCAGCGAATGCGAAAATTTCGGCCAAACCACGCTTACCGATAAGCATTTAAAAGGCACGCTTACCGCAGCAATTTCATTCAATTCAAAATGGAATAATTACAGCCAACTAGATGCAAATTCATTGAATGCCATTATAGACTTTGATATAGCGAATGGTGAACTCATTAAATTCGAACCATTACGAGCTGCCTCAAAGTTTATAAGAGTTACAGAGTTGCAGGATATTAAATTCGCAAAGCTAGCCAACACAATAAAAATTGCGAACCAACGTATGGATATACCACAATTCGAAATTGAATCGAGCGCGCTAAACCTGATGATAGAGGGTTATCATTATTTTAATAATACAGTTGATTACCATTTTAAAATTAACCTGCACAAACTACTGGCCCAGAAATTTAATCGTAAGTTGGATAATATTGAATATATGGAAGATGACCCTTACGAGGGACTGAATTTGTATTTAAGCATGACAGGGGACCTTGCAAATCCAAAAATAAAGCTGGACAAAAAGGCCTCGAGAAAAAAAATCCAGGAAGACTTTAAGAAGGAAAAGGAAAATTTAAAAAATCTGATTAATAACAAAGCAGATATTATTGATGAAAACGAGAGAAAACGAGAGGATAAATATTTTAATGTAAAAAGCCAGCCTCAGTTTATGGACTTTGATTCAACTGAAAAGTGATGAGACGCATAGTTTGCTTCTATTTTTTTACTTTAGACTGTTACAATGGATATATACGCCCATAAATCAAATCTTAAACTTATACTGTTGCTGTTGGGTACATTTCTAGGCACATCAACAGTTTTATATACTAACCACCTGGCCAATAAAATGGCTAACGATGAAAAGCATAAAGCAAAGCTATGGGCCGAAGCTATTGCACGAAAGGCAAGGTTGGTTCGCTACACAAAAGAATTATTTACCAAATTGGCCGAAGACGAAAGAAGAAAAGTTAGTGTTTACACACAAGCAACAAAATTTTTGCTTTCAGTTGATAATAATGATGAAACAACTTTTTTTAATGATATAGTTACTTCAAATAACGATATACCCACCATCCTTACCGATGAGGATGGCAATATACATGGCGCGCGAAATATAGAAATTGCAAAGAATGTAAAAACATTTGCTGAACTGCCCCCGGCTGTGCGCGCTCAGTTTTCGGTATACCCGCCAATAACTATTGAGTATAAAATCCTGAATTATAAAAGCAGCAAAAACTACATTTATTATAAAGACTCTAATCTGTTCACCAAATTAAAGCAAACCTTAAATGATTTGATTGAAACTTTTATTGAAGAAGTAGTAATGAATACTGCTTCAACCCCTGTAATACTTACTGATGGAAAACAGAATGTAATTAATTACGGAAATATTGACTCCGCAAAAATGCAGAAGCCCGAAGATGTAACTGCGCTTATAAAGCAAATGGAAAAAGCCCATGACCCGGTAGTTGCCGATTTAGGTGAGGGCGTTTTCAGATATATTTACTATGATGATTCCGACACTTTAAAGCAACTCCGACTATTTCCATTTGTGCAGCTCGGCATTTTTGCTGCCTTTCTTATCATAGCATATCTGGCTTTCAGTTATGCAAGAAGAGGAGAGCAAAATTTAGTTTGGGTAGGTATGGCTAAAGAAACTGCCCATCAATTAGGCACCCCAATTTCATCGCTCGAAGGATGGATAGAAAATTTGCGCGAGATGAAGGAAATGAAAGGGAAGGAGGATATACTTTCTGAACTTGAAAACGATGTAAGCCGTTTGTCTCTGGTGGCCGAAAGATTTTCAAAAATAGGTTCAGTGCCGCAGCTGATACCAGAAAGTGTGAAGGAATGTATTGAGAAAAACGTAAATTATATGCGCAGGCGTGCGAGCAATAAAGTGCAAATGAATATTTATTGTGAGGATAATTTGGTATTTAAGGTTAACAACCAACTTTTTGATTGGGTGCTTGAAAATATTCTAAAAAATGCATTGGATGCAATGAACGGCGAAGGAGAGATTGATGTTGAAGCCTCATCGGATTTGAAAAATGTAATTATCGATATCACTGATACGGGCAAAGGCGTACCCAAAAATAAATTCGAAACAATTTTCGAACCCGGTTACTCTACCAAGCGCCGGGGTTGGGGGTTAGGCCTTTCGTTAACCAAACGAATTGTAGAAGAATACCACAGCGGAAAAATATTTGTAAAACGATCGGAGATTGGAAAAGGAACAACTTTCAGAATTATAATTCCTAAAGTGTAAGGCCGTTTATCACAAATATGCAAAAAGCAAATTTCTGATTTGTATAAAATAAAAACACCCGGTTTAACGACCGGGTGCTTTTATTTTATCTTATATGTCAGCTTAATTAATCTTCAAAGCCTTCAGAAAAATCAGTAGGCGGTGCTGCTAAACTTGCTCCAGGGCTTACATCTTCTTTTTTACGCGTCATCTTAGCTTCAAGACTTAATGTAGCGTGTGGCACAATCCGAAGTCTTTCCTTCGGTATTAATTTGCTTGTAACACGGCATATTCCATAAGTCTTATTTTCAATTCTTATCATAGCCAATTCAAGGTTTCTGATATATTGGTGCTGGCGCGAAATCTGGTTCATCAGATATTCCATTTCTGAAGTATCCGTGCCTTCTTCCATATTCCATGCTTTATTGCCAACCTGGCTTTCGGTATGGTTATCCAAAGCTTCTTTAAGATTTTTTAATTCTTCTCTAGCAGCAATTAATTTTTTGTCAATAAGGTCTTTAAATTCTTTCAACTCCTCGTCGCTGTAGCGCATGTTTAATTCATTTTCCGGTTTTGTTTTCTTCATATTTATTTTTGGTGCAGGTTTTGTTCCATTATTTGCTTTGGGCGCAATATTATTGCTCATTACGGGTTTCGCTACTACTTTGTTACCTACAGCAGTGGGTTTCGCAACTTTTTTAGGCTCAACCCTTTTTTCTTGCTTTACAATTTTGGCTTTAGGAGCAACTTTTTTTACGGGTTTTGCAGTTGCTTTTTTAGCAACTGGTTTGCCTTTAGCTACAACTTTAGCTTTAACCTTTTTAGCAGGTGCTGGTTTCTTGCTTTTAGGTGCTACTTTTTTTGCCGGCTTTGAAACTTTTTTGGCCACAGGTTTACTCTTTGTTTTTGGAGCTACCTTTTTCTTGCTTTTTACTTTTGCCATGTTTAGAAATTTAGCTGTGAATCAAACCAAATTCTTTATCGGGCTGTGTCACTAAAGCCCAAAAATTAAGGGGTGCAAATTTATAAAAAAAACCGACAGTAGCTAATATTTGTCCAATTTTTTAAACCCCGCCTTAATATTTACCTTGCGGCATTACTTAATAAGGCCAATCAAACAGGTTTAGTATTTATAATGAAAGAGCCTTTTCAGGAGCATCTGCGGCAATTCAGGCTTTATAAAAACAGCCCTCGAACCAACTGTAAAAACATGGTTATAAAAGGCCTGTCTTTTCCTGTTTTTATTAATGAGTTTTGGACTGCACAGCAAAGGCAGGCAAATGCCTTACACGAAGTATCATATAGGGCTTGTTTTAAGCCGCAGTTACCTCGTTTTTTTATAGATTTTTTTACAAAGAAGGATGATATTATATACGACCCCTTTAATGGCAGAGGCACAACGGTAATAGAGGCTGGATTGATGCAAAGAAGGGTTATTGCGAATGATGTAAATCCAATCAGCCTTATATTAACAACCCCCCGGCTTAATATTCCGCATTTTGATGAAGTACAGAATAGAATAGATAATATTTTATTTAAAAAAGGTGTAAAGGCTAATCTTGATTTGTCGATGTTTTATCATCGCGACACCGAGCATGAAATTGTTTCGTTGAAAAATTATTTAAAAAGGCGATTGATTACGAAGAAGCAGGACCATATAGATAGATGGATAAGAATGGTGGCTACCAATCGCCTTACAGGCCATTCAAAAGGATTTTTTTCGGTTTATACTTTGCCTCCCAATCAAGCACTGCTTCCAGAAAGGCAGGAAAAAATAAACCGAGACAGGAAACAAAAGCCCGAATACCGAGATGTAAAAAGACTTATCATTCGTAAATCAAAAGCCTTGCTTAAAAATATTGGTGAGCAGGATATTAAGAATCTCCAAAATACATCTGCTAAATTCTTAAATGAGGACGCCGCACAAACCAAGGCTATATTATCTGGAACAGTTTCGCTTACCGTTACGTCACCACCATTTTTAAATGTTGTTCAATATGCTACAGATAACTGGTTGCGTTGTTGGTTTAATGATATTAATGTAAATGAGGTTGCGGAAAAAATAACCATGAGCAAAACAGTTGATGAGTGGTCGGAAAAGATGCAAAAAGTGTTTGATGAATTATATAGAATAACTAAAAAAGGAGGTGTAGTAGCATTTGAAGTAGGAGAGGTGCGCAATGCAAGTGTAATGTTGGAAGAAGCAGTAATACCAATGGGGTTAAATTCAGGTTTTACTTGTATTGGTGTTATGATTAACCAGCAAAACTTTACTAAAACGGCGAATATATGGGGTGTAGGGAATAATAAATCTGGAACTAATACTAATCGCATAGTTGTTTTTAGAAAAAAATAGCTGCCTGTTTTACCTCACCGTATTTGCGCCTACGGGCCGTTAAACTTTCCTTACATTTGAAATGTTTTTAAAGAAAGAAAATTTTCTTATCGGTTGTCCGTCATTTAATAGAAATTGTTTTTTTGTGAGTACAAGTTTGTCATCTTCCTGTTCAACCGGCATTGAAAGTGTGAAATCATTTTCTTTCGCAATTTATGATTCCATAAATATGGTTCCTGAACTGCAATGGAATCAGTTGGTGCCAGAGTCTAATCCTTTTATGTTATATGGGCAATTGAGGTTAATTGAAGAATCTCAAAAGCACAATATGCAGTTTAAATATGCCTTTATTAAAAATCAGGATTTAACGGTTGGCATAGTATATTTTCAGGTAGTACGGTTTACCGGTAACGACTTACTGAATTATTTCCCCGAATCTCCCGCAGGGTTTAAAAAATATTTATACGGATTTATTAAATATATAAGCAAGCTATTGGTAAGTCGTATCAACGTTAAATTGCTAGTAAGCGGCAACGTTTTTATGACTGGTGAAAATGGCTTTTACTTCCAACATAGCCTTAGTAAAAAAGAGCGCAGCTTTTTGCTTCTTAAAGCAATTGATGAAGTTGCAAAAACCGATGATAAAATAAAAGGCATTTTAATTCCTGATTTATACCAGCCCAAATCAGATTTCGATAAGGGATTTGTAGAAAACGGCTTTAATGAAATAACCGTTGAGGCAGACATGGGCATTAAGCTAAAGCCCGAATGGAAATCATTTGATGATTATTTAAATGCGCTTTCTTCAAAGTATCGTGTTCGAGCAAAAAAAGTTATTGCCTTGTGTAATGAAAATGGTGTAATAAAAAAAGAATTAACTGAAAGTGATATTGAGAAATATGAAGATAAATTATTTGAATTATATCAGGATGTAATGTCGCGGGCGGAGTTTAAACTGGCAACACTTGAAAAAGATTATTTCAGAATGCAAAAAAAGTCTTTGCCCTATACGTATAGGGTTTTTAGTTATTTTAAGGATGATGAAATGATAGGGTTTATTTCACTTTATCAGTTTGGAAAAAAAATGGAAGTGCATTATACCGGAATGAATCCAGAAAAATGTAAACCTATTCATCTTTACCAGCATATGTTGTACGATATGATATCATTTGGAATAGTAAATGCTGTGGAAAAGCTTCATTTTGGCAGAACAGCCCCTGAAATAAAAAGCACCATCGGGGCTGTTCCGTCACCAATGTACGGGTATTTAAAACATTTTAATCCATTCTTAAATTTCTTCCTAGTGCGTACTTTTACCTCTAATCTTAAACCTAAAGATTATGTAATTAGAAACCCGTTTAAAGTATAACAATATTTTTAATTTATTGTATACGGATATGTAATTATGATAATGTATAGTAGTTTCTTCTGTATTACTCATTTAGCTATAGCTAAATGAAAGTATATTAAGAATTACTCCTTCGGTTGCCATGCTCAAAAATGCCACAAAGTTCGCCTTCATTCGTCAAAATACCTTGGTTACAAAAAGATTTTAGAAATAGTAAAATATATGCAAATCTTATTAAATGTTCTCATTTGTTAAGGTAACCCGGTGATTTTCAACGTACGCTATTATTACCGAATGTTGATTTACTTTAAATGCCACTATGCCAGAGGGTGAATGTGCTAAAGGAAATGCAGAGGAAATTGCATTCTCTAATTAAATCAAGTATATTGCACTTATCATAACTAACTAAACCCATGAATTATGAAAAAAATAATATACTTATCAATTGCATTGATAGGCCTTAGTGTATGCCCGTACAATACTGTAAACGCACAGCAAGGTGTGGCTATTAATAGTTCAGGGGCACCCGCTGATAATTCAGATGGTCTGGATATTGACTTTACTAACATGGGCGCTTTATTGCCAAGAATTAGTGCCAGCCAAAGAGATGCAATTTCTAACCCCGCAACAGGCCTAACAATTTTCAATACCGATTGCAACG
>CAIXGR010000093.1 GCA_903919075.1 uncultured Bacteroidota bacterium | reverse complement strand
TTCCTTCCACTCAATATAAGATTTTACTGTGGGTTGTTCTTCTACTTTTTTTACATCGAACCGGTGTATTGCAAACCAATGCTGCATAAAGTAATCGCGCGGATAATCATAGGGCAAACCAAATCGTTGTGGCTTTAGAAACTCGTATTTAAATGGGTTTAGGCCTGGTAAAAAAGCAGTACCAAAAATCCAATCCCAAAATGCAAACTTGGTGGAATAGTTACAATAAAATACCTCGCGGTGGTTAGAGTGGTGCCACTGGTGCATTTCGGGCCCATTAATAAAATACTGCAGCTTGCCGCTTTTTACGTTAATGTTGGAATGTATCCAAATGCCCCAAACGGCATCCAAGCAAGCTTTTATGGGAACCATAATAGCGGCTGTTTTTACATCTAACAAAAAGAAAATAGGGAGAAACTCGATAGTTTGGTTAATGATGATTTCGAACGCATGAGAGCGTGAGCCGGCCAACCAATCAACAGTTTTTACCGAATGGTGTGCCTCGTGCGTGCGCCAGAATAATTTGGTATTGTGTTGTAGCCGGTGAAACCAATAAATGTAGAAATCATGAGTAAGAAGAAAAAACAACACCAAGGCCCACATTGGCCAGTTTGATAAATATCCGCTTTGTGCCAAGCCTAATGATGTTTTGGCCGGAGCGATGATATAATCAAAAATTAAAATTTGTAAAAAATAACTTTGAACCAGTGTATACCAGAAAAAATCGAGCCACCACCCCTGGCGAAAAAATTTCATGTTTTTGGTGTAGGGAAATAGCCGCTCTAAGGTTACCACAATAGCTATCCATGAAAAAAGGATAACTGTAGTTATGGTTTGAATTTGGCTCATGAATGCGACGAAACAATCATATCGTTTCTATGGTGCAAAAATACTTCATTATTAACCAGTAATTGCTGATTAAAGTCAATGGGTATTATGGGTTAACAATATTTACTTCTTTCACCTTTCTTAACTTTTGTCTTTGGCCCATTTCGCTTTCGTATATTTTTTTAATGCCATCGCCTAATGCGGCTTCAACATTACGAACATCACGTACTAATTTGGTCATTCCGGTAGGTTCAACCGAAGCGGCCTGATCAGAGCCCCACATAGCGCGGTCGAGTGTAAAGTGTCTTTCAACAAAACATGCACCCAATGCAACAGCTGCCAATGTAGGTGCCAAGCCTGTTTCGTGCCCTGAGTAGCCTATAGGCGTATCGGGATATAATTTTTGCAGTTGCTGAATAACTTTAAGATTCAACTCGTTTAAGTTGCAAGGATATGCAGATGTGGCATGAGCGATTAATAAATTGTCGGTTCCTATTTCTTCAACAGCATTTGCTATTTCTTCTAAGGTTGACATACCGGTAGAAATAATCAAAGGTCTGCCTGTTGCCTTTGTTTTAAGCAACAATGGTATATCGGTTAAAGAAGCCGAAGCTGCTTTATACAATGCAGGATTGAATTGCTGAATAAAATCAACGGAAGGCTCATCCCAACATGAAGCAAACCAAAGAATGCCTTTTTGTTTACAAAATTTATCAATTGCTTCGTATTCTTTCTGCCCAAACTCCACTTTATGGCGGTACTCAATATAACTCATGCGACCCCACGGTGTATCGCGCATAATTTCCCACTGGTCTCGCGGGGTGCATATTTCAGGGGTACGTTTTTGAAATTTAACAGCGTCGCAACCTGTTTTAGCTGCCTCGTCGATAAGTTGCAAAGCGGTTTCAAGCGAACCGTTATGGTTAATTCCTATTTCAGCCACAATAAAACATGGTTGCCCTGGGCCAATACTGCGTTTATTATTAACAACTATAGTTTTCATTTTTTCGGGTTTTGTTGCACAAGTAATATAATCATCAAGTTGTTATCTAAAATGCTTTTAAACTTTGTGTATTTTTTTTATAATCATCTCAAGCTCAGTGGGTCAGCTATAACTTATGAGTTTGGCTTCGTTTTCGTCAGGAAAATCACGCAAAAGAAAGCAAAAGAAGCTAAATCACCAATTTACGACCAATAATTTTGGCGTCTTAATTGTGAATATTTTTTAAGGGGTTTATAAAATATGCGATTAGGAAATTTTAAATTGTCTGAAATGTGCAGTTTTCTTCTAAAATACGATGGTTTTGGGCAATTAACGAGTACGTTTTTTTTGATATGTTAAAAACATATGTGCAAATCTTAAAACCCTTATGCGAATGTTTGCCAATTAATTGTATAATAGCAGAATAATGTGCTTTTTTGTGGCCGTTTTTAGAGGAGAAATTGTTAAGGCAATATTTTACTTTTTATAGATAAAAAGTAGAGCATAATTGATTAAAGAATTATTGAATACGATAAATGCTTTCGAATTTGAAATTTCTGGACACTAACAAGCAGGTAAAAACAAGTAATGTTTCGTTGCTAACGGCGGGTAGCTTGCTGTTGGTTGCTGCATCGTGGTTGCGTGCTTATTTTGCCCAATCAATAATGGTGGACGAACATGCCATGAGCGGCTTCCAAGCCCTGTTTATCTATTTACTTTTTGGTACCGGTTTAACTGCATACTCTATTGCTTACTATAAGCTTTGGCGCACTAATGCTTTATCTATTGGCCAAATTCGCTTGTTGTTTTATGGGCAAACGCTTTTGCTTTCGTTAATGCTGCCGTTTTTAAGCAATGATATTTTCTCGCTTTTAACCTATGGCGACTTAGCTAATAAGGGTATTGATGTGTTTAACCGTATTCCGGGTGTGCTTTCGTCGTTCTTCTCGTATTGCAACCCGCTTTCGGGAAACGGGCCTACTGTTTACGGGCCTTTGTGCCTAATCTTTTTGCAATCGGCTACTTATCTTACACCTGAAAACATTTACATCTCTTTAATTATATATAAATTAATTGCACTTATTTGGGCAGTAATTTTTATTGAAGCAGCTTTTTATACTGCGAAAAAGACCTCTGTAGCACCGGGTACGTTTTTCTTTATTGCACTGAACCCTATTTTGCTGATACAGGGTATAGGGCAACTGCATAGCGACTTAATGGCTGTGGTTATGACCGCCTGCACGGTTTACATGATGATGCGCAATAAAACCATACTGGCTTTTATTTTTGCGGCACTTGCCATAGCGGTTAAAATGAATTACCTGCTTATTATTCCTTACATTTTCATAGCTTCTTACATTTTTAAAAGGCGCAAGCAAAAAACATTTATTTTGAAATCAGTAGCGGGAGTTTTGGTTGCAGCAACTGTGCTTGTTATGTTGTATTATCCTTACTATACGTCAAAAAATACATTCCTTACACCATTCCATTCGGTATATGAGCAAATACCTACAAAATCTATAGCCGAAATATTTGGAGATGCTATTTTTTACGGCGAGCAGCTTTCAAAAGGCGGTTTTCAGCTTAGTCATATTATTGATGAAGACAGCGGTGGCGCTTTAGTTTCGCAAAAAATGGCTGCATGGAACGGGGTGATGATGGTTTGCCGCATACTTGCATTAGCTACAAGTGCCTTTTTGATATTCACCTTTTTTAGAAATAAACGCACCAAAGGCGAGTGGATGAATGTGTATTTAAGACTGCTGTTGTTGTTCCTCCTCTTCTACTCGCACGTTATTTACCCTTGGTATTTAATGATGGT
>CAIXGR010000092.1 GCA_903919075.1 uncultured Bacteroidota bacterium | reverse complement strand
TTTGTTGAAAGAAGTTTAACAGGGAAGGCACCGGTAGGTTATTCCTGAAAATAGACCCGCTTTACTCGTCCCGATATTCCGGTAAGTATTTCATACGGTATAGTTTCTGCTGCAACCGCAATGTCTTCAATGCGTGGGTTGCTGCCAAATATTATTACTTCATCGCCTTCGCGGGCATCAATTCCTGTAATGTCTAACATCGTCATATCCATACACACATTGCCTATAATGGGAGCCAGTTTTCCGTTAACCAACATTTTACCTGTGCCGTTCGAGAGGCGGCGGCTAAGGCCATCGGCATAGCCCAGCCCTACTGTTGCAATCAGTGTGTTTTTAGATACTTTACCTACGCGCCCATAGCCAACGGTGTCTCCCTTTTTTACTTCTTTAATTTGAGAGATGGTAGTTTTTAGCGTGGAAACATTCATCAGCTTGCCCTGCACTTTCTGCGATTCATCAAGGCCGTATAAACCTATGCCCAGGCGCACCATGTCGAATTGTGCTTTGGTGTGGCGGGTAATACCGTTGCTGTTAAGTATGTGGCGCAAAATTTTGTAATCAAATTCTTTGCAAATAGCGGTGCTCATTTCATCGAAACGGGTTATTTGCTCTTTGGTAAAATCATCATACTTTTTATCCTCGCTTGCTGCCAAGTGGGAAAACACAGAAGCGACTTGCAAATGAGGCGACAATTTTATTTTTTCAATCAGCAATGGAATTTCTTCTTCTTTAAATCCTAACCGGTTCATACCGGTTTCAAGCTCAATATGAATTTTATATTTTTCGTTATTGCCATTTCGTAATAGCGCAACTACCTCCGAAAATTTATCGAACAAACTAAGGCTGTATATTTCCGGTTCTAAATTATAATGTATCATGGTTTCAAAACTCCGCAGTTCGGGATTCATAACCATAATGGGTAATGTGATTCCATTTTTGCAAAGCTCAATGCCCTCATCGGCGTATGCTACTGCCAGATAGTCTACGTTGTTAAACTGCAGCACATTGGCCACTTCAAAACTACCGCTGCCATAGCTTAAAGCCTTTACCATGGCCATAATTTTGGTCTCAGGCTTTAGTAGCGAATGATAGGCTTTAAGGTTATGTGCAATAGCGTTCAAGTTAATTTCAAGAACGGTTTCATGTCCTTTCTTTTCCAGAAACCGGCTGATTACTTCAAACCTGAATTTCCGTGCGCCTTTTAAAAGTATTACTTCATTTTGAAAAGATGAGGCATCAAATTGTTTTAAAAACTCATCGGTTGTCTCAAAACAATCTACTTGGAGCGCTGCATTTTTTTTGAACAATCTTTTTTCTTTGCTTATAGCAGTACCAATTCCTATCAACCTGTCTATTTTATTTTCGGCAAGCAGATTAGCTACTTCAGTGTATAGCTCTAACTGTCTTCTGCCGCTTTGAAGAATGTCTGAAAGAATAACAGTTTTTTTAGGATGCTGGTTTTGTAGCTTCAAAAAATCAATGGCAATTTTTAATGAAACAATATCGGAGTTATAAGTATCGTTAATAAGTGAACAATTATTAATGGCATCCTTCATTTCAAGGCGCATTTGTATACCGGTAAGGTGTTTCATGCGCTCTTTAATAACCGAAAAATCTTTTTTCAGATATAGCATTACGCAGGCGCAGTTAATAGCGTTTTCAACCGAGGCTTTGTCGGCAAAAGGAATTTCAAAATCCAATTCTTTATTTTGATAAAGGCAGGTTATATACGAATGCCCGGCTTTTTGCAGCAGGCTGGTTAAATGCACGTCGGCCTCGCTGCTACCGCTCCAGGTAAATGTTTTTATTTTATTTTCAGTTTCATCTGAACCCTTCGACAATGCATTTATTTCGGCGATGCTTTGATTAATGTCGAAATAATCTTTGCAATAAATAACTATACCGGAGTTTACGAATAGGTTGAGTTTCTCTTTTGTTTTATGCCTTATACTCAGAAATCCTTCGCTGTGCGCTTCGCCAACATTGGTAAAAACACCGATAGTTGGCTTTATAATCTTCTCCAATTTTTCCATTTCGCCCGATTCGGAAATACCGGCCTCAAAAATTCCCAGTTCATGCGAATCGTTGATGAGCCATAGCGATAAAGGAACGCCGGTTTGCGAATTGTAGCTTTTAGGGCTGCGTACAATGTTGTAGTCTTCATGCAGTAATTGATACAGCCATTCTTTAACTACAGTTTTTCCGTTACTTCCGGTAACTGCAATTACCGGTAAGCTGAATTTATTGCGGTGGTGCGCTGCCAATTTTTGCAGGGCAATGGTGCTGTCTTTTACAAGAATAAAATTAGAGTCGGGGAATTTTTCTTCATTAATGCCCGTCTCTTTTGTTACTACAAAATTACGAACGCCTTTTTTGTGTAGTTCTTCCAGGTAGTTGTGCCCATCTTGCTTTTGCCCACTGAGTGCAAAAAACAAGGTTTCGGCAGGATGTATTACTTTTCTTGAATCGAGTAGCAATTGGTGTATGGAAGATTCTTTTTTCGACTGAACAATAGCCTTTCCACCAACCGCTTTAATGATTTCCTGTATTTTATATTCTATTTTCATACTTTCTTTTCAGGAATTGAGCCCCCGAAAAATTGATATTTAAAGTTTCGCCAAAAATATTGAAACTATTAACTTAGCTAACGCTTTCTTTTATATAAAAGAGATATGAGCAAAATAAGAAAAATTTTAGACCGCATGCGCCCCGGCGAGGATATTGGACTTGACCACGGCGCCCAACAAGGCCGGCAACGCACTATTAACCTAGACGGCAGCTATAATATGGAGCGAAGGACTGGCAGACTATTTGGCAATTTTACGCTTTACCACTGGCTTATTACTACCACCTGGACCCGCTTTTGGATTGTGGCATTCAGCTTTTACGGTATTATGAACCTGATTTTTGCTGCGATTTATTATTTTATTGGTATAGATAGCCTTAGCGGAATGCGCAGCTATACTCCGGGGCTTCATTTTTTATATAGCTTTTTCTTTTCGGTACAATCATTCACTACTGTGGGTTATGGCGATATTCATCCGGTTGGTATTAAGAGTAATTTTGTTGCTACTGTTGAGGCCTTTATGGGCTTAATGACGTTTGCTCTTGCTACCGGCACCTTATATGGGCGTTTTTCGAAACCAACTTCGCGGATTAAATACAGTAAGAATATCATCATCGCACCATTCAGAGATATTACCGGTATGCAGTTTATGATAGCTAATGAATTAAAATCGGCGCTTATGGAAGTTGAGGCGAAGGTTAATATTAGTTGGGTTGAAGATGAAGGCGAAGGGAAAACCGTACGCCGGTTTCAGCAAATAGGATTGGAAATTGATAAAATATCTATGTTCCCAACCAGTTGGATACTTAACCATCCTATTGATGAAGAAAGTGCTTTATATGGTAAAACGCTTGAAGAAATTACAAAAACGGAAGTAGAAATTTTTGTAACAATAAAAGCTTTTGAAGATACTTTTTCGCAAATCATTTACAGCAGGCAGTCATACACGGCGGATCAGTTTGTTTACGGAGCAAAATTCCGCAGGCCTTTCCATGTTAATGCCGAAGGGCGTATAGTAATGGACTTAACCAAAGTGGGCGAATATGATTTGGTAGAAATACCGGTGGCGCAGTTGGCTGAATAGTTTATTATATGCAATATCGAATTATATTTAATTAAATTCGGGCATATTTACTTTAGCCTAACCCAGCGATATAATGTACAATTTGCTTGAAAAATACCGGAACACCTTTTTATTTATTGCTCTTCTGGTTCTAATCTATTTCCCCATATTTCTTCATCTTAATTATATGCCCTTCCGCATGTGGGATGAATCTATTTTGGGCGTTAATGCCATTGATATGGCCAAAAACCATAACTATATTGTAACTTATTACTACGGGCATACTGAGATGGGTAATTGTAAGCCCCCTTTGATGATTTGGTGCATTGTATTGTTTAGTAAACTACTTGGGTTTAGCGAGTTGTCTGTCAGGCTTCCTTCGGCAATAGCTGCTTTAATACTTTGCATGTATTTGTTTTTTGCAATTAAAAAATTTACAGCAAGCGGCGTTTTTGGCTTTTTGACAGTGTTGGTATTAGTAACCTGCCAGGGATATGTTAGAAACCACGTGATACGTACCGGTGAGTATGATTCGTTGCTGGTTTTGTTTTCTACCATCTCATCTATTAATTTATTTCTTGCAGTGGAATATGAAGATGCAAAGAAGCGGTTGAAGCATTTGTTTCTCTTCTTTCTTTTTCTAACACTGGCAGTATTAACAAAGGGCGTTGCATGTATGATGCTTGCCCCCGGACTTTTTCTGTATGTGCTATTGCGAAAAAAAGTAATGGTTTTTCTTAAAGAGAAAATGTTTTATGCCGGACTATTATTTTTTATAGTTTTTGGCGTAGGCTATTATTTTTTTCGCGAATCAATCAATCCGGGTTATTTGGAAGCCGTATGGATTAATGAATTGGGTGGCCGGTATGGGCAAACAATAGACGCGCACTATGGCAGTATATGGTTTTATTTTAATGAAATTGTTACATGGCAGTTTACCTCATATATGCTACTTTTTCCACTTTCAATACTGGTGGGGTTAAAGTTTTCGACAAATAATGTAAACCGTATTACTTTGTTTTCGGTTATAGTGGGCGGAGTATTTTTACTAATCGTTTCAGTAGCGGGCACCAAACTTCCACATTATGATGCTCCGCTATTTCCATATCTTGCTATAATAACGGCCGCATTGTTTTACTTTTTGTATACTGTAATTAAAGGCTGGTTAAGTAAGCGAACAACCTATTTAATAGCCTCATTAATGGCTATGGTTTGCGTTTTATCTTTGCTGGCTAAGCCATATTATGATATTATTTCAAAAGTTTACTTTCCGAAAGGCGATGCATGGGAAGAAAACTTTTCAAATTCATGCAGAATTTTTCAGGATGCTGCCCACGGGAAAATTGCGTTGAATGACTATAAACTTGTATTTGATGCAGATGAGGAATATGGCCCTATAACAGTATTAACTTGTTATAAACAGATGCTAAAAGAGCGGGGTATTGATGTTAAAATTGAACGGCATGATGCAGTATCAGCGGGTGAAAAGGTTATTGTTTTTGATCCGTATATGATTCAATTACTATCGCAGAAATTTGATATTGATGTAATAGAGCATATTGATAGGTATAATGCAGATATTATTAACGTGAAAGAAAAGATTGAGCAGTGATAATTAATAGTTTAATGGCTTTTGGGTTTTTCTACATCTTCGTCCAAGGCATTATATTCTTCGATTTTTGTTCTTATCGGTATCTTAGACAGTGCCTTTTCGCCCTTTTTCCTGTCAACCATTTTATCGGGGTAGCCAGATTTTAAATAAGCAACGTGCGTATTTTTAAAAGTAGTATCGTCTTCGCCGTTAAAGTAAAACAATTCATATTTATATTGACCTGAAGCGCTAACCTCGTATTGGTCAGCCATAACTTGAAATTTCAATTCATAGAACTTACCTCTTTTAAGTATAAGCCGTAAAGGTTTATAATTTGTTATTTCTGTATTGTTTAATATTGTCTTCGAACCGCCGCCACTAATTACATATAGAGTATCAGTCTTCGCCCTTTGCGCCGAAACCATAAATTGAAGCGAAACCATTAATATAAAAAAGCAAGTTGTTTTAATTACAATATTTGTATTCATAGTAAAAAATTGAATTTGATGAATAATTTTTTAAAAAAATTAATAGAATAAATTAAAATGCTATGCCGCCTTCTTTTAATTTTTCTGACTGCTCGGCTACAGCCAGCGAATCAATCATTTCACCAATTTCGCCGTTCATGAAGGCTTCGAGATTGTAGATGCTTAGGTTAATGCGGTGGTCGGTAATACGCCCTTGCGGATAGTTATAGGTACGAATTTTGGCCGACCGGTCGCCGGTTGATACTAATGTTTTACGGCGGGCTGCAATTTCGTCTTCGTGTTTACGTACTGCGGCTTCGTAAATTCTTGTTTTCAGCATTTTCATAGCTGTTTCCCGGTTTTTATGCTGCGAGCGCTCGGCCTGGCATTCAACCACAGTGCCGGTTGGTATATGCGTTAAGCGCACCGCCGATTCGGTTCTATTTACGTGCTGTCCACCGGCACCTGATGCGCGAAATACATCTAACCGAATATCAGCATTATTAATCTGCACATCTACTTCGTCAGCTTCTGGCAATACCGCTACCGATGCAGCAGAGGTATGCACACGCCCCTTAGCTTCGGTTAAAGGTATACGTTGCACGCGGTGAACACCGGATTCAAATTTTAGTTTTCCGTAAACATTTTCGCCGTTTACTTCCAACACTATTTCTTTATAACCACCAGCTGAGCCATCACTAGCATTTGCTATGGTAACTTTCCAGCCCAGGATTTCGCAATAGCGGGTGTACATACGGGCAAGGTCACCGGCAAAAATACTGGCTTCATCGCCACCAGTACCGGCGCGTATTTCAATTAATACATCGCGTTCATCCTCTACCTCTTTAGGTATTAGTAATGAACGCAGCTGGTCTTCAGTTTTTTCTTGCTGGCTTTCTAATTGCGCTAAATCGTTTTTAGCTAACTCTCTAAACTCTGCATCGCTTTCGGTATTCAGAATTTGTTTGTTGGTTTCAATATTATTGAGCACCATTTTGTATTCCTCGTACAGCTTTACAACTTTTTCAAGTTCCTTGTATTCTTTATTAAGCTGCGCAAAACGCTTCATGTCCTGCATGGTTGCCGGATCGCTGAGGGTTTTGCCTACCTCAATAAACTTACCTTTTATATTTTCGAGTTGCGAGAACACAGATTAATTGGGTTTCAGATTTTAAAGGGCGCTAAAATAATAACATCTGTTAGAATAAGCATGTTTTCAAATTATGCCCTATATGCAGAGAGTTAGCTGGGCTAATACTTATAAAAATTAATCCTGTCTTTTTTTAATACAGCTAAACGGTCTTTTTGTAGCGAGGCCATGATAACATCGGTGGTATCGGGCAGAGAGATGGATTTTAAGTCGAGGGTAATTAAATTGTAAGAGTTCAGTTTAGCGCTGTCGTAATAAATAATCTGGTCTTGAAATACTTGGAATTTCTTTAGACCTTTAATGG
>CAIXGR010000091.1 GCA_903919075.1 uncultured Bacteroidota bacterium | reverse complement strand
ACAATGAAAGATGTCATAAAATTTATGACACGAACGGAGTGACAGTATTTAGGCTTAAACAGACCTTATTGACTGCTTTAGTCTATTAACTGATGCCTGATGGCATAGCGGGTAAGATCAACATTCGATTTAAGCTCGAGTTTTTCGAGTATGCGTGCCCGGTAGGTAGCTACTGTAGCGGGGCTTATAAATAATTGGTCGGCTATTTCCTTTACCGCCTTACCGATGGCTATAAGGCAAAGAATCTCAAACTCGCGATTAGAAAGCAGCTCACGTATTTTTACTTTTTTGGCATCATCGCCAGTCTTTCTTAATTCCTCTTTGCTTTTTTCCAATTCGTTTAAAAGCAACAGGCTCTCTCTCTCCTTTTCTTTAACGGCAAGGTTGCGCGTAATTACAGTAGGAAGGCGTTTGAAATCAGACTTCAGAATAAAATCACTAACTCCCTCATTCATGCATTCAAGCGCCAGCTCCTCATTTAATGAACCGGTAACTAAAATAAAAGGTATAACTGTATTTTTTTCTTTAAACAACCTAAAGGCGTGCATTCCATTAAACATGGGAAGCGAATAATCAGCAAGAATAATGCTTGGGCTAAAGCTCGTAAGCGCATCTAAAAAATCTTTCTTTGTAGCAACCCATTTAGCTACGTGCTTAAAGTCGGCCTTCTTCAATTCGTGTTGCATCAGGTCAACATCATACTCATTGTCTTCCAGAAATAATATCCGGCACAAATCCGGACTATGTGGTTCAGTGGAGTTCATTTTCACTTTATAAAGATATAATCATTTTCACTTTTAATGATACGCAATTTTATTTTTTGACGATAAATTTCAAACCGGTGAATCAAACTTATAAATCCGGTGCTATCTCAAAAAAATCAATTGCAATGCATGGCATAAAGCCATCTCAAAACCAGTGGGTGGGTGAACCGGCTTAATAAAAGCCGAATTTAATACTTTTTAAACCTCAAAGTGTTTTTATTGAACAGTTATACAAAAAATTGCTTCGTCGAGTACCCGCAATTATCCCATTATCCTGTTCAACACCGTATTCGGTCAATATTACAATATATTATAACATCAAAAAGCTCCGCTAAATATAATGAGGATTTTTATTAGCTCAAACTTTTTCTCGCCCAACTTGTATGCGGCTTTCCGCAGTCCGGATTAGCATTTGCAATTTTATAACAGCATTCTCACATCACGCAATCCTCCCTATCCAAATGTCTGAATTGATTGGTTTCTGCCAAATGCTCCGTACCGCGACAGCATCCATCAATGCTGAATCACCAATTTATTAGTCGAAATTTTATCATCGGCTTTTACCTGTACAAAATAAATTCCAGTCGCAAAACCGCGTGCGTCAATTTGCATAGTTGCGGCTGTAATTGGGCCATTGTATAGTATGTTGCCGGTAGCATCCAATAAACTTACTGTGCCTGCACGGTCAACACGTAAACCGCTAATAAAAAAATTATTATCCACAGGGTTTGGAAATATCTTTTGCCCATTTGGGCTCAACAGTTTTTCAATACCTGTAGCCAGACCAGGTGTGCAGCTTGCCAGGTCGGAATAACTATTGTTAGGCATAGGCATGGGCGTTCCGGCAATTACCGAATCGGCCGTTATAGTTAAAGGTGCCAGCGTATTGGGATAAAGTGCATTTGAAGGGCCGAGGCCGATATATAATTTACCATTGGCCAATATCATCCCGTAAGCAGCGGTACCCAAATCGCTGCTGGGGTACTGGGCAAGTAAAGCCCCCGTGCTTGATATGTAATTTACACTGTCCGAAAGCACCCCATTATGATTTTGGCGCGTACACATCCAAAAATTACCGAGGCTATCGGCTGCTATATCGGCAACACTAATGGTTTTGCTCGGATCACTCCATAAATAAACCCGCGTAAATGAATGGCCATCATATCTCACTACGCCATTCGTTACGTGGGCGGGCGTATCGGTAGTTGTGTAATAGAGGAAATCGCCATAACCGCCACTGTTAACTATCCAGCTGTCGTAAGACTGGGAACAGGTCACCCATCCTGCATCACTATAATAGCCCGGGGTAAAGAAACCGCCGTTGCCGTAAAAAGTAGGGCTGGGCGTTCCGCCATTCAGGTTATTGCAATACGCCAGACTCAGCGACCCGCCTGTAATGGTTGAATCAAATGTAACGGTAGAATCGCCTATTGTAAACTGGTCAATCCCATTGTTGCCAAGCCCCCAAAAAGTACTAGAAGAGGTGCAGGGAATTGATGAAATGTTTCCTGCGCCACTACGTTCGTTGCTATTAAAATGAGGAGCAACCAGAGGGTCAAGCGCAAGAGGCGCATTGCTGGCAGGATTTAGCTGGCTGAAAACATCATAGCCGGCTAAGACAGCAGCAATCAGAATAAGTATATTTTTTTTCATATTCATTAAATTTTATGATGCGATATTTTACCGCTAAAACAAATTTAGCAAAATAGGTTTAGGGCTTCAAATCCAATGCACATCAAAAGAACATTTACATCGCCCAATCCTCCCTATCCAAACTCCTGAACTGAATAGCTTCGGCCAGGTGCTCTGTTTTTATATCAACTTGCCCTAGCCATAGATGCCCAGTTCCTAGGCTCTTTCCCTTTAATAAATCTGCTTTTACTTTGGACTGGTTATTTTATTTCGAACTTCGTAACTTTGCAGCATT
>CAIXGR010000090.1 GCA_903919075.1 uncultured Bacteroidota bacterium | reverse complement strand
TATCTGGATTATTGAATCGGCGCAAAAAATTGTGTGGGTGGTTGGGCCCCGGATTGATGATCGATTTAAAGTAGCGCCTGATACAAAAGATGTTTTGAAGATGGTGTGGAAGTGATTTTTTTTATCTGCTGTGGAGTAACGTGGTTAAGTTAAGCCGAACAGCCTCCTCCTCCTGCGCACCCGCAGGCTCTCGGACTGCTCCTCCTTAGGAGGACAAACAGCATTGAAATGCAAAATTATAAAATTTAGCTATTTTTGTTATATTTACAATATGGAACAATGAAATTGGATGAGGGTGGTAACAGGTGGTAACACTTTTATTGTGCAATATGCTGATTATGAATGATGTGGTTTTTAAAGTGTTAACCCCTTGTAAACTGTGACGGTGCTAAACAATTTCAAAAACTTTCTATATTTAAATGTTGAAAACACCCATGTATGAAAATTAACTTTAAAAAAGTAGTTCTGATTTTTTCTCTTGTAGCTGGTTTATTGATAAGTCAATATACACAAGCGCAAACTGGTATCATTACTACAATTGCAGGCATAGGTCAATCTGGGTATTCAGGAGATGGAGGTCCTGCAGATTCTGCGAAACTTCATTATCCAGTAGCAGTGGTAATTGATTCTTCTGGTAATTTATATATTTCTGATCGTCTTAACAGTTGCATTCGTAAAGTAGATTTGACAACTAGGATTATTAGCACAATTGCAGGTGTCGGCATAGATCCTAATGGCATGGCAATAGATGCTTTTGGGAATATTATTTTTGCAGATGCAACCTATAATTGTATCCGCAAAATAACTGTCGCTTCGGGCATTGTAACTACAATTGCTGGTAATGGGATAATGGGGTATTCAGGAGATGGAGGCCTGGCTGATTCTGCGGAATTCCGTAGGCCAACCTCGGTTGCTATAGATACTGCTGGTAATATCTATATAGCTGACTTTGGAAATAATGTAATTAGAAAGATTATTGTATCAACTGGTATTATCACTACTATCATAGGTAATGGTTTCCATGCAGGTACCGATAGTGGGGGATATTCGGGCGATGGAGGGCCTGCCAATTTAGCCAAACTCAATCATCCTTTGGTCGTGGCCCTAGATGATTCTGGCAACGTTTATTTTTCGGATTGCTATAATAATGTTATCCGGAAAGTAGGTTCATCTTCTGGCACTATCACCACTATTGCTGGTAATGGCTATGGTGCGGGTACGTCAAATGGAGGTTATTCCGGGGATGGTGGACCAGCTATTTCCGCTAAACTATACGAGCCTCTTGGCATCGCACTAGATGTTTCTCGTAATGTTTACATTGCAGATGGGTTGAATCACCGCATTCGTAAAGTAAATGCTACAACAGGAATTATCACCACTTTTGCAGGAAATGGCCAAGAAGGGTATGGGGGGGATGGTGGACCGGCTGATTCAGCCAAACTCGGCGTAGCCCACGGAGCGGTGGTAGATTCGCACGGGAATGTTTATGTTGCAGTAGAAAATTATGACTGTATCCGCAAGATATCTGCAATTCCTTTATCAATAAACATTGGTGCGAATCAAATAGCATGTTCCGGCAGCAATATTGCTTTAATGCCAGCAACAATAGGAGGCATACCTCCGTATTATTATGTTTGGCATTCAAATAGCGATACGTTGAATTGCTATACATGTCAAAACCCTTCAGTAAATCTCTCGCAAAATTCATCGTTTTCTGTTACTGTAACCGATGCTGCACAGCATACGGCTACAGCATCGGTTGCCTATGAGGTAGGCGCTTCAAATAACATGCAGTTTGCTATTTCAAATACCCTAATTAGTTGTGCGAGTGGGCGAGATACTACTACCATAACAGTTGTGGGCGGTACGCCACCATTTGCTTTTAAATGGGGCAATAGCGATTCTTCTTCGGGATATTCTCCTCAGCAACATTATTACACGCAAGCCGGGCAACATACTATTTCAGTTATTGATTCCAATGGATGCCAATCAATAGTTTTTGATACTGTATTAAACCCTAACCCGGTATTAATAACCCGTGTGGGATTTATACAACCAGGCTGCCCGGGGTTAAGTAATGGTGAAATTATAGTTTCGGTTAGTGGCAGTACGCCACCCTATACCTTATTATGGAATGATGGTTCAAACTCAGATACACTTTTTAATGCCGCCGCAGGGGCACATACGCTTTTGGTAAGCGATGCTTACTTTTGTTCAGCAACATTTAAGGATACGCTTAGCCCTACGCTTACAAGTTCTGATTATTACGTTTATCTAGAACATACTAATATCAATTGTAATACTGGCGGGACAATTAGCAGCACTGTAACCGGTGGAACGCCACCCTATAACTACGCTTGGAGTGATGGGGATAGCGCTGCTATAATTCACCCGCTTAATGCAAATAATTATGTAGTTACTGTAACTGATTCTTCGGGCTGTACTGCAACAGGCAACGCACTTCTATCTGCTGCATGTAATAGTGTTATTGAGGGAAGGGTTTTTATTGATACTAATAACAATTGTGTTTTTGATGCAGGAGAACAGGGATTGAATGAGATTTTCGTTGTTATAAAATCTTCAAATGGTAACTATTATTACGGATATACTGACCATAATGGACATTATTCTATTGAAATTACTGATATAGGAACTGATACGCTTGGTATTATTAGTCCGTTTATTACATGCGGCGATTTAGCACCATGCGGTAATTGGGATTCGGCTATTTATTTACCCGTGCTTGGGGATAGTTCTTTGAACAACGATTTTGCATATACCAACGTTACAGGTTTCGACTTGGAATTACGTGCAGGTTGCTACTCTGCCAATCCGGGCTTTGAAAAGGAATATTGGATTTATAGTCGTAATCTGGCGCCGGGCCCTTTAACAGGTCCTATAACAGTTGCATTTAAATACGATTCGAACCTTGTTTTTTTAAGCTCAGAAACGCCTTATACTACTTATAGCCCTACTGCAGATTCTATTACGTGGACGACAAACGATTTTAATAATGTAAACTTTAACCTTATAAAGAAAATTCGTTTCAATGTGCCCTCAACACTTTCTCTTGATTATCAATTGCAGAGTAAGTTTTGGATTTATCCATATGATGGTGATTGCGACACTTCCAACAATCATTTATACTTTTCAGAAATAGTTACCGGTTCGCACGACCCGAATGAAAAGGACGTAGAACCCGCCGGAAATATTACCGCTGATGATTCCATACTTACCTACTCCATCCACTTTCAAAACACCGGTACCGATTCCACGCATTTTATTATTGTAACCGATACACTGTCGCCTAATCTCGACCCGGCTACGGTGCGCAATCTGGCATCAAGCTATACATATTCCGATTTTAAAGTATCGGGGAAGGGGATTCTTACGTGGGTATTTAATCCGTATCGTTTGGTAGATAGCACTACTAATCCATCAGGCAGTAAAGGCTTTATTACATTCTCGGTACAGCAAAGAAAAAACTTGCCTTTTGGCTCTGCAATCAGCAATACCGCCTCTATTTATTTCGATTATAACACACCGGTGGTTACCAATACCGTAACCGATACTATTGCTACTCCGACCTTTGTATTTGAAGTAAGCAACGGGCCGGGAATTTCGGTTAAAGCCTTCCCGAATCCGTTTAATGACCAAACTAATATTATAGTTTCCGGTATCAACCAAAAATTCGATTTCGAGTTATTTGATTTAACCGGTAGGTTATTAAGGCAAATGCCTTTAATACAAACTAACCAATTTCAATTGCAGCGCAGCGATTTGTCGGGTGGTATTTATCTATACCGCATTTCGGTTACCGGTAAGCAGGTGGCTTATGGTAAGTTGGTTGTAGAATAGTTTTAGTGCGTAACTATTTTTTCGGAGGCTCCATACCGGTTATCTCAATAATGGCTTTGGCCAGTAGGTCAACATCTTTTAAGCTGGTGTAAACATGCGGGGTTACTCTTACTCCATGCACATTTTCGTGGTTAATGGTGGTTACGTGTATTTTCCATTTTTCGAAAAGCTTGGCATCAATGTCTTCGGGTTTCCAGCCTTCAATGGCAAAGTTGGCTATGGCGCAGCTGTATTCGGGTTTTAGTGAGGTGAACAATTGCACTTTGCTAATGGTTTTTGCCATTTCGCTCCACCGGTTTTTTAAATATCTTAATCTTGCTTCTTTTCGTTCGCTGCCTATCAGTAAATGAAAATCTATGGCGTTGGCTATTGCCATCTCGGCAGGGAAGGACCTTGTGCCCAATCCTTCAAATTTCCGGATATCATCGCTCTCCGGTTCCGGTGCTGAAAGTAGGGGCCATATGTTTTTAATCTTTTCTTTCTTTACAAACATCATACCGGTGCCAAACGGGGCGCACAGCCATTTGTGTAATGATGTAGCGAAATAGTCGCAACCTAAATCGGATATTTTAAAGTTTAAATGGGCGAAGCTATGTGCGCCGTCAACTATTACTTCGCAGCCTTTTTTATGGGCCATGTCGGCAATTTTGCGCACCGGTAAAATTTGACCGGTCCAGTTAATAACGTGGGTTATATGAACCACCTTTGTTTTTGAGGTAATCGCCTTTTCAAATTTTTCGACAAAAACTTCATCGTTTTCAATGGGCAAGTCAAGCTTTACAATATTCAGTTTAATGCCCTCTCTTTTTTCGCGCTGGTGCCAGGCGTTTACCATGTTGGGGTAATCGAAATTGCTTATTACCACCTCATCACCGGCTTTCAAATTCAAACCAAAAATAATGCTGTTCAACCCCTCGGTAGTATTTCGGTTAATGGCTACTTCTTCGGGCGAACAGCCTGCCAGTTCGGCTAACTTTGCGCGTAGTGGTTCACGCCCCAAATCTAACTGCCGCCACATAAAATACGAGGGTGCCTCGTTGCAATACTGGTAGTTACGAATATGCGCATCCTGCACCTGCTTGGGTTGGGGGCTTACTCCGCCATTGTTAAAGTTGGTAATGGTGGGCGAGGTGGTATACTGTTCGCGCACCCAGCCCCAAAACTCCTCATCCTTAGCGGCATTGTTGGCTTCCAGGCCAGCTATTCTTTCAAGGTGAATCTTTAATTCTGCCGCTTTGGCTGGTTGTGTAAGTTCAAACAATGAAAGCCCTGCAGTTGCAAAAGCGGTATGTTGAATGAAGTTTTTACGTGTAAGCATATTGGTGAATTTTTGCTTGTGCATGACGAAGAAAATAAAAGCAATTGGCTTTTTTCGAATTTCATATACAACTGGCTGTAAACTCTTGATAATTATCATTTGCAGAATTTTGTTTTTAGCCTATGTTTGCACCGCATTTTAAAAAACAGTAAATCAACTAATATGAAAATAACAGTAGTAGGCGCAGGTGCAGTAGGTGCCACAGTAGCCGATAACATTGCCCGCAAACAGCTTTGCCATGAATTAGTTCTTCTGGATATAAAGGAAGGCTTGGCTGAAGGTAAAGCAATGGATATGAACCAAACGGCAGCCTTGCTTGATTTCGATACTAAAATAACCGGCTCGACTAACGACTATTCGAAAACTGCGCAGAGTGATGTTGTTGTTATTACCTCGGGCATTCCACGGAAACCCGGTATGACCCGCGAGGAGTTGATTGGCACTAATGCATCTATTGTAAAAGGTGTAACCGAGAATATTCTTAAGCATTCGCCAAATGCCATTATTGTGGTTATTAGTAACCCTATGGATACTATGACCTACCTTACCCTTAAATCAAGCGGCCTTCCTAAAAACCGCATTATTGGTATGGGCGGCATATTAGATAGCTCACGTTTTAAATATTATTTAAGCGAGGCATTAAAATGTTCACCTGCCGATCTTCATGCAGTGGTTGTAGGCGGACATGGCGATACTACCATGATACCACTTACCCGTTTGGCAACACTGAATGGCTATTATGTAAGTGGGTTAATGGGAGCGGAGGAGTTGAAAAAAGTTTCGGCCGATACTATGATAGGCGGTGCAACCCTTACAAAATTAATAGGAACCTCAGCATGGTATGCGCCTGGTGCATGTGCGGCAGCTTTAGTAGAAAGCATTGTGCGCGATGAGAAGAAGGTTTTCCCTTGTTGTGTTTCGTTAGATGGCGAATACGGACAAAAAGATATATGCCTGGGTGTGCCTGTGGTAATTGGCAAAACCGGATGGGAAAGAATAATTGACTACAAGCTAAATGCTGAAGAACAAGACCTGTTCAACAAAAGTGCTGAGGCGGTTAGAAGCATGAATAACGTTCTTGCTACGCTGTCGATTTAATAATATTATGAAATAGATAAGCTAAACAAAGGAGCCTTCATTCAACCGAAGGCTTTTTTATTTTTGGAGTATGAAAAAGAAAGAAAACGCAGTTAAAATATTGCTTCTCGAATTAGGTAAAGGCGGGTATCATATTTTCTTTAACCTTAAAGTGAACGGAAAAAGTTGTCGTTTTTTAATTGATACCGGCGCTTCGTCGTCGGTTATTGATAAAGGGTATTTCGAAAAGAATTTTGGCAAGAAAAATCTGACAACTATTAAAGAAGGTACCCACGGCCTGCATAGTTCAACTGCCGAATCTCATTTCGGAAAAATAAAGGAACTGCAAATTGGCAAACGGAAAATCAATAATTATAAGGTTGCAGCTATTGACCTTAGCCATGTAAACCAACTTTATGCTAATTTAAAGAGACCCAAAATTAGCGGCATACTTGGTTCCGACTTAATGGTAAAATATAAAATGGTCATTGACTACGGCGATAGTAAAATTGTTTTGCCGTAATCAATGACCATTTACTAGTCAATTCTTATTTAAATCAATGCATATCCGCCTTGTCTGGCTTTTGGCAGCAATGTGGTAGTTTACCATATCCGCCTTCACTTTTCTTCACGTTATCAGCATCGTAGCCTATATCAGAGATAACGGTTCTGATTTTATCTGCAGAGGTTTTCTCTGGGTCAAACTTTACTTTAACTTTCTTGTCGCTTAAATTTAGCGAAGCAGTTTGAACGCCATCGGTCGATTTTAATGCTTTTTCAATTCTCGCCTTGCATGATTCGCAAATGGCTGAAGTTTGAATTACAACAGTTTCGCTTTTAGTTTTTACTGCAGCTTTTACGCCGATAGATAAAAATGAAATGAGCACCGCTGCACATACAAAAGATTTTAATTGAGTTCTCATGTTACTTTAGTTTTTTATGGTGATACAACAAATATAATTACGAATTGGTTTCAAAGATATTGTATTTATTTCAAAGTAAAGCGCGCTCCAATAAAGGCCATTGCCCCTCTTAAAGGCCCCCAAATTAGCGACGCATCAAACTGATTGCTGAATGGCTGTTCGCCTGCTATAATGGCATTCTTTTGAGTGAAATTTGTAAGGTTTTCACCGCCTGCATATATCTCCCATTTCTTTAATTTGAAAGTTATTTGGGCGTTTAACTGTAGCCAATCAGGCGATGTGGTTGGCCGTTGGTTAACCACATCATTAGGCGAAGTGTCAGGTATTCTTGTTTGCCCGAACCAGTTTAGGCTAGTATTAAAACGCCAGTGTTTATTTTTAGTGGTGTATTGCAACGATACTAATCCCCTATTTTTAGGGCGAAGGGGCATTGTATTTCTTCCTTCTATGTAATCAATCTTTACCGGTTCGTATTTATAAGCCAGTTTCACATCAAAACCTTTTACTACTTCGTAATTAAATTCGGCCTGCAAAGCATTGGCGAACGATTTGCCGTTAAGATTATAAAATTGAAGTTGCCGGGTATTCTCAATATCAACCACTACCTGATGTATAAAATCTGTCCGGTAGTAATCTACGCTGATAGTTCCTTCTCTATAACCTAAAAAGAATTTATAAGTAAGGCTAGCGCCATAATTCCATGCTACTTCATATTTCAAATCAGGTGCAACAGTTATAGCTCTATTATTCGCTAGCAAGCCAAAGTTTTCAGCAAAAATAGTTGGCACCCGGTAACCTCTACCACCGCTTACTCTTAAGCTTAAATCGCGCACAATGTTCCATTTCAAATTCATGCGGGGCGAAAAAAGCGGCCCATATAAATTATGGTAATCTAAACGTAAGCCGGTAATCAATGTCGCTTTTTTATCCTTTCCGAAATTGAAAGTACCTTCGGTAAAAATACCAGGCACCAGTTCGGTCCGCTTTCTTGAAAATGTATCGAATTGCTCGTTTACGACATCTGCAAGAAACGAAGCGCCCGCTTTAAACAAGTCTTCATGTTTCTCATCTATGGTTTTCTGATAAATAAAATTTAGGTAGCCAAAATTTTCAAGTCCTTCGTAATTACGCCTTCCTACATAGCCTTCCTGGTGATGGAATGTATATTCATATTGAAGGCCTATAAAATTTTCATGAGGAAGATTGAATGCTGTTTTTGCAAAGGCATTTACCCGTTCGGTGGTTAACCGTAAGCCCCAATTGCTCTGCGTTGTTCTGTCAAATGTAGGATTGAAATTAATGGAGCCACCCAACCGGTCCTCAAAGCTTCCGCTAATGCCGCTCCAAAAACTGAAAACTTTGCCGCTCATATAGGTAAAGCGGTTAAATAAATCAGTGTTTTTCACCAAAGGATTATCAATATATCCATCACGATTCAAATCCATTTTAGGCCAGTTGTACTGCCCGTGTAAACCGGTAAGCGTACTCCACTTGCTGTTTATTTTTTTTGCCGATACAATATTCAATTCAGTGCGCAAATCCTGATTTAGGTAGAGGTTTACAAATAGCTTATCGGCACTTTGCGGCTTTTTATATTCAACATTAATTTGTCCGGTTATAGATTCATAACCATTAACCACACTGCCTGCGCCCTTGCTTACCTGTATTGAATTTATCCAGGCGCTGGGTATATAGCTTAACCCAAAGGTATTACCCAATGCACGTATGGCGGGAATGTTCTCTGTCATTATTTGCGTATAAATTCCATCCAGCCCCAACATCCTGATTTCTTTGGCACCCGATACAGCATCTGTAAAGTTTACATCAACTGATGCAGTGTTTTCAAAGCTCTCACTCAAATTGCAACAGGCATCTTTCACTAAATCGGCTGAATTAATTATTTCAACATTCATGGGTGTTGATTCCAAACGGGTGGCTTGTTTAGCATTAATCTCTACTTGTTTTAATTCTGCCGAGTTTAATAAAATGGTAACCACAGGCCCGCCTTTTGGCAAAACAGTATCTGTTTTATAACCCAAAGCCATTGCTACTAAAGTGTCTGTACCGGCGTTTGCATCCATCAGCATAAACATCCCGCTTTCATCGGTAGTTGCCGCTTTGGTGGTATGTATAACACCTACAATGGCATTCTCAATTGGCTGTTTTTTACCAGTAGTTTCTTCCATTACATAGCCATGTATCATTTGCGCTTGTAACGAAATATATATTGTTGACAGCCATAGAATGGCTAATAGCTTTCTCATCTCTAAAAAAATTAAAACTGTTAGCTAAAAATTGAAACAGGGGGATACAAAGAGAGAAATGCTAACAGCGAAATACTTGCAGAAAAGGAATATCATCCTTGCTAATAGTAGGTGAAGACGATGATAAAGATAACCGGTTGATAATAGAAGTAACCGGTAATATAGTTTCAAAAAGTTGAGTAGCAGCAAAAACGTGAGGAATTAATTTTATAACGTGTGCGGTTCCACTTTGTGTACTTGGTGATTGCTTAACATACTTGGAGCTAACCTCGCAACATGATGCTTTGCGGAAGGAAAGCGCACCGGTTGTAGCGTTTATATTATTGCAGCAACCTTTTGATATTGACAGGCTATATGATGTATGCTTTGCTTTAAGACAGGTATGTGCAAATAATACCTGCCCGCTATCTGCTATAAGTAGCAACAAGCATAGCACCACACACATATATCTTTTGAAGAGCATACTACAAATATACGTTCTAAATGCACCAAAGTGTGGGTATTTAGCAGAAATTATGAATCTTTGGGCTCATGGAATGGTTGCATATACTTGGCTATCTGGGTGCTCTGCTAACAGGCTTTGTTCTGGGCTTGCTGGGGGGCGGTGGGGCACTTCTTTCCATTCCGGTGCTGGTATATATGTTTAAAATTGAGGCTTCTGTAGCAACCGGATATTCGCTTTTATTGGTTGGTATAGCAGCTCTTTCCGGCGCTGTTCAAAACGTTAGAAAAAAATGGGTTGATTATGATGCCGCTCTTTATTACGGTATTCCATCGGTTATTACCGTTTATACTGTGCGCAGATACGTAATGCCCAACTTGCCAAAAACTATTTTGCAAATAGGAACTTACACGCTTGATAAGAATCATTTAATACTTTTTATTCTTTCGGCAGTAATGTTTATTGCTGCATATAAAATGATTACATCCAACTCTACTCAGGCATCCGAAGTTCAGCCTAAACAGCGGTCACATTATTTACAACTTATATTATATGCTGTTTTAATAGGTGCATTTTTAGGCTTGGTGGGTGCGGGTGGAGGATTTTTAATGGTACCTGCACTTATATATTTTGCTAATGTGCCGACAAAAAAGGCAATAGGTACTTCGTTAGTATTAGTTACGGTAAATTCGTTTATTGGTTTTTTAGGCGATATAGGTTCGCACAATGCTTTCGACTGGCAGTTTTTGCTAACCTTCTCGGCATTTTCAGTTACCGGTGTTTTTATTGGCCATTATGTTGCAGCGTTTATACACAACGATAAATTGAAAAGCTACTTCGGCTGGTTTATTTTGGCTGTCGCAATTTTTATTATCGTGAAAGAAGTTTTTTAAAACTATAACACCGGTAATTATAATTGTATAAAACCCTGCTTGGTGGCATGAAGTATCAAGCCAACCGAATTTTTAGCGCCAAATTTTTCCATCAATCTCTGGCGGGTAAGTTCTACTGTGCGCGAACCTAATTTAAGCTTCTCGGCAATTTCAGCTGTGCTTTTTTCATCGCAAATAAGGCGAAGCACTTCCTCTTCACGCTCGTTAAGTTCAATAGGTGTAAGTGGAAAAACGGGGTTGATGGTTTCCTGTATCAACATTTTTTTAAGCATGGCCTTATTCGTCTGGTCGTTGAAATAATATCCTGTTTGCATAACGCTTTGTATGGCCAGAATAATTTCTTCGGGGTTGGCGTTTTTCGATAAAAATCCTCGGGCACCATTTTTTATAGCATTCAGAATTATACTTTCTTCTTCATACATTGAAAGTATAATGGTTTTAACCGGCGAGTTTTTACTTTTTAGTTCGCTTAAAACATTCCATCCGGTTACTACCGGCATATTCAGGTCTAAAAGAATTACATCGGGTGGGTTACTGGCTAATTGGTCCAGTAAATCTTTCCCGTTTTCAGCTTCAATAATTGTTTGTATTTCGTTATGGCCCGAAAGCATTGATATAATACCCTTCCGAAAAAGCTTGTGGTCGTCAGCAATAGCAATTTTTATCCTTTTCATAAACAATATTGAAAATAGGATGCCTCTAAATTAATGCAATAAATAATTTTTAAAGCGGGGGTTGAATGCAAAATAGATATTATTCCGAAAAAGAATTCTGTTTTTTAAAACGCGCCTAAAGCATGTTTAAGGTCTTCTACCTGTTTGTCCCAAAGAAAGGTTTGCTCTTTTATTTCTTTAGCTTCGGCAAAGTCGGTAATTTCCAAAACTGTGTCATTCGATATTTCGGATTTATACACTCTGAAAGCAAAATATTCGTCTTTATTACCCCCTTCCCAGTGGTATTTTACCGAGTCATCTTCAATTCTGTCAACCTGGCGTGCACGTTGAAAAGAACCGTTCCAGCCGAAAATATAAATATCGAGCTGCGAATCGCAGTAATCAGAAAACCATTGGGCCAGATTGCTGGGTTGGGTTAAAAATTCATATAATATCGTCGGAGACGAGCGTATGATATATTCGTTGGAAAATTTTTTGCGTGCCATTAGTGCTCAGGCGTAAATAACTTGTTTAGAAAAACTGTATCAATGCAAGAATAGAAAATATATTCTAACTGCAAAATTTATTTTCCAAACCATAAACTTAAAACTTGTTGGGCAGGCATACCCCATTGTTATAACACTCCAAATTTTTGCTTCACTAATTTCATAAATAACCTGGCGGATTGTGAGGATTGATCCCAATAATAATTTGAAACAAGTTGCGATTGGATAAATGTTTCGGCTGCTGGGTAGTTATCCAGGCTGTCAATATGATGAATAGCTGCCGAAAAGGCTTCGGCGTTACTCTTAAATAATTCGGTTAAAAGCACAAAGCGCTTATTCAGGTCAATAAGGTCTTTTAAAGGCTTTGTCGATAGTTTTTTATGCATTTCATTGCCTGAATTATGTTTCAACTTTTCATTCAACGACTCCGTATTTGTTACATTCTCATTAATAGAAGAGTGGAGTTGTTTTTTTTCGGGTTTTTCCGTAGGCTTTATGCTTGTTTCAGTTGGGTGGCTTATACTTTCTTTATTCTGTGCCTCCACCGGTTCTTTTTTAGCGTGTTGGCTATCAGTAAGTAAAAGATGTTGATTGGAAAGAAAAGTTTTTTTTGCAGGCAATTTTTCAGTTTCTAGATTTTCAACGGCGCTGGTAATTTTATCTAAATCATTTGGCGCCATTGTGAAGGCATTTTCTTTTCTCTGTTGGTATAATTCCTCGTAAAGGCTGCGCAAATGCTGCATTAAAGAGTCGTATTCGATTTGCGACAGATTTTGCAAATCGGCACTTTTAATACCGCTATTGATTTTATCAAGCAAATCCAATATTCTTGAAGATGTCATACAGTTAATTTTAAAACAAACGTAGTGCAAAATTGTACTGGCTTTTAAACAAGTTTTAAACAGCCCAATATGATGTTTAACGGCGGAAAGGGTTGTTTAATTGTAAGTTATACAGTAGGCAGATATAATAGGGTTGGAGTTAATTATTAAAATTGCAACAACAGGTAGATTTTAATTGTTTGAAGAAAATAATTTTTGTTGTATAATTGAGGGAATAGAAAGTTAAATAATAACCTGCATACACTGTTTGCAATATGTTTATAGAACCGCTAACCGGTAAGGAAAGAAAAGGATGGATTGAAGTAGTCTGTGGGTCTATGTTTTCTGGTAAAACGGAAGAACTTATACGCAGGCTTAAGCGAGCCCATATAGCTAATAAAAAAGTAGAAATATTTAAGCCCACTGTTGATATAAGATATAGCGAGGTAAATGTAGTATCGCATGATTCCAATTCTATCCGATCCACACCCATTGAGCACTCAGAAAATATTATGTTGTTAGCCGATGGGATTGAAGTAGTTGGGATTGATGAAGCACAGTTTATGGATTCGGAATTACCTGTGGTTTGCGAAAAGCTTGCTAAGCGTGGCATAAGGGTAATTGCTGCGGGTTTGGATATGGATTTTGAAGGCAGACCGTTTGGCCCCATTCCACATTTACTATCAATTGCCGATTATATAACTAAGGTACATGCAATTTGTGTTAAATGTGGAGATATAGCCCATTTTTCGTACCGTACTTCCGATGAAAAAAGCCGAATTTTACTGGGCGAAAAAAATGCCTACGAGCCTAGGTGCAGAAGTTGTTATTATAAAGGGCCTGAAGCCTAAGTGGGTAAGTATTTATTGATACGCAACAATGTTTAATAAAAAAGATATTCTCTAAAATTTTTTTGTGGCATTGCTTCCCCCCAATAAGATGCCGGTATTTTAATTGTCATTTAATTGTCATTTTTTTTTGAAACTCTCTCATTTTTTGTATTCATTTGCGCTTCTAAATTCAGAAAGGACTAACTTTACACTTTAATTATATAACCTTAAAACCAGAAAAAAACAAATAGCCATGAAAAATTTACTTACGCTATTCATAAGTTTTCTCGCAATATCATTATTTGCGCAGAATTCTTTAAAGATTCCAGTAATTTCTAAACCCGAAAAAAACTATATTAAGCCGCAGCAACGGCCATCTGTAGACCATAAATATAAAAATGCTGTTGGTGTTTTTCGTAGCGGTTCGGGTATTTGCGATACCTCTGATTTGATTGACTACAATGCTTATAATGAAGTAATAGCCGGCTTGGAGTTTTTTAATTTTAATGGCAGTTGGTACAACAACAATGGCAATGGTATTGATGTTTGGGAAATAACTCCATTCGTAGATACATTCCATGTAAGTAATTATACTTATGCTATTCAGTTCTTTGATACTATTGCATTTGCCAATACTTCAACTAACCAGGTTGCTTATTACCCTCTTGCATACTCAACGATTTATTTAGATTCAATTGATGTATATGCAGGATTAAAGGGGCCTACAGCACATATGGCTAACGATAGTTTGGTATTTAGTATTTATTCAATTGCAGGTAATACTTCTGCGCTAGTAAAAACTGCTATTTACTCAGGTATTTCTGGTCTTGCACCATTCTGCCTTGGTGGCGATACTTTCTCTTCAGTTCGTGTTGGTGTTAATCATCAATTTAACCAAGGAGAATCATTTGCTGTTAGAGTGGACTATTTAGGAAAAGATACGTCATCTCACTTCTATTTATCTTATACGTATGCCGACTCTTGTGGAACGGTAGTTATTGGTGGAAATAATTATGCTTCGCCAGCTGCACCATCTCCTTTTGTTGGTAATGCATTATTTGGTGAAATAGCTTATACAGATAATACTTACACAGCAGTTCATAATGTTGATGAAAACAGTGGATACGGCTACTCAGGCGTGCCTTATAATTGCAGCTTTGTATACACTCAAAATTGGGAAATACGCGCAATTATTAACGTGTGTGTAGATTACAAAGCACAAATTCAAGCAACAACAACTACTTCTTGCCCTGGAGGAACTGTAGGCCTAACCGGAAACATATTTGGAAGCAACAGTGCTGCTGCTCCTACTTATTCTTGGTCAGCTTCATCAGGTAGTATATCTGATCCTTCTTCAGCATCTACAAGCCTTATAATGCCTAATACAGGTAACGTTACAGTTATTTTAACTGCAAATGATGGTACCAACGGAAACGTATACGATACGGTAGTAATTACCAATAACGGAATTTTTGATAGTATTAAAGAAGTTAGCCCTATAAGTATTAACTGCGGTGGTCAAGCAACCATTCATGAAATTATATGGGGAAATACTACAGGAAAGAGCTACCTATGGAGTACAGGTGCAAGCGGTACTACTTCGGTGTATGATCATATTGTTGTAAATGCTCCAGGAACTTATTCGGTAACTGTAACCAATAGTTCAACCTGCCAGGCAACTGCTAGTATAGTTGTGCAATATGCAGGTGGCGTAAGCAATAACGTTAACTTTAGTAACCCACCTAGCCCAATATGTGCTACTAAGCAAGTTACTTTTACCAATACATCAAGCAATACTAATGGATGGACCAGCTCATGGGTAATGGGTGACCAAGGAACAGTTAATTCTCAAGATGCCAATTACACTTATACTAATCAAGGTATATATTCAGTAACGCTTACAATGGATAGCGGCAGCTGCAGCTTTACTTCTCCGGTTCATAGCATTACAGTTCTATCGGCTTCAAATAGCCAGTGCACAAATAGTGGTATTGAAGACCTTGCTTTTAGCGAAGCGATAAGCCTTGTGCCTAACCCTAGCAACGGAAGTGTAAACTTTATTGTTAACGGTGTTGAGAAGAATCTATCTATCAATGTATACAACGTAATTGGATCTTTGGTAAGAAACTTCGTAAATACCGATGTTCCATCTTCATTCAGCAAAACGTTTGATTTTGGTGACTTAGCAAGTGGTACGTACATTGTTAAAATTAAAACTGGCGATAAAACAGCTATTAAAAAGCTGGTGATTAATAAATAATCATTAATTGCTAATAATAAAGCAAAAATGCCCTTCCAGTTTTGGAAGGGCATTTTTGCTTTATATCCACACGGTTTCAACAAAAAAAAGCGGTTATCAACATACGTATAAACAAGACATCTGTTTGTAAGTGGAGAATTACGACCGGCTAATGTTCCACACATGTTCTACTTTTGAAGCTAATTGCAATATGAAAATTACTTATTACGGCCATTCTTGTTTTAGTGTATATACGGGTGGTAAGAATCTGTTATTTGATCCCTTTATTAGCCCTAACGAATTGGCGAGGAACATAAATATAAGCGATATTAAAGCTGATTATATTTTTCTTTCGCATGGCCATGAAGATCATATTGCCGATGCCGAGAGCATAGCACAAAGAACCGGGGCTACTATAGTTTCTAACTACGAAGTGGTGTTATGGTTTCAATCAAAGGGCGCAAAAAACTGTCACCCAATGAATCATGGGGGAAAATGGAAGTTTGATTTTGGAACGGTTAAGTATACTGCCGCTGCTCACTCAAGCGTTATGCCTGATGGAGCCTATGGGGGGAACCCCGGCGGGTTTGTTATTGAAAGTAAGGAAGGCAATTTTTATTATTCAGGCGATACAGCATTGATGATGGATATGCAACTTATTCCGCTGATGGGTGTTAAATTAAACGTTGCATTATTGCCAATAGGAGATAACTTTACTATGGGTATTGATGATGCGATACAGGCTAGCAATTTTGTGCAATGTAACCGCGTTATAGGCTTGCATTACGATACCTTTGGCTTTATAAAAATTGACCATGAAGCAGCGGTTAAAAAATTTAATGAAAAAGGCAAGGAACTTTTGCTTTTAAAAATAGGCGAGACAATCGATTTAAAGTAACCTTTGAAAATATTTAAGCGATGACCAAAAAGAAAAATGAAGCACGCAAAAAGCCGGGGAAAATTATTACACTAGCCAACCAAAAAGGTGGTGTAGGTAAAACAACATCGGCTATTAACATAGCTGCCAGCCTTGCCATCCTTGAATATAAAACCCTATTGGTTGATGCTGACCCACAGGCCAATGCCACATCAGGCGTGGGTTTTGACCCTAAAGCCATAAAGACCAGTATTTATGAGTGTTTGGTAAATGAAGTAAAGGCTAAGGACATTATTCTTGAAACTGAAACACCTAATCTTTTCCTCCTTCCATCGCACCTTGACTTGGTGGGCGCCGAAATAGAATTGATTAATCAACCTAACCGCGAAAAAATATTTAAAGGCATACTGGATGAATTACGGAACAGCTATGATTTTATTATCATTGATTGTTCACCATCATTAGGTTTAATAACCGTTAATGCGCTTACTGCTGCTGACTCAGTACTAATACCGGTACAGTGCGAATACTTTGCATTAGAAGGTTTGGGTAAGTTATTAAATACAATTAAAATTGTTCAAAGCAGATTAAATCCTAAATTGGAAATAGAAGGCATTGTATTAACCATGTTCGACCCTCGTTTGCGTTTAGCCAACCAAGTAGTTGATGAAATTAAAAGGCATTTTCAAAATATAGTATTCGAAACTATTGTTCATCGCAATACACGTTTGGGCGAGGCGCCAAGTTTTGGCAAACCGGCAATTATGTACGATGCCGAAAGCAAGGGCAGCCTTAACTATATGAACTTAGTACGCGAAATGCTGCAAAGAAATAATGCCACAATGATCGCTAATAGCGATAAAGAATTTAACTTAGTGGAAGATACAGCATCTAAAAATTAGGCGACAAGACACATTACTATATAGCTTCACGAGGAGCGGTTCTCCCTTTAGGGAGTTAGAGGGTGCGGGGAGCATTTTTTTTATTTTAATTATTGATACTATATGAGCGACAAGAAAAAGTCGGTTTTAGGCCGCGGGTTAAGTGCTTTATTAGAGGCAAATGATACCACCACTGAAATACGTGAAAAGCAATTAACAGGCAATGTAATGAATCAGGGTTCGGTAATTATTAATGTGCCGTTAGAACAAATTGAGGTAAATCCTTTTCAACCTCGTACTACTTTTGAAGAAGAAAGTTTGAATGAGTTGGCTGATTCTATCAGAATACACGGAGTAATACAACCTATTACAGCACGTAAAATTGAGAACAACAAATATCAGCTTATCGCCGGCGAAAGAAGATTACGTGCATCTAAACTTGCTGGCAAAAAAGAAATACCTGCTTTTATACGCTTAGCCAGCGACCAGGAAAGTATTGAAATTGCCCTGATAGAAAATATACAGCGCGAAGACCTTAACCCCTTGGAGATTGCCATTAACTATAAGCGTTTGCAGGATGAATGCGATTTAACGCAGGAAGAATTGGCTGAACGCTTGGGCAAAAACCGGAGCACAGTAACCAACTTTATTAGGCTACTTAAATTGCCGCCCGATATTCAGGCGGGTTTGCGTGATGATAAAATAACTATGGGCCACGCAAAGGCACTCCTTTCGCTTGATAATATAGTAGCATTATTAAGCGCCTACAAAGAAACAGTAAGCAAAGGCCTAAGCGTAAGGCAGGTTGAAGAGTTAGTGCGCAGCTACGAAGTTAAGCCTAAGAAAAATCAGGCTTCAGCATCCAATAACCAAGCCGATTTGCCGTTTACCGTAAAAAAAATGCAAGATCAGCTTACATCAACACTTGGCACCAAAGTGCAAATTGCAAGAGCTAAAGATGGTAAAGGCGAGATTGTTATTAAGTTTTACAATGACAGTGACCTTGAAAGATTGGTGGAAACAATTACTGAAGCATAGTAATAGCCATATTACGCTATACATGGACCAAAGTCCGAAATACATACAATGCAGTTTGCAAACAATATGCAATTCAAGGTTTTCTTTCTTTGTAATTACATTTTTTTTATTGTCTTTATCTAAGTCTTTTGCGCAGGGTGTTATGCCTGATACCCCTCAGGTAAATACAATTATACCAACCGACACTGGCAATACAGATATTCAAAAAAATGATAATACTGTTTTTGCAACAGATACTTTACATACTGATTCAACTGCATCGGTAATAAAAAAACAGGGGCGGCACAGCCCATTAAAGGCCGCTCTTTTTTCAGCCGTGTTACCGGGCTTGGGGCAGGCATATAATAAGCATTATTGGAAAATTCCTATAGTATATGCCGGTTTCGGCGGCTTAGGGTATGCCTTATATATTAGCCTGCAAAATTTTAACGGCTATAGAGACGCTTACCGGCAGCAAGAAGCCATTGTGCCTAATATTTATGCCTCCTACGGAGGTATTACCGATCCTGCCTCGCTTAAAGAGTACCGCGACTATTACAAAAAGTATGTAGATATATCAGCAATTGGTATTGGTGTGTGGTATGTGCTAACCATTGTTGATGCAGCAGTAGATGCGCATTTGTACGAATGGAATATGCGAGATGATTTAAGCGTAAGCTGGCACCCTGTAATGATAAATTCCGGTTCTCCCTACGGCACACCAGGTATAGGCGCGGCCTTCGCTTTGCATTTTTGATGTTACCTAAAAAATTATTCCTTAATTATTTTTTGCCGGTAGATTTTCCCCTTGGTATTTATAGCAATTGTATACATGCCTGGTAGTAAAGCACGGATATCAAATGATATTTTGTTATCAGTAATTGAAGAAGATACATTTATCCCTTTACCAATATTGTCAATCAACTGCACACTTGCGTTGTTCAATGTTACATCATTGGTTTCTATTATAAACTTATCGTTTACTGGGTTTGGATATGTCTTTATGGGAGAATCTTGAACAGTTAATACGCTCTCAATGCCAGTAACCACAATAGTATCAACGGGATATTGTACCATACAGCCTAAAGAATCTGTAAGCGTGCATATTGGGTAATAAGTACCCGGGTTGTAATATGTAATACTATCTCCACAATCAAAATGCATAACATCTTGGAACGTAGCTGAAATATGAATGGTAATCGGCGCAGCTCCTGAATCTTTATCTACGGTAAATTGGCCTTTGGGGCCTCGAAGACGAATAGCATCAGGGATGGAAAGCGTATCTGCACATCCTATATGGTTATAAGCAATTAATGTAACGGCATATGTTCCAGGGAAAAAATAAAAATGAATCGGGTTTGCATGGATACTAGTGTCTGTATAACCGTAATCCTCGAATCGCCATAAATATCTTGTAGCATTTGTACTGTTATTAATAAACGGCACCGTAAAAGGTGGGCATGGTTGAAAAGTAGTGTCCCCATCAAAGTTGGCTACCGGCATTCCATAAATTACAATAGTGTTATTAATTGTATCACTGCAATCAGCAGTATCTGTTCCAATAACCTGACAATGATAAGTTGTAAAGGAAGAATAGCTGTGCTCCGGATTAGGCTCTTGCGATATTAAAGATGTATCGCCAAAGTTCCATACAAAAGAAACCGGACCATTAGATGATAAAACTGTTGTAGAGAAACTAACGAGGCCCGGTGCAGTGCATAATTGTGTTACTGAATCGGTAAAAGATAGATTACAGAGCCCTCCTGCTATGGACATTTTATATGCATAACACAACAAAACAAAAAACAGGGGGATTATTTTCTTGAACATTTCATTTCAAATTTAAATAAATTTGAAAGCATGGTATATTATTATTTCTAAAATTGTTGTGTATTGTATTTGATAGGTTGTCGACAAAGCGCAGCCACGTCTAACATTTAAATCCTTTCACAATAATTTATTCTTTAATATCGATTAATTCACCACTTTTGAAAGGTGAATCGTTTGTTTCTTTTTGTTAGTCTTATTGCAATGGTAAATGGACTGAATGCCCAATCCGCCAAACATCGCGTTATCAGCATACCGGTCGATAGAAACGGACTGCAAATGCGCGACCCTTGGACAGGGGGCATGGATTCGCCACAGTTTTCGGTATGCAACCTAAACGGTGATAGTATACCTGATTTGTTTGTTTTTGATAGAGTTAGCGGGAAGGTATTAACCTATTTGGGCAATGGCGGCTATGCGGACAATATGTATACCTATGCTCCGCAATACGAAGATTTATTTCCTTCAAGTATGCGCAATTGGGCGTTAATACGAGATTACAATCACGATGGTATTCCGGATTTATTTACGTCTACGGGTTTGGGTACGCTTGTAATGAAAGGAGATATAATTAACGGGTTGCTGCATTTCGATACGGTTGCTCCGTTTTTAAAATATATATATCCACCGTTTACTACAAATATTTACACAACAATAACAGACATTCCGGTTTTTACTGATGTAAATGGCGATGGCGACCTTGACGTACTGACCTATGATATTTTTGGAGGTACAATTAGTTATTACGAAAATCAGACGATTGAAAACATCGGTAACCCGGCATATAATGTAGATTCACTTAAATATAGATTAATTACCAGTTGTTGGGGTGCTGCTGCGCAAAATATAAGCAGTAACTCTATTACTTTAAATATAAATCCTATAACCAGTAATTGTGTAACCGGTGTTCTGCCACATAATCAAAATAACGGCAGCCCAAGGCATTCCGGGAACAGTATTTATGCTTTTGTTGACCCGGTGTACCATGATATTGATTTGCTAAATGGAAATGTAGGATACAACGATTTATTTTTATTACGAAATTGCGGTGGTAGGGAAGATTCATTGGGATATATCTGTGAATGGGATTCTATTTTTCCACCATGTGGCGTTCCTATGCTTATGCCTTCATATCCTGCTGCTTACGGTGTGGATATAAATGGCGACGGGTTGGATGATATATTAATGGCGCCTAATGTTTATGCGCCGTATGACTATGCCAGCGGAAATTCACGGAACACAAAAAATGTAATGTATTTTAAAAGTACCGGTGATACCACTTGTTGGTTCGAGTATCAAAATGATTCATTCCTTGTCCATCACATGCTTGATTTTGGGACTAATTCGCGCGGTGTGTTTTACGATTTTAATGGCGATGGATTGATGGATATTATTGTTGGCAATTATGGTTACTATCAATCATCTGGGCCTAATCAATATCAATCTTCATTGGCTTATTATCAAAATACCGGTAATTCAACCGAACCCAAATTTACAGAGGTAACATTAGATTATAATAACTTTAGTAATTACGGACTGTTGGGCATGAGCCCCACCTTTGGCGATTTGGATGGCGATGGAAAGGCCGACCTTATAATAGGTGCGGCTGATGGTTTTTTATATTATTTTAAAAACACGGGAACAACATCATCTTCGTACCCGGCCATGACAATGCCGCATTTTGATAGTTTGCATGTAACCGGTTATGCTGCTCCTTTTATTTATGATGTTAACGGGGATTCTTTGAATGACCTTATAGTAGGAGGGGATGATGGACACCTTGTATATTACCGAAACACCGGTACGAAAAACAATCCGCATTTCAGCAATAATAATGCTAACCACAATTTTGGGGGAATAGATGTTTGTGAAGAACAATTTCTGTACGGTTGTTTTAGCCAACCTTTTATTATGAAAGATGCATCGGGTAAAATGAAACTATTTGTAGGCTCGATACGCGGAATAATTTTTGAATACGACATTGATCCAGCAAAATTAGACACCGGCTCTTTTACACTCATTGATAGTGATTTTTTGGGCCATTACTCAGGCGCCAATGCTACAATTAGTATTGCCGATATAAATAACGATGGTAATCTGGAATATTTGGTGGGTAATTCAGCAGGTGGTTTGATGATGTATTCCGATTCGGCGTGGGATATATATACAACTCAAATACAAACGCCTGATAAGACGTTTCGAATTTATCCTAACCCATCTTCAGAATATTTTACATGTTCTATTGATAATACTGAATTGGTTAATCCATATACTGAGGTAATAGATATATTAGGCCAAAAAGCCAGGGCAGATGTTACCTTACAAAACAACAAAATTGTAATCAATGTTTCAGGTCTTAGCAATGGTTTTTATGTTATTAGAATTGTAAACGCAGGCAAAACTTATAAGGGCAAAGTTTTGGTTATAAAATAAAATATGCTCGAAACCGAACCCAAACCAAAAATGAAAATTCATCGTAATCTGGCACTGGCAATTATTGCCGGTTTAAAAAGAATATTAATTGAACGTAACCAAGCCGATTTAACCGTTAGCCATTTATTGCAAAGCAATAAAAGCTGGGGTGCGCGCGATAGAAATTTTATTGCAGAAAATATTTACAACATTATACGCTATAAAAGATTGTACGCGTTTTGCTGTAATGAAGAAACAGGAGAGGAGCCATGGATTTGGAAAATGTTGGGGATGAAATTATTGCTCGAAAATTTTGAATTACCTGCATGGGATGAATTTTCGGGTTTGAATAGAGAAGAATGTTTGAGCCGGTATAAGGAAGCGCAGAGCATTAGAAAAATTCGCGAATCAATACCAGACTGGCTGGATGAACTTGGCGAAAAGGTGTTGGGCGAAAATTGGGAAACTGAAATTGCAGCGCTTAATACACAGGCAAAACTTAGCATACGGGTTAATACACTTAAAACTGATAAAAACGCTTTGCAAAATATTTTAACAGCCGAAGGAATTACAAGTTATGATACTGAGCTTGCACCCGATGCTTTGATAATTGACACCAAGAAAAATTTAAAGCGCAATGCAGCGTATTTAAATGGTTTGTTCGAAGTGCAAGATGTGTCATCGCAATTAGTAGCGCCGATGCTAACCGTTGAGCCGGGCATGTATGTAATAGATGGCTGTGCCGGTGCCGGTGGCAAAACAATTCATATTGCAGCCGCTATGAAGAATGAGGGAAAAATACTGGCAGTTGATGTAAATGAAAATAAGCTAAAACAGCTAAGTATACGTGCCGCACGTTCCGGCACCTCAATTATCGAGACTCTAATGATAGAACAGTTAGAGGCTTACTTTCAACGCCGTTCGTTTATACTGGCCGATAGAATTTTGTTGGATGTACCATGTTCCGGCTTGGGTGTGTTAAGAAGAAAGCCCGATGCTAAATGGAGTATGTCTTTACAGTTTATAGAGGTGCTTATTAAAACACAATCTCAAATACTTGAAAGGTATGCACCATTGTTAAAGCCTGGTGGTATACTGGTTTACTCTACTTGTAGCATTCTGGCTGCTGAAAATGAGTTACAGGTGAGAAATTTTATCAAAAAAAATAATGGCATATTTAAGTTATTGGAGGAAAAGAAAGTTTCAGCATCAAAAACGGGTTTTGATGGCTTCTATATAGCCAAACTGATAAAAGCGTAAAGGCAAAGTCATAGATGCCTATATTTGGGGTGTGAATAAAAAAGTACCCTATTTTTTGCTAACCGCGACTTTTTCTTAATTTTATTGTAATCAATAAAAGCATATTGAAAAACTTTACCCGCATTTATATTTTGGCATTGATTTTAAGCGCGTTGAGTTTGCCTGCGCAAGACATACACTTTAGTATGTTCTACGCCTGCCCACTTACACTTAATCCTGCTTTAACTGGCGTTAATGAGGGTACATACAGGGCTGCAGCTATTTACCGGAATCAATGGTCAAGCATTTCAACACCCTATCAAACCTTTGGCGCTTCGTTCGATATAAAGATTCTTCAAAACCTGCTTAAAAACGATATTTTCGGAGTTGGGGCGCAGCTAGTAACTGATAAATCGGGCGATGGTAAGTTATCTACTACTAACGCCATTTTATCGGCAGCGTTTCACAAAGGACTTGATAAAAACCATAAGCATTTTATTGGCTTAGGCATACAAGGTGCATATACTCAAATGAGTTTAAACTGGCAGGGGCTAAGTTTCCCAACACAACTGGCACAGGGTGTTACTAATTTTGACCCTTCAACAAGTAGCGAAAATATTTCAAAATCAAGTTTCGGTTATTTCGATCTCCACGCCGGTATTCTTGAGCAATCAACCATTAAAGATGTTGTTGGCTTTATGACCGGTTTTTCGGTATTTCATATAGTATCGCCCAAACAATCTTTTTTGGGCCAGAATGCTAAACTGGCAAGCCGATTTGTAGTTAGCGAAGGCATACATATTAAAGTAACTAAGCAGTTTTATATATCGCCTAATTTCATTTATCAATATCAGAATAAGGCGCAGGAAGCTAATTTTGGTGCAGCGTTTGAGTACCATGTGCAAACTGCACAGTCGGAGTTTGTGGCAAGCCTGGGTGGCTGGTATAGGGCCACTGCCAAGGATGCTGCAATTATTTCGGCCGGGTTAGAGTATTATAAATTTAGGGCCATGTTTGCGTACGATATAAATACATCTAAGCTTAATGCCGCCACCAGCGGCAGGGGTGGATTTGAAATAGCAATTATATACACCGGTATTATTAAAACCAAAACACTTAATTATCCGGTGCTGGTGCCATGCCCAATGATGTAGTTTTTTATATAGATGATTTGATAATGATTAAATAGAAAATGAGATTACTTACACCCCTGTTTTTACTTTTTTCATTCACACTGGTTACAGTCTCTGGCTTTGCAATGGGCGATGGGAAATTCAATAAGAAGCTTTATAAAAAGGAAGCCGATGAGGCGTTTAAAGCAGGAAGCATTTTTTCGGCCGCCGACCTTTACCTGAAAATACTGGAGAACGATTCGACTGATAAATCTGTATTATACAATCTTGCGCAGTCGTTTTTTGAAGCGCGGGATTATGAAAAAGCTGCAACCTATTTTCAGCGCGAATATAAAGCAGATTCAACTAATAATGCCATGGCGTTATACTACGCAGGTGTATGTACGAAAATGCAAGGCAAGTATACTGAGGCTATACCTATTTTTAAGCGCTTCGCCAAAGTATACCAAGCTCCTGATGCTGTGCAAAAGAAAAAATGGGCGCGCGTAGAAGGCGATGGTTGCAACTTTGCGATAAGAGAAGCAAAGGCTGATCCTTCCATAAAATTAAACCATTTGGGCAGAGAGGTAAATTCGAATTATGCCGACCAGGCACCTGCATTTAGAGACGATATATTATATTTTGCTTCTATACATTCCGATACTGTTTTATGGATGCAGCCTGATAGAAGCGATGCTAAGAAAGATGGAGCGCTAATGAAAATGTACACCAGCAAAGTAAGCGGCGATACTTATGCACCAGCCGAGCAAATAAAAACTTTCAGTAAACCCGGTAAGCATATTTCGAATGGCTCGTTTAACAGTGATGGCACTAAATTTTTATACACTATATGCGATGGGGGTTTGCTAAGGCCCGATTGCGACATATATATGAGCCAGTTAAACGGCGTAGAATGGAGCGAAGGCAAACCTTTAAGTAGTGAAATAAACATGAAGGGCGTTACCAATACACAACCTAGTCTGGCTAAAGCCGGTAACGGACACGAAGTGTTATATTTTGTTTCGGACCGTGAAGGGGGAAAAGGCGGCAGGGATATATGGTATTCCACCATGAATAAAAATGGAGAATTTGCGGCACCTAAAAACGCGGGCAATAAAATTAATACCGATAGGGATGAGGTAACTCCTTTTTATGATTCGAAAACCAATACTTTGTTTTTTAGTAGCGATGGCTGGATAAGTATGGGAGGGTTTGATGTTTTCAAGTCGCAAAGCGATGCATCGGGTAAGTTTAATAATACGCCTGAAAATCTAGGAGCGCCGTTTAACTCGCCTTGTAATGATTATTACTACCGGTATGGTAAAAACAGCGAAGACGGATATTTGGTTTCAAACCGGCCAGGAATTTTTTCGGTAAGAGGGAAAACCTGCTGCGATGATATTTTCGAATATCAATACCAACAAAAAATATACCTGGCGGTAAAGGGACATGTAATTGACGATGCTACTAAAGAAACTATTGAAGGTGCTGCAGTTAACCTTTCGTTGCGTAGTGATAACGTAAGTGAAGCCGACTTGGTAATAAACAGCGACACATCAAATAAAGAAATGCCTTACTTTTTTAGTTTAAAGGCACAAAAACTGTACAAGCTTACCGGTTCAAAAGATGGCTACTTTACAGCTTCTCAAAATTTCAGCACTCAGTCTGCCTCAAAAAGTGATACGCTTACAGTTGATATATATCTTAAAAAACTGGAGAAGAATAAAGCCTACCGTCTTAGTAATATCTACTATGATTTTGATAAATCGGACTTGCGTACAGAATCAAAAGCAACCTTGGATACACTTTACAATCTCTTAAAAGAAAACCCGACCATAATTATTGAATTGAGTTCGCATACCGATGCAAGAGGCTCCGATCAATATAATCTTGTGTTATCGCAAAAACGGGCTGAGAGCTGTGCTAATTATTTGATTAACGACAGGGGTATTCGAAAAGACAGAATTACTGCAAAGGGCTATGGCAAAACTAAGCCTATTGAGGATTGCTCAAAATATCCAGATTGTCCTAATGACCAAAGTGGAGACTGCCCTTGCCATCAACTGAACCGCAGAACGGAATTTAAGATTATTGGTGAGCTGGATGGCAAGCTTATTTACGAAAACGAATAGAATAGTATCTTTATAATATAATGGTAACGCCAATTAATAAAACAGACCGGTGAAAAAAATATTTATTTTAATCTTTTCAGTTTTAACAGGCTCGTTTATTTCGGCGCAACAGGTATTGCTATATACTCAAAGCTTTGAGAATGGGCAGGGCGGTATTAATTTCGATATACCGGGCCCAGATACCATAGCCGCTCCCAGAAGTTATGGTGCCAATGATTGGATAATAAATAATCTTTATACCGGGCAGCCTGTTTATCCTAATACCACGCCTCAAGACAGTACCGCAGCGGGCGACACCATTTTTATGGCCCCGCACTCACACTACCTGCATATTCATGATACTATCAACCCGTCAGGCGTAGCTAATGCCAATTGGAATACACATTCAGCATCCGACAGATTTTGCACATTGGGAACATCGTTTTGCTCGTTGGCATTAGTTGATGTTGTTTTTTCTTTTTCATGGATATGTCAGGGCGATACTAATGCTTACGGCCAAGTTTATTATAGCGCTGATGGCGGCCCCTGGATACAAACCGGTAGACCTAAATATTATAATCAGGGCGAATGGGCATACGAAGCTATTCATGACACGGCTTTCAACAACGTAACTAACCTGCAATTTGGGTTTAGATGGGTAAACGCGGCCAGCAATGATTCTTCGGATATTTCGTTTGGTATTGATGATATTATTGCCGTAGGTACTTATGACCCTATTAATTATCCTTCACATATTTCAGTATTTGAATTGCTTGACACCCCAATATGCCAAGGTGATGTGGGGTACGCGCTAATTGAAATAAATCCACCGTTGTGCGATGGAAGTTATCTATTGCAAATGAGCGATGGTAACGGAAGCTTTGCTAATCCATACAACGGCCCGTACTATTATCCTCTTTCAGGTGGTACTTCATTTGTATTTGCTCAAATTGTACCTGCAGCAAATATGCATGGTGACTGTTTCAAGGTGCGTTTTGTGCGTACAAGCCCCTTGCCGGTTGTAGTTGGGGACGCCAGTGCATGTTTTAGTGTAATGCATTGCAGTAATATTATTTATAATTTATCGGCACCGGTAATGAATGATGCTGATACCACTTGTATATTAAGCGAGCTGGATGTAAAGTTTAGTTCGGGTATTTCAAACGGCAATGGCGGTGTTTTTGGCGCCAACAATGTTTACTACGCGCAGCTTTCAAATACCTCGGGCAATTTTGCTGATTCAACTACCATATTGGGGCATTTAGCTGTATCTGATTCATTTCCTGTTTACGACCCTCAAGGCGATATTTCGAGTTTAATACCGGCAACAGTTCAACCGGGTTGTGGATACTATATAAGAGTATATTCAACCAACCCATATACTGTAAGCGATAGCATAGGGCCATTTTGTATTACCGCCTGCGACGTATTGACGAATAACCATACAGATATGCATTTTTGTATAGCCTCTGGCCCGTATGCACAATGTGATACTATCCAGATTCATCCGCACCAATGGGATAGTGCGGCGGTTTATAGTGATTGTAACGATTGGTCGGTAGAGTTACATGATATGATGGGTTTTGGCGTGGTTAATGTTGGCGGGTTAGCAGTATATCATGATAAAGTTGGTGGTGGATTTGAACTTTGCGTTCCTTCTACGGTTGATTCTCTTCCTGTACCTCCGGGGTCTTATTATATGCGTATTATTAGCAATTGTTCGAATGAGTCTTGGAATCAAACGGGTACGGTGATACGTATAACTATTGGTGCCCCCAATATTACACCTCCTGTATTAAGCTTATATCCGTCGGGCGATTCAGTTTTTTGTGCCGGTGATGTTGTGGGAATACTGTTAACTCCGTTTAACCATCCACCATCTAATTATATTTGGAACACTAACATTCTTTTTGGTGGCAATGATTTTGAATGGGATAATCAGGTTCTGGGAATTATTACTAATTCATCCACTCAAATTGGTACTTACGTTACATATGCACGCGAAACTAACTATGGTTGCGAAGGGCCCAGTTCGGCACCTTTTGATTTTGCAATCATAAAAAAACCTGTAGTTCAAATATCGGGACCTAAAAAAGTATGTATTAATGATACAGTTAATTACTTTGTTAACTTCCTTCCGGAAACGTACTATAACTGGACTGCCCCGCCGGGTGTGCAAACTTTTAGTGGTTCGAATGTGCAGTCTGGTATGATATTCGATTCATTGGGCACTTTTACTATATCTAATTTTTCGATTAATAAATGCGGAAGCGATAGCGGTAGCTACCAGGTAACTGTAGTGCCACCGTTTAACGTAAATCTTGGTAATGATGCTGCTATCTGCGCTGGCCAGTCGCTAACGTTGCAAGCTCAAATACCAGATATTACCAGGCAGTTTTTAACTTCGGATACTGCGCATAGCGGTTATCCGGGCGCTATGTTTAATATCAAAGCACACTATGGTGTAACTATTGATTCTTTCGCTCTTAAATATCTTTCAAACCAACCGGTGCAAGCAGAGATTTGGGGCAAACCCGGTTCGTACAGAACTTTTGAGCAAAATCAAGCTGCATGGACTGAGTTAAGTTCATTTTACAACTTTCCGGTAGCGCCTTTGGGGCAAATGACCGTAATTCCGATTGATGTGGATTGGCATATACCCGCGGGTGATACTTTTGCCTTTTATGTAACAACTGCCAATAATATTAATGAAGCATCAGGCCCTGGTATAGGTATACAGCAGGGGATTGTGTATAAAACAGATGGTGTAATAGATTTTATTCAGGGAAGCAAAAATAATTATCCTTTCGGCGCTTTTACTGGCCCTTACGTATTAGATATGATTATCTATTATTCAACTAATGCAGGATTACATTACCAATGGAACACTGGTGACACCACTTCATTTATTCATGTCACCCCACTTCACGATACTATGTATACTGTTATTGTGCATGATACCAGTTGTAGTAATCGCGATACTTTATTGGTAAAGGTTGGTGCCATACCTATTGCTTATGCTGGCCCGGATACTACATTGTGTTCAGGTACAAATTACATAATGCCCGCTACATCTAATGCCAATATTGTCGCATGGTCGCCGGTAACAGGTTTAAATAATCCGGCTATTTTAAACCCGGTGTTTGATTATAACCAGAGTGTGCAATTTGTTTTAACGGCATCCGATTCAGACGGGTGTAATACTACTGACACGGTTTCCATTCGAGTGAGTGCTATAAATCTTGATGCCGGTAGTGACACTACTTTATGCAATGGGGAAAGTTATATAATGACAGCTACTTCGTCAACCCCTAATGTAACCTGGAGCCCGGCTACCGGATTAAGTGCAACAGATATTGTTAACCCTACATTTAGTTACGATCAGGCAATTCAATACACATTAGTTGCTATTGATAGCAATGGCTGCACAGCAACTGACTCGGTAAAAATAGGGGTGGAGTATTGTGCAAGTAATATTCGTATTCCTGAAGCATTTACACCCAATGGAGACGGGGTTAACGACCATTTTACCGTTTTTGGAGATTACATAGAAAGCTACCAGATAAGAATCTTTAACCGTTGGGGCGAAGAAGTTTATGCTTCGAATGACTTAAGTGAGCTGAACAATTTAAGCCGCGGGTGGGATGGCACTTACAAAGGCAAGAAGCAGGATATTGGAACATTCGTATACTTCATTTCAGCGAAAGACCTTAATGGTAAAACTATTGAAAAGAAGGGGAACGTTACCTTAATAAGATAATGCATATCGTTATCAGTTCTTTCGGTCTTCTTTTCCGGGTAAATTCAATATACTTTTCCTTTTTATCGGAAAAAGCACATTTTTGCAGCTATGCGTAGCACGTTGGTTTTACTATTTATATTTCTTGAGTTGTTTGTATTTGCTCAAACCGATACTTCTGTTTTTAAAGTGTTTAAAAAAGTTGAGCTGGCTGATTATGTTTTAAGCCTGCCTGATGGTTGGAAAAAAGTTGAACACTCCGATATTTCGGTTAAAGATTTAAAATATGAATTTACTGGGGTAGGATTACCTAAAGAGTTTAATAATAGCCAGTTAACTGCCTTTTTTACCTTGCGTAAGTTTGATTGTAAGGGCATTACTGACGCCGAAGATTACATTTTAACAGAGTTTAGTTCGTATCCTGACCGTGTAACGCCAAAGGGTTTTAGCTATGAAAGGGATAGCACGAATATCTTGAGCGGTGAAAAGGGTACTTTATTTTTTACACACTTTTACCGAAACCGTAAGATGTTAAATTATGCCAGGTATGACATGGTAGTGTACTCGAAAAAACGAAAGGCAGCTTATATGCTTACTGTAACATACACGTTTAAAGACACTACCTATGGTATTGAAAGCAGCTTAAATTTGAAGCAATATGCTTTGAGGGTATTTTCGCGGCTGTTATTGAGGTAAAAAGCATTTTTCTTGACAAACTAAAAAAATGGTATTAATTGGCAAGCAACCATTTATGCATAATTTTGTGTCTTGTGTATTATATTATATTTGTCACTTCATGAAAAAGACAATATTCGTTTTTATTGCCTTCTTTTTATTCATTGATGTCTTTGCACAGCCCATGCATGTAAAGAGATTCAATTTTACTTCTTTTGGAGAAGACAAAAGGATGGACATTTCTGTGCTGGATAAAGAATCTTCGGATGAAGCCAAAAGACATCCTGAATATGGTATTAGGCCATATAACGCCCAATGTGTTGAATGCGTTGAATTATTAGATAAGCGCGATCTAAAATCGCGTCAGTTTATTAGGGTAGATAACCCCCATCGTACGTATTCGCAGCAATCGTTTCTTCCGCTGCATTACAAAAAAACAGAAAATGATATTTGGAGAACAATTGATTATCGCCTACGCCCTGATGCCAATACCCCCGGTGTATATGCTGCCAATAACCAACCGGTGCCTACCATTTGCGATTTGAATCGTAAACTTACCTCGTTAAACGAAAACGGTTTTGTGTTTGAATGCAACAAGGATTTAACCATGTATTTTTACGATGAGAATTTTGCATACACGGCACCCGAGAAAGGCAATTACAGCCAATACACCATAGGCGAGGAGGGGCTTGAAGTTAAAAACATGTGGAAGGGAATTGATATGCAGGAAATCTTTTCAATTGGGGAAGTAGAATCAAACTTTGTTATTAATGCCCCGCTCCAACTGCCTATCAGCAAAGGCTGGATGGTAATTGAAGACCATTTTAGCTTACCGATGGGAATAATTATTGAAGAATCTCCATCAGGCAAACATCTTGAAAATGGATTTTATCAAGGCGATTATTTGATTAAAGATATAACCGGTAAAACATTGATTACTTATGAGAAACCTGCTTATACGGATGCGATAGCTTTTTCTATGCATGGTATGTACAAGTTGTTGAATACCGGTAACGATTACACACTTCAAGTATTAGTGCCAATTAGTTGGTTAACTAATAAAAACAACACCTACCCTATAACTATTGATCCGGTAATATTTGGCGAAACCAAAATCGGAAATTTTTTATCTTCCGGTGACCCTATGGCTAATCTTAAGTTTACTACAAGGCCCGGTAGCTGTGATAATTATATGGAGGTGGTGGTACCCGGAAATAGCCAACTTACAGATATTTATACAGATATAGAATACAGCCTTACTTACGATAATACCTGTGGCAATCCCCCCGAACCGGCTCCGTATTGTACATTTAGCCAGGCAAGTATGACCATTGTAAATAATACATGCAATACTGTTTTAGGTCCACTTTCGTGCAATCCTGCGTTTCCACCTTATACGGGAACTTGCACAACAGATTCGAATTTGGTACCTCTTGCAAGGAGCATACATGTTAATGCTATTATTCCTGATTATTTGGCGTGTAGCTTACCGCAATGCCCTGATTTTCATTTGCCATTTACTTTAAAAGATCAGGATTCAATATGCGGGGATGTATGTGGCTATTTATGTGCCAGGGGTAATATTTGGCGAACTACTGTTTATGCCTGCCAGGTTGAAGGATACATTACACCGGTAAATACCACAGTATGTGCCGGGCAGCCAGATACTTTTGTAGCGCATCCTGATTGTGGTGTGCCGCCTTACCACTTTGCATGGTCTACTGATGGTGGAAACACATATACTGTTATTCATAACTCACCCATTTTTGTTGTTTATCCCGAGCAGAATATGGTAGTAAGTTGTGTTATATATGATAGTTGCGATAAGTTTTGGCTAGCTAATACTGGAAATATAACAATCCTTTCAACTCCAAATGCAGATGCCGGCCCCTATCAATACCTTTGCGAAGGTGGCACAGTAAAAATTGGTGGAACGCCCACCAATAGCCCGGCTAATACCACCATACAATGGACAGGAAAAAACCCGGTAGTTGAGAGTTGGTTGAGTAGCACAACAGACCCCAATCCGAGTGTAACAGTTCCAGCAGGAACGATTGATAGTTTTTACTATGTAGTTACTGTATCTAATACCAGTTGTTTTAGAACAGATACTGTTTGGGTTTTTTCTTTGCAAAACCCCCAACCGGTTATTGGCACCAGCGGGGCTACAACTGTTTGTGCTAATCAAACCGATACTTTGAACGTAACGCAAAGTTACTCGAAGTATGCTTGGAGTACCGGAAGCACAAGTTCAACTATAGTTGTAAGCCAACCTGCCGATTACCAGGTTACTGTAACTGATGCGCATAATTGTACCGGTAGCAGTAATACAGTTACCATTTCAACTATTGCCGTTCCGGCCATTCATGTATATCCCGATACAACTATTCATTTTGGTGATAGCGTTACTATGTATTCAGATTTGGATTTAAGTTCGCCTATAGTTGATTCGTTTTTCTGGTATCCGTTCTTCGATATATCTTGTATTAACTGCCCTAATCCGGTAGTATCTCCTCCAACGGATCAGTTCTACGGTGTTCGGGTTTATACAACAGGAGGTTGCATTATTGGCGATTCGGCCTTAATAAGGGTTATTTTACCTAATGCTTTTTACATACCCAATGTGTTTAACCCCAACAACCCTACGGGGTATAACACCACTTTTTATGTTTACTATCAAAGTGGCGTTACTGTAAAACTGTTCCAGGTATTTGACCGGTGGGGAGAAAAAGTATACGAAGGAAATAATTTGCCAAGCGGAACCGGGTGGGATGGTACTTTCAAAGGCAAACCCGCTCCGGCCGATGTGTATGTTTACATTTGCCGACTTGGTTTGTTTGGCCAGGAAGGTACTGTTTTAAGAAAAGGCAGCGTAACTTTAATAAGGTAAATTGTTTGTTTCCATATCAGTAATGATAGGGTTCATTTAGTTGTTGTTGCTAAAAAAATAAATAGTTTTGAATCATTCCCCCTATCAAGATTGTTTCGTTAACTTTAACGTATTACCCTTTTATATTATTATAAATAAAATTTAATTTTTATGTCATTAAGCAAACCCGTTTCATCAATTATGTCAACAAAGCCTGTAGTGGCTAATGAATCTAATAAGTTCTCGCAAGTGGTAAGGTTGTTTAGCGAATTTCCTATACATCATTTACCAGTTGTTGATGCTGATAGCAAACTTATTGGTATGATTAGTAGCAACGACTTGTATAAAGTTTTTAATACATTATGTAACCGTGAGGATAAATTGACCATGAGTTTTGATGCCATTGATGGAGTAATACAAATGAAGGATATTATGACCCATAACCCGGTATCTATTGCTTCAACTGATTCAATAGCACAAGCCACTCGAATTTTTGCTGAGAAGAAATTCCTTTCGCTTCCTGTTGTAGATAATGGCCAGTTAATTGGCATTCTTTCTGCTAAAGATATTATTGGCCACATGGCGGGTAATTCATAAACACTAAAAATAAAACAATGAAAACTAAGTTATTATCATTTTTGCTTGCTGCATCTTTTAGCATCAACGGATTTTCTCAGGGTTTTTATATGGAGTATAATATAATCGCAGATAAAGGAGCTGCCGGCAATATGAAAACCTATGCTCAGGATGGTAACAGCCGTTCTGAAATTTCTTTTTCTATGGCAGGAAGCAGTGCCTCTCCTTTCAGCCAAAACACGGTTATACTAACACTTAAAGAGAATGCTGATAAAGGCTATCTGTTAGATGACACAAGGAAAACTTATAGCGAGATGGATATGTCGAAAACTTATGGCCCGAAGGACGATAAACTAGAAGATTACGAAGTGACTGTACTGGGGAAAGAAAAAGTAAATGGTTATAATTCCAATCATGTTAAGCTAAAGAACAAGAAAACAAATGTAGTGGAAGAAATGTGGACCACTACCGAAATTGCCGCATATGCTGAGTTGGAAAAAATAAAAACTAAATATACCGGCACAGAAAACATGAGTAAAGCTTTATCAGCAAAAGGTGCTGAAGGATTTCCTGTAAAAATTACAATAGATGAAAAGGGCGTTTTGGCCAGCCTTAATCTTGTAAAAGCTGAAAAGAGAAATAATCCTGCGTCGCTTTTTAGTCTTAGTGGGTATACTAAATCGGCCGGAAATGATATGTTGGGCGGAGGAAATATGCAGCAAATGATGCAGCAAATGCAAAACATGTCGCCAGAGGAGAGACAGAAATTTATTGAGCAGATGAAACAGCAAATGGGCGGTTCCCATTAATATTTTAAACTTAAACGAAAGCCTCTGTTAGATTTAACAGAGGCTTTTTTTATATATAAACCCTGCTTTAGAAAAATTAGTTTATTTGCATATAGATTTATGAGCAATACTATTGAAGGGCCTGTAAAAGAGAAAATTATTTCAAGATTAGATAAGCTAAATCCTGAAACAAAGCAACTATGGGGTAAGATGAATGCCACCCAAATGCTTACCCATATGAATGATGCTTTCAGAATTACCTTGGGCATGAAGGAGGCCGATAACAGGTCGAATTTTTTTCGTCGTTATATTATGTTTCCGGTTGCGATATACGTACTTCGAACATGGCCCAAGGGAACACCAACAGCCAAGGAACTGAATCAGGAAAAATTGGGTAGCACACCGCGCGATTTTTATACCGAACTGGAATTTTTGAAAAAGATGATTGATATATTCAATGAGCGCGAGGGGGCGAAATTGAAGCCACACCCTATGTTTGGCAGGCTTAGTAAAAGAGAGTGGAGTGATTTATTTATTAAGCATTTTGATCACCATCTTAACCAGTTTGGCGTTTAACACATCATTAAAGAAATTACTATGAAATTAGATATACTGGCAATTGGCGCCCACCCCGATGATGTTGAAATTGGTTGCTCCGGCACTTTAATGAAACAAGTTGGTAAAGGATATAAAGTGGGGATAGCAGATCTTACTAAAGGAGAGTTAGGAACCCGCGGTGATGCTGATACAAGAATGAAGGAAGTAGAAAGCGCAACAAAAATAGTGGGCGTGCAGGTGCGCGAGAACCTTGGTTTTGAAGACGGTTTTTTTAAAAATGATAAAGAACACCAATTGGAGTTGGTGAAACTTATACGGAAATACCAGCCCACGATAGTTGTTGGCAACGCAAAGTTTGACCGGCATCCCGATCATGGGCGCGCTGCACAATTAGTTTATGATGCTTGTTTCTTATCTGGCTTACGGAAAATAGAAACTAAGGAAGGCGGCAAACTTCAGGACGCATACCGGCCACGGGCATTATATCATTACATACAGGCTATACATGCCGAGCCCGATTTTGTAGTTGATATAACTGAGTATTTTGAACAGAAATTAAAAGCTATTCAGGCATTCAAATCGCAATTTTTTAATCCCGATTCAAGCGAGCCGCAAACATTTATTTCGACACCTGAGTTTATTGAATTTGTAAAAGCACGCGCCGTGCATTACGGCGTACCGGCAGGAGTGAAGTATGCTGAAGCGTTTACCGTAAACCGCGTACCGATGGTGAATGATTTGATGGATTTAGGTTAAAAAATTTATTTTGAGCTGATAATTATTTTAACTCTCAAAAAAATTTAATCATGGAAAATAATAATCAAGTACCGGTAACGGGCCGCAGAACTTTTTTAGCTAAAGTTGCAACAGGGCTTGCAGCTGTTGGGCTCGGTTCGTTAGTACCGGTTTCTAAATTGAAAGCTGCTAACTCTTTAGTTGAAGGGGTAAGTGAGGCGGATAAATGGTTTTTGAAAATACAAGGTAAGCACCGCATTGTGTTTGATGCTACCAGCCACCATGAAGGGTTTCCGCTGGCATGGTCGAGAATTTTTATGAATACCAATAATGATACCGGTGCGCTGGATAATGATATAAATGTAGTGGTAATATTGCGGCACGATGCTATTGCGTTGGCTATGGAGGACAGGCTGTGGGGTAAATACCAATTTGGTAAGCTTTTTAAAATTAATGACACTGTAGCCAAAACTGCTTCACTTCGGAATATGTATTGGAAGCCGCAGCCCGGTGAACTGCATTTTCCGGATATGTCGATTGACCAATTGCAAAAACGGGGTGTAATGTTTTGTGTTTGCGAAGCTGCTATTACTGTTTATAGCTCAATTGTAGCAAAGGAAATGGGCATGGATGCTGCTGAAATAAAAAAGGACTGGCTTTCGGGATTGTTGCCATCTATTCAGGTTGTTCCATCGGGTGTTTGGGCTGTTGGCCGCGCGCAGGAACATGGCTGTGCTTACTGTTTTGCGGGCTGATAGAATAGAGTTATTCTGTTCCTTTATCAAAATCGTTTTTATATCCGGCAATCATCAACTCTCTGATTGACGTTGTTACTTTTTCTTTCAGCTGGTTTTTATGTGTGGTAAGTTTTTCGGCAACGCTTTTATCGGATGAGCCGATAATTTGCGCAGCAAGTATGCCTGCATTTTTAGCGCCGTTTAAAGCCACAGTAGCTACCGGTACACCCGCAGGCATTTGAAGAATAGAAAGAACCGAATCCCAGCCATCAATTGAATTAGCAGATTTAACCGGTACGCCTATAACCGGTAAGGTAGTTAATGAGGCAACCATGCCAGGTAAATGCGCAGCACCACCTGCTGCTGCAATTATTACACGTAACCCTCTTTCACGCGCTGTTGAGGCGTATTCTATCATACGCTCGGGTGTGCGATGGGCGGAGACTACGGTTAATTCAAATTCAATACCTAAATCTTTAAGCACCTCGGCAGTTTCCTGCATAATTTTTAAATCGCTTTCGCTGCCCATTATTATTCCAACCAAAGGCTTGCCCATATTGCTTGTAGTTTTATTCAAAATTAATGTTTTGAATTATGAAATTACTCTTATCAGTTGTTTAATGGTTTTAGCTTTTTCAAGCAGTTCTGTTTTCTTTTTGCCTACAATGGTTACGTGCCCCATTTTTTTGCCCGGCCGGGTTTCGTGTTTGCCATATATGTGTATATAAACATCTTTAAGCAGCATTGCTTCTTCCAGCCCTTCGTATTTTACAGGGCCGGCGTAATTGGGCTCGCCTATCAGGTTAAGCATTAGTGAAGGCTTTGTAATGGAAGTATCGCCCAAGGGTAAGCCCTGTAGTACCCGCATCTGCATATCGTATTGCGAGCAATAATTGCCTTCAATGCTTTGGTGGCCGCTGTTATGCGTGCGAGGAGCTGTTTCGTTTACCAAAATATTATTGTTTGAATCAATAAACATTTCGACTGCAAAGATGCCCGGGCTATCAAAGGCATTCATTACATCTAAAGCTATTTCCTGTGCTTTTAACGCTAGGCTTTCGTCAATATCTGCCGGTGAAACAAGGTAATCAACTAAATGATACCGGTTATCAAAAACCATTTCAACCGGTGGGTATACGGTCTCTTTACCGGTTTCGTTTTTAGCAACTATTACCGAAATTTCTTTTTGAATATCTACCAAAGATTCAATAATACTTGGAGCGTCAAATGCGTTTTGAATATCTTTTTCGGCTCTTAGAATTTCAACTCCCTTGCCATCGTAGCCACCACTGCGCAATTTTTGGGCTACCGGAAAAAAAGATAAATGTTTTTGTAATTCTTTTCTTTGATTAATTAAATGAAAGTGGGGTGTGGGTATGTGGTGTTTTTTGTAAAACTCTTTTTGCAGGCCTTTGTCCTTAATTATTTTTAATGTGCGAGGGCGGGGGAATATTTTTATTCCCTCTTCTTCTAATTTAAAAAGTGCATCTAGATTTACATGCTCTATATCTATGGTAAGTACATCAACCTTTTTGCCAAAATTGTAAACTGACTCGTAATTATTTATATCGCCTTCAATAAAATGGTGGCATAGCGATGATGCCGGTGGGTTTTTGCCTGATTCGAGTACGAAGGTTTCAACATTATAGTTAGCGGCACTTTGCAATAGCATTCGCCCCAATTGTCCGCCGCCCAGTATGCCAATGCGTAAAGGTTTATTCATAACATAGGCTTACAAAACTATTATCAGGTTTGATTAAGCGAATTTAAAATTTGTTGATGAACTTCTGCCACTTGCTTTTCAAGATTAGCTATGTCTCCATCGTTGGTAATTATAAAATCGGCTAGTTTAATTTTTTCATCTTCCGGTAGTTGATTTCTTACCCTTGCCATTACATCTTCAACACTAATTTTATCGCGCGCACTTACACGGTTTATTCTTTGCTCTAATGGTGCTGTTACCATAATTAATTTATCAAGGCTTTTGTACGAGCCGGTTTCTATTAATAGGGCTGCTTCTTTTATAAGGTAAGGTGGTTTTTTTATTTTTTGTTCTTCAACCCATCGCTCGGTGTCGCGGTATACTGCCGGATGAACTATTGAGTTAAGCAGTTCCAGCTTTGGCTTGTTGTTAAACACTTTTTCGGCGAGTAGGGCGCGATTGAGGCGACCATTTTCGTACACCTCATCGCCAAAATTCTTTTTAAGCTGGTCAATTAAAAAATGTTCGTGCTGCATTAAATATTTAGCACGTTCATCGGCATAGTATACCGGTATTCCTAAAGTTTCAAATAGTTTGCATACGGTGGTTTTTCCGCTGCCAATGCCGCCTGTAATGCCTATTTTAAGCATAAGTTGGGTTTGTCGAATACTGGGTTTTTCGAGCTGGGCTTGTTTCATAAAGGGTGCTATTAACAGTTTTTGGGTAAATGCAATCCTTTATAAAACGAAACAGCGCTAAGTTATATTATTCTTAGCGCTGTTTAACTGTAAATTTATTTTATGTATTATTTGGTTTCGGCTACCTCAGGTTTTTTATCGCCTGCGCCATAGGCTGCCTGGGTCAATTCCATTGAAATAGCTGATTTTTCTATACGCATTTTTACGTTATTGTCAATTTCGAGCATTACACTCGTATCGTCAGTCTTGATAATTTTGCCGTGTATACCGCCTGTGGTTACAATTTTGGCACCCTTATCAATGCTGTCCTGAAATTCTTTAGCAAGTTTTTGTTGTTTTTGCTGCGGGCGGATAAAGAAAAAGTACATTACCAGAAACATACCGCCTATAAATAATAATCCTATTTGATCCATAAAAAGTGTGGGTGTTTAATTTTTTGGTTTTACAAAGCCTGTAAGGTATAACATTTCGTTGCGGGCAGTGGTATTGCAAACAACGGTAACATTCTTTTTCTGCTCGTTTGATTTACCGGCAGAATTGAAAGTAACATGAATTGAAGCTATCTCGCCTGGTTTAACAGGGTCTTTAGGGTAATCGGGAACGGTGCAGCCACATGAGCCGAAAGCGTGGGCTATTATTAAATTTTTGTTCCCAACGTTTTTCATTCTGAACGTGTGTTCTACTTTATCGCCTTCAGTAATGGAATCAAATGCAAAAGTTACCGGATCCAGAAATTGGATTTGTGTGGTATCTTTTAGTATCTCAGTATCCAGTTTCATTTCAGGGGGCACCTCGCCTTTTTTTCTGCACGAAAAAGCCCCAAGTATTAAAAGAAAGGATAAAGCCAATGCAAAAATGTTTTTCATAACGGTTGCAAATATATATTTTTTGGTTTTGTCTTTTAAAATTCCTTTTCGTGGGGAACAGCCCGATTATTTATTCCACCAGCCCTCGTCCAAATTTTTTAATCTCGCCTTTTTCTATCATTTCATTTTTTACCTTGTCCAGCACTCCGTTTACAAAATCTTTGCTTTTGGGTGTGCTGTATAGTTTTGAAATGTCAATGTATTCGTTGATAGAAACTTTGACGGGTATAGTGGGGAAATATTTTAATTCGCAAATGGCAAGTTTTAACAAAACAAGGTCAAGCACGGCTATCCGGTCCATCTCCCAGTTTTTCAATTTGGGCTCAATGTATTGAATCAACTCTTCGTTTTGCTGTATGGTTTTGGCAAGCAATGTAAATGCAAATTTTTTCTCGTCTTCCCACACATCCATGTTCTGAAAGAAGTTGTTTTTCTTTTCAGGGTCAAACGCATCAACGTATTTGCTTAAAATGTGTAGCAGTAACGAATTGTCGTCATCGTAATTGGTAAAAACCTCTTCCAGATGAGATTCGAGGCTTTTGTTGGCTGAAAGAATTTTTTTCAATATGAAATTGATAATCTCTTTGTCATCCTTTAAGCTGGGGTTTGCTATGGCTGTATATTCCTTGTATTTAGGTTTCGAGCTTAAATCAGTAAAAAGTTCTTTTACTATTTCGCCCGTAACGTAATTCCTGATGCCGGCTTTTTTTACTGAATCATTAAAATATTCATCGGTTTGAAGAAACTTAACAATAGCATTGCTGGCTATGGTTGTGCTAGCGTTTTCATCTTCCTCAGTTTTTATAAACTTAGTTTTACGTTGCGCACTATCTGCGTTGGCATATTCGCATACTTCAATTAAATATACCAGGTTGGTTAGGTATAACGAAATAGATTTTTCAATCTGGCCTTTTAAATAGCCTTCCAACTTTACCAATGGTGTTTCCTGGTCTATTTCCCACGAATACAAAGTTTGCATTACTTTAATTCGCAAATTTCTTCTTCCTAACATCAGCTCAAATTTTAAAGAACGGTAACGGGTGATTTATCTTTTACTTAGTTTTCGATTTTTCTTTTTCAATTCTTTCAACAGCCAATTTTATGGCTGCTTCCTGTGTAGGTATTTTTTCAAGCTTCGCTTTCTTAAATATATCAAGCGTGCGTTGGTAAATGTTTTCAATAATTAACTGCGTTGCCTGCTCAGAAAGTGAATGTACTTCGCGGTAGCAATTAATAACGCCGGCTGCATTAATTAAAAAATCGGGGGCGTATAAAATACCTTTGTCCTTAAGCATATTGCCATGCAGGTTTTCATCGGCCAATTGGTTATTGGCTGCGCCTGCAATTACTGAGCATTTTAATTTCGGTATGGTTTCGCTATTTAGTGTTGCGCCTAAAGCACAAGGTGAATAAATATCTACATCAAGGTCGTAAATTTCATTAGGGTCAACGGCTGTAATATTAAAATCTTTAATAGCGGCTTCAAGGTTGGCGGCGTTAAGATCGGTTCCATAAACTTTTGCACCTGCTTTTACCAGCAAGCCTGCAAGAGAATGGCCTACATGCCCCAAACCCTGTATGGCTACTTTTTTGCCTTCCAACGAATCGCTGCCGGTGCTTTCTTTAACGCTGGCTTTAATACCCAGAAAAACTCCGTAGGCAGTATGTGGCGACGGGTCACCTGTGCCGCCTGCCGACATTGGTTTGCCGGTTACGTGCTTGGTTTCCTGCATTACAATGCTCATAATATCGGGCGAAGTGCCAACATCTTCGGCGGTAATGTACTTACCGTTTAAGCTGTCAACAAATTTTCCGAATCGACGCCAAAAGGCTTCATCGTGTTTTGCCCTGTGGTTGCCTATAATTACGGCTTTACCACCACCCAGGTTAATGCCGCTGATTGAGGATTTAAAAGTCATACCTCTTGAAAGGCGTAATACATCCCAAAGTGCATCGCTTTCAGTGGCATAATTCCATATACGGCAGCCACCCAATGACGGGCCTAATACTGTGTTATGCACTGCTATTATACCTTTTAAGCCTGTTTCCTTATCGTTAAAATGCATTACCTGCTCATGCCCCATGGCTTCCATCATTCCCAATACGTTGGTTTCTTGTTTTTCAGTTTGTCCTACTACATTCTTTTCACCTGACATAAAATGATTTTTTGATTAGTTTAGCCACCGCAGCGGCGCGGCAAAGTTATAAGGATTTTGCTCTTTTGGAATTTAAACATAATAAAGGCTAAAGTGTTTGACACTTACCCGTTTAAGTTGCTTAATTTGTTAATTATTTAATGTATTGGCTATAAGCCAATGTGCGAAAACCTTGAATTTGGCTATGAAAAATTTGGCTTACCTGAATAAATATTTTGCGAAGTATAAATGGCGAATACTGGCAGGAGTGTTCTGCATCATCTGCTCTAACCTGTTAAGCACATATAACCCGGAGTTTGTGCAAAAAGCAGTAGATGAAATAGCTGCAAACTTTAAAAATGTAAATAATGCCGGCCAGGTGTCGGAGGCTTTTAAGGGGAAGCTGACGAAGGATATATTGTTTTTCTTTTTAGAATACCTGGGGGTGGCTCTTTTAGCTGGTGGCTTTACTTTTTTAATGCGTCAAACTATAAACGTTTCATCGCGCATGATTGAAGCCGATTTGAAAAATGATATTTATAACCACTATCAAAAATTAGATGTTGCTTTTTACCGCCGCCATAATACCGGCGATTTAATGAACAGGATTACTGAAGATGTGAGCCGCGTGCGCATGTATGTAGGGCCTGCTATTATGTATTCGGTAAACCTGTTTTTTACCATTGTTTTTGTTACTACGCGTATGTTTATGAAAAACCCACACGTAGCGCTTTTTGTTTTAATTCCGCTGCCGGTTCTTTCTTTTCTTATTTATTATATAAATGAATTAGTTGAAAAAGCCAGCAGCCAAATACAGGCAAAACTTTCGGACCTTACTACCGATGCGCAGGAAACCTATTCAGGTATAAGAGTAGTGCAGGCTTATGCACGAGAGAAAGAGATGGTAGCACATTTTGACGAGGAAAGCGAGGCCTACAAAGAAAAGCAACTGAACCTGGCTAAAATTGATTCGGTATATTTTCCTGCCATGAGTTTTCTTATTGGTTGCAGTGTAAGTTTGGTGGTTTTTATAGGTGGTATACAGGTGGGCTTAGGCAAAATGACGCCCGGTGCGCTGGCTGCTTTTTTAATGTTTACCAATATGTTGATGTGGCCGGTAAGTTCGCTGGGCTTTACGGCATCTATGATTCAAAGGGCCATTGCTTCGCAAAAACGTATTAATGAATTTTTGAATTACAAGCCTGATATAGCCGATGGCAAGGGTATTGATAAACCTTTGCAGGGCGAAATTGCTTTCGAACATGTTTCATTTACTTATCCCGATACCGGTATACAGGCGCTAAAAGATATTTCATTCAAAGTAAAGCCGGGCGAACGCCTTGCTATTATTGGCCGAACCGGTTCGGGTAAAACTACTATTGCTGATTTGGTGATGCGGATGTACGATGCAAGCAGTGGCAAAATTTATATGGATGGAACTGATATTAAAGATTTTAGTCTTTACTCGCTGCGTCGGCAAATAGGGTTTGTTCCTCAGGATGTATTTCTTTTTTCTGAAACCATTACTGATAATATTTCTTTCGGCCTCGACCAATCTGATAAACAGACGGCGGCAGTTTATGCCGGCTATGCTTCAATTGGCTCAGAAATTGAGCGTTTTCCGGAAGGTTATGATACCATAGTAGGTGAAAGAGGTGTAACCCTTTCGGGCGGACAAAAACAGCGTATTTCAATTGCACGTGCACTGATTAAAAAACCCAATATTCTTTTGCTGGATGATTGCCTTAGCGCAGTGGATACTGCTACTGAAAAGGAAATACAACAGAATTTTGACCAGGTTTTGGCGGGTAAAAGCGCCATCATTATTACTCATCGTATATTCTCGCTTATTCGTTTCGATAATATTATTGTATTGGAAGACGGCAAGATAGTAGAACAGGGTAAACACCATGAATTGCTTCAAAAAGGCGGTGTTTATGCCGGTATTTACGAAAAACAGTTGTACGAACAAAGGGCAGAGGTTAATACCGGTAGCTAAATGCTTATACGCTATAACTAACCATGGTTCTGAACCATTAATTTAACAAGTCATATATACACATGCGCTATTTTGTTAAAGAATGTGCTATATTAGCATGGTAAAATTATATTGATTTAATTTTATAGTGCGAATAATTGCAAAAAACTAAAAACTAAAAACGTGGAGAAAGATAGCAACGGGGGTAAATACAGTGGTTTTTTTAGCAAAAAGTTAAGAGCGGGAAAGCGAAGAACTTATTTCTTTGATGTAAGAAGTACTAAGCAAGGCGACTTTTTTTTAACTATTACCGAGAGCAAGAAAAAATTTGAAGGCGATGGCTACGACAGTCATAAAATTTTCCTATACAAAGAAGACTTTAAAAAATTTCTAGAGGCATTAAATGAAACAGTTGACTACATTAAAACTGATTTAATGCCAGAGTATGATTATAATGCTGAAAGGCCTTTGAGAACTAATAACGAAAATCAGGGAGGCGAAAACCATGCATCTGACCATACATCTGAAGATGATGTGAAACCTGCTAAGTTGGATTCTACGCCTTCAACAACCAACTCAGCACCACCACAAATAGGCGATGATGAGCAAATGGATTGGAACTGATATTAGAATATTTCCATACAAGAAGAGCCATTGAATAATATTCGATGGCTTTTTTATTTAATGTGCCGGCTTAGCTTATTTTTATTTGTCAATTTTATACTCAATGAAAGAAAAACTGGAAGCCTTTGGCCGAATACTGAAAATAATGGACGAGCTGCGCGAGAAATGCCCCTGGGACAGGAAGCAAACGATTGAATCGCTGCGTCCGATGACTATTGAAGAAACCTATGAACTGGGCGACGCTATACTAAAAAACGACATGAAGGAAGTTAAAGAGGAACTGGGCGACCTACTTCTGCACATAGTTTTTTACGCTAAAATAGGCGAGGAGAAAGGCGAGTTTGATATTGCCGGTGTTATTAATAATTTGTGCGAAAAGCTAATAACCCGCCATCCGCATATTTACGGCGATGTGAAAGTAAATAACGAAGAAGACGTAAAACAGAACTGGGAAAAAATTAAACTAAAGGAGGGAAAAAAATCTGTTTTGCAAGGTGTGCCGGTTTCGCTTCCGGCACTTATAAAAGCTTACCGTATACAGGATAAAGCTGCACAGGTAAAATTTGAGTGGGAGAATATTGAAGATGTATGGAAAAAAGTAGAAGAAGAAATTGGCGAACTAAAAGAAACTTTACCGGTAGGAGATAAAAGAAAAACCGAAGAAGAATTTGGCGACCTGCTTTTTGCCTTGGTAAACTATTCAAGGTTTTTAAAAGTTGACCCTGAGGCAGCGTTGGAACGGACCAACCTTAAATTTATGCGACGTTTTAAATTTATTGAAGAGCGGGCCGAAAAGGAAAATAAAAAACTGGATAGTATGACGCTTGAAGAAATGGACAATATTTGGAATGAAGCTAAAAGAAATGGCCTGTAGTAATACTTTATACTAAATGCTAAGTAATAATCTTAAAAAATATTTTCTTCCGCTACTGCTAATCGTTTCGGTGGCTATTTCATTTATAAAACCACCGGGCGATAATCTTGAAAATGTGGCCGGTAAAATTCAGGGCCAGTTGAATAATGCCGAAAGAATTTTTAGCATTCAGTCAGCCGATTCGGTACTGCCGGGCCTTACAACTGATAATAGCGAAGTCTTCCCGCAAGTAGAAAATGTTGAAGATAACGGCATACTTCTTTACTACTATAGCAACGATTCGCTAACCCATTGGACCAGTAACAGCGTGTTGCCGCTTACGTTGCCATCGGCATTGCATTCCGGAACATCTTTCCTTAAACTTAAAAACGGCTGGTATCAGGCCATGAAAGTGTATGATACTTTAACGAAAGAAGCTTTAGTTGGGCTGCTACCGGTAAAATACGAGTATCCCTTCGAGAATAAATTTTTAAAAAATGACTTTGCTTTCAATTTCGAGGTTGCGAATAATATCGAGATTTCAGATAAAAAATCACCCGGCTCGGTACCAATAAAAAGTATTAGTGGCAATACGTTATTCAATCTTTATATCTCGGCCGATGAAAAGGATGATAATATAAATTGGGCTTTGCTGCTGGCGCATCTTACAGCGTTACTTATTATGCTTTATTACATACAATTTTTTTCGGCGCATCTTATACAAATTAAGGGCTTTGCTATTGGTTTATCGGTTCTGGTAGTTTCTGTTTTTGCCATCCGCGCGTTTATGCTTTGGTACGATCCCTACAGCGAACTTTCGAAACTTGAATTGTTTAGCCCTAAATATTATGCCTCATCCATCATCACAAAATCTCTTGGCGATTTAATTATCAATACTTTTCTATTTGTGTGGGTTATTCTGTTTGCCATTTATCATAAAAAAAAGTGGAGCAGCGCTGTAAGAAAATCGGTTTGGATATGCTGGTTTTTGTTGCTGGCTGTTTCGGTATATACAGTTTTTATTACCTGGTTATTTAAAACACTGGTGCTTGATTCAGTAATATCCTTTGAGGTTTACAATGTATTTAACCTTAATTTATACAGTTTGCTGGGTTTAGTTTGTATTGCCTTGTTGCTTATTTCGCATTTTCTTATTGCACGTACGGCCATACTTTTTTTTATAGATAAAAAAATCAAGCCCGCCTATATTGTTTTATTCGTTTCGGTTATTGCTATTTGTTTTCTGCTTTATTCGGCCAGTTCAAAACTTTCGGGTGTTATTGCTTTTTCGGTAGTATGGAATATAGGGTATATATTAGTTATATATGCTGTGTTACGAAAAGATGTTACTCTTTCGGTACGCAATCTTATTATCTATATTTCTTTGTATGGTGTGCTTTCCACTTTCCTCATCGAAAATCTTTACGAGCGAAAAGAACGTAATCAGCGCCAGTTTTTTGCCAGCCGTTTGGTTACCGAGCGCGATTTTGTTGCTGAATATATGTTTGATGATGTGGCCAGCCGGATAAGTGATGACCCTGTTATTAAAAACTATTTCAAAACCCAGCTGATTTCGAAAAAGGAAATTACGGCAAGGCTCAGCTCGCTGTATTTATCGGGCTACCTTAATAAATACGACCTTAAAGTAAATACTTACGATAAGCACGGCAACCCGCAAAAAAATAAGGACACGCTTTCGCTAAAATATTTTTATGCTCAGGCCGATACTGATTCTGTACGGCTTGGGCAGCTTTATTATATTAACGATACTTCAGAAAACTATTCATACCTGTCGTTTTTCAAATTCCGTGAAGATTCCTCTCATTCCGGTGAATTGGTGTTGCAGCTTTTTCCGAAAGTATATTATGGTCAAAACGTTTACCCCGAGCTGTTGTTGGGCGAAAATGTTTCAACCATGTTGGATGATAGCAGGTATAATTATGCTATTTATCGCAACGATAAGCTGATAAACGAACATGGCGATTTTCCTTACAGTTATTATTGGAGTAAAGGTTTTGAATTTGAAGATAAACAGCCCTACCGGTTTATTGACGTGGGCGAATGGGAGCATATCATTTATAAATTTTCGAATGATATGAAGGTGATAGTTTCGATAAAGCATGAAAGGTTGTTTGAACCGGTGGCGACTTTTTCGTATTTATTTACCTTCTATTTTATTTTGGTAGTTACCGGGCTTATTTTGTTTAGGTCTTCTACCAACTGGCCGAGCTATTCAAATGCGCTTATTGGGCAGGCATTTTCTTTCCGCACACGCATTAATTATTCTATGCTAATGATGATTGTAACCTCGTTTATTATTATCGGGTTTATTACCATTAGTTTTTTTAGCAAGCAATACAATAATTTTTATACCGACAGACTGGTGCGAAAAGAAAAGGTATTACAGGCCAGCCTTGAATATTTTATACAGCAAAACATACAGGGCAGCGATACTATATTTAACGAAAGATTAAACAATATTTTAAGTTTTGAAGTAGCCCGCCTTGCTGAAATAAATGATATTGATATTAATTTATACGACCCCGATGGAAACCTGACGGTAGAATCGCAACCGGCTATTTATGATAAGGGACTGGTTTCGAAAAAGATGAACCCTAATGCTTATTTCGAACTGTCTACATCAAAAAGCGCGCAAATTACCGAGCAGGAAAATATTGGTGAGTTAAAATATCTGGCTACTTATTCGCCTATTCGTAATGCAAGTGGTGTAGCCATTGCCTACTTGGGTATTCCATATTTCGAGCGGTCGAAAAATGTAACAGACGAAGTTTCGTCTTTCTTAGTGGCTTTGATGAATGTATATGTGTTTATTTTTATATGTGCTGCAATATTGGCGTACTTCATATCCAACTCTATTACCAACCCACTGACTATTATCAGCGAAAAATTGCGCTTATTTAATTTGAATAAAAGAAACGAGCCCATTGAATGGAAGAGTAATGATGAAATTGGAATATTGGTAGGAGAGTACAATAAAATGATAAAGGAGTTGGAACAAAGCGCACAAAAGCTGGCCCGCAGCGAACGCGAAAGCGCCTGGCGCGAAATGGCTAAACAAATTGCCCACGAAATAAAAAACCCGCTAACACCTATGAAGTTGAGCATACAGCATTTGCAGCGGGCTATAAATAATAAAGATTCAAACATTAACGAGCTAGCTAAAAAAGTAACACATACGCTTGAAGAGCAGATTGAAAATTTGGCTTCAATAGCTACTGCCTTCTCTTCATTTGCCAAAATGCCTAAGGCTCAAAACGAGGTTATTAATTTAAACGACCTGCTGAAATCAATTGTTGATCTTTTTAATAGCGAGGGCACTGCAGCTATTTCTTTTAATTCTGAAATGAATGCGCCTTTGGTATTTGCCGATAAAAACCAGTTGGTTAGTGTATTCAATAATTTAGTAAAAAATGCCATTCAAAGTATTCCCGAAAATAGGGAGGGTTTAATAGATATAGAACTTACAAATGAAGGTGAATGGATAAAAATAGCCGTACACGATAACGGGGCAGGCATACCGATAGATAATTATGAAAAGGTATTTGTGCCTAATTTTACTACTAAGTCATCGGGCACTGGTTTGGGCCTAGCTATATCTAAACAAATTAGTGAAGGGGCAGGAGGAGAGATATGGTTCGAATCGAAACAAAATGTGGGAAGTAGCTTTTATGTACAGTTAAGGAAGCACCAAGTGGCATAAAACCATTTAACTTACTGATAGTCATATCTTATTGCTCTAAACTTAATGTAGACTATTTATCTATTGCATGGCACCGGTATTATGCTTTAATTTGCTGCTCTTGATGCGCAAGCCGGTTTCACTTCTTTTGGTTTTAATTCTATTTATTAACCTTTTCGGGTTCTATTTTGCCTTTGTTGTAAAGCAAGCCGATATAAGGCAGGAAATGTTGGGGCAAATTAAGGAAATGCCCAAGGTCGACTGCAAATACCTTTCTTTCAGCAAAGCTGATTTTCAGCAAATAGTTTGGAAACAAACCGGAAAGGAATTGCTTTTTAATGGTAAAATGTATGATGTTGCTTATATAGAAATATTAGGCAATAATGTAAAAATATATGTGCTGGATGATGATGAAGAAACATTTTTAGTTTCAGGCTTTGTAACTGTTATCCGTCAGCATTCAGATAATGACGGCACTAATTCGCCGGTTAAAAATTTGTTACAGCATTTTTTACAGGAATTTACAACGGCATCGTCTGGCTTCTGCTTATTTAATAATCCGCTAAGGCAAATTGCGGTTTCTCAAAACGATGCACACCTTGCCAGTTATACTGCCGAATTGCAATCTCCACCGCCAAAGGCCGCCTGAAACTTTAATTTACTTATCCTGATTCCAGGCTTAGCCTTGTACCACTATGTTATTAATGTAGCGATGCAGGTTTATTAAATGACAATAAAATAACCCAAAAATGAAACAGTTAGCTATTATATTTATATATATACTTATATCAAAAGTTGCTTTTTCGCAAAATACATTAAGCGGAAAAGTTACCGGTAAGGATAATGCCTTGCTGGAAGGCGCAGTAGTTTATATACCCGATTTAAAAACCGGTGCTGTGGTACACGAGGATGGTATGTATACCATCAAAAATCTTCCAAAGGGCACTTTTCTTGTTGAAACACACCTCGTAGGATATGCCGATGAAGTAGTTTCGGTTAACATAGACGGTGCTATCATACAGGATTTTAAACCCGAAGCATCGGTAATTGAAGAGCAGGAAGTAGTAATAACCGGTAATTCATTGGCCCGGACTATAGCACAAACCCCGCAACAAACAGCAGAAGTTGGAAATGAGTACCTGTGGGAGAATTCATCAACCAATGTTATTGATGCAATTGCTAAAACCCCCGGTGTATCTGCAATGACTGTTGGGCAAAGTATTTCGAAACCGGTTATTCGCGGATTGGGTTACAACCGGGTATTAACCGTTAATGATGGGGTGATACAAATGGACCAGGTTTGGTTTGATGAGTTTGGTATTGAGGCCGACCCCGATGCCGTTGACAGAGTAGAAATATTAAAAGGACCGGCATCACTTGCCTATGGCTCTGATGCTATTGCGGGTGTAATAAATTTAATACCCGAAGGCCCGCTACCCGAAGGACAGATTAAAGGCGACATTAGAAGCAACTACCAAAGCAATAACGGACTGGTTAATAATATGGTTCATATTGGTGGTACAAACGGCGGTATTTCGTGGGGTGCACGGGTTGATTATACCTTGGCACATGCTTACCAAAACAGTTACGATGGATATGTATTGAATTCGCAATTCAATAATTTTAATGTTGATGCTACGCTTGGTATTCATCGCAAATGGGGCTATTCGCAATTGCATGCAAGTTATTTTAATATGGCTACCGGTATTGTTGATGGAACCAGAGATACATCGGGCCAAATGATGCGTCAGGTTTCATATCCTGATTTGAACGGTGGTGACCCTACCTATGTACTTCCAACCAATCCTGAAAAAATGTCGTATACTCCTTTTTGTATCAATCAGCGTATACAACATACTAAGGTGGTTTGGGATAATAGTATTGCAGTAGGTAAAGGACGCATTACCGGAATTTTTTCTTTCCAAAGAAATCAGCGCCAGGAAACCAACGACCCAACTATACCTAACACACCGGATATTTATTACCACTCGAACGCAGCTACCTATGATTTGCGTTACGTTTCGCAAAATTGGAGCGGGTTCGATTTTTCGGCGGGTGTAAACGGTGCCTACCAGTCTTCGGAAAGCAGAGGCACGCTAATGCTTATTCCTGATTATAGATTATTTCAGCTTGGGGCTTTTGCCATTGCTAATTACAAGTATAAGGACCTTACGCTTAGCGGTGGTTTAAGATACGATATACGTATGTTTACCGGTGTTGATCATTGGGTGGATAGTACCACACAGGCACCGGTTGGCCCTACTGATGCTAACGCATACCATGAATTTACCGGCTTTTCAACAAACTTTAGCGGCATATCTGCCAGCTTAGGCGCTACTTACAATTTTAAACATAACTTTTATGTAAAGGCAAATATTGCGCGTGGATTCAGAGCGCCAAGCGTGGTTGAGTGTGCTGCAAACGGCGTGCATGATGGTACGGTAGTATGGGAAATAGGCAACCCCAATTTAAAACCAGAAACGAGCTTAGAAGAAGATATTACGATAGGAATGAATTCAAAAGATATAAATTTTGAACTGGATTTGTTCAACAATAATATTCACAACTTTATTTATGCGCAGGGGCTTAAAACAGCAGCCGGCGATGATTCTGTTCAAATGACATTCAACACCATTTTTGGTGCTGATGCACCGGTGTATAAATATACCCAGGGCAATGCGCAGCTTTATGGTGGCGAAGCCATGTTAGATATTCACCCAACAGCAGCAAGCTGGTTTGATTTTAACGCTACTTTTAGCATGGTAATGGGTGGTTTAAATGGTGTGGCAGATTCGGTAAAAGTATTGCCTTTCGTTCCTCCAATGAAGCTTACTGCCGATGTAAAACTATATCTGAATCAGTTTGGCAAATCGAACCCTATGGGCAAAGTAATGCAGAACACTTATATTAAATTCGGATTTCTTTATGCTTTTCAGCAAGGCAAAGTTTACCAGCAATCTGCCGTTTACAACGGTTTCGACCCTGTTGGTACACCTGAGCAATATGCTGCAAGCAAGGCTGCAACCCCAGGCTATATTTTATTTAATGTAGGCGCAGGTACCCATATTGTTAACCGCAACGGACGCACTGTTGCCAAAGTATCTTTTATAATAAACAACCTGTTTAATACTACTTATATGGATTATATGAGCAGGTTTAAATACGGCCCGGTTAACCCGGCAACGGGCAGGGTAGGGGTATTTAATATGGGCCGAAACTTTAGCCTAAAGCTTGATGTGCCTATAAATTTCAAAAAAGGGTAACCGTATTTCAGCAAAACTAATTCGGAATTACACTTTTTTAGTACCGTTCCGCCCGCTTTATGCGGGCGGAATTTTTTTATACCCCTGCTATAGTTTATGTTTGCACAGTAAGGCATTAAAAATTTATGAAGAAAACACTTTCAATAATATCAGGTTGCATTTTTGCGGTTGCAGTTATTTTCAACTTGTTTTCGTGCAAGGTAAAGGAAAGCAGTCCGCCAACGGTTGCATTTTATCAGGTAGCCGGTTATGTATCGGCCGATACTACTTTATACCGCCATACCATTTTCCCTATTTGGGTTGTTGCATCAAAAGACGGGGTTGGCGATTTGGTGGAAACAGGCACTATAACGCGCAGCATTAATGGCGGCCCCGATAGCACCTTGCAAACTATGAACTTTGTAATGTCGCAGTTTTCTTACATCTACTCATACAAAGCCGGCGATTCGGGCGATGTAACAAAATACACCTTCACCTTCGGTAACGAAAAGGGTGTAACCGGAAGTAATAGTATTGTTATTACGGCTAATTAATTTTTTTGGGTAATCCTCGGGCGGCCAATTTCTCATCGCCTCACCCCGGCTTGCTTCGCTCGCCACCACTCTCCACGCTGCGCGTAGAGAGTGGAAATGCAAAAAAATATTTGACTATTTACCCTTAAAATCGGGCTCTCTTTTTTCAACAAAGGCGGCCATGCCTTCTTTCTGGTCTTCGGAAGCGAAGGTGAGGTAGAAGTTTTTGCGTTCGAACAGCAAGCCTTCCTCAAGGGTTGAGTTGAAGGCATTGTTTACTGATTCTTTAGCCAGTTTAATAGCTACCGGCGATTGTTTTGCAATTTCTTTAGCCAGCTTAACAGTTTCTGTATACAGTAATTCAACCGGAACAATTTTATTGATAAGGCCGGCGTTTAAGGCTTCTTCTGCCGAAATGAATTTACCGGTGAGTACCATTTCCATAGCGCGTACTTTGCCAATGGCGCGGGTAAGCCTTTGTGTGCCACCGGCACCGGGCATGGTACCTATTTTAATTTCGGGTTGCCCGAATTTTGCGGTCTCAGAAGCTATTATCATATCGCATATCATGGCCAGCTCGCAGCCACCACCGAGTGCAAAACCTGACACTGCGGCTATAATGGGTTTTTTGGTTTTTTTAATCTGGTCCCATGTGCTAAACTGGTCGATATTGAACATATCAATAGCAGTAGCGTTTGCCATTTGCTTAATATCGGCACCGGCTGCAAACACTTTTTCGCCACCGGTTAATATTATGGCGCGTACGTTATCATCTTCATCCAACACTTTTAATGCATCGCGCACTTCGGCCATTAACTGGCGGTTAAGTGCGTTCAATTCTTTAGGGCGGTTTAACTCAATAAGCGCAATAAATTTTTCGACCTGCGGGTTTACTTTGATGAATTCGGGAGTAGACATTAGATATTAGATTTTAGACATTAGATGAATGCAAATTTAATTTTTAGTATGACCTGTTCGATAATTCTCACTTTATCCGTTAAGCTATTCTTTTTTGCCGCTCCCCGCACCCTCTAACTCCCTAAAGGGAGAACCGGCTGCCCTGCAAAAAAAAATTCTATTTGCACTTGATGTGATTTGTCTTTAGCGGTCGTTTGAACGCATCACCACTTTTCGTTGCGCTATTAAACCTGTAATACAGCCAATAATAACACCTAACAAAGCCCCTGCCACCACATCAACCGGGTAATGCAATGCTACATATACCTGCGAAAACCCTATGGCGGCAGCCCACAAATACAGCACGGGCACCCATTTCTTTTTCTGATTTATAAGGAAAGAGAAAAAAGTAGCCAGCGCAAAATGGTTAGCTGCGTGAGATGACACAAAACTAAAGCCTGAACCACAATCATGTATTACTAATCGTATGGTGGCCGTTAATGCGGGATTATGACAAGGGCGCAACCGGTGGAAAATAGGTTTGATAATAGTGCTGCTAATTTGGTCGCTAAGTACAATGGTAACAATGGCTAGGAGTGCCAGCCATAAAACTTTTGTTCCATAGCTTTTATAAAAGTACCATGCTATTAAAGCATAGAAGGGAAGCCAAACTAATTTTTGGCGCAGTATGGGGCACAGAAAATCGAAAAAGCTATTGGCTAAATTGTGATTGATGAAATAGAAAAGTGCATAATCAATATGCCTGATGGTTTCCATCATTTTTTAGCTATTAAAATTAAGCGGGGCGATGAAGCGGCTACAAAATCGTTCAAATCATAATCGCCAAAGGTTTGTTGTAATTGCACGCTTGCATGGTTAAGCAGGTTTTTGAATTGAAAGTGGTTAATCATGGCCAGTTGTTCTTCATATTCATAATGCGTTCCGTCGGCTAAAAACTGGATTTTCTTTTTTATAAAGCCGTTCTCTAATTTCTTTTGTATGTGGAACTGAATATCTCCGCGAGGGATAATTTCCTTGTCCTTAATATGCTTTACTGCGTATTCGGTATTAATATAGTCTATTACTAAAGTTCCGCCGGGTTTTATGTTTTCGGCAAAAGCTACTGTGGCGCGGTCGTTACAATTCTCTTCTTTAAAATATCCGAAGCTGCTGAAGAGGTTCAACACAAAATCAAATTCGTTGGGCTTGTAAACCTGGCGCATATCCCAAACTTCGAAATGCAGGGTTTCGCATTCAAATTGTTTGGCGTAGGCAATGTTGTTTTGTGAAAGGTCGATACCGGTAACGTTAAAGCCCAGTTGTGCCAGTTTAAGCGAGTGTCGGCCTTTGCCGCAGGCTATATCCAAAATTTTTGCGCCTGCGGGTATTTGTAGTTTTTGAACAAGGTTCGAAATAAATTTCGATGCCTCTTCCTCGCTGCGGTTGGCGTAAAGAATATGATAGTATGGTGAATCGAACCATTCTTCAAACCATTCTTTCTGTTTCATAGGGTAAATTTCATTTATCTGCTTCTCTTTTTATATAAAAACTGAATTACTGTTTTATAAAAGTGCGAAATTTATACATTTGCAGCCCCAAAATAAAATCTTAACTAATTGTCACTTATAAAATCAATATCCGGAATTCGCGGAACTATCGGCGGATTGCCCGGAGAGAATCTTACTCCTACGGACATTATGAAGTTTACCATTGCCTTTGGCAATTGGGTAAAACAAAATAGTGGAAACAAAAAAATAGTTATTGGCCGCGATGCGCGTATTAGCGGACAAATGGTGAATAACATCATTGTAGGCTCATTACAGGCTATTGGGATTGATGTGGTTGACCTTGGGCTTTCAACCACCCCAACGGTTGAGTTGGCTGTGGTGGATGAAAAAGCAGGAGGCGGTATTATTATTACCGCTTCGCATAACCCTAAACAATGGAATGCACTTAAATTGCTGAACCAGCATGGCGAATTTATTTCGGCCAAAGCAGGTGAGGAGGTTTTGAAACTGGCGGAAGATAAAAATGTGCAGTTTGAGGAAGTGAATGCGTTGGGCTCGTATACTCAGAAAGATGGGTATATCGACCGCCATATTGAAAAGATATTGAAGCTAAAGTTGGTAGATAAAGAAGCCATTAAGGCCAAGAACTACAAAATAGTTATTGACTGCGTGAACTCTACAGGTGGCATTGCAGTGCCAAAATTATTACGGGCATTAGGTGTTGAAGACATTATGGAGCTATACACCGAACCAACCGGCCACTTTACCCATAACCCTGAACCGTTACCTGAAAACCTGAGTGAACTTTCTAACACGGTAAAGAAATATAAAGCCAACCTAGGTATAAGTGTTGACCCTGATGTTGACCGTTTGGCATTAGTATGCGAAGATGGTGACATGTTTGGCGAGGAATATACCTTAGTGGCAGTTGCCGATTATGTATTGGGCAAAAAGAAGGCTAACACTGTTTCGAACCTATCATCAACACGTGCTTTGCGTGATATTACTGAGAAGGCGGGCGGCGAATATTTTGCTTCGGCGGTGGGAGAGGTGAATGTGGTGGAGAAGATGAAGGAAGTAAAAGCCATTATTGGTGGCGAAGGCAATGGCGGGGTAATTTATCCTGAACTGCATTATGGCCGCGATGCGCTGGTGGGTATTGCCCTTTTCCTATCGCACCTGGCAAAGTCGGGCAAAAATGCTTCTATTTTAAAGGCTACTTACCCGCATTACTATATATCGAAGAAAAAGATTGACCTGGATAGTTCGGTAAATATTGACCACCTGTTTAAGGAAATTGAGAAGAAATACAAGAAACAGCCTATTAATACTATTGATGGGTTGAAGATTGATTTCGACAGGGAGTGGGTTCATCTGCGCCGTTCAAACACCGAGCCTATTATCCGCATATACGCCGAAAGCAATTCGGAAACTACTGCCAACCACATAGCCAATCAAATTATGAATGATTTGAAGGGGTTTAGTAAGAAGGCGTAAAGGGTGGTGATTGGCGGGGACGCCAACCACGGATAAATATTTATTAATGGATATATTGCATGATCTTTGATTTATGTGCAATTCTAAACACGAATGAAGTTCCTACTAATCTTACTTTTTGTTATTCCTCAATTCAGCTATGGACAAGGTAGTTCGAAGGTTAAAAAACTACTGGGGCGAGCACTAGAATTTGAACAAAAAGGAAATATTGAAGGTGCGATTAAATTACACAAGAAAGTTCTCGGCATTGATCATGGGAGCTATCAATCCGCTAACACAATTGCAGGACTATATGGACAAATCGGGAAATTTTCAGACGAAATACCTTGGGCGCAGAAGGCAATAAAGATTAACCCGAAATATTCTATGGGCTACATTAATCTTGGCAATGGCTATTTTGGCAATGGCGACGTTAAAAATGCAGAACTATGTTATAAGAAAGCAGACTCTCTTGATTCCCAAGGTCCATATGCCCCTTACAGTTTAGGAGTTATTGAAGAAAAAAAGGGAAACTTCAAAGCTGCAATTTCTTATTATGAACAATCCATTTCAAGGGATCCAAACTTTGAAAATGGATATTATAATTTAGCAGCAGCTTACGCTAATATTAAAGACTATAAAAATGCGAATAAAAGTATTCTTAAAGTTTTAGAATTGAACCCAAATGCGAAGGATGCACAAGAACTGCATGAACATATTATTTTAGAGATTTTACGGCATTAGAAAGCTTGCATTTCGCACCGAAATAGGGAATTTATAATTACGGAATATTAGAACTGTTTTTTGGGTTGGTATGTAGTTAAGCTACAAACAGCCTCCACCTCCTGCTCGCCCACAGGCCAACTCACCCCTCCGCCAGCGGAGGACAAAAGGCAGATTTTGCAGTCTGAATTTTAGCGGCACATATGGCTACTTGCTCTACAATTCTGACATAAAAGCTGATTTCATTTCTTCAACAATTATCTTTAATGTACTGGTTTATTTGTAATTAATAAAATATTGTAAATCAATTTATTAAAAGTATTTACTTAAAGTTTTTTATTCAGTCTAGCTATTCCACCTTTCTTAGTCCTCATGCAATTTTTTCAGTCATTCCTGACAAAAAATCTTTCTTTAAATATTGGCATATTATGTGCTATATTCGCAGCGCAAAAACGCACACTCTCCACGTTTAAGTGGAATCATTGTTTAACAAAATTAAAAGCATAGAAATTATGGCAGAAGCAAAAAGCAAAGCTACAGGCGACATTAAAATTAAGCCTTTAGCAGACAGAGTTTTAGTAAAACCCGCAGAAGCAGAAACTAAAACTGCAGGCGGAATCATTATCCCCGATACAGCTAAAGAAAAACCTCAACGCGGTATTGTAATAGCTGCAGGCCCGGGCAAAAAAGATGAACCAACTACTGTTAAAGTAGGCGATAACATTCTGTACGGAAAATACTCAGGTACCGAATTAATGGTTGAAGGACAGGAATACCTGATTATGCGTGAATCAGACATTTTTGCAATTCTTTGAAACGATAGGCAAAAAGGCTGATTTTTTTATTTATTAAATCTCATTTAAACTAAAAAACAAATATTATGGCAAAGTTGATTTTATTCGAAAAAGATGCCCGCGATAAACTGAAAGCAGGCGTTGATAAACTGGCGAATGCAGTGAAAGTTACCCTTGGACCTAAGGGCCGCAATGTAATTATCGATAAGAAATTTGGTGCCCCACAGGTTACTAAAGACGGTGTTACTGTTGCAAAGGAAATTGAATTGGAAGACCCTATTGAAAACATGGGCGCACAAATGACTAAAGAAGTAGCTTCTAAGACTGCTGACCAGGCTGGCGATGGTACTACTACCGCTACTGTTTTGGCACAAGCTATTGTTGGCCCGGGCTTAAAAGCTCTTGCTTCAGGCGCTAACCCTATGGACTTAAAACGTGGTATCGACAAAGCTGTAAAAGCTGTAGTTGAAAACCTGAAAAAACAGTCTGAAGAAGTAGGTAAAGATTTCAGCAAAATTGAGCAAATAGCCTCTATTTCTGCCAATAACGATAACGAAATTGGAAAGATGATTGCAGATGCCATGAAGAAGGTAGGTATTAAAGGCGTAATTACGGTTGAAGAAGCTAAAGGAACTGAAACAGAAGTAAAGACTGTGGAGGGCATGCAGTTCGATAGAGGACATG
>CAIXGR010000089.1 GCA_903919075.1 uncultured Bacteroidota bacterium | reverse complement strand
CATCCGGATATTTTCAATGTGCTTTTACAAGTGTTGGATGATGGACGCTTAACTGATAATAAGGGAAGAACAGTGAATTTTAAGAACACTATTATTATCATGACCTCTAATATTGGCAGCGATCTTATACAGATTAATTTTGAAAAGGTAACCGGAAAGAATGTTGAAGCCGTAACTGATGCTACCAAAATAGAAGTAATGAACAGGCTGCGCGAAACTATACGCCCCGAATTTTTAAACCGGATAGATGAGATTGTGATGTTCCGCCCGCTAATGAAAAAACAGATACGACAGATTGTAGATTTACAATTAGCCCAGTTGCGCGAGTTATTGAAAAAGAAAGATGTTGAATTGGAAATAACCGACGATGCTTTAGATTATTTAGGCGAAGCCGGTTTTGAACCTCAATATGGTGCAAGGCCTTTAAAACGCCTGATACAAAAAGAAATCATCAACGAGCTTTCGAAGAAAATACTTAGTGGTGAAATACAAAAGCACGGCACCATTAAAATTGATGCGTTTGAAGACGGATTGGTGTTTGTAAATGTAGACCATGAGCCGGTGCATGCCTAAATAACCATTCCATCAATAATATAAATCCGTAGTGATAATTCAAACATCATCACTACGGATTTTTTCATTTATATCTGTATCCCTAATAGCTGACATACCAAAAAATCATAATCATACATGACGCCCGTCATGTTTTTTCTATTGGCATGTAAAGAGCTTTGTATTAAGTAACATAAAATACAATGCTATGGAAAATTTATACTTACCGCTACCCGCAAAATCAGCAATTCAAAAAAGCAAATTATTTTTTAAAGTTTTCATCGCCCTGCTTTTTTTGAATGCATTGTCAGCAGTTACACCGGCATCTGCGCAGGTTGTGTTGTTCGATTTCGACAATGTTGCGGCTTATACGCCTTTCCCTATTACTGTAACAGTAGGTAGCATTACCGCACATTTATCAGGTACCGGGCAAGGCTATTCCATACAAGCGGCCAATGTGCATGGCTTTACGCCAACGGGGTTTTCGGGCAATGTAATTGATCCGAGCAGTATTAACCTTGCAGATCTGCTTATTAGCTTCAATCAAAAACTTACCGATTTTTCTATCATGTATGCCTGCCAGGAACTGGCCTGCGATGATGCCGCAACAATGCGCGTAACAGCCTATTTGAATGGCAACTACGTAGGCACGAACACAAAGATGACAAGCCACCCCGGCACCTGGCCATCAGACACTTTAAGTTGCAGCTTTGCACAGGGCTTCGATAGTGTGGTGGTTCATTACGACCACCGCCCGCCTACTTGTCAGGATTATGGTGTTATTTTTATGGCTGACAACATGTGGGTTACTGCTTATACTACTTCTATATCACAACCTAAACCAATTGTTGAAAGCTTAATTATTCCCAATCCTGTTTCACAATCTGCGGTAATTACATTTTCGCTTCTTCAATCCGAAAATATTCATTTAACTATTTACGACATAGCCGGTCGTTTAATAAAAATCCTTTTTGATGGCCATTTAAACGCTGGTGAGCACCAGATAAATTGGGATATAAATGGTGAAGCAATTACCAGTGGTATATATCTTTTGAATTTAAACGGTGAAAATCTTTCGAGTTCACGTAAAATTGTGGTGGTGAAATAAAGATTAATATAGGTTAGTTATTACCGAGGATGGAATTTATTTTTCCTTCATTTTGCATTAATTATTTCGTATTTTAGTATATGCGAAAATTATTATTCGCCTTTTTACTCATTATCGTACATCCTGTATTTGCAAATGATACGCTTACAAGGGATCGGACATTTGATTTTAGTGTAGGGGATACTTTTGATTATCGTCATTATAATCACACAATCACATTTAACAACCCTCACCCTACGAACATTACCACAATATCTTATAGCAGGTATGTAATAACAAATATTTACTATTCGTTAGATTCAATAACAAAATATATTGCACGAGCGCGATTATATCCACTTCCAGTAGTTTATGACACTTTAGCGATTACACATGTATCAATTTATGATTTAGAGACGTTTACCTCAGGATGCGTTTCCAGCATGTCAATAATTACTGATTCTCAATATCACAATAGGGTGGTAAATATTATAATCATTGGTGACAATTGTGCTGGGTCCAATCATGTCGAATTCGTATTTGCAGATGGCCTTGGAATTACCCTTGAATATAAATGGGGTGGTACTGACTATGGGGGAGAATATTATTCGGATTCAAGTGTAATAATATACTATGCCAAGGGCTCAGAAACATGGGGCACACCTTATTCGGATTTTACAACAGGGTTACAGCAATTGAGCCCAGAAGATGGACGCATTAGCTTATTTCCCACCGTGAATGATGGTACATTTAATGTGAAAATTAGTGATGAGAATTTGTTGCCTGCTACATTGACGGTTTACGATGTGTTAGGAAGAGAAGCAAAGCAACTTACTTTAAATAATCTGAATAACATTGTAAATATTAAACCGTGTAGTTTGGGTATGTGCTTGTGGAAAGCAGTATCAAAAGTACAATCAATTGAAACGGGGAAAATGGTAGTGCATTAAACGCTGGCTTGCCGGCTACTATCAACCATGAGCCTCTCTTTTTCTTCTGACAAATCCAACCGGTGCAATTTTTCCAACTCCTCAATTTTATTCAAAGTAGCAGCCACAAACTTTTTATGCGCTTCACCGGTAGGATTGCGTGGCCGGTGTTTAGTAGCTTGTAATACTTCATCTATCTCTCTCAGCAATTTAAGTGTTTGTTCGCTAAACATGGTATTGCATAAATTCTCCCAAACATATTCAGTGGCCTGGTGGTTGGGGTGCAGCATGTCTTCGGCGTAAAACCGGTAGTCGCGTAAATCATCAATCACCAATTCGTAAGCCGGGAAATAATATATGTTGGGATGGCGGTTTTGTAATTCGTAAATAGCCGAAAATATATTGGCCTTGCTTACCGAGTTTTCGTAATGCCCAAAAGCAAAGTAGCGTACCGGGCTTACCGTTAAAACTATTTTTATACCAGGGTTAACAGTCAATAGCTTTTTAAGCGTAGCTTCTAAAACTTCAACAATCTCCAAAGGGTTCATCATAGTTGTTCCAAACATATTGCCCGGAAATTTGTGGCAGTTAGAAACTACTTTATTCTTTTCTTTCAAAACAAAAACATGAGAAGTTCCGAAAGTGAGAAACAACACAGTTGCCCTTTTAATATCTTCGGCAGCTACGGTTAAGTTATCGTTAATATGCTTTAGTGTTTCGGCTGCTGTAGTATGCGAGAAATCGCCATGTTGGTCGAAAGAATGATATAGTTCATTATGCCGCACCAAATCAGCCTCGGTATACGCCACCGGATTTAGCAAGCGTTCAATGGCCTGCGCAATAGAGTGCGGGTTATACTGCTGCCCGAAAGGATTGATATTGATATTAAATTTATACTCGCGGAATTTTTTACCGGTATTTTCCGAAAAGCACGAACCTATGCTGATTAATTTATCCTGATGAGAGATGGCAAACTCCGGCTTTGATGGCGTAACAACTGTTCTGTATGTTTTCATAACCTTGCAAAGAAAACCTATCTTCATTAAAAATTATCATGCCATGCATTTCATTTATATTTTAGATTTAGGACCGCAGTATAAAGTAAAAACCAACTGGAACGAAGAAACCGCGAAAATAATGGGCGAGCACTGGAATTACCTGGTAGCCCTACATGAAAAAGGAGTAATGAAACTGGTAGGCCGTACAGATTATGAAGTAGAAAACCCTGATATTATGGGCATAGCCGTTTTTGAAGCTGAGACGGCAGAAAAAGCCAACGAAATTATGCTTAACGACCCCTGTGTAAAGAAAGGAGTAATGACTGCAAAGGTTCATCCTTTCAGGCTTTCGCTTTATGGCGAGCCTACAGATGCCGGTAATAAACAATAAGTTCTAGTGCGCTACAATAAATTTACCTGCCTTTATTAACTTATCATCGGTAACCGCGCTGTAGTAATAGGTGCCATCAGGAAAATAGGCGGTGTTCACAGCAAATTTCGGGTTATCCTTCATTTGAAACTGCCCGGCTAAACGCCCCAAGCCATCGGTAACAGTTATAAAAACAGGCCTTGATGGTTTCGTTGCTAATTTGAAATTTACGTACGCCGAAGCCGGATTAGGAAACACTTCCATTGAAACATTATCGGCCTCTGTTTTTTGCCAGCCCGTTGTTGGCGAAATAATTTCAATTTCAGTAATCGGATGTATTTCATTCCAGGTGCCATGCACATAGTCAGATACAAAAGAGCCGGTTATTTTAACGTGCTCGTTCACATTCGGAACATAAACGGTACTGGTAAAATTTTGGCAAAACGGCACCACATCCGAATAAAAAATTTGATTGGCACAAATAGTTTCACAAATTAAATTACCATTCGTGTTGTTTATATTCCCGGTATCCAGCATGTAGCTAAAAGCCGAGTCAAGTTTTAATTCAATATGATAATCGCCATCATCGGTTGCATATATATACTGCACGTTACCATTGGCGTACGCACATTGGCTAAGAACAGTTAATCTATAACTATTGTAAACATGGTTCCATAACGACGAATCGCATACCGGCTGCTGCGCATTACAGCATGGTAGCCCGGCTATCGAAAAAAATAAAACCGCTACTAACCGGTTCTTCCATTTTATAATGCTATTCATTTTACGGGGTTAAATATTAATTCAACAGGTATCAATTTAAGGTAATTATTTTAAACCTTCGGCTTCCTCATATTCAAAAATCTTCTCCATTTGCTTCTGTCGCGGTCGTTGGCACGTATTTCAAACAGCTCGCCAAATTGTTTGTATAGCGAATTCTCTACCTTTTTCTTAATTACATTCTGGGCCTTTTTGTCCTCGTATTTTGTCCGGTAAACTGCCGTTGAAATTCTTTTGCCAAAACTAAAATATAATTTCGCTGGTCTGGGAATAATGGTATCGCCTATACCTTTTACCACCGGTGGCATTAACTCACCATTTTTAAAATACTTTTCCGCTACACCAATAAACTTTAAAAAGGTACCAAAGGCCGAATTCAATATATCATCCGAATCTTTCACAATAGTAAATGCTTCCTCGGCCCCTACAGCAGCTACCGGTATAATATCGTAACCGTATTCCATAGCCATGCGCACAAAACCACGGCGGTCGCTCCATTTCAAAACATAGTCCTCTCCTTTCTTCTTGCATATTTCACGCACGCCGCCAGGGTATACCACCAGGCTTTCTCCAGCTTTCATTAAGCCCCGGCAATTTTCGGGCGATGCCTCTACGGCGCCTAAACGCTCGCTTATAACCTCTTTCCACACCGGTATTTTAAAATGATTGGAGGCGGCAAGTGCGCGCAAAAAAAGTCCCTTTTTCAAATAAAGTTCCGCGCCAAACGGAAAGCCATCTAAAACGCCCAACACAGTGTGGTTGGAAACATACATAGCCGGCCGGGAAACATCTAATTCATCTAAGCCGTAAAACTGGGGTGCGAAGTAGAAATTAAACGGAACCATAAAATTGCTTACAAATTGCTTTGATGGCGGCTTAAAGCTAAACTTGGAGTGTGCTGTTTTTGTTGCACGCTTGCTAGGCATTGTTAATAATAGATTTTATAATGCAAATGTAATTTCTAATTTAGTTATACTGTAAATAAAAGTGGCGTATGGCTAAAACCATTTACCTAATACCGGGAGTAGGTGCTAACGACAAGGTTTTTCAAAATCTTGATTTAAGCGCCTATGAAATAGTGCATATTAAATGGCCTAAACACCGAAAAAACGAGTCGTTGCAATCGTATGTAAAAAAGCTGCTTCCGCAAATAAAAAAAGATACCCAGCCTGTTTTAATAGGGCTTTCCTTCGGCGGTATAGTAGCTATTGAACTAGCCAAACTGATTGACCCGCATAAAACAATTATCATTTCAAGCATTAAAACTTATCATGAGCGCCCGCTTAAAATTATGTTTTTAAACTCGGTAAAATTCCATAGGCTTTTACCGGCAAAACTAGTGTTGCAGTTTAGGTTTTGGTTAAACTGGTTGATAGGAAGTTCGAGCAAAAAGGACATGGAACTGATAGAGCTAATGATAAAAGAAACCAATATCGAGTTTAACGAATGGGCAGTTGACCAAGTAATACATTGGAAAAATGACGAGGTGATTGATAATTTAACGCATATACACGGAACGCAGGACAAGATTTTTCCTGATTTCTATATAAAAGATGCTGTTTGGGTGCGTGGAGGCACGCATTTTATGGTAGCCAATCGCGCTAAAGAAATAAGCAAAATAATTAAGAAGGAACTTGCTCCTAACTATCAGATTAAGGCCTCGCAAAAGAAACAGTTAAAGCGGGCTTAACGCCATGTTTTTTCTAAAAAATGTTATGCTTGTAAAACCATAACAATATTCCCGGTGTTTTTAATAGTTATCAAGTATATTCATACTGCAAAAACCGAAAATATTTGGTTGTAAAATTGCATTAAATAAAGCCTTGCATGTTTAAAAAATCTTTCATTGTTATTTTATTAATTGCCTCAGTTTTTTCTGCCGGTGCCAGTGAGTTATTAATACCAATGGACCTTTCGCAAACCAACCACCTTAAAGCATACGGCATTGCTTACTGGGTTTTAAAACAAAATGCAAAAGTTGACTGGCTGCTAAATTACCGCGGCGGAAGCTTTGCCGTACCATACGCCAGCGCTCTTGAAAACGAATGCAAAATTCGAGGCGTTAGTTATGAAGTAATTGCCGATGGGCAATATGGTGCAATACTTGCCGAAATTGCCGACCCCGAAAAGAACATGGATTTAATGAAATTAGAGAAGGCCCCAAAAATTGCGGTTTATACCCCTACTTCAAAGCAACCTTGGGATGACGCAGTAACACTAGTGCTTACCTATGCTGAAATACCATACGATAAAATTTTTGATGATGAAGTGTTGGACGGAAAACTAAACGAATATGACTGGCTGCACTTACACCATGAAGATTTTACCGGCCAGTACGGAAAATTTTATGCGGCGTATTCAACAGCGGCGTGGTATCAAAACGATGTTGCGGATCAGGAATCAAGAGCTAAAAGGAGAGGCTACGCAAAAGTTTCGAGAATGAAGCTGGCCGTATGCCATATGATACGCGATTTTGTTTTTAACGGAGGGTTTATGTTTGCTATGTGTAGCGCTCCTGATTCGTACGATATTGCGCTTGCTGCCGAAAACACGGATATATGTGATGTAATGTTCGACCACGACCCGCAAGACCCAGCGGCACAATCAAAATTAGACTATTCGCAATGTTTTGCATTTGAGAATTTTCACATCAACACTAACCCCATGTTTTATGCCAAGAGTGATATTGATGTTACTTTTGGAAGAACGGTACCTAAGGATTTAGATTATTTCAGCTTATTTGATTTTAGCGCCAAGTGGGACCCCGTGCCTACCATGCTTTGCCAGGACCATACCAAAACAATTAAAGGCTTTATGGGACAAACTACTGCTTTTAATAAAAAGTATATTAAATCAAGCGTATTAATAATGGGGCAAAATAAATCTGCCAACGAAGCACGTTATATACATGGCGAATACGGAAAAGGATTATGGACCTGGTACGGCGGCCACGACCCCGAAGATTTTGAACACCACGTAGGCGACCCGCCAACTAATCTTGACCTACACCCCAACTCACCGGGCTACCGGTTGATATTAAATAACGTTTTGTTTCCTGCGGCGAGAAAGAAAAAACAGAAGACGTAATTATTTAGAAGCCTCTACGGGCTTCACGCCATCGGAAGATTCAACAAAAAACATAATTTCATCTATTTGTTCATCGGTGAGGTAAGGAAAAATATTCATTTGAGCAGGCCGTGAATTAGCCATATCAACACCGTATTTATAATCAGCCTTTACCACATCATTCCAATTGCGAATCCAAATTTTCATCCACTCCTCTCCTGTTCTATTTTGATAACTGCCCGCCGCTTTCCACCGGGCGGCTGCACCTTTTAATGCAGGGCCGGCTCCATTTGTTTTCGGGTTATGGCAGGCAACACAATTAGCTTTAAATAAATCTTTGCCCTCGCGCCATTTTGCTTCTTCCGGCGATTTTTTTGATGCACCGTCATTTGAAGTCGTATCAGCTTTACTTTTACCTGCCTTTTTATTGCAGGAAGATAAATCGATGTTCAATGCAAAAACAATTGCCATGCCAATCGTTAATACAACCACAGAAAACTCTATATACCATTTAGATTTCACGATGCGAAAGTATGCCAAACCTTGAATTAATTGTAGAAAAGATGTGTTTTGGGAATAAAGGTTTCAAACTTTTCGTTCCGTGCTGCGTTTTGATGGGGCATTAACCGTCCGAAAACTCCTTTCAAGGGTTATTATTAAATTTGCACAGCATTTTATTCTATGAATCCCATAAAATTCACTAACCCGCGAAAAACGGATTTTCATAAAACTGTTACCAAACGGGTTGAGCAATATTTTAAAGAAAAAGGCATCTCTACCCACGCCGACAACAGAATGGTAGTTAAAACGGCTTGTATGTTCTCGCTATATTTTGTTCCCTATTTTTTGATTCTTTCTGGCATCCTACCGCTATATGCTATGTGGCTTGGTTGTGCAGTAATGGGTTTGGGCTTAGCAGGCATTGGCATGGCTGTAATGCATGATGCCAACCATGGAGCTTATTCAGAAAAAAGATGGGTAAACCGGTTAATGGGCTACTCGCTCGAAATTGTAGGCGGCAATTCAGGAAACTGGAAAATACAACACAACCAGCAGCACCATACTTTCACCAATATTCATGAATATGATTATGATATACGCGAGCGGATGAATTTGCGCTTTACGCCCGCTGTGCAATACCGGAAGGTTCACCGGTTTCAATTATTTTATGCTTTTGTTCTTTATGGTTTGCAAACTTTTTTTTGGGTGCTTATTAAAGATTTCGTCAACTTCTACCAATATGCCGAACAAGGCATTGATAAGTTGGATAGAAAATCTAGAGCTATTCAATTAGCTACCATGATTTTTTTTAAAGCAGCTTATATTGGTTACATGATTGTGTTGCCGGTAATAATACTACACCTTACCTGGTGGCAATTAGCAATTGGTTTTATGACCATGCATGTTGTTGCGGGGCTAATACTTACTACTGTTTTTCAATTAGCACATGTGGTAGAAGACACCTGGTTTCCGGAACCGGACGCCGGTGGTAATGTTGATGAAGAATGGGCCATACACCAAATGCGCACAACAGTTAATTTTGCTCCGAAAAATAAATTCGTAACTTTTTATGTGGGTGGGCTTAACTATCAGGTTGAGCATCATCTTTTTCAACGCATCTGCCATGTGCACTATCCCGCAATAGCACCTATCGTTCAAAAAACCGCCGCTGAGTACGGTATTCCTTATTTAAGTAATAATACTTTCGGCTCGGCATTTGCATCACACCTAAGGCTGCTTAAAAAACTAAGCCTGAATGAAACTATACGTATGGCTGCTGATATGGGATAGGCAAAAATTCTTTTCCCCAAACTCATTCTATACCCAAAATAAAATGGCCCGAAAAAATTCTTCGGGCCATTTTTTAAGCAGAAAAACAAGTTAGATTATTTTCTTATTTCCAATTGCTCTAATCGTTTCATTAAAAGCTCGTTTTGCTTTTTCAATTCTTCAATTTGTTCTTGCTGTTCTTTAACGCTGTTAATTAGCATGTAAGTCATAGCTGAATTGTTTACGTTGTAGTAGCTGGCATCGCCTCTCTTATCTGTTCCTACCATGTAAGGAGCAACTGCTTTTAATTGCTGTGCAATAACACCTACATATTCCGGCTTGGTATCAAAACCCGAAACTTGATTGTAATGATAAGTAACCGGCATAATTTGCATCAGTTTTGCTAAACCATCGGTATATGGCTTTACATCTTGTTTTAAGCGTGCATCTGAAGATGCTGTCCAGCTACCACCGCCTGGCTTAGCTGCAGTACCATTTACTTCTAAAGTAGAACCGGGGATTGCTGTATTAATGCCTACGTTACCACCAGCGTTATATATGTTAGCACTGTTTACCCACTGTGTTCCACTCCAATAAAGCGTGTTGCCAATGGCGGAACCGTTAACTAAAAATCCGGCAGAAGCAGGCTGGCCTGTTGTGCTTATTAATACCCAACGGTTGTCGGCTGAGCTGTAAGAAAAAGTTGCGGTTCCTCTGCTTCCAACAACATAACTTACAGAGTAAGGAGTAGTGATTTTATTATTAGGATTAGAAGAAGTACTTGCATTAACAATAGTCATACTTGAATCGGTAGAGTTGTATAAAATCACAATCCGTCCGTCCGAGCCACCCGACATACCGGTTATTGTAAATGATGTAGTAGGGCCAGTAATGCGGAATGAAGTATACTTTTGTGTTTTCAAGTCAACGTTATCATTACTTCCATTCACCAATGTTAGTGCAGTATCATAATTAAGCGCTATATCACCGCCTACCTCTAATCTTGTAGCAGGGGTAACACTGTTAATACCTACATAACCATTATGATTTATTCTCATTCTTTCAACCGGTGAATTTGAAAATGAAGGAGCGGTAGAAAAGGCAATTCTGCCAGATACATTCCCCGCACCGGTACTTGAATCGGCCGCCATATCAATTTGCGCCGCAGTTTGGAAAGCTGAACCATCGTAACCTTTACCTATAATACGTGCTAAGTTTCCGCCTGAGCCAACAATTGTTGGAGCTGATATTGTTCCCTGAGCTCTTCTAAACCAAAATTCATTCGGGTTACCATAATTGGTTGAAACAAATATTTGGTTGGTTACAGAGTTGGCATTTACAGCCTCAACTGAACCGGTAGGTGCAGTAACTCCACCAATACCCACTCTGCCAGCGGCAGTAATACGGGCATTTTCAACATTATTGGTTTTAAATATAAGGTCAACATTATCGGTAGTTCCTAAAAAGTTATTGGCTGGGTTAGTACCTGCGTTGCCTGTAATGCGCCAGTTGTTAGCGGTAGTAGTATCAATACTTACCGGTAGGTAAGCAGTGCCATTCCACATTAATATTTGACCAAGAGAAGGAATTGCAGATGAAACTGAATCGCCTTGAATATGAGTAACTGTTGGATTAGGGTAAATACCACCTAAATCGCCACCTGCACTGCCAAGCGGGCCTGTGGGGCCTGTAACACCCTGTAACCCTGTGGCACCCGTTGCGCCGGTTGCGCCATCATTACCATTTGCACCGGTTGGGCCGGTTATACCTTGGGAACCTGTAACACCATCTGCGCCCGTAGCACCGGTAGCACCTTTCACCCCTGATGAACCGGTAGCGCCCGTAGCACCCTTTAATCCGGTTGGCCCGGTGGCACCATCATTACCATTTGCACCTGTTGCACCTATTGGGCCTGTAGCGCCTGCGGGTCCTGTAGGGCCATCGTTACCATTTGCTCCGGTAGCACCTATAGGTCCCTGAGGGCCTGTAATACCCTGCGCGCCTGTAGCCCCGGTTTGGCCATTATTACCATTTGCTCCGGTAGGGCCTGTTGCACCGGGTGCCCCGTCGTTACCATATGCACCTGTTGCACCGTTGCTGCCAGTAGCACCTTGCGCGCCAGTAGCACCAACCGGACCTGTTGGACCTTGTAAGCCGTCATTACCATTAGCTCCGGTGGCTCCATTATTACCTGCTGCTCCTGCTGCCCCGGTAGCACCTGTAACTCCATCTGCACCTGTGGCTCCCTTAGCCCCTGTGGGTCCTTGTGGGCCTGTGGTGCTGTTTGCAGCATATAGGGCGTATGGAACACTCATTAATTGTGCAGTGTCCATTGTTATAAAATTAGTTCCACCTGCAGGATCAACATCTACCTGTAAATATTTAGCTCCGTTTCCCCAGTTTACAGTATTTAAACTTGCATTGGTACCTATCTCAACTGTTGCCAAACCAAATTGATTGGTGGTTGTATTGATAGTTTCGTTATAAACACTACTACCGCTGGCAGTGCCATTATGAATATAAAAACGAAAGGCTACGTTCTGATTTACCAAAGGGTCGCCATTAGAATTTCGCACTACAGACTGGTAGTTTAAACGCTGAGGTGCTTGTGCGTTGCTCTGGCAGTATTGTATTAAAAAAATCAATAAGGCGAATAACGTTTTTTTCATAATCTCATTTTTTAGGAAAGTGTGTGATATAATTACATTTTTTGTTGTCGAATGATTTTTAGAATAGAAACTGTGTGTGTCCGACAAAAAATTGAGTTACTAAATTAGGTAAATATTTAACAATTGCAACCGAAATGGATTTAATACATTTTACCTTGTTTTATATACTTTGCTGATATTAAACAGCTATTAAACAACACTTTGTTTGTTTACTTTCGTAAATAATGATTGAAGTTACCTTTACATTTATAAAAAAACGTGCCGGTCCATTTCTTCAATTGGCAGTTTCTTTGGCTACTGGCTGGGTAGGCATGTTGATTTGCAAGCTAGGCCATACTGCAAAAGGCACTGAATATTTTGCGGCTATGGTAGCCATAATTTTTTATACCCTCATTAATACTGTAGTATCTATTGCACACAAAAGCTTTTTAAGATACACCATTCCATCCTACTATATATATATTATTCTGGTGGTTCTTCTTTTATTATCGGCAAAGCTTATTTCGGGCATTAGCATTTGGAACCTGGAAGAATACCGGATGATGGTTGTTTCGGTAACCATGTTTTATTTAATTGTAAGCTTACTAGTAAGGGGAGTGCGCTTTATATATGAAATAGCCGAAGAGGATAATTAATCATCAACATACAGGCTCTGTGTTATTCGGTTTTTCCTTTTCTGATAAATGGCCTTACTATAAGCCTGATAGTTCTATCGTAATTAAGGTAATTCCAAAGCCAGTTGATGAATACTATAATCTTGTTTCGAAAGCCCACCAGCAACATTAGGTGTAGTGCCATCCATGAGAACCAACCGGTAAAACCTCCGAATTTTATTTTACCCGCTTCAACTACCGCCCTGTTCCGTCCTATTGTAGCCATTGTGCCTTTATCAAAATATTCAAATTTACTTAAAGCTTTTTTACTGAAACTGTTCCTGATATTTTTGCCAACCAATTGTGCCTGTTGCATGGCTACCGGTGCAACCTGCGGATGGCCGTTAGGATACTTTTCTGTTACCATGCATGCCACATCGCCAATTGCATAAATATTCTCACAACCCTTTATTAAACAGTATTCATCAATCAAAAACCTTTGTTTGCTATTAATTACCTCTGTTTTCAGCCCATCCACAATTACACCTTTTACACCGGCGGTCCAAATAAAATTAGAGGTAAGTAATTGTTTACCATTTTTTGTTTCAACTACCATACCATCATATTTTGTTACACCGGTGTTCAACCATACTTCGCAGCCAAGCTGCTCAAGATAATTTCTGGCTTTTACCCTGCTTGTTTCACTCATAGGTTGCAAAACACAATCGCCGTTTTCAACTAATATAACTCGCATTTTTCTGAAATCAAGCTCGGGATAGTCATGTGGCAGAACGTGCTTTTTTAATTCGCAAATTGCACCAGCAAGCTCAACACCGGTAGGCCCGGCACCTACCACAACAACAGTCATCAATGCTTCCAACTCGCGGGTATCAGTAGTAAGGAGTGCCTTTTCGAAGTTTTGAAGAATAAGGCTGCGAAGATTTAATGCTTCAACCAAATTCTTCATGGGCATGCCCAACTGTTCAAAATCTTTATTGCCGAAAAAATTGGTGGTTGAACCTGTAGCAATTACTAAATGATCGTATTTCAATTCGCCTATTGAGGTGACAATTTTATTTTGCTCCGGAATTACTTTTTCAACTGTTCCCCACCTGAAATGAAAATTATTTCGCTGCTTAAAAATTTGCCGGATGGGGTAGGCTATGGAATCTGCCTCGAGCCCCGCAGTAGCAACCTGATACAATAGGGGCTGAAAAGTATGGTAGTTGTTTTTATCAATTAATACTATTTGCACATCTACATTGCGTAAAGCCTTCACCAATTCAAGGCCACCAAAGCCGCAACCAATAATTACTATACGTGGAATTTTTACCTCGGGAACGTTTATTTCCATAACACAACAAAGGTGCAAAGTATTTGATTAATAAATCTTAATCCGTTCCGCTTCTGTCAAAAAAATGCTTATCGGGTTCCTGTTTCTCTAATTCAAACTCGTGTGGTTCGGGCAAATCTCTGTTTCTTAAAACAAAAGCAATAAATATGCCGCTTATTGCACCAAATAAGTGCGATTGCCATGAAAGGCCTTCTTTTGGAATAAAGCCTATAATCATTCCACCATATACCAAGCCCACCAATATAGCAATGGTAATAGAGGTGCGGTCTTTTCTAAAAATACCCGAGGCAATTAAAAACGAAGCGATGCCATATATAATTCCGCTAATGCCGATATGGTAAGTAGATTCGGGCGCCAAAAGCCAAACCAAAATACCGCTTGTAAGGTGAATAAATACCAGCACAAATAAAGCAATGCGGGGGTAGGCATTAATTAAAACTGTAAGCAAAACAAGAATTGGAAGCGTATTTGAAATAATGTGATCGAAATTATTGGCATCATGTATAAACGGAGAAAAGATAATACCCTTCAAACCATCTAAATGCCGCGGATGGTTGGCGTAGTTAGTGAAATCATATAATCCCACATATTGTACTAATTGCACTAACCAAAGCACAGAAACTAAAGCGAACACTATTATTACACTTTTACCAAAGCTCATTTTTTCATCGGCCATATGACTAAATAAACAACAATTTATGGTTTTTGTTACAAAAAAAATCCTGCTTCATATATGAAGCAGGATTTCCAATTTGATTAACAGAAAAGATTAAAACACATAGGAATCTATCTGAGTAAAGGTGTGGTTATTTTTAGTATAAGTAATCTTATACCCATAAGCACAAGCGCCCCCTGTTTCGGGATTTCCCAAGTGGTCTACACCATACAAAATATCTATAGTCCGGTTAGCAACGTGGTGCATATATTCTCCTGAAACCGGCCTAAAATATCCGCAAGTATTATTTGAAACAATTTCAGATGATAGGGCCGATACAAATGCCTCTCCAAACCTGTTAGTTCCCCACGCATCAACATTAACTGTGTTACCAATAGTAGTATCGCCTGAAATTGAAATGCTTTTTACCCCATTTATGTTTCGGTAAGTTCTTGATCGGCTTACACTCCAAGTGCGCTGCGAGCCATTGGGGAAAGTAATATTGAAATTAGTTGCAGTATGCTTAATAGAATCTATTCCTGTTGATTGGTTATCCATAATTTTCCAGCCAAGGCCACCTGTTATATTCGTAAAATAATGCGTGCCGTTAAAAGCGTATTGAGCGTTAGTGGCATTTACAGTAACTATAACATTATAATTTACAGATAGTGTAGCACCGGCATCTTTCCAATGCATGGTCGGAAAATCTTCAAGCGTTATGGTAAGGGTACCGGTTCTTGAAACTTTACCTGAGCAATCATCGCCACTATATGTAATAGTTACGATTCCGTTGGTGGAATCAACGGTTACCGTTGCCCCACAAAGCGACCCGAACCCATCTGTTTTACCCGATATTGAATGATCATTGCCAACCGCGTTAGTAACGTCATCTGCTGTTGAAGAAAGCGCAGCAGAAACATTAGTTCCATCTGCAGCCGATGTAGTATCGTTGCTGGCACCGTTATCTTTTTTGCAAGAGCCAAGCATTAGTAATAATACTGCGGCTAATAGCAAGGGTAATTTAAAAAATGTAGTTTTCATGATTTCGTATTTTTTGGTTATGCGCTTTATGACCTATGCAAGTTGAATAGGTTTAACCCCAACAAAATTTTTAACGTTAACAATAACACAATATTTCTTATAACATTTATTTTTAATGACTGATTTAGATGTGTTAATTTTTAAATTCGCTTAATAAATCTAAACTACGTGAAACACATGAAATTTTTTGCAGCACTTTCAATTACTATTGCTTTGATTATTTTGTTAAATGTTAAACTGGGCATGGCCCCACCGTTTGGCAAATTTCTAGATCCCTTTAACGGATTTTGGCAAAATGCTGAACAAACAAAAGGATGGAGTGATAATGAATGTAAGCTTACAGGACTTAAAGATGAGACCAAAGTATATTTCGACAAACGCCTAGTGCCTCATATTTTTGCAAAAAATGACGAGGATTTATATTTTATGCAGGGCTACATTACTGCAAAATTCAGGTTGTGGCAAATGGAAATACAAACGCATAACGCAGCAGGCCGGGTTAGCGAAGTAGTGGGAGAAAAAGCTTTAGATAACGACAGAATGCAACGAAGAATTGGCCTTGGTTATGGCGCCGAAGCAGCACAAGAGTATATATCGAAAGACCCGGAGAGCAAAAAAATGATTGATGCTTATTGTAAGGGGGTTAATGCTTACATCCAATCATTAAAAGCAAAAAATTATCCAATTGAATATAAATTGTTGGATTATGCACCCGAAGAATGGACACCGGTAAAAGTAGCGCTGTTACTAAAAAATATGGCCAACATGCTTTCGATATTTGAATACGATATTGAGAACACCAACTTTGTAGCTAAATACGGCAAGGATGAATTTAACAAGCTCTATCCTGATTTTATTGCCGACGAAGACCCTATTATACCTAAGGGAACTGAATGGAAGTTTGATGCTACCGGCAACAAACTGCAAACAAATAACTCAGCAAAAAGAACCGAAAGTCCAGATTTTTTTGCAAACATAATACAGAAGCCCGACGAGATTACGGGCTCAAACAATTGGGCCGCCGGTGGCACAAAAACAAAAAGTGGCAAACCCATTCTTTGCAACGACCCACATCTTAGATTATCACTTCCATCAATATGGTACGAAATGCATTTAGTTTCTCCAAATATGAATGTTTACGGAGTAACCCTGCCCGGCTCGCCGGCTGTAATTATTGGTTTTAACGATTCCATATCATGGGGTGTAACCAATGGCGGCCGCGATGTGCGCGACTGGTATCAAATAAAATTTAAAGATGATTCGCGGAATGAATATGAATACAAAAGGCAGTGGCTGAAAGCTGAAAAGAAAATTGAACGTTATAAAGTGCGTGGCAAAGGTGAAGTTATAGATACTGTTATTTACACAAAATTCGGTCCGGTAGTTTTTGATAAAAACTTTGGCACAGTTGATAGCAAAAAAAATCTTGCATTAGCATGGACTGCTCATCTTCCATCCAACGAATTCAAAACTTTTTATCAATTAAATAGTGGTAAAAACTATGATGACTACATCAATGCGCTAAAAAATTACACCTGTCCCTCACAAAATTTTGTTTTCGCATCGCGCAGCGGCGATATTGCAATTAAACAACAGGGCCGGTTCCCCATTCGCAATAAAGCAACCGAACAGGGCAAATACGTGAGTGATGGCTCTACCGATAATAACGAATGGAATACATTTATACCCACCGAAAATAACCCTACCATTAAAAATCCGGAACGTGGCTTTGTAAGTTCGGCAAACCAACATCCTACCGACTCAACCTATCCATATTACTACCCTGGCCTTGGGGTTTTCGAAAACTACCGAAACCGGAGAATTAACCATTTGCTTACCGAAGGAAAAGATATTGGTGTTGACTTTATGAAAAAAATGCAGACAGATAATTTTAATCTTAATGCTGCCGAGGCTTTACCGGTATTACTCTCTCTGCTCAATCAATCCGGGTTAAGCGAAAGCGAAAAGAAAATTATTTCCACGCTTTTGAAATGGGGCCATTACAACAACCCGCAAGAAATAGCGCCGGTATATTTCGAAATATGGTGGAATGAATTAAGAAAATTATTATGGGATGAAATGACAGACAAAGCCGTACCAATGAAACAACCTTCGTTTTATGTTACCGTGCAGTTTTTGAAGAATGACAGCACCTCGCAGTTTTATGATAATATTTCAACACCACAAAAAGAAACACGAAGTGATATCGTGCTTCAATCGTTCAAAAAAATTGAAGAAATACTAAAAGAAAAAGAGTTCACCGAAGTACAAGAACCTTACGCAAACGATAAAAGCTATAATAAAAACAATGTTAATCCACACGACTGGGGCACTTATAAGGCCACAAAAATTTCGCATTTGGCAAACATCGAGCCCTTTAGTTATATGAATGTATACAACGGCGGCAACCTGGGTATTATTAATGCTACAAACACTTCTAACGGGCCTTCATGGCGAATGATTGTTGATGAGGGTAGCATGAAAGCCTATGTGGTATACCCCGGTGGGCAATCGGGAAACCCCGGCAGCGCATATTATGATAACATGATAAAAACATGGGCAGATGGCGGTTACTACGAGGCCAATTTTGTGAAAACAGGCGATGAACTTGGCGAACAAAAATTATTTTCAATAACTTGTAAACCATAACCCATAAAAATAAACCCATGAAAAATTTCTTCATCTGTTTAGTGTTTGTTGCCGTTATATCAGCAATACTGCAGCAGTTTTTACCTTGGTGGATTATAGCCTTGTCCGGCTTTATTGCCGGCTACACTATTAAACAGCCAACCCTACAAGCTTTTGCCTCGGGGTTTGCTGCAATATTTTTATTATGGATAGTATATGCCTATATGCTTTCGCATGGCAACGACGACCTTCTGGCGAAGAAAGTGGCAATGCTGTTACCTTTAAAGGGTCACGTTTCACTTCTGTTTCTCGTAACCGGTATAATAGGTGGTTTGGTAAGCGGCACAGCAACTTTAACAGGTAGGTTAGCGGCAACCCTTAATAGCAATTAATTAGAAACCGCCGAAAAATCCTGAGTGGCTTTTATGTAGTGCACACCGTTTTTATCTTTCGGTTCAAGCATGGCACCACACCCTAAATACGCATAACCTTTACTAAGCATGTTTTTGCGGTGAGGTGGCGATTCATAAAGGTCTTCAACAATTTTTTGGGCAATACTTAAATAAGTGGAGTTGCTGTCCACACCAATAAAATTCATATCAATATTCTCAGCACATGCGTTAGGCTCAATGCCACAAATTTTTATTCGCTTATCGGGTGAGCGTAAGGCAGCATTATAGCTGTTAAAATGATTAAAGAAATTTTTCTCAACCATTTGCCAACTGTGTATCATGGCGGCATCGCGCAAACCACTTGAAAATTTCAGCACTTTAAACCCTTTAGTTTCCCGCAATTGATTTGTGGCGAAAAAAATAGCTGCATTCATTAAATGCAAATCGTACCGGTCAATATCAATAACTGTAGTCACTTCTTTCAACTTATAAAAGCTTTTCCAGTCGTGCTCGGCAAATACCTTGTCCTTGAAATAGGAATCTTTTTGGTACAAATCAATTTTACTAAGAAATTTCTCGCCCGAATTAAAAGCACACAGAGGCAAAAGCAGGATAACAAGAAATATTCCTTTCATAATAAATCTTTAACGTGGGTTTTATTAAAACCAATATACAACCAATTAGAAATAATTTATAAGATTATTTAAGAAGGTTTACAGGCTATAAAAGAAGTAAGAAGAAAAGCTTAGAAACTAAGCTCGCAAACAATACCGTAATGGTCGGAGAGATTTTTTTTGCCCTTTTTAAAAATATCTACAAAGCGTTTTACCGATTTTATTTTTACACCGTTATCACGTACTAAAATATAATCGTAGGTGGTTTTGTTTTTGGGGCCACAATATTTTGCTATCTCATTATTGTCAACATCATAAGTATATTTTTCCACGCCGCTAATTTCACCGTTCTCGGCACCAAAACAATTCAGCATTTTGCAATATCTTTCGTTAATTTCTTCTTCGGTGTTCATATCGCCGCAAATAAACTGAGGTATGCCCTCAACTTTATATTGCGAAAGTAACTCGTTATATATTTCATCCATTTGGGCATAGCGTATTTGCTGGTGTTCGTCGGCCTATAGGTGAGTGCCGAGCAATTGAAAAGTTTTGCCGTTCCAGTTTCCTTGTAAAAGCATGGCCCCTTTCCGAACTAAACAATCCCATGTTGCGCACTCTTTAAATTGGATTGTTTTTAAAATTGTCATTTTTGTTTTGCTGATTATCCAAACCCCGCTGCTGCCTTTTATGTTTGGAGTATTATTAGCTGGCCCGTATTGATATGGATAAAGAGAGTCTAATCCTTTAGAAATTATTTTTCGTGCACCGGGAAGAAATGCCTCCTGAAATACGATAATATCGAAATCAGTTTTTTTCAGGTCCTCAACAATAGCTTCTGCCCTGCTTAGCTTACCTTTGCGGGCAACCATTTTAGGCAGCATGTATATATTCCACGAAAGTACTTTAAGATTATTATCCTCGCTTACTTCATTATTTCCCGGATGGAATGCAGGAACTGCTATACTTTCGCTTGGAATTACCGAAAGCAAAAAGAATAAAAAAATAAATAATATGACAATTGAGACTTTCATATTTGTACTAACGTTGCTAAGCTACTTATCTTATGTTGTGTAATTGTTTTATTTCTGTTATATAATTGCTAACAATTGCGCTATGAATACCCAGCAGCTGTCCTTGTATATAAAACGTCTGGCAAGCCAAATAGGTTTCGACTCTTGCGGTATATCTAAAGCCCAACAGTTAGATGAGGAAGCAAGGCTTTTAGATGCATGGCTTAACCAGAACTTAAATGGTAAGATGGCTTACATGGGGAACCATTTCGAAAAACGGGTTGACCCGCGGAAACTGGTGGACGGTGCCAAGAGCGTTATATCGCTTTCGTATAATTATTTTAACAACGTAAAACAAACAGATGCTAATGCACCTAAAATAGCCATGTATGCATTAGGCAAAGACTACCATACGGTTGTAAAAGATAAGCTGCAACTGCTTTTCGCCGCCATTAAAGAACATGTAGGTGAAGTAGGCGGGCGCTGCTTTGTAGACTCGGCACCGGTTTTAGAACGTGCCTGGGCACAACGCAGCGGCATTGGCTGGGTAGGCAAGAACACCAATATACTAACCAAGCGCCGGGGTTCATACTTTTTTCTGGCAGAGATAATTGTTGATATTGAATTGGATTACGATTCGCCGGTAAAAGACTACTGTGGCACTTGCACCAAATGCGTTGATGCCTGCCCTACAGATGCCATTTACGAGCCGTATAAACTTGATGCCAGCAAGTGCATTTCGTATTTTACTATTGAGCTGAAAGATGAAATGCTGCCCGGCGATTACAAAGGAAAGTTCGAAAACTGGATGTTTGGCTGCGATATATGCCAGCAGGTATGCCCCATCAATTCTCAGGCTGTAAAACACAATGAACCTGAGTTTGAGCCTGTGAAGGAATTATTGGATATGACAAAAGAGGATTGGAATGAATTAAAGGAGGAAGCCTTTAAAAGCTTATTCAAGCATTCGGCAGTAAAGCGCACTAATTTTAACGGGCTAAAGCGGAATATTGATTTTTTGAAATAGCCTTAGGGGCGCAATTTTTTTATTTAAAAGCCCGTTATAAAGCTTAATCCTTATACCCGCTTATGAAACCAACAAAACCTGTATCTGCCATTTTTCTATTTATTGTCCTTCTTCTGTCCTCGTGTAATGGAAAAACAACTGCTAATGTTGTTAATACTTCCCCCAATCAAAAAGTAATTACTAACGTTTCGGCCAGCCGCTCTACTTCGGTTGACCCCTGGAAGGTGGTGCTAAAGGTTAAAGCCTATACTTTTAAAGAAGGCAAGCTTGAATTTGAAATATATGCTAACGATATAACCGACCAAAACGTAAAGTTTAACTGGCAAGACGACAAAAACTGCATCATTACCTTCGAACAACGAGAAGACAAACCCAGAACTTTTCAACTGATTGCCGATACGGGGCAATTGCAATTAGGCGAGATTTAAAGCAATTAAAGGGCTAAGCAAAATTCATTTCTTTCAATATATTTGCACCCATCCTGCCCGGATGGCGAAACTGGTAGACGCACTACCTTGAGGTGGTAGCGCCCGAAAGGGTGTGAGAGTTCGAATCTCTCTTCGGGCACTGGCTCTCATAACTGCAAAAACGAACCCTTGTATTTCAATATGCAAGGGTTTTTAATTTATTCAATTTCCTATTCATAATTGCATTATCATTTTGTCATTTTATCACATTATAATTACCCTATCTGCCCACTAACCCTGCTATAAATATAATCAGGCCGCCAGTTTCTATTTAAACCTAATCGCATTCGCTGGGCCTTACGGTAAACTTTAAAATTATTTTTTTCCATAAAATCTATGGCAATCTTGTTATCGGTAGGTATAACCGTAATGCAATCCATTGCATGTTTTAACCTCAATAATTCTAAACCAGCTACCGGATTTTTAGCCACTATTAATCCTTCCACCAAAGTTGGCAAAAAATAGCCTTCAATTTTATTACCTAAAATATAAAGCAAGCCGCCTTGCAGATTTTCTTTAATCCGCCAACTGCGGTCTTCGCCCGAAACTTCTTTGTCTAATGCTAATATTTCATCGGCATATTTTGCTTCAAAGGGCACAATGTTTTGTGGCAAGGTAATGGCATCTTCTATTTTACCATCTTTAAAAAACCAATATTCCGCCTCGCTTTCAAAACCCGCCTTTTTATATATCGGCTCACCCATGGGGGTGGCGGCCAAAAAAATTGTTTTGTATTTATTGGCATCAACATTTTTTACTAAAGCCCCGGTTATAATTGTTCCAAGCCCCCTGTTTCTAAAATCAGGATGAACAATGATATGCGCCAGCCATGCAGTATCGGCATGCAGCAGTGTGGCGCCAATGCCCGCCATTGTATTTTCCAGCACCACTTTAATAGGGTGACAATACAAAGAGTTAAGATAATACTGATAATGTGGTTTAAGGTCGCTCCACCCGGGTGGCCGAAAAGCATCTAAAAAAGGAAGGTCGCTACTTTCAAAGGGAAGGATTTTCATAAAAGCTTATCGCATCAAAAATCCCAAATGGCAGTTCTTTTCCCTCTAACGTAATCTTTCATCTGTATCCAAAAGGTAAGAATCATATAAATAATTACCGGCGAGCCGATGGTTAAAAAGCTGGCATATATAAAGAACATGCGAATTTCTTTAGCAGGCATTTTCAGCCGCTCTCCTATTCTTTCGCAAACACCAAACACATGCGATTCAACCAGAAATTTGAAGGTCTCTATTTTGAACATTACCCGAAGTTAAATAATTTTTATTAAAACAAACTCACTTTAAAATACGGTGCCCCACCACGCATTCAAGGCACCTGAATTTATCGCAGTATTCATTTTTCAGTTGCAATAGCGATTGGCTGTCGCAGGCATTAAGTGCTTCCATGTTCATTTTCTTCCAACCGCTTATAATGGCATTGCTTTCGGGCTTACAAGTTTCTAATATTTTAAACGCTCTATCGCAGTATGTCTCTTCGTCTTTATACTTTCCGTAAGCGAACAATACAGGTGCTACAGCATTTATCAGCAAAACATCTTTCATTGATGCCCCTAAATGCGAGTTTACTTTTTTCGAAGGCTTATCGAATTGATAATGGCTTTTCCAATAGTCCGGTACCTCCGCATCTAAAAATTTGTGTATAGCCTTTACATTTTTCGCTTCAAGTATTTGAGAGAAAAGTTTTACTTCTTTACTCATCAGCGCGGCTAATTGCGCCAAACGAATGGTTGGAAAATTAGAAGGCCTTAACCTTAAAAACTTCCAGATGTGCTTTTCCAGTGGCTCTAAATGATGCAGCCGTTTCAGATAGTTATATTCTTTCCGCAACTGATTGGGGTAGTCATCATCAAATTTATCATTCAAAAAACCTGCTTGCCCAAATACCAGGGCTTCGGTTTGCAGACGGTCATCCTGATGCTTGGCCCAAACCTTTACCGGTAGCGATTTTGCCAATAAAAAGAATGGCTCTTTATTAATACCTGCTCCAAAATACCGGGCTATGGTTTGAAACATTACATTTTCCCAATCATTCCCCGAATCGACAAGCAATTGATGTATTTGCTGCACCTTGCCTTCAAGCCGCTCAATCAATAGCCTTTCCAAAAAATTCTTTACGGCTGGGCCATTGGCATCATTAAAAAATTTATTGCACGGTATCCAGGCTTTTCTTTTTGATAACTCTTCGAAGCGAAAAAGAGTTGATTCTTTTATCCGGTTGCTAAGTTCAAGTGTAGGAATTTCACCACCTGCTTTTCTGGAAACATTCTTGCCATTCTTCTGATAAACTACATGAAGCACTACATTATTATAGGCACTGTCGTTAGTATGTTTATGCGCTATCCAGTCGTTCGAGTTTACGTGAATTTCGACATTGCCGGCCCAAAGGGTATTACCTATCCTGATTTTTACGTTCTGAAAGTCGGCACCCGAATCGGTATTGTGAGTGCCCTTGTTTACAATTTCCAGCTTTTCGCCATCAGCAGTGGTAAGTTTATCCTGATTAAACAGTTGGTATTTCCAAATAAAATGAAGCAGCTTTTCATTCATCAAATAAATATATGAAAAGTCTGTTTACAGCATAATGGTGCAACTGAATAAACTCCAGTTTAAAGTTTTTACCTGCTCGGCTGTAATTTTTGTGTTTTTCAGGTTTAGAATCTTTAATGCCTGAAGATTTTTTATTTCGGGAGGAAATTTAGCCAGCGATTTATTAAAACTAATATCCAGCGCTTTCAAATTTTTCATACCGGTTATAGCCTGTGGTATTGCAACAAATAGATTGTACGAAAAGTCAGCAATTTTCATCGAGGTCATTTTCAGCATTTCTAGTGGCAGGGTTTTAAGGTTGTTTTTAGCTGCGGCCAGTCGGCTTAAATTGCTTAGCTGCGCCACTTCCTTAGGCAACACCGAAATACCGTTAAAAGCTATTTCAAGCTCGGTAAGATTTTTAAGATTGGCAATAGCAGGTGGAATGGTGGTAAGCTTATTACCATTCAGGTTTAAATATTTCAACTTCTTTAATAAAAAAATTCCATCGGGCAATGTAGTAAGCTTATTGCCTGAAAGATTTAAACGTTCCAGATTTACCAGTGTGCCAATGCTTTCGGGCAACGTGGTAAGGCCCAGCCCTTTCAAATTAAGCGATTTTGCTTTCGCTGGGTTTTTCAAGGCCTCTTCAAGCGATGTAAAAGAAGTATTATCAGATTGTGCAACAAGTTGCGTTGTAGTTGCCGTAAGCAAAAACAATAAAACAAAACCTAGTTTCATTTTTCTTTATTCAATTTTCCGAAAAGCATTTTGCAGGTCGCTTGTTAAATCTTCCGCGTTTTCGAGACCAATATAAAAACGAATTGCATTATAACCATATGCTGGCGCATCATTATTTTTTGCCATAAAAGCTGCTGCTGGCATAATCAGCGATTCATGCCCACCCCATGATACTGCCATCAGGAATCTTTTTAGGCTATTGCAAAAAAGCTCAACCTCCGCAATATTTTTCGCCTTAATAAAAGCAGTAAATAACCCTCCGCACCATTGCATTTGTTTTTGTGCCAACGCATACTGCGGAAAGGATTTCGAAAAAGGATACAGCACCTTTTCAACCTGTGGGTGCAACTCCATAAAGCCAACCATTTTTTCTGTGGTATCCTTTATTTTTTCTAAACGGATTGGCAGGGTGCGTAGACTTCTTAACATCAACCATGCATCGTTGGGCGAAATAATAGCCCCCATGTTAAGCAACTCAGTGGCAAAAATTTTCTTCACCATCGCCTTACTGCTCATCAGGTAACCGGCCACCACATCGCTATGGCCGCCGTAATATTTGGTAGCCGAATGTACTTCAATATCTATTCCCATCTCAATACAGCGCTGGCCTAGCGATGTGCAATAGCTGTTGTCAATAATAGTTACTATGTTTTTCTCTTTCGCAATCTTTACAACCGCAGCAATATCCTGCAACTCAAACGTAAATGAGTTAGGGCTTTCAAGAAATAAAATTTTGGTGTTGGGCTTTATAGCATTTACAAAATTTGCAGTATCTGTTCCATCAATCATAGTTGCGGTAACACCAAAGCGCGGCAGGTAATTATTAAGCAATTTATTGGTCCAGCTATAGGGCCGGTTTACACATACTACATGGTCGCCCTGCTGCACGTTAGCCATTACGGCTGCAGCAATAGCCGCCACGCCGCTCGAAAAAACAAGAGCATCTTCAGCCCCGGCAAGGGCCGCTATTTTTTTGCGCAAAATTTCAACGGTGGGGTTATTACCCCGAGTATATATATGTGCATCCTGCTCATTAGCAAATCCACTTCGCAGGCTATCAACATCCTTAAAAAAAAAGTTACTGGTTTGAATAACGGGTGGAGCAACAGCATTAAAATATTGCTCCCGTTCTTCGCCAAGGTGGTTAATAATGTACGATATGTCCATACCCAAAAATAGAATAAAGACGAACAAAAAAAGAGGGGCTGCTTTCGGCAACCCCTCTTTGTAAAAAATCTTTAGCTATTAATGCCCTACCGGTTTAGGTTGAACAGGTTTTACACCAGGGGCAGGAGCACCTGCTGGTGGGGTTTTAGCAACTACGCCAACTTGTTTTTCTTTGGCTTTTTTATCCATCGATTCCAAATTGCCTTTTGCCAAAACAAAATCAGGATATATTTTCAAAGCTTTGTTGAAATTATCTCGTGCAGCATCGGGCTGGCTCAAATCAACAGCGCAAATGCCTTTTACATTGTATGCCGCAGCTTTCATAGGTACTTCCTGCTGGCCACCTTGCACACGTATATTTACTTTTTGCTTCTCAGCTTCAGGGTTTGCAATAATCTGATCTAACGATGCCACACACTCACCGTAACGTTTTAATTGGTATTGAAGCGTTGCCATTTGATACAAATAGAAAAGCGATTTATCTATACCATATAATTTTTCATAATCAGCTAACGACTCCTTGATAAGACCTAAGTTTTGCTTTGAAATAGCTACCAGCTCAAGCATATCCTTTCTTTTGGGATCGTTTTTTAAGATTTGCTCGCCTGTAATATATGCCTGCGCAAATCTCTCGCCCGCAAAGTATATTAATGCTAACGAGTCGTTTAAATCCGTACGGGCAGGTTTTAGCGCCAACATATTATAAAGCGCATAAGTAGCAGCCTGCAAATCGTAATTCTTCAAAGCTGTTTTGTAAACAGTAGTTTGAATATCAAACGGATCGACAGCAGTATTTTGAGCCGACAAAGTTTGAAACGCAAAAATGAAACTGAAAATAGAAGCAAATATTATTTTATTCATATCCGATATTTTAGAGCCGCAAATGTATATATTTTTATGAGTTAGGGAATACACATCGTACCTACGTTCCCCCGAATACGAAGACTTTATGACAAGTCACTGTTCCGAATTACCTTCCTCTAAATTGCCATCGGCTTTGTTATCAAACCAACTGTCAACCCACTTTCAAAAATATTTTCCCCAATAATTTCACTATCAATACTTTATAAAAAAAATACGGTTGACAGTTGACACTCTAAAAGCCAAGTCCTTTATAATCAATGCTTTACATTGCCAAAGTGTCAACCATTGTCAACCATGTTCTATCATTATTAAGCAAACTCAACACCATTTCACAAAAATAACAAAATTAGCTATATTTTATTGTTTTGATTTTACAATTCTGCATTCCCTTCTCCATGAAATGGAGAGGGGTGGCAAGCGCAGCGAGACGGGGTGAGGCGACGAGAAATTATTATCCAATGGATTCCCGAGAGTCCTATACCAGCTCACTAATAAAAGGCAACATTTTATCCTGCATTTCAGCCGCAACTATCGTAGCCCTCTCAGCATAATCCTCCCCACCCGATGCATACAAAATACTGCGCGATGAATTAATAATAAGCCCACCATCTTTATTCATTCCGCTCTCACAAATCTTTTCTACCACCCCACCCTGCACACCAACACCTGGCACTAAATAAAAATTGTCCGGTGCAATTTTGCGAATACTTTTAAGTTCTTCAGGGTGCGTAGCGCCAACAACAAATATCAATTGCTCTGGTGTAGCCCATTGTTGTGCTTTTCTTATTACCTGTTCGTACAGTTTTTCGTCACCGGTGCTTAAAAACTGAAAATCTTCGGTGCCTTTGTTGCTGGTAAGTGCCAGCAATATCGTCCACTTGTTTTTGTATTCTAAAAATGGCTTTACCGAATCTTTGCCCATATAGGGAGCAACCGTAACAGCATCAAAATTCAGCCATTCAAAAAATGCTTTGGCGTACATTTTTGATGTATTGCCAATATCGCCACGTTTAGCATCGGCAATAGTGAAAATTTCATCTTTAAAACCATGCAGGTAAATCATGGTTTTCTCTAAGCTTTGCCAGCCCTTTATACCCATGCTTTCGTAAAATGCAATATTGGGCTTATAGGCAATAGCTATATGCCGCGTAGCATCAATAATTGCTTTATTAAATTCGAAAACAGGGTCGGGGTATTTGAGAAGGTGTTTGGGGATTAAATTAATATCAGTATCAAGCCCGATGCACAGAAATGATTGCTTTCGGATAATGAGTTGAATTAATTCTTTTTTAGTCATCAACAGGTTTGGTAAGGTTAATAGCTACCACTCCTTTTATTTCTGGCACTGCGCGTTTCACAGCTTCTTCAATTCCGGCTTTCATGGTCATAAAACTTTGTGGGCAAGTGCTGCAAGCACCTACCAGTTTTACATTTACTATCATATCGTCGGTTATCTCTACTATCTCTACATTACCCCCATCATCATTCAGGTACGGGCGCATAGTGTTAAGCGAAACCTCAACTCTTTCCAACAATTCTTTGGTATCTGTAACTATCATGATAAAACGGTGTCCGCCTTTTGCGCCTCTAAGTTAGCGTTTTTAATGGCAACCTGTCTTGCAATGTTTGTTGCTATTTCATCAAACGCATTGGCTACAATTTGGTTATCTCTGCCATAAATACTTGCGGGTTTGCCTTCATCTCCCCCTTCACGTATGCTTTGCACTATAGGAATTTGCCCAAGAAACGGAACTTCATATTCTTCGGCCATTTTCTTTCCGCCATCTTTTCCAAAAATGTAGTATTTATTTTCAGGCAATTCGGCTGGTGTAAAGTATGCCATGTTTTCTATTACGCCAAGTATGGGCACGTTTATAGATTCTAGCCTAAACATAGCCATGGCCTTGCGTGCATCTGCCAAGGCAACATCCTGTGGTGTGGTAACTATAACCGCACCAGTTACATTTACCGTCTGTGCTACTGTTAAGTGCACATCGCCGGTACCCGGAGGCATATCTACAATCATGTAATCTAACTTGCCCCAAATACAATCGGTAACAAACTGCCTTAAAGCCGAAGAAACCATAGGCCCGCGCCATACAATGGCCTGCCGCTCATCAACCAAAAATCCTATTGAAAGCACCTTTATACCTTCTACTTCAATAGGCACTATGTAGTGCTTATCTTTTATAAGGCGCGTATCTGGCCTTTTTCCTTTTACCCCCAGCATAGTGGGTATCGAAGGCCCCAATATATCAGCATCAATTAAACCAACACTTGCGCCTTGCTTTGCCAGGCTTACAGCCAGGTTAACTGCAACGGTAGATTTACCCACACCCCCTTTGCCCGATGCCACACAAATAATATTTTTCACACTCGGTAGTATATTAACCCCAATATCCCGCAAGGTGGTAACGTTTGCATCAACAACCACTTCAACTTCCAACTCTTTGCTTACGTATTCATGAATGGCATTAATACAATCGTTCTTTATTTTTTCCTTAAGCGGACATGCGGGCGTGGTAAGTGTTAAACGAAATTTGACTTTATTATCAGTCAATTCAATATCGCTTATCATATTTAATGTAACCAAATCCTTATGGATATCCGGGTCATCAACATGGCGAAGGGCGTTTAGAATATTTTCGGGTGTGTAGCTCATTTCTAATTTTGGTTAAGGTAACACTTTTACAGCGGCTAAGTTGCTGCTTGTTTAGCAAAATCACAAGTTTTAATTGAAAAGGGAAATTTGAAGCCTAAATAATTACTGATATTCGGTTGAATTGCACTAAATTGGTGATTATAATACAGATACTTTTTGATTATGCCGTATAATTTTCTAAAATTGGTGAAAATATAAATGCTAGGCATTCCACTCCATATTTCCGCTTTTTTTATCGCAATGGTATTTGCCATTGCATTTGTTATAATTATTGCGGTGTATGTATGTTGTAACAGAGCTAACCTAAGCCAGGCCGAAAAAAACCGAAGACTTTTACTTACCATATTTATCATTTTAGGCTGGCTTACCTTTACGCTTATTGTAGGTGTTTCGGGCATGCTGGCAGATTTTATAACCAGGCCACCAAAACTTTTATGGTTGGCACTGCCCGCTTTTATGCTTGTAATAGCAATTGTTTTTTGGAAAAAATTCAATGAATTAGCCAAACACCTTGATAATTTTTGGTTCATATATCCACAAGCATTTCGAATAATAATGGAATTTATATTCTGGTCTTTGTACCGTTACAAAGTTCTACCGGTGCAAATGACTTTCGAAGGAAGGAATTTCGATATCCTGGTAGGTTTAACCGCCCCTATTATAGTTTACTATTGCTTTACCAAAAAAATATGGTCTCCTAAAGTTGCTTTAATATGGAATTTCGCGGGATTAATATTACTTGGCAATGCCGTTGCCACCGCTATTCTTTCAACCCCCTACCCTTACCGTGTTTTTATGACTGAGCCAGCCAACACAATCGTGTTTTATTTCCCTTTTATTTGGCTCCCTACGTTTGTAGTGCCTTTTGCTTTGTTACTGCACCTGGTTTCAATAAAAAGACTACTCAACCAAAGCCCGGCTAACTAAAGTTATTTAATTTTCCCTTTCAATTTCTCAATCGTTTTTTCGAGCCTGTTCATTCTCGTTTCCTCTTTTTTAGCACCAACTATCCATTGAACATATTCCTTTTTGTGGCTATAGCTTAATTTATCAAACAGCCCTGCAAGCCTATTCTTCTTTAAAAGCCTATTCAAATCGGCGGGCACTTCAATTATTCTTTCCAGCTTATCTTCAATCAGCCGTATCTTTACTTCCTCGCCAATCCCCTTTCTTATTTTCTCGCGAATGGATTTCAAAACCGGAATCATATGCCGAGGGCTACCGTATTTTATCATAGTTCCCCTATAAGGCTCGCCATCAATATTACACTGAATGGGCACTCGCCCTTTCCCAAATTCCTTTTCCACATCGTAGGGAAATTCAACAAATGCACCGCCTCCACCAGCAGGCAAAAGCTTTGCTTTAAATTTATATTCTTTCATTAAAATAATTTCAATATTTCGAAATGTAAGATAACGAATTACTTAAACAGATAACTTTTTTTATTGCACCAAACCGTTGTTTCATACGGTTGCAGAGAATACGTTACAGCTTCATTAAAAAGAGTATAGGTAGAAACAATCTGATCACTCACTTCAACCTGTTCGCCATAATAAAATGCTTTCAGGCGCCCATCTAAATCCTGATATACTACTATATCATTATCTATTTTATAGCTGGATGGAATATAACGCTCCAACCAATATTTTTTACCATTATACCAGCACCAGAAATTATTTCCTTTATCAGTATAAACCATCATATTTTTTCTTACCGACCACCGCAACGGCCTATCTTCCATCAAAACTGTTTCTTCGCCTTTATAATAAACGGTTAATTGATTTAAGTTAGAGATATACGCCAAAAAATCTTTACCCATTTTGTAGTCACTCGGTGCGGGTATCGATGTTTCATCCAATATCCCGTCATGAAAAAATTTCATGTTACTATACTGGTCAACATACATTAGCATGTCTTGGCCTACTACATAATTAACCGGTTGGTACACTTCCAGCGTTTGCACCTGGCCACGGTAAAACACCTTAAAGTTGTTGCTAATATCCATGTATGCAAACATATTGGGTGCAACTTTAGCACCATGAATATCCGTTCGCTCCAATAGCTGGGTTTGTCCGCGGTAGTATAAATTAAACTCGCCCAACACGTTGCCCCAAACAATAACACTGTCCGAGTAATAAAACTGCCCCGATTCGTACTGATTTTCGAGCGTTTTAAACTCGTTATTTTCCAATACTTTAATAACGTTATAGTTTTGATATAGAAACCAATTATCAGTCATATAATAATTGGCTGTATTATCAGTTACCGGATAAACCTTCCCTTTATAGTAAACTTTTACTCGGCCATTATTAGGTACATAAGCCATAATACCAGCCCTGCCAATTTTGTATGAAAGAAGAGGTAATGATTCCAGAAATATCTCCTCACCCGCATCAAACACATAAACATTATTATTCATATCCTGAAAAGTGGCCAAACATTGGCTATTAGAAAGCAAGCACAAGTTGCAGCATGTAATAAGCAATAATATTCTTCGCATCAGTAATTTGTTAAACCCCAGGGGTATTGCCCAAAAATAAGCCAAAAACTATTGGTGCTTTATATAAAGAGCGGCATTAGGGCATAATTGGCATAAATTAAGGCTATTTCCTATCCGTTTGCTTCAAAAAAGCAAGCGCCATAGATTATGTTAAAGCATAAACTTATTAAATACGTTTTTTAACATTTACCCCATGCAACTTTAACCTTACTTCGAAGGTCTATGTATTATAAGTACTAGCTGACAAGATAGACTAAAGTTTTTTTTTGATAGTTTCCCCAAACTAAAAAATCCCTGCGGTAAAAGGCGGGGATTTTTATTTCCCTCAACCTCACTTTACAATCCCTTCAATTAATCTTTACATTCGCCCTACAATACAGAATTAATATTTCTATGAACATTAAAATTGAGTTGCGCTATGCCATGCTTAACAGCATTCTTATGTTACTATGGCTTTCAGTCGAGTTTTTAATTGGCTTGCAGGATAACTTTATTGCATGGCACCCTTATGTAAGCATATTAAGTGTTGTTATTCCTATCTTCTGCTACCGCATGGCCATTAAAGAAAAAACCGAAAGCCTTCGGGGTGGCATTTCAGTACGCAAAGCATTTATAAGCGGACTTATCATTACACTTATATCCTGCGTACTGGTTTTACCGGTGCAATTTATATTTCATAAACTAGTCAATCCCGCATTTTTCGATACCATGATTCAATATGCCTCACAAACCGGAAACCAAAAACCCGAAGAAGCTGCAAAGTATTTCAACTTTCCTTTTTATGTAGCCGAGTCGGTTCTTATTACTTTTTTCGAAGGCATTATCATATCAATAATTTTAGCTATGGGTATGCGCACCCGCAAAAGGTTTATTATAAAAAAGCGGGCCGTAGTTTTGGTATTAATATTATTCATTGGTTACGAAAACATTTCAGCACAAGGCAATAAAAATACGGGCGAAAACCTTAAAGCCTACTTTTTTGTATTGCTTAAAGCAGGTCCCCACCGCAATCAAGATTCAATCACCATTGCCAAAATACAAAAGGGGCATCTTGAAAATATTAACCAAATGGCCAGTTCCGGTAAGCTAAATATTGCCGGCCCACTTTTAGACGACGGCGACCTAAAAGGCATTTACATTTTCGATTCCGACAGCGAAGACGAAGTAAAAGCCATGATGAACAGCGACCCCGCTATAATAGCCGGCAGGCTTATTTACGAAATACACCCCTGGATGACGGAGAAGGGAACTTGCTTGAAATAATGTAGAGTGCGGAGTGCGGAATAATGAATTGGAATAATAAAAAACGTATATTTATTAAGTGAAAATATCCTTCTGTTTTATTTTTCTGTTTCTAATTCAATCGCTTGCACATGCACAAGCCGGTGAATGGACTTGGATGAAAGGAGATAGCTTATTCCATCAATATGGTCATTATTCTCATGCCGATTATGGTACATTACAAATCCCTTCACCTACCAATGAGCCACCTGCACGTTATTCCTGTGGTTATTGGAATGACACAGCTGGGAATTTATGGATTTATGGTGGCGTTTCAGCACCAGCTGATATGTGGATGTTTAACTCACAGTCAATGATGTGGACGTGGATGAGTGGGGATTCTTCCATGTCCATAACTGACTCAGTTATTGCTGCTCCTAAAGGTGTATATTCCGCTTCAAATTCTCCGGGATGGCTAGGATATGGTTTTTTTACTTGGGTGACACCCGATAACCATTTGTGGCTTTTTGGTGGCAATTATAAATCTATATTTTATGATGTTAACAATTGTTTATGGCAATATGACCCTACGATTAATCAGTGGGCCTGGATGGGGGTTTTCGGACCAACACATTATGGTATAAAAGGAATTGGCGATTCAACTACTATGCCCGGTGGCAGAGAAGAATGCAATGCCACATGGACAGATAGCATTGGGAACTTATGGTTTTTTGGTGGAGAGACAACTGTGGACTACTATCATAACCACAACGATATGTGGAAATATGATGTTCATACTGGCATTTAGACTTGGATGAGTGGTTCAAGTAACCAAGAAGATCCCGGAATATATGGTGTGCAGGGTGTGCCCTCTGTAAATAATTATCCTGCTGCCAGAACGACCAACGTTTTTTGGAAAGATAATGCTGGCAATTTCTGGTTAAGTGGTGGTATTCAAATTGGTCATTATGGTCAGTTTTATGAAGACGTATGGAAATTTAATCCTTATTCTTTGGAATGGACTTGGGTAAACGGCCCTGGGTATCCTGTTATTCTTCCTGCAAAGGGGGCTGTTTGTGAAGCCAGCGATACAGCGACCGAAGGAACACGATATGAAAACAGGGCAGTGTGGAAAGTTTGCGATGACTTAATTATTAACTATGGGGGCGCTAATACCTATGCAGCTGGCGACCTAAATGATTTATGGGCATATTCACCTTCACAAAATAAGTGGGAAAACCTTGGGGGCTGGAGTGCTGGTGGTTATGGTTCCATACCATATTATTATGGAGATAAAGGGATACCAGGCGCCCTTAATTTTCCTCCTTTAAGAAGTTCATCAGTTGGATTTAAAGATAAAAATAATAATCTGTTCATGTTTGGAGGGTCAGATGGAAGCGGATTTTATAATGACATGTGGAAATATGTTTTGGATTCAGCTTGCCTTGGTAGTTTGTATTGCAATCAAAGCTGCAATTTATATGCCCCTTTTATTGCTTCCAATTCTACGGCTATTTGTCCTTCCGACAGTGCACAAATATGCAGCCCATCAGGTTTTGTTTCTTATATTTGGAAAAACGGAGAGACAGGACGTTGCATACAAGCCAGAGACACAGGAAACTATTATGTAATAGTAACTGATAGCGCGGGTTGCTCAGCGCGTTCGAATGACATAAACGTGGTGATGCTTAAACCACCATTGGTAGCAATAACTGCGGATACAATGTTTATTTGTGCTACTGATAGCGCACACATTTGTGCCACTTCTGGTTTTACTTCATACTACTGGAATAATACGGATACAACTAATTGCATTATAGCCATAGATACTGGCAACTATTATGTAGTGGTAACAGATACTGCTGGCTGTTCTATTAAATCAAGCTCTATAAATATTACAATGTCTCAATTACAACCGGTAACCATTCTAGCAAATACTGATGTTATCTGCCCCGATGACAGCGCACATATATGTGCGCCAACTGGTTTCGTTTCATATTCCTGGAACATAAATTCTACTTCCAAATGCATTGAAGCCAAAAATGCCGGCAATTACTACATAACTGTAACCGACAACTCCGGCTGCACCGCCGAATCCAACCATATCACCATTACAGTTCTACAATCTCCACCGGTAACTATTTCAAGAAATGGCGACACCCTTCGTGTTTATAATGCGCCTAATGTGCAGTGGTTTCTTAATAACAACCCAATCCCAAATGCTATTTCCAATATTTATATTGCCAATACTTCCGGCAGCTACACGGTTGCAGTTACCGATACCAATGGCTGCACATCATTTTCAAGCCCCGTTGCATACACCGGTATAGGAAATATAAATGAGGATGAAAATATTTCCATCTACCCCAACCCACTTGCAGTTGGCAGTTGGCAATTAATAGTTGGCAATAATTTAATTGGTGGGCAATTAGACATACTGGATGACAACGGCAGAATAGTTTATAAAACTGAAAATAAAAGCCCCCATTCCGAAATCTCATCACTGTTACCCGGTGGCATTTATTTGCTGCGTATTACCTCCGGCAAAAGTATGGTATCAAGAAAGTTGGTGAAGTTATAAAGTGTAGGTAGAAGCAAATTTTAATTCTTCTATATTTACCCTGTGAGTTTCGCAAAATCGGTAAAAGCAATTTTAATTAAAGACCTCATTATTGAGTTCCGGAGCAGGTATGTTTTGGGCGGCATTTTGCTTTATGTTTTTTCCTCGGTTTTAGTTATTTACTTCACTCTTCAATACAACAACTCTATTGCCGATGTTAAGCCTGTGGTATGGAGCATGCTTTTTTGGCTCGTTATTTTGTTTAGTTCTGTAAACGCCATCGCCAATTCATTTTTCCGCGAACCCGAAGGCCGTTTCTTTTATTACTACTGGGTACTAAGTCCGCAGGCTTTAATAATGGCCAAGCTTATTTATAATTTCATTTTCACAATAGTTCTTACACTAATAACTTTTGCGGTTTTTGCTTTAATGGTAAATAACCCGGTAATTAACTATCCGGTTTTTGCGCTTACTATTATTTTGGGTGGTACCGGCTATTCGTTTTTATTTACTACTATGAGTGCCATTGCTTCGCGGGCTGGTAATAACGCTACACTAATTGCAGTTTTGGGTTTCCCATTAGTTATTCCACTTATCATTTTTTTAACCCGGCTTTCTGCAGCTTCTATTTCGGGTAATGATTTTACTGATGAAACAACAAAAAACTTATTACTGTTGCTGGCCTTCAACATAGTGCAGCCCGCGTTATCGTTAGTATTATTTCCATATATTTGGCGCGATTGAAATTAGCCTAAAAAGGGCACTGATAATTATCATAAACAGTTTGGAAAAATAAATGGCATTTTTGAATAATAATATTTTGCTTAACTCATGAATTGGCTATATAAAAAGTGGTGGAAATGCTTATGCGTGGCACTTTTATTTTACGTAATTGTTGGCAGCTTTTTTGTTCCGCTTAGTCCGGGTATTTCGAAAGTAAGCCCTATTACTTTTTCGCCGGATTCTCTTTATACTTTCCAGATAACTGCGTACAACGCACACTTTAAAAATCCTGAAGCAGGTAAAGTTCAGTTTTGGATGAAATCGGGCAACGATTATTACTGCCCTGATTCCGTTCGTATAATTAACGATAATAAAGCCGAAGTAAAATTCATCATCAGCTCATTATACCAGGATAGCATCAAACAACCCAACTTCGATATTGTAGCTAATAATGATTTAGATGGAACTTTTGCATTGCGGGAAGGAACTACCTTTATAAAAACTTATACCGGAACAAAAGATTCGCTAGCAGCTAAAACCATTGCGCACCTCGATGATTCAATCGGCTCAGCTTTAAAGAACGAAAGCAAAGAAAGAATTACCGATGCAAGTGTGCTTTACACAAACGGCAGCGGAAAACTTTTTAAATGCGCAGTTGAAGTAAAACACAACAAACATCAATTCACTGCATTCCCTTACCGCGAAATTTTGTACGAAACTATACGCAACACATTCTTCCACGTTCCCATGTGGTTTGTAATGACTGCCCTGGTTTTCTTTTCAATTGTATATAGCATTATGTTTCTTGCCAAGGGAAATATGCGGTATGATGTTTATGCGCATCAGGCAATTGTTGCAGCAATTTTATTTGGCATTTGCGGTTTATGTACCGGTGCGGTTTGGGCAAAAAATACCTGGGGGCAATACTGGGTTAACGACCCTAAATTAAACGGCGCAGCGGTGGGTGTAATTATTTACTTCGCCTACATCATATTACGCGGCTCTATTACCGACGATATTAAAAGGGCACGGATTGCTGCCGTGTATAATATTTTTGCGCTGGTGGTATTCCTGCTATTCATTTTTATTATCCCGCGGCTTACTGATTCATTACACCCCGGCAACGGCGGCAATCCGGCTTTCAGTAAATATGATTTAGACAATTCACTACGCATATTTTTCTATCCTGCAGTAATTGGTTGGATATTATTGGGCTTTTGGATTCTTTCAATTCTTATTCGTATGAAACTCATTGAACAAAAACACGAGTTATGAAAAAATATTTTTTACTAATTATACCTATTCTGGCCAACCTTATTTTATGTGCACAGGGCGATATATCGGCTGATAATAATGATATGATGAGGAGCAACCACAAAATATATGTGGTAGCTGCTGTACTTGCAATTATCCTTACCGCAATCTTTATCTTCCTGTTTTCAATAGAAAGACGGCTTAAAAAACTTGAAAACAGCCCATCTGCCAATCGTTAATATTATCCCTCAAAACCAAAGAAAATATAAATCAGTTTGTCAAAATGGGTTTTTCCTTTAGGTTTGCCCCCCAATTAAAGTGAAGTATTGTTTATTTAAATAAAAATTATGGCAGATAACAGTGACAAGGTCGTTGACCTTAAAAATTTAAGCTTCTCAGACAGTGTTTCGTATTATTTCGACAAAGCAGCTCCTTTCACTGGGGCTTCGCAGGGGCTACTCGGCCAAATAAAAGCCTGCAACAGTATTTACAAAATGAATTTTCCGGTAAAATGGGGCGATGAGGTAAGAGTAATTGAAGCCTACCGCGTTCAGCATTCGCACCACCGCATGCCTACCAAAGGCGGTATCCGTTACTCAACAGCGGTTGACCAAGACGAGGTAATGGCACTTGCTGCCCTAATGACGTACAAATGCGCCATTGTAGATGTTCCCTTTGGTGGAGCTAAAGGTGGTATCAATATAGCACCAAGGAACACACCGGTTGATATTCTTGAATCGGTTACCCGCCGCTATACTGCCGAGTTGGTAAAGAAAAATTTTATAGGCCCCGGTATTGATGTACCAGCACCTGATTACGGCACCGGCGAAAGGGAAATGGCGTGGATATTAGATACCTACATGACTTTAAGGCCAGGCGAAGTAGATGGTTATGCTTGTGTTACCGGCAAACCTGTTTCGCAGGGTGGCGTGCAGGGCAGAACCGAAGCTACTGGACGCGGCGTGGTATATGCACTAAATGAAGTTTGCAGCCATGCTGATGATATGAAAGACTTAGGCCTTACAACAGGGCTTGCAGGCAAAAGAGTTGTTGTACAGGGGCTTGGCAATGTGGGCTACCACACAGCCAGGATTATCCGCGAATACGGCGCCATTGTTATTGCCATTGCCGAAAGCGATGGAGCTATATACAATGAAAAAGGACTTGACCCTGTGGAAGTTCATAAATACAAAGAAGAGAAAAAGGGTGTGGTTGGTTTTCCGGGCTCTAAAACATTAAACTCCAGCGCCGATGCATTGGAATTAGATTGCGATATTTTGGTTCCGGCAGCGCTTGAAAAACAAATAACACACGAAAACGCACCACGCATAAAAGCTAAAATTATTGCCGAGGCTGCCAACGGCCCGGTAACACCAGCGGCAGAAGAAATTCTGAACAAGAAAGGCGTAATGATTATTCCTGATATTTATATTAATGCAGGTGGTGTTACAGTATCGTACTTCGAATGGTTGAAAAACTTATCACACGTTCGTTTTGGGAGAATGGAAAAAAGATTCGACGAGCAAAACCAACGCAACCAAATTAAAATGGTTGAAACATTAACCGGTCAAACTCTTTCACCTGAGCATGTAAAACAAATGATTCATGGTGCCGATGAAATTGACTTAGTTAATTCAGGTTTGGAAGACACGATGATAAAAGCTTATCAATCAATACGCAATTTCAAAAGGGCGCATCCCGATGTAAAAGACCTTAGAACTGCCGCTTTCGGTGTATCTATCAACAAGATACGCGACAGCTATTACGCTATGGGAATATTTCCATAGGCCTTTAAGATTAATAACAAACACGAAGCCACTAATTAATGATTTAATTAGTGGCTTTTGTTTTATACTTGCCCTATCAATTTCAATTTATGGAAAGAACAATATACAACGACGAACAAAAACTTTTTGCACAAGGATTTAAAGATTTTGTTGCCAAAGAAGTAACACCCAACAATGCTAAATGGGAAAAACAACAAATGGTATCGTTGGATAGCTGGTTAAAATTTGGCGAAGCCGGTTACTTGTGCATGCAGGTTGATGAACAATACGGCGGCCTGGGCATAAAAGATTTTAAATACAATGCTGTAATAACCGAAGAGCTTTCGCGCAGTGGTTGTGCAGGACCAGCGGTGGGCTATTCTCTTCATTCAGATATTGTTTGCCCGTATATCGAACATTACGCTACCGAGGAAGCCAAGAAAAAATATTTACCCAAAATGGTAAGTGGCGAAATGATTGGCGCTATTGCCATGACCGAACCCGGCGCCGGCAGCGATTTACAGAACATTAAAACAAGTGCCATTGATAAGGGCGACCATTATATAGTAAACGGTTCAAAAACATTTATTACCAATGGCTACCTCAGCAACATTGTAGTAGTTGCTGTAAAAACCGATCCTTCTAAAGGCGCCAAAGGTACTTCACTGGTAATTATAACTTCCGATATGAAGGGCTTTTCGAAAGGCAAACCGTTTGAAAAAATAGGTTTACACGCGCAGGATACCTGCGAACTATTTTTTGAAAACGTAAAAGTACCCAAAGAAAATTTGCTGGGAAAAGAAGGTGATGGATTTAAATATATGATGACCGAACTTTCGCAGGAAAGATTGTTAGTTGCTATTTCTGCAATCGGCGCTGCTGAAAATACTTTAGAAAAAACCATACAATACACCAAAGAAAGAATTGCCTTTGGCAAACCAATTGCCGAACTTCAAAATACAAGATTTAAATTGGCCGAAATGGCAACCGAGGTAACTATTGGAAGAGTTTTTGCCGATAAATGCCTTGAACTACACGCCGAAAAAAAATTAGATCAAAGCACCGCATCAATGGCTAAAAGCTGGCTTACCGATTTACAAAATAAAGTAGCCGACGAGTGCCTACAACTACACGGAGGCTACGGATATATGTGGGAGTACCAAGTAGCCCGCTCATGGGCCGATGCACGCGTACAGCGCATTTACGCCGGCACTAACGAAATTATGAAAGAGTTAATTGCAAGAACTATTTTGAAATAGTTTCAGGGTTCACATAATCCATTTTTTTTACAGGGGAGCCGGTTCTCCCTTTAGGGAGTCAGAGGGTGCTCAGAGTAGCAAAAAAATTCTTTATAGCCTTTCAACAATATAGGTAAACTCGCCAAGTATAATGGCTGTTGCACCCCAAATAATATGCTGGTTATATATATAAGCTGGCACGCGCACTACATTATTGTTGAATAATTTTATTTCTGTTTGCTCATTGATGTTTTTCTTATCCAGAAAAAAACTAAGCGGTATTTCCACTATTTTTTCAACCTCTCTTTTCTGTGGTTCAAACTGTCCAATATCTTTCGAAAACCCAACTACAGGATAAATTAAAAAATTACTTGGCGGAATATACAGTTCAGTTAGTTGCCCTATTATTTCTATTCTTTCAGGCTCCACTCCTATTTCCTCTTTTGTTTCGCGTAACGCAGTTTGAATAATGTTTTCATCAGCAGCATCTTTCTTACCTCCCGGAAAACTCATTTGTGCACTGTGAACACCCTGATATTCTTTGCGCTGTGTAAAAACAATGTTTAAAAAACCATCCTTTTCATACAACAACAACAACACTCCGCCTATTTTCGGTCTATTTGCTGCAATCTGCGCTGGCGTTAGCTGTGGGCGGTATGAAGGCGCCATAATATATTGCGCATCCTCGCCGGGTAAAGGTTTATTTAATGCCTCTTTAAGTCCATCAATTAGTTGCGCGCTAAATTTCATTGCGGCTGAAAAATAAAGGGAAATAACGAGATTAGAAATAAAGAAAATCATTCGTCAAAGCGGTCAAACTATTTGCCCCCTAATTATTAGTAAGCGGTATGATTAAATTATTCCATTAGAACTATTATCTTTACCATTCGTTCAAAAAAGGACACAACAAAATTTTAGTAAAACATGCAACCGCGATTCACTGTAAAGGGTGTAACTGCCGACGATAAGAATGTAATTCTTGCGTACGAGTTAAAGGAAGAAGAATTTAAAGTGAACCTGTATATCATTCCTCAAAAAGCTTTGAAGGGAGAACAGGTAGAGCAATTGGAAAAAGCCTGGGTGAGTGGCGAAGCTTTCGAGTTTCCTAAAACCGCACAGGTTGTAACCCCCAATTTAAATGCTGAATCTATTCTGCCCGAAGATATCCGTTCGGAAGAAGCCGGCAAAATACGCAACCAGCAAAACGAATGGGCTTACCAATTGCTTACAGCTAAGTTGTGGGAATCATATTTGAATGAATTGGAAGAACTGAAAAAGAAAGCGAACGAACTTGCTCAATACGACCGTCAATTATTTGATGATGCGAAATCGTTTTGGGAGCGAGTACTGGAACATCGCAAAGAGCGCGACATCAGCCAGGAGCGTTTAGATAAGATTAAAGATGAGGTAAATACCATATTTGAAAAGCTTAAAAATTACCGCAAAAGCGAAAGCGCAGAGTTTGAAACAACTTCGGCAAAAGGACGCGATGAAATAGTTGCAAAATTAGAGGATATTAAAAAACGCGCCGATGGTAAGGCAAATTTCAAAGCTTTGGTTGAAGAGTTGAAAATTGCGCAAAACGAAAGCCGTAAAAACCGTTATACAAAAGCCGATGAGCAACAATTGCGCAAAGCTTTCGATTCATCTTTTCAGCACGTAAACGAACAGCGCAACCACTTTTTTAATGATAAAACCGAAACAAGGGTTAAAGGCCTTACCGAGGTAATTGAAAAAATGGAATCGTCGCTGGCGCGCGATAAGAAAGACCTTGACTACATGGCACGCAAAGCCGATAGCACCCATATTAAATCGTTGGAGTTGCAGTTGATTAAGGTAAAAACTAATATGCTTAATGAAACTATTCTTTCGAAAGAAGAAAAGCTAAAGGATATTAGAGCAACGCTTGAAAAGCTATTAAAACAGTCTGACAGAACGCAGAAGCATGTTGACCCGAAAGAAACAGACGAAACTAAAAAGGAGGAAACTACTGTTGAAGCTAAAGAGGCTTTAACGCCCGACAAACCTAATCCCGCGCAAGGAGAGTAATTGAAAGTTTTATGCAAAATTTTATAAAGCCGTTTGTCATGAACGGCTTTTTTATTAGACCTATTCGAAATTCTTTTTTCCAGGTGAGCCGGTTCTCCCTTTAGCGAGTTAGAGGGCGTGCAGGGCGGTCTATTCACTTTTTATAAATGGCCTACTGTAAATTTTATCTTCCGAAAGGATGCTGATAAAATACATTCCTGAAGGCAGCATCGAAATATTTACGTTATTTTTTCCGGCCATAAGGTTACCGGTGCTTACTGCTACATTTCCAAGCATATCTCGTATTTCAACCCTATTCAATATTTTTTCTGATTGAACATTCAATTGATTTGAAGCTGGGTTAGGGAAAACCTTTAGGCCATTCTCAAAATCAATCAACGGAACTGCAGTTCCAATAGAATCGTTATTAATAATAGTTAGTGTAAAGCCTGAAGTACCGAGAATTGCGCCGCCAGTTGGATTAGTAAGGTTAAAGTTAATCTGCTTATTGGACTCGTAAATATTATTATTAATTATTGTAACCCATACCCCCTGCGTATCGCTGCTATAAGGCGGGAAAACCACTGTGGTATCATTAAAAAGATAATCTGTTCCATAAACAGCACTCCCCGGTGCCAATGTTACATTGGCAGTTACCAGTTGCGGCCAGTATGTTGATAGCACAACTTTTACCTCAACTAATGGAGTATCCTTAGAAAAGCTGTAAGCCGCTCCCAAAAAAGAAACCATTAAAACATTATTATTAGTAATATATAATGTGTACGTCGAATCGGGTATTATTTCCGCATTAGCTGGAAGATTAATAAATCCCATAACCACCTTTTTAGTTGCAGAAATAAGCTGGTTTTGCAATACGTTTATATAAACGGTATCGCGGGTTATACCTGGCCCGTTTTTAAACTCCTTGTTTACATATATATAATCATTCCCGTTTCCCTGAATCGCAGTTGACGCACTTTGATTGGCATAAATTATAAATGTAAATGAATCGGCTGTTGGGTTATAAATTTCTGCTACTACCGGAATAATTCCTGCCATCTGGTCCACAGTATCACTCAATCTTGTAAATTTGAAATAGATGCTGTCAGTAGATGACTGAGCATACGAAATCGCAAATGCAGCAATGCAAACAAAAAATAAAACAAATCGCTTTAAAGGCATGTACATTAATTTAGCGCTGGTAAATTTCGTAAAAATTAAGCGTAAACCAATCATAGCCCTGCTTCGTAAATGTTAGAAATGGTTTAAAATGCTCAGGATATGGCTCAAATGATGGTTGATTGAAATTTTTTGTCAGGAAAAAGCGTTTATAAAATCAGGTTAAAGCTGTGTTCGAGTGTAAAGATTTTGCTTAATATCGCTTATAATTGAGTTTAGGATTATGGTTGATGACGATAAAATTTGGAGTTACGAGTTCGAAAAAGATAAGGTGGTTAAAGCCGGCCAGCTACTTCTTTCAGAACCTTTTATGGAAGATGAAAACTTTAGGCGTACAGTTGTTTTGGTCTGCGAACACAGCATAGCAAACGGCACTATTGGCCTAATGCTTAATAAACCCGTTAATTTAAGATTAACGGATGTAATAGAAGATTTCCCCTCTTTTAAAGGAAGGGTTTTCCTGGGGGGGCCTGTGGGTACCGATACACTGCAATTTTTGCACTCACTGGGCGATCTAATTGATGGAAGTATAAAATTAGCCGATGGCCTTTATTGGGGCGGCGACTTTGATCAGGTAAAAGCAATGATAAAAAATGGCAAAATAACGCCGCATGATATTCGCTTTTATTTGGGCTATTCCGGTTGGTCTGCCGAACAGTTGGGGCAGGAATTAAAAGATAACTCGTGGATTATTGCACAGGCGAACTACAAACATATTTTCGAAATTCCAGCTGATACACTTTGGAAAGATGTAATGAAAGAATTAGGTGGTCTTTACGATACTATGTCCGGCTATCCCGAAAATCCAATACTTAATTAAACTACCCGAACAGGATGATAAAATCAAACAGGTTCTTTCACAAATTTTTATCCTTCCTTTTTTGTTTTATACTCTTTCAATCAGTTTACTCTATTCAGCTTTCCGACTCGGCGCGTATTTCCTTGCTTACCTGTTCACCCGGCGAGGAATTATATTCAGCATTTGGGCATAACGGTATAAGAGTTACCGATTATAAAGAAGGCTGGGATGTGGTTTTTAATTACGGAACATTCGATGATTCACAACCGGGGTTTTACTACAATTTTGTAAAGGGCAGAATGATATATAGCGTTACTTCCGAAACCTTCAATGACTTTATGAGTGAATACATTTACGAAAAAAGAAGTGTAACAGAGCAACAACTAAACTTAAGTGTTGAAGACAAAAAGAAAATATTTGCCGCGCTTTACATCAATACATTACCCGAAAACAGAGACTATCAATACGATTTTTTTTGGGATAACTGCGCAACACGCCCACGCGATATTTTTGAAAAAGCACTTGGTGGTAGAATTAAATACCGAACCGATAGCTGTGGGTTTGAACAACATAAAACCATGCATGATATGCTTAGGCTATATGTGCATAACCGTCCATGGGTCGATTTTGGGTTCGACCTGGCATTAGGCCTGCCCTGCGAAGTACCTGCAAAACCGCGCGACCAAACATTTCTGCCAGATTACCTCGCAAAAATGTTTGCCTGCGCTACTGTTGATGGGCAGCCTTTTGTTTCAAAAAATCAAACACTATTAGATTTTCCATCGGCAGAAATTAAAACGCCCATCCGCCCCATCCATGTTACTATATTTTTAATGCTGACCGGATTTCTACTCATGTTTTTCGAAAGCTTGAGAAAAACACATTATTACTTTTTCGACTTTATACTATTTCTAATAGCCGGGCTATTGGGCTTGTTATTCGTTTCGTTGTGGCTATTTACTACACATTATTCTGTGCCCGAAAACTTGAATATGCTTTGGTTATCGCCTATTCATTTTTTTGTAGCCTTTCTTTTACTAAAAAAGAAAAAGCCTGATTGGCTGCGGTATTATTTTCTAGCTAATTGTGTTTTAATGCTCATTTTGCTTATAGGTTGGAGATGGAACCCACAACCGCTGAACTTTGCCTTTGCACCAATTATCATTTTATTAGCGGTAAGGTCGTTCAGCATTTTCAGAACAGTTGGAGTAAACTCATGACGATGATATTTGAACGACTGAAATAATTGCATGCATTACGTTTTAGCCAATTGAATAAAACCAAACAACTACAGCGTAGCGCAGCGAAGCATCTTGTATTCCCTTCTCTACGCGCGGCGTGGAGAGGGGTGGCGAGCAAAGCGAGACGGGGTGAGGCATCGTGACACCTTGCTTAAAATACGCATCCGTCCTCTAAACAGGGATTAAAAAAAGAAAATGGAAATAAAAGAAAATCATATCATAGTAAATAAAACCGCACGGTTTTACACCTTAGGTGTACTCACAGCAAACACCAAACAGGTTTGGCTGGTGTTACACGGTTTCAGGCAAAATGCCCAAAGTTTTATTGCTGAATTTGAACCGTTAGCAAGTCCCGATATTTTTTTCATTGCACCTGAGGGCCTAAACCGTTTTTATTTAGATGGCCACGCCGGTAAAGTGGGCGCCAGTTGGATGACCAAAGAAGACAGGCTGAATGAAATTAAAGACTACATCAATTATCTGAATGACTTGTATGAATATTTTGAATTAGAGAAATTTACCGGAACCATCACGGCGCTTGGCTTTTCTCAGGGCGCATCAACTCTAACGCGTTGGGCTGATAGCACCAATTACAGAATAGATAAAGTCATTGTTTTTGCGGGTGAAGTAGCGCCTGAAATCATTCCACTGCAAGCTCATTCGGGACTAAATCGAACTAAGAATTATTTTGTTTGCGGAACAAAAGATGAATTTTTTACACCTGATTTTGTTGCTAAAGCTAAAGAAATTTATAAATCACTACGTTTTACCGAAATAGAATTTGACGGAAAACACGAATTAAGAATGGATATTTTGAAGGAAATATCCTCCGGCAAAAAATAAATTTACAGGAGATTTTTTTCTTATCAATATTTTGCTCGAAAATCAATACCCAGGCAAGTATGGAAACTTAGTTCAGGCAGGGTATTAATATGTAACCACCACCATTCCGTTACCGGTTTGAACACCCGATTGCATAGATGCACCGGTTACCCCTCCTATATACCCCGAACCACCACCACCGGCCGAATTAGTAACCGGTGCACCCTGCGCTGTATTGTTAGAGCCACCGCCATACCATCCGCCACCGCCACCGCTACCCGCGTATCCGCCGCCACCATTATAATCCGACAAGCCACCGGTACCAAAACCGCCGCCCCAATTGCCGCCTCCAATTTGTGTGCCGCCTTGTGCAGCATTATTGTTATTTGAATAACCAGAGGGACCGCCGACTGTTCCACCCCCATAGCCTCCGGAAAATCCGCCATAGCCGCCTCCACCTCCGCCCCCCACAATAATTCTGTTGGCATAACCCGTTCCTCCAACGCGAACATCAGAAGCCCCACCGCCATTGCCACTGTTTCCAATACCGCCGCCATTGGTGCCATCCTGCCCGCCTACATAAACGTAAAGTTGCTGTCCAGAACCAACACTCAGGTTTCCGGTCGCATATCCACCTAACCCGCCGGTAGCCGTAGCGCCCTGCGAGCCCCAGCATTGGAGTGTTACTGTGCTAATGCCATTAGGCACTGTAAAGGTTTGCGGGCCATTATAAAAATTAAAAGTATCAGTACCGTGTGCCGGTAGTGCATTAGTTATCGTAATACTACCGGTAGCTGTAGTTGTACAAACCGAGCTTGTGCCAACTACTGTTACATTATAAGTACCTGGCGAACTCCAACTTGCAAAGGGGTATTGACCCGTATCGCTGGATGGGTTACCATTTTGAAACGACCAGCTAAAAGTATCGCCTGCGCTGATTGGCAGTGGGGTAAAATAAATATTGCTATTAGTAAAAGCTTCCGACGGTGAGGAGGTAAAACTTGCTGCCGGTGGTAAAACTAAATTAACACTAATGCTTATTGTCGGACTGGATCCGCAATTGTTAGACGCATTGACACTGATTGTACCCGATGAACTTCCAAAAGTAACTGTAATACTATCAGTACCCTGCCCTGCGGTAATGGTAGCCCCGCTGGGAACCGTCCAGTTATAGCTCGTAGCATCGGCTACCGGCGCAACAGAGTATACAAAACCACCGGTTGATGAACAAGCCGTTGTTTTCCCGCTAATACTATTGTTAGAAGGTATTACCGGAACTACCGAAACCGTAGTAAAAGTAAGCACCGGATTCGAAATACAACCACCGGCACTAACAGTAAGCGCGTACACACCATTGGCAGCTGTGGAAACGCTGGGGAGAACAGGATTTTGTACAGTAGAAGAAAAGCCATTTGGCCCTGCCCAACTATAACTTGCACCTTGCACGCTTGATGCCATTAAATTAAGCGTGCTGCCTGCACATACCGGGCTATTATTAGTTGCAGCAACCGTGAAATCGCAATCAAAACACGATTTTTTCCAAAAGCTGCCGGTCCATATGTTAAGGCAACCGGTTGTGGTATTATAAATTTGCAACCCCACCGCGGGGTTAGCAATATTGTTACGTTGCGTTTGTGTCATTCTTGGAAGCAAAAATCCCTTATTGGTAAAGTTTATATCCAGTGCGGCTGAGCTATCAGGCGACAGTCCACTAGTATTAATGGCAATACCTTGTGCACTTAGCTTCGGGTTTTCAGAAACAAAAAATAGAATAAATACAACTGATAAGAAGTATAATTTTTTCATTGCCTGATAAGTTAGTGTGTGGTATTCAAATATATAAAATTTGTTCAGAAACAGTGCACTTTGGCACCGTTAAGAAATGATGCTATAACTCCATCCCAACTACCTAGATATAACCTTTAACGCTTTGCCCAAAATATCGTTCTTGCTTATCAGTCCAAACCTTCCGCTATCGGTAGTACCGGTACGGTTGCCAAGTATAAGATACGCGCTTGGGGGAATAACACTGTGGTACGAATCTTCATACATTTTTAACATGGCATATTCCTTTTGTGGCAGCTTGTATATAGCGCCATCGCTATAAGTTACCGTTTTTTTATTTACTTCTATATAATAATAATTATCTTTCAGTAAAACGTGAAACGTATCACCCGGTAATGCCTTCACTATTTTAATTAAAGGAATTTTTGAGCCCCCGTACTTGTAAGCCACAATATCATTCAATAAGACAGGATTGCAATTGTAAAATCCGTAAGCTAGAATTATACTACTTCCATCACTAACAATACCCGTTAGCGAAGTACCTCGTACTTGCTTTATTTCAGTGCTAGTAATGCACGAAGAATCAATTGCCGTTTGTGCTGTTATGCTTTTGCAACAGAAAAAAATGTATATAAAAAACAGTAACTTATAGAACATGTATTTTCTGGTAACTAAATTCATTATTTATAGCTGCCTATCCATTAAAATTGCCAAGTATTACCAGTAAACAACTACTCGTCCCGAAGCACCATTACCTCCAACATAGTTTAGTCCGCCGCCGCCGCCGCCAGCACCTGAATTGGCGATAGCGTCGTTTCCAACAGTGTTTCCGTTTCCACCATTACCACCACCTATACCCCCTCCACCACCGCCGGCACTTTGATTCCCGCCACCTATTGATGTACCGCCACTTCCCCCACCGTTAGTTCCTGGTTGACCAGGATTAAACCCGTAACTATAATAACTAAGGCCTGGGTTCCCACCGCTTCCCAATGTAGTATTTGTTGAGCCTCCAACACCCCAACCTCCCTGTCCACCAATAGTATTATTCCCTCCACCCGTTCCACCGGTTGCAGAAATAAGTGCGTCAAAGCTGCTTGTTCCTCCATTGCCACCCGGGCCACCTGATGCCGGACCCGCTGTGCCACCTGCGCCAATTGTTATATTGTAAACTGCATTAGGAGTTACCGGGTAAATACCTTCGGCATACCCACCACCGCCGCCGCCGCCGCCGCTATTGCCGCCACCGCCGCCGCCGCCACCACATACCTGCACTTTAACAAGTGCAATGTTGGCAGGTACTGTAAATGTAAATGAACCACTGCTTAATATAAACTCCTGAAAGTTGGTCCAACTGGGCGCACCGGCTGCTGAAACGGCATTATCAACGTAATTTTTATTTACAGCATCAGACCCGGCAATTGGTGGAGGCAGGTTAGTAATGATATTGCTAGTCATATTCAATACACTATTTGCCGGATTAGGCACCAATTGTACCCAATTAATTGCCCAGGGCGTTCCTGCATTGTACCAAAAGCCTGTGGTACTGTCGGTTTGATATACAATTAAACCAGTTGCCGGATTGGCAATAGCTGCCCTAGCTGCCCTTGTCATACGAGGCACTAATAAGCCTTTAGCTGTGTCCTGTATATCCAGGGCCGCCGAAGCATCGGGTAAATTACCTGCTGTACCAATGCTAATGCCCTGTGCACTTATATTACTAAACTGGCAAAGCAAAAGCAGAATAATTGTTATTGTTAAAACGT
>CAIXGR010000088.1 GCA_903919075.1 uncultured Bacteroidota bacterium | reverse complement strand
TGCATTGCTTTTCAAATAGTGTAGCATGAACCATCCTGTTGGTTCATCAAAATGTTTTAATTTATATAGTGTTGTGCACAGATTTTGCAGAAATTTTACATAATCCTTCTCAAACATCAACGCCTCTAAAACACTCGACTTACCTACATTATTATCGCCAACAATAAGATTAAACTGACCCAGATTTTCAATCTTAAAGTCATCAAACCTCTTAAAGTTGGTTACCCTGAATTCTAAAAAATGTTCGGTATTGATCATCGTATACTAGTGATTCAAAAGTAGAAAAAACATTGACTTTAATAAGGCTACTTGGTTTTTGTCAAAAATCAAATTTTCCGACTTCGTGAGAACCTTACCCGTTCTTCCAAGTCTTCCGCAGGATGAGCGGGTATTGGCATTTGCAATGCATGTATTATACCCATTTAAGCGAAGAGTCCTCTCTTCGCTCATGTCCACGAACATCAAAGGGATATTAGCCATAATACCAACAACAAAAGGACAAAAATTATTTTGTTCAGTAATTAAATTTACTAACTTGTCTGGTGTATTTATAGAGCCCTAAAGGGTTACTTTTAACATTAAAAAATATTTATATGAAAACTAAATTATTTACCTATTGTATCGCGATATGCTTTACCGTGCTGGCAAATGCGCAGGCACCCAACCTGATGAATTACCAAGCCGTGCTGCGCGATAACACCGGCACCCCTATGCTTAACCATACGGTGGGCGCGCAATTTACCATTCGCGACAACACATCTACCGGCACAGTGCTTTACCAGGAAACCCAAACCCTTATCAGCAATGGTGCGGGCGTGCTTACAGCGGCTATAGGCAGCGGAACCATAGTATCAGGTTCTTTTGCTACCATTAACTGGGGTAGCAATAGTAAATATCTTGACGTGCAGATTGACCCCGCCGGCGGAACAGCCTACCAGGATTTCGGCAATAGCCAGTTATTATCGGTGCCTTATGCTTTAAGTGCAGGCAGTAGTTCGCAATGGTATTCAAACGGCAGCCAGGTTATTAATACTGATAGTACCGCCCCGGTAGAAATATTTAGTAATAAAGGGTATCCTTTTTCAATTGTTTCTTCAACATCCGAAAATTATACCAGCTATGCCAACAACGGTGGTCAGTACCGTGGCTATCTTGGTATTTTTTCCGATCCTCAGGGAATTGATTTAGGCACCTACTATGGCAATACTACAGGCACAGTTAACCTTGTAATCAGTGATGTTCCGAAGCTAACCGTTGCCCCCTCGGGTTTCGTAGGTATAGGAACTACCACACCCAACACCGCCTTGCAGGTAATTGGCAACCCTTCTGCCGTTGAGGCCGATGGATTTTTCCAGGGCCTTGTAGGAAATGCCACAGGCGATTCGGGCTCCACCCAATCGTTTACCCATACAAACTATGCTTCATCTTACCATCCGCAATTTGCGGGTGTGCAGGGTAATGCAACCGGGGCCGGCGCCAGCAGCGGTTCAGCTGCCGGCATGGGGGTAATAGGTTCAAATTTAAGCAGCACCAACTATTTTAATTGGGGCGTATATGCCGAGGCCGCTAATGCCACCAGTCATTACAACTACGCCATTTTCGGCGAAAATGATGTTAGCGGTGACGGCGCAAATTTCGCCGGTTATTTTAAAGGAGATGTAATAATTTATGGGGCGCTTACGGTAACCGGCGCTGTTACCGCGGGCGTAAAAGATTATAAAATTGATAATCCTTTAGACCCCGCCAACAAATACCTGGTATATACCTGCCCCGAAAGCCCGGAAATGCTGAATGTTTATTCGGGCAATATTACTACCAATAATGGAGGCATTGCTGTGGTGGCCCTTCCCGACTACTTTGAAATGATTAATACCGACCCGCGTTATCAGCTTACTGTTATCGGCGGTTTTGCGCAGGCCATTATAAAAGATAAGGTAAGCGGCAACCGGTTTACCATTCAAACCGATAAGCCGAATACGGAAGTAAGCTGGCAAGTAACAGGCGTACGCAATGATAAATGGGCACAAGCCCACCGCACCGAAACTGAGCCTGTAAAAACCGGCGATGAAAAAGGGAAATACTTATATCCCGAACTGTATGGCAAGCCTGCTGCAGAAGGTATTACACACATGCCACAGGTAGGTAAAACAAAATAAACCTGTTTCTTTCTATTAACTATATCCCCTATTTGAGCGAAGAGGCGTCTCTTTGCTCAAATAGGGCCGTAGCCTTTGGTTACAGTATAAATACTACCCCCAACCGGCGCAAAAAATGCAGCCAGCCTGCGGATAATCGTCCTTACGCCTGTATTTCCTATTGCTAGCCTAAAGTAGCACCTGCGTGTAGCCAACTATGCAAGAGCTCAGTTTTTTATTTTTATCTAGGATTATAGATTAACAATTATAAATTTGTTTACATCCAAAAACTCACCCGTATGAATACCTTTAAAACATTTCGCTTAATGGCCATTTTAGGGGCGGCATTTTTAGTAGCCCGCGCAATATTTTATTTCATGGGCCTTAATGTGTCGGCTATATATTACATATTTCTTCTAGGCATTGTGTTTTTAGCCCTCGGTTTAATTGGCATGGGCGTTAGTAAAGCTAAATCTTAACCTAAGTATATTAAATACCCGCTCGTTTTGCGCACTGCATTTGTGTGCCTACCTTAAATAAATTAAAATTTAACCACCACATGTGTAGTGTCATATGGTTCGCTAACCGGGTTTTGCCGTTCGGGAATATCAATGCTTATAGTATTGTTTTTAATCTTTACGTTACCAGTGCTTCTGTCTCTTTCCGGGCAATACCCTTCTATACACATTAGTATCTGGTCGTTTCCAATCCCATCAAAGTCAAATCCCTTTCTTATTTTGAACCGAATAAAATAAATGTTACTAAACACACCGGTACCACCACCCCAATATGAAGTGCGAACTACATGCACTCCGTTATCTGTTTTTCCTAAATACTGATATCCAAAACTGGTTTGGTATGGCATTCCATAAGATATAGTTGATGTGGTAAATGATGTTCCTTTTTGTGCAGCGGTATCTTTAAATTGTTTGCTGGCGTTTGCGGCTTTCAAATCTATAACCATAGTCGTAGACCCGTCTGACATAGCGAATCCTCCCCCATTTAATTCATCCATTATATATGGGTTAATAGGATTACCTTGAAAGTAAAAACGTTTATCTATTTCGTCCCAATCTTTTTGCAATGCAGCAGAAAAGCCAACAGGCGAGTATTTCGTATCCAGTAATATTTGCGAAGTATTATCATTCTCAGTACTTAATTCTATATGGCTTTTTTCTGTGCCCGGCTTGTCAATTATTACTTTATCGCCTTTAATAGAAACCTGTGCATCCGTACGGCTTCCCAGCCAATAAAATTTCTCAAGCGTAATAAGGGGTCGATTTAAAGAAGTGTTTTCATATGCAAATGCACGTTCTGTAAAACTAAAAAACAGCAATGCTTGCGTAGTACTACTACCTTTAGTCAATGTAGTTCGAAATAGCTGAATATTGTTGGCTGTTTTACCAACATAAGTATAGCTAAACCTGCCTTGCCCTTCATTTAAGTCTACCGTTGTCGAATCAACCATACCGGTGGTGAAAAACCTGTTATGTCCACCATTAACATCCATGCTTATAATGGTAGGGCGTTCCCCCGCCTGTGGTAAAAAAGAATAAATAAGCAGCGGATTGATACGATTTCCCGGCTGCCCATAATTCATCATATTTTTACTTACATAAAAAATATTGCCCTCATTATTTTCTGACTTACTTGTTTGGCCCCATAAAGAAGTATAACCAATAACAAAAAAGAAGGTAAGAAATAACCATGAATAAAAAACAGAAACTATTTTCATTTTTCAAATATAGGAAAACGGAATATTGTCAACCTTAAGTAAATTATTTCTACCCATACCCATTTTAGCGAAAAGTCCTCTCTTAGCTCAACCATGCCCGTAGCCTCTAGCTACAGTATAAATACCATCACACCCCGTTTCTCCTCAACCAAGCCAAAGAATACTCAGCCACCTCCTGCCACCCATGGTCAACAATTAGTGAATGCCCACGGCCTTCAAATAATTTAAAATCGCTAATTACCGAAGTGTTATATTTTTTAAGTGATGCTTTGCCAAGTATAGGCGGTGCAATATTATCTTTCTCTCCACTGGTTATTAGTAATGGCCCGCGTGTGGTGTTTTCTGTATTCACTTTGGTTTCCGAACCAGCAAAACTTGCCGTAGCAGCCTGAAAAAGCGGTCGGCATGGTGCCGGTATCGTCCACCGGTCATAAAGTTCGTGGGCTTCTGCCTCGGGTACAGCATTAGCAAATCCGTAACTAAACTGCTCAAAAGTTAACGATTTAGACTTTGTAAGATTAAATGGATTGCCCAACACCGGTAGCGATGCTTTAAGCGCCGAGAACGGTAATTGCCACACTCCTTTTAAAGGCGCTGGGTCAATAGCTATACCGGCAGTAGCAATGCCTCTGCCCAAAATTATTTGCGCCAGCAATCCGCCAAACGAATGCCCTATAACAATAGGCGGCTCCGGTAGCCCTGCAATAACTTTAGCATAGCTATCTGCAATTTCGGTAACGCCCCGGTTAGCAATAGCATCCGGATTGGCTCGGCACTCAGCCACAGTAGCACTATCGCCCGGCCAACCAGGGTTCAGGGTTTCATAACCTTGCTTATTAAAAAAATCCATCCAAGGCTGCCACGAGCTAGCGTGTATCCATAACCCATGTATAAATACTATTGATTTTGCCATAGTTTATTGTTTTTAAAGTTTCACTCATATAACAATATAAGTATTTTATGTGAATTCAATTTTCGTAACATAAAAGAATTATAACCCCTATTAATATAATTAAATGCCGCCTACCTGATAAATATCATATAATCAGTAGTCCTACTCACTTTACCTTTGCAACAAATAGTTAAATGAAAAGGATAACTTATATATTTTTTGTATTAGTAATCATTCAGGGCTGTGCTAAAGATAAATGCGTTATATGCAATGACTATAATGGTTTGCAAACTGGCATTAAGTGCTTTCACACCGTAAATGAAGCTCTTCAATGGCAGGCTATTCAAGATTCAGCCAATCCAAATAAACCACTCGATTGCAGCAAATAGATTTTACTAGCGTTAAGGGCATTGGTTTTCTAATTCACACTGTTTTAAATAATTGCGTTTTAATAAGTCGCATAGGTTTTGAATATGTTGATTAATGTCATTACAATGGGTAATTAACATCAGTGTATATGGCTCTATTAACCTCTATTTTTGTACTATAATAAATATTGTATGAGATTATTGAAAATCGCTTCCCTCTTACTGGTGGTAATCTTTATTCTAACAATAATGAGTATGCCCTCATGCAAGCACGATTTAATTTATAATACGCCAATTAATATTCCCGTTGACACCTCGCATAAACCACCTCCGGTTGATACCACACACTGCGATACGTGTGCCGCTGGCGTAATTTCCTTTTCAGAAGATGTATTACCGATATTGGTTTCTAACTGCGCTACAACGGGCTGCCATGATTCAATTTCGCACCGCGAAGGTTTAGTAACTACAAGTTACCAATGGCTTATGTCTACTTCTAACATTTCAAGCAGGCTCTTAAATAGCGGTTTTTGGCGCTCTATAAATGGCAGTAGTGGCGAAGATCAAATGCCACCCGGTAATCCGCTTACCGCTGCTCAACTTTCAATTATCCAGCAATGGCTTCAACAAGGCGCACCAAACACTACTTGTAGACATCAATGCGGATGCGATAGCACTAATATGTCGTTTGCAACAAACATTTATCCCATTATTCAAACTTATTGCACAGGTTGTCATAAACCAGGTGCTGCTTCAGGCAGTGTTGATTTAACCGGTTACAGCAATGTACTCGCTCAGGTTAATAACGGAAAACTAATGAAAACAATAAAGCATGAAACTGCTCCCGGCATTGTGGCCATGCCCTATGGAAGCCAGAAATTAAGCGACTGTACCATTTCGAAAATTCAAAGTTGGGTTAATGCTGGTGCACCTAATAATTAATTAAACAACGGTTTTTTCAAAATTATAAATAATGAAAGTTGCAAATAAAATAAACATGGGCACTCTGTTAAAACCTTGGTTTTTATTGCTGCTTCCCTTGTTTTTTCTGGCTTCATGTTATTACGATAAGGAGGATAAATTATACGATGCCTACTACGCAAGCAAAAACTGCGATACTGTAAATGTTACATATACACTAAGCATTTTACCAATTATAAATGCCAAATGCGCTACAAGCGGTTGCCATACAGCAGGTGGCTCGGGCAACGGTAATTTCGATACTTATGCCGGCGTAAAGGCTAAGGTTGATAATGGCTCGTTTTTAAATCGAACAACAGTTTTAATGAACATGCCCCTATCGGGCCCACTTACCACTTGCGAAATGGCGAAAATTAAAAAATGGATACAGCTTGGTGCTGCTAATAATTAACGATATGAAGATTTGGCTAATTACTTTTTTCATTTTACCGCTGTGCATCTATGCGCAGGATGATATAATGAATATGCTTGAAAAGCAAGAAACGGCTAAAACCAAAGAATTTGCCGTGGGTGTTTTTAAGGGAAATAAAATCATCAATGCACAATCAACCGAACAGCCTGCTCGAAATTCATGGCAATTTAATATTTCACACCGTTTTGGTCAAATGAATGGCGGCGTAAAAGAGTTTTTTGGATTAGATAATTCTACCATACGTTTTTGCTTTGAATACGGTATTTTAGATAACCTTTCAGTAGGCGCAGGAAGAAGTTCATATCAAAAAATTTGGGATGGTTACGCCAAATGGCGCATCATCAGGCAGCAAACCGGCAAAAGGAATATTCCAATAACCATTTCAGCATATTCAAGCATTGCCATAAGAAGTGATGATTGGGCCGACCCGGGCCGCCACAATTTTTTCTCCTCAAGATTATATTATTCAAGTCAACTAATAATTTCAAGAAAATTTGGCCCTTGGGTTTCATTGCAGGTAATGCCAACCATGGTGCATCGCAATTTGGTTGCTACAGTTCGCGACCGCAACGATGTTTTTGCTTTAGGTGCAGCAGCCTCGGTAAAATTAACCAAGCGTATGCGGTTTAATATTGAATATTTCTATATTATTCCGGGTCAAATTGTTTCGCTTGATAATGGATTAAAAGTTAGGAATAATCTTTCTATAGGAGTAGATATAGAAACAGGTGGGCATATTTTTCAACTACACTTTACTAACTCAAGAGGAATGATTGAAAAAAACTTTGTTGCTGAAACAACCGGTAATTGGTTCCCCTCCTCTTTTAAAGATTTTGGTGTGCAATTCGGATTTAATATCAGCCGCAATTTTGTTATAAAGCCTCATAAAAAGCACAAGACTGATAAGGCCGCTGAGTCAACTGAAAACAAGAAGCCTGATTTAAAGTAAGATTCTCTCTGCCTAAATTCATTTTTTGCAATATTCGGAAATGAATTTTAGCTTTATCAGCTAATCATACTAGGGGCGGCATGAAAAATTTAATCTCTACAATTATTATTTTGCTGGTTTGTGTAGCACTTAAAGCACAGCACACCTTACAGTTTAATAGAGCAATATTGGTTAGTACCGAGCAATCTGTACCTAACAATACGGTTTGGAAAGTAGTTTCAGTTCTGCCCAGTTCGATGGCCATATCCAATGTTTCGGGCTATCCTTCGGCACCTGCAGTTTCTACATTTGCTATTACAATTAACTCAAACCCTGTTTATTTTTCAAATGTAAATGGAGGATGGGAAGGAGCCAATCAAAATAATTTTGCCTATACCAATGCCACCGGAACTGAGAACCTTAATATGTGGTTACCGGCGGGTACCACACTTGCGGCAAGCACAAATATTCAATACATATCCGTCATCGAATTTATTGTCAATTAATGAAAATCATATCTTTACTAATAAATCAACCATTATGAAAAATATATTACTTGCAACTATTCTTTTTATTTCCTTTACTAATGCAAAGGCCCAACATACACTGGCTTATAATCAATCTATATTAATTGATAATACTGGCGGTACCGTACCCTACGGAGCTGTATGGAAGGTAGTTTCGTTACTGCCAAGCTCCCTTCCCTTAACTGCTTATACCGCATATTACAATCCTCCTTCGGTGGGTACTTTTGCAATTACAGTTAATTCAAATCCTATTTATGCATCTAGTGTAGGTGCCGCCTTTGGCTTTAGTAGCGATAACTACTCTGCTACCAATTCAAACGGACTGGTGCTACCTATATGGCTGCCTGCAGGTACTACATTGGCAGCAAGTACTAATATCAAATACGTTTCTGTAATAGAATTTTTAGTGCAATAATAAAGCACGCAATTATCCCAATCTGGCTTTAAAACTCCATTGTATTTTAAATCGCGCTTCCTCTTCACCGATTTGCGAGGTTCCGATACTTATAGCATCAAAAGTAGTACCGGTGCCGGTAATAATTGCTTCTTCTGCTTTTTGAGTTAATTCCTTTCCTTGTGTACACGTAAAAGTAGTTATGCCTGTAGCTTTCTTTGTAAAATCAGCTTCAAGGTGCGTAACCAGCATTGAAACCGAAGGCTTGGCCTTATATGTTGCGCTTAATGCCAACATACCGGTGCTCATTTCAGCAGCCATGGCAAGCACAGCAAAATAGGTTGAGCGAAATGGATTTTGATTGATAAATCGATAAGGAACAGTAATGCTGCATTCATTTGCGCTGCACGATTTTACTTTAAGTCCTACAATTAAGCCCATAGGTAATTTACTAAGCATATAAAGCTTAAAGTAAAACGGATTGTTTACCATTTTAAAAAACTCCACATCGGTAAGTTTTCTATTTGCGCGATAGGTTTCTAGCAATTCTGTATTAGGCATAATATTTTTTTACTACAATTTTTGTATAAGCTCTGTCAATGTATTGTTCATTACCTCTCCCGCAAGTTCAAAATTCTGAACGCCGGTAGCCAGGTTTTTCTCAATTACACAAAGCTGGTAAAACGATTGCTTTTCAAATAAGCAGGTATAAACAAATCCTGCACCATCACCGGTTTCGCAATCAGCTTTATATTTTTCTTTTCGAATCTTGTAAGTGGCTGTATCTGCATAATGGTTCACCGTAACCCCTACCACCTTTTTGAAGGGCATAAACACATTCATATAAGCGTTGTTCATATTAACCAACCCACCGCGCACGTATGGTAGGTCTTCAGGTTTGGTTAATCCCAAATCGTAAAAGTCTTTCCATTCAGAGCCTGCCATTGTGCCAAAATCACCAGGCTTTTCATTAATAATATTAAGCACAGCACCTACTTGTGTTTCTTCTTTATAGGCATTGCCAAAAGCAATTTTTAATGCCAAATGATATTTTTGCTGCGATAAAACTTTGGTTATTTTATATGTAGTTTGGTGCACTCCTACCCCACTTTCCAATACATCCACTTCATGATAAAGAATTTTTGTTGAATGTAAAAACGGAAGTGATTGATTTTGTATTAACGAAATCGCAAAGTGTTCTGAAAACTTTTTTATATTATTTAAAGAGGAAACAACTAATAGCAACTTCATTTTATAAATACACGATTTTCTATTCAGTTACTGCTTTCAGTAAAAATTTATTCATCTTAATACCCGCCTTAATGTATGATATAAGTATCTCATCAAGCTTATCACCGGTTACATCTTTTCTGCTCAACTTTGCCCAGTACCAAAATTGCTTGTTGGCTATAAGCGGCTGTTCTTTTAAAAACTCTTTATAGGCAGGCTCTAAAATTTTGCTTTTGTCCCCATCCAACGTTTTGTATTTTTCTTTAAAGGCTTTATCGTTCAGCAATTTTTTAAACTCTTTGTTGTTGTAGTATATTTCCTGACGAATTTTTGCAAGGTCGGCCTTTTCTACAAAGTATTTACCGCCGCCAACCATAACCTCATCAGCACCAAAATGAACATAAAAGCCCGGGTAATCCTGGTCCTTTGTTCCAATGCGGCTTAATATACCGGCCACATGGTTTTTATATGGTGATTTATCTTTCGCAAACCTAATATCACGATTAATGCGAAATATAGATTTTGAAACATCCCTATTCAACTCAGGCAAATCTTTCGAAACCTTAGCCGTCAAATCCTCCATTAATTTTCTGAATGGAGCCTTTACTTCATTTTCGTAAGTTGGCCTGTTTTTTTCAAACCATTCTTTGTTATTATTTTTCGATAAACCATCGAAGAATTTGAAAAAATTAGGATTAAAGTATTTCATATCATGATTTTAAATTACGCTAGTGCGGCCCCAAACTCCGTAGCCTTATATTTCTCAATCTCTTTATTCATTACAGCAAACCACAACGGAGGGAAAAACGCCATCAGCATCATAGCTGCATAACCGGTAGGCATTTGCGGGCTGTTATCAAAATGCCTGAGTATCTGATATTTTCTTGATGTCATATAATGATGGTCTGAGTGTCGGGTTAACTCAAACAACATAATGCGGCCAATGGGGTGGTCCGAGTTCCACGAATGCACAGGCATTACTTTATCATAGTATGCGCCATCAATTTTTTTCCTGCGTAAGCCATAGTGCTCAACATAATTTACGGTTTCAAGCAATAAAAAACCAATGGTGGCTGATGCTATAAAAAACAGCATCGTCTTCCACCCCCAAACCGCGAAAATTAATGCCAGAAAAGAAACTTGTATAATCTGGAACATCAGCATTTCGTTATGTACGCTCCAAAATGATTGATTATCTTTTTTTAATCGCTGCGCCTCAAGGTGCCATGCCGATAGCCAGCCATCGCGCACTGAGCGCACAAAAAATCCATAAAGGCTTTCGCCATATTTTGCCGATGCTGGATCCTCATCAGTAGAAACATTTTTGTGGTGGCCGCGGTTGTGCTCAATAAAAAAGTGCATATACAACGAAGTAAGTAGCAATATCTTCGCCATAGTTTGTTCGTACCAGGTATTTCTATGGCCAAGTTCATGGGCAACGTTAATGCCCATTACACTACATGCAATTCCGAAAGTTATAATCATGCCACCTAGCTCCCACCATTGCAGTGAGCCGTCACTTACGCGGTTTAAAAAGAAAAATAATGTAATTAACTGTACTGGTAGTACTAACCATATTACTATATCATACCAAATATCCTTTCTGGCTATTTCCTCTTCAACCTTGCTCATATTAACTGCTGACTGTGGAAGAAAATGTTCAATCAGCGGGATAAGCACAAACACATAAAGCGGAGCAATAAATACACCTTTGCCACCTAATACTATTGATAATATTAAAATACCTATACTAAAATAACCCGTAACATATTTTAAATACCTTAACCGCATACCCAATAATTTGTCTCGTAAATTTATTGACTGTATTGAACCTTACAAAATTAACATATAGCTTTAAATATTGTTTTCACTAAAAAGATGCCCCTGTGTATCTATTTAGCACTAGTCATGGCAACTGTATGAATTTTAATATCGCCCCCACCTATTAAATTCTGGAATGTAATTTCCCCTTCGGCACTTACTTTTACTGCGTCTTCACTTTTACTGCCTGTAGAAGAATCTAGCGGCAAAGTTTTATTCAAATCATCTTTGCTAAATCTAATACTAACCGGAAAATCAGTAACTTTTCTCCCAGGTATTCCCTGGTTAATTTCATTATCAATAATGCCTACTAAAGTACCGTTTATGTAAAACTTCTCATGTATATTTTTGATGGTAGATGATAGCAGGTTAGTGTTATTAAGATGAATAACAGATTTCAATTCAACACCATTGGGCGAAATAGTTTGAAGTTCAAAACCATTCTGCGCTTCCAGCGTTACGTCTTTCCTGTTCAGAAAATATAGGGCTACCAGAGAAATAATAAAAATTATAAAACCAACTCTTTTCGAATTCATGCATCAAATGTATTGGCTTTTTTGTTTTTCACAACCATATATAAGTTATTCACAGAGGGTAACAGATCAACGGGTAAGTCTTTATTTTCACCCAAAATTATTCCGTTGAAAATTATTGGCATTACAGGAACCCTCGGGTCGGGCAAAGGAACAATAGTGGATTACCTTACCAAACACCACAGGTTTCAGCATTTTTCTGTGCGTAATTACCTCAGCAAATTTATTAAGCAGCGAGGCTTGGAAGTAAACCGCGATAATATGGTAATTGTTGCCAACGAGTTGCGCGCTAAAAACAGCCCCAGCTATATTGTTGAACAATTATACGAGCAGGCGCTTACCAGCGGCAATGATTGTATAATTGAAAGTATAAGAACCGTGGGCGAGGTAACTATATTAAATAGCAAAGGCGATTTTTATTTATTTGCTGTTGATGCCGACCAACGATTACGATATACAAGAATAGTTGAGCGGGCTTCGGAAACCGATAAGATAAATTTTGAAACCTTTGTTGAAAATGAAAACCGTGAAATGAATTCAACTGACCCTAATAAGCAAAACTTGGCTGCCTGTATGAAATTGGCTGATTTTAAATTTATCAATAACGGAAGTTTCGACGATTTATACCGCCAGATTGATGAAGTATTAGAAGAGATTTCCTGAAATTTAGCATCCAGTAAAACCATATTATTATGAGTGAAACAAAGGAAGAACACTACATACGCCCCACCTGGGATGAATACTTTATGGAGGTTATGGATGCCATTAGCAAAAGGGCTACCTGCAACCGCGGAAGAAGCGGCTGTGTAATTCAAAAGCACAACCAAATATTGGTAACCGGATATGTAGGTTCTCCGGTAGGGCTACCCCATTGCGACGAGGTGGGCCACCAAATGAAAAAGACAATTCATGAAGATGGAAGCGTTACCGAGCATTGCGTACGCACCGTACATGCCGAGCAGAATGCTATTTGCCAAGCCGCTAAAAGAGGCGTGGCATTAGATGGGGCCACATTATACTGCCGAATGACCCCTTGCCGGGTATGTGCTATGCTAATTATCAATTGCGGCATTAAGCACGTTATTTGCCAACGTAAATACCACGCTGGCACCGAAAGCGAAAACATGTTTATAACAGCAGGCGTAAAGCTTGAATTCTTCCACGAAGAGGTGCAAAAATACGAAGGGCACAAGTAAAACTTATGCCCTTCGTATTTTATTTGCAATAAGCTTCTCGCCTATTATAATCTTGTAAGTTTTAAGTTAAAGTTTTTGTTAGGCGATATTACCTGCAGTAAATAAACACCTTTCGCAACATCCAAATCCAATTGCGAACTAATGCTTCGTATTTCCGATTTATAAACCATTCTTCCACTGGCATCATAAACCTCTACCTTACTGCCTATCAAGTTGCTGCCCACCTGCAACTGCCATGCACCGCTTGTTGATGGATTTGGATAAACCTTCACCCATGTTTCAGCGCTAACGTCTACTATTCCATTTGTCAGGTAATGATACGGTATAGATTTTTGATGGCAACCGTTATCACCGGTTACATAAACCGAATAAGTGCCTGGCTCAGGTGCCACATATTGCGAATCGGTGGCCCCTGGTATTAATGCGTCATCATGATACCATTGATAGGTAGCAGCACCGTACGATTTTAAAGTATCGCCGTTTGCGCTAATAGCAACCGGTGGATTAGGTAGTACGTTAATATAAATATGGTTCGATTCAACTGTGCAGCCATTTTGATCAGTTACAGTTAAATATGAATTGCCCGCGTATTGGGTATAAACGCAAGGGCTGTTATCCTGAATATTATTGTTCCAGTGGTAAGAACTGTAGCCCGATGGAGCACATATATAGGCACTATCACCCGAGCATATAGTGGTACTGCTTACAGACGTAATATGAACGGTATCATTACTATGCGTTGTATTCACAGTAACAGCGCCCGTTGCTGAGCAATTGTGCTCGTTAGTTACCGTAACTTTATAATAGCCGGCCGAAACGCCCATAAGCGTATCCGTAGTAGCGCCTGTATTCCAATGATAGTGTGGCGCGTTTGCGCCAGAAACTGTAGCAACTGCAAAACCAGTGCTACTACCGCAACTTGAATTCGAAGAACTAACATTAACAGAAATTCCTGTAGATAGTACGATAGTTGCACTACTGGTAACTGAACAGCCGGCTCCATCTGTGGCGGTTACTGTATAAGTTCCTGGCCCTACATTAATAGCCGTAGCAGTATATTGTGGTGGATTCGTATTCCAAACATAAGTAAATCCAGGAGTGCCGCCTGAACCATTGGCAATCATTTGCCCGTTAATAGTATGCCCGTTGCAAGATGAAGCATCGCTTATAACAGTTATTGTATCAGAAGGTGAAGTAGCCCCAACAGAGAAGGTAGCGGCTTTTGTACAATGATGTGCATCGGTAACTGTAACTGTATAGCTGCCAAGAGTATCGTTATACAAACTAATACTGGTGTTTGCAGTAGGAGCACTCCACAAATACGCGTAAGGACCATTGCCACCCGATACAATTGCATCAATACGGCCATTGTTAAAGTTTGGGCATGCAGCAGGTTTTATAAAAGCTGTTATGTTCAAAGGGGCAACAGAATCAATGGTTACTGAAGCTGATGCTGAACAATTGTACGAATCATACGCGGTAACTTTATAGGTTCCGGGAGAGAGATGATCACCCGTTCCACTGCTACTATTCCAATGGAAAGTATAAGGCGGTACGCCCCCACCAGCACTTGCTGTTGCACTACCGTTACCATTTGTAAAGCATGTATTGGTAACCGCTGCAGCGCTAACTGTAACAGGAGGCGGAGCAGTAATGGTTACAGAAGCTGTAGCGCATAATGCGTTATTGTTTCCGCTAACTGTTACAGTATAAGTTCCGGCAGGTACGTTTTTAAGAATACTATCAGTTTGAACAGGATTTGTATTGCTCCATTGATAAGTTAAATTAGGTATGTTTCCTATTGCGCTTACAACAGCCTTGCCGGTGGAATCATGAGCACAAAGATTATTACGGATAACTGCCGCAGTAGCAGAGAAATTAGGATTGAAAGGTGCAATTGTATCAACACCGACGAAGGCAGTGCTGCTGCAACCACTAATTACAATAGTAATGTAAGTAAAGTTTTGCGAAGGTGTAAAGCTAATTTGATAGGTATGCCATGATTGCCATTGCGGAAGGGTGCCGGAACTCCATAGCTGTGTGTTCATATCGCATGAGCTGAACCCTCCCCAAATTTGAATCGCAGCACAATTAGGGTCAAATTTTTGGCCGCAACCGTATTCGTAACTTGCCAAAGCAATGCTTGATGTATAAGTAACTCCTGCGGCTAAGGGCACATTTAGTTGCTGGCTGGCGCCTTGTGCTCCCTGACCAGACGTATATTTAAGGCCCATAAAGGTGCTTCCGTCATAAGCAGCCGAACTTAAACAACTACCCGGTTCGGTAGTTGGGTCGTAACCAGGGTGGCATGAGGTCCACTGTGGAGGCGGTGTGGCCCCTGGCGTGCCCTCAAATGAAGCGTTGTTAAGTTTTACTACACTAGAACATTGCGAATAACCACTTACAATACCGCAAAATGTAATTGCAAGTACCAGATAGTAATGTTTGAAGCTCATAAAAGTATAATTTATCAAATTACGATAATGGAAATTTCCTACCGTGCAAGAATTATTTTTTCCTTATAAATCCGATCACCCGATGAAACATTTAAAATGTAAGCTCCCGAAGCTAGGTCATTTAAATACAGGGCAACATTGCTTTCGCCGTTAGAAGTAGCGTATTTTACTCTTTCACCTAACATATTAAACAAAGCGACTTCCGTTTTTACATTTTCAAATCCTTCCATATTAATGTTTACTAAACCACTTGTAGGATTAGGGAAAACTTTAATTGCTCGGTCAGATACAACATCCCCAATACCAGTAGTACAATTTAATGCGTTAACTACATCCGATGCTACACCCTTGCAATCACCTGCTCCGGTTACAGTTACATAATATGTACCGCTGGTGTTTACGGTTATATTTGAAGAAGTGCCTCCGTTTGACCATACATATGATTGGTAATTTCCGAAAACGCTTATAGTAACACTAGTAGTATCGCAAAAAGTTAACGGACCTGAAGCACTTAAAAGTGGCTGTACTACCGGGCCTCGGTAACCTAAAGCAAAAGCCGGTAAATTGAAATTGTTCCAGTTCGGAGTAAAAAGTGTTTTAAAAGTATCGGCAGTTCCAAAATAATAGCTGCCAGTACCTGACCATTCTTGATTGTTACCATTATTATACTCTTTCCAGTAAGCAGCTCTATTAAAATTACCATCAGTAGTGCTACTATAGAAAAAAGTGAGACTTACAGGGGTGTTACCCGATACATAGTTGATTAGATGATAAAACTTATTATTCAAAGTACAAAGTGAGGTATCAGTCAATGTGCGATCGTAACCATTTAGCGACGGATCATTATCAACCATACCAACGCTTAACATTATTACAGAGTCGGGAGCGGTACTTTGAATGCCTACCGGACGATACTTATAAAGATGATTTGACCCCAAAGGGAAAATATACTGTCCTGAACCATGCATTTGCCATGCTATACTACCCGTAGTATCGGTACTTACATATCCGGTAGTGCGCGAAAAAGCTCCCGGGTTAGTATTCCACACATTAAGCGTATTGCCAATGGTTGCTAATTCTCGGTCATTCAAAAATACGCTGTCAATAATATTGGCAGCATTGTCTAATATTTTTACGCCCCCTCCTTTAAGGTCCAAATTATAGAACTCAGTTGGAAATGCGCCGGTAATTAACTGCGAAGCATCGCCAGCCAAATGTAATGTTCCAGGGCTTTGGTTAATAAAACCAGGGCTATTGGCATCATTAATCCAATCGCCCTTAATGTACATATCGCCGCTATTGTCAATGGTTGTACTATCTCCTAAAAGTAACATGCTGCCGCCTAGGGTAACTTTAGTTCCCGATAGCACCCTCATATTCGAGTTTCCCTCAAGAATGGTGTATTGATTCTGCGCGCTTATAAAAAACGCATTAAAAAATAGTTGTATAACAACAAAAAGAAAAACTCTTTTGTAAATAGATTTAATGTAAATATTCCAACCCATTGCTTTTATCTTTTTCAATTAATGAATAGTTAACGAAGTTAATGATAGAATTTTAATAATCCTAAATAAACTTTACAAACAACAAGTTATTCACAATAGGCCTGATTCAATGTGGATCTGTAATTGTAAAATGCTGATATACAAATACATACAATGAGATATTCTACTAATGTTCCAATAAATATTTGATATGAATAATACGTTTTATTGCACCGGACAGTATATAGTAATAAAACTAAACGCCAACCGGACACGAATACCGGACTTAATAAACTGAAAGTTTTGTTACGTTTGTCCTCGGGTCGGCTATAAATAATAATTTGAGAATATATATTCTGAAAATATAATTCTCGGCTGTATTTGCCCACTGTAATAAATAACTGTAACAATGAGTATTTGGATACTTAAAGCAATCATTCAAAAAAGTATTTCTTTTCTTCCTTTTAAACATAATATCAATTTTCTTTTTCAGAAATATGTTACAAAAGGGGTGCACCTCTCCGATTCTTTATTTGCAGATAAACTGGCGCATTGTGATAGACACTTGCTTTACTTTAAAAAATATAGCGCCGAAAACAACAATTTCACTGCTCTCGAAATAGGCACTGGTTGGTATCCTATCGTGCCTATTGGCCTTTACCTTTACGGAGCCGAAAAAATATATACCATTGATATTTCGCCATTGATGAACGAAACAAGAATCAGGCAAACTATTGATAAAATAATTCAGCATTCTGAAAAGGGTTTCAACTTTACTATACAGCAACAACGCCTGGATAAGCTTAAACAACTGGCAAAGCAAACTGACCTTAATGCCAACCAGATATTAGAGCAAATGAATATTGTTTCGATGATTGCCGATGCCCGGAAAATTGACCTGCCAACTGGTAGTATTGACCTTCTTAACTCAAACAATACGTTTGAACACATTTACCCCGAAATTTTAATTGATATATTGAAGGAATTTAAACGCATAGCCAAACCCGGTGGTGTAATGAGCCACGCTATCGACATGAGCGACCATTTTTCGCATCTTGATAAATCCATAACTCCGTATAATTTCTTGAAATTTTCTGAAGGACAGTGGCGATGGATTGACAACTCAATACAACCGCAAAACCGGATGCGATTATATGAACATACTTCGCTGTATAATTATGCCGAAATTCCAATAACCGAGAAAGTAATAACGGGTGCCGGAAATGATTCAATAAAAAATGTGGCACTTGATAAACGCTTTACAGGTCATGATTTAAGCGAAACCGCTATCCTTCATGCCTCCATCATTTCAAAAATGTAAAACCTAACCGTAAGAAGGGTCTACTGTTTAATTAGCTCCTGTACCTTTTTCTCTAATTCAGCACCGCGCAAATTAGTAGCAACAATTACACCATTACGGTCTAACAGAAAAGCAGAAGGTATTCCTTCAACTCCATAACGCATTGCCGCTTCCGATTGCCACCATTTTAAATCGCTTACGTGGTTTTCCCAAATCATGCCCAAATTAGTAATAGCATTCTTCCATGCGTTCGCATCTTTATCAAGCGATACGCTGTATACAGTAAAGCCTTTGTCCTTATACTTTTTGTAAGTAGCTACTACATTCGGCATTTCCTGGCGGCACGGACCACACCATGATGCCCAAAAATCAAGCAACACCACTTTGCCTTTAAGCGATGAAAGTTTTATGCTTTTACCACTCGGGTCTTTAAGGTCAATATCAGGTGCCGGTTTACCTACACCTATTAACTGCGCAGCATTTTTAGTGTCTTGTTCTGCCTTTACTTGTTTTACATAATCATTATAAATACCCTTAAAATCTTTGGTATACGATGAATTAGGTATTTCTTTTTCCAAGCGCTGAACAATAGCCAAATTCTCTTTCGGAAACCTTTCCATAGGCGCATTGGTAACATAAAATAAAGCTACCAACGGATTTTTTGTGGTTCTTGAACTATCCTTTATTAAATTCTCAAACCTTGCTCCAGCTGCTTGTAATTTCTGTGCAAGGAACATTAGAGTATCCTGTGTAGTACCTTTTTCCGAAAAGGCTTTATAAGCAGTGTTCCAACCTGTAAAATCGCGTTCGGCGCTTTGCACTTCTTTAATAGCTACTTGAAAATCGTCATTAGCCGGTGGCCCTTTTATTGTAATCGGATTGGCGCTATTCACATCAATGTCGAAAGTATATTGTGCAGGCTTAAGCAGAAAAAGAAAATATGTTTTATCATCAAACTTTAATCGGTAAAAGCCATCTTCCGAAACACCTTCCATTTTAAACGCACCCTTATCATCTATTTTCGAAGAGTCAATAGTTACTATTTTTTGTAACCCCAACTTTTCAAGCCTTACCGATTTTGCAGGATTATTTTTAATAGTACCCTGTATTGAATACTTATCGCTGCTTCCGTTCAAATTGCATGACGAAAGAATGGAAAGTACAATTACTAAACTGAATATTTTGCGCATTGCTTTATAATTATTTTTAATTGGTTAGAGTTTGCAAGTTACTGGTTATATAAATTATTTATGATTCTAATTTTTCAATTACAAGTTTGTTAGTCACTTTAGGGTCGGCTTTGCCTTTTGATAGTTTCATTACCTCACCCACAAATAAGCCAAGCAATCCCTTTTTGCCGCTTTTATATTCCAGCACTTTATCGGGGTATTTCGAAATTACCTGCTCAATTAAATCACCAATAAGATTCTCGTCGCTGTTTTGTAAAAGATTTAATTCCTCAGCAATCTTCAAAGGGTCCTTATCAGGCTGCTGAAGCATAACCGGAAATATTTTTGTTGAAGCCACCGAGAAATTTGTTTTTCCTTCATCAATCAATGCAATTAAGCGGGCCATGGCTGGTGCTTCAATTTTAAAATCACCAATTTCTAAGCCATTTTCATTCAGATAATTTTTTACCGGGCCCAATATCCAGTTGGCAGCAGCTTTATAATTTTTTGTTTGCGCAAGCAATTGATTAAAATATTCCGCCAGCTTTTTATCATCAGTTATTATTCTTGCATCATAAGCTGGTAAGCCGTAATTATTGATGTATTCATTTATTAACTGGTTTGGCAACTTAGGCATGTTTACCCTAATGTTATCAATATACGAATCGGTAATTACTACCGGTGGCAAATCAGGTTCTGGAAAATAACGATAATCGTGTGCATGCTCTTTGCTTCGTTGCGACATGGTAGTGCCTTTTACTGCATCAAAACCGCGTGTTTCTTGTATCAAAGTTTCTCCGGCTTCCATGGCATCTATCTGGCGGGTAAATTCGTATTCAATAGCGCGCTTTACGTTGCGCATACTATTCATATTTTTCACTTCGCTTCGCGGATTAAAAACAGTAGAGCCTTTTATCCGAACCGATATATTAGCATCGCAACGCATCGAGCCTTCTTCCATATTACCATCGCAAATCCCCAGGTAGCGCACTAATTTCTGAACCTCATTCAAATAAGTCATAGCCTCATCTCCACTACGGATATCTGGTTCCGAAACAATCTCAATCAAAGGCACACCGGCACGGTTTAAGTCAACCAATGTAAAATACGGGTCAATATCATGTATGCTTTTCCCCGCATCTTCTTCCATGTGGATTCGGGTAATGCCTACTCGTTTCTTAACGCCATTAACCTCAAACTCTAAATGCCCTGCTGTGCATATTGGGGTTTTATCTTGTGTTATCTGGTAGCCTTTAGGTAAGTCGGCATAAAAGTAGTTCTTGCGGGCAAATTGGTTCTCATTCCTAATGGTACAATCTGTTGCCAAACCTATTTTTACCGCATATTCAATAGCTGTTTCATTTACCATGGGAAGCGAACCGGGATGCCCCAATGATATTACACTGCATTGTGTATTTGGCGAAGCACCAAACTCTGCCGAATCGCCACTATACATTTTGCTGTGTGTTGAAAGCTGTGCATGGACTTCTAACCCCACTACTACTTCGTATTTTTCGTATTTGCTCATAACTAAAAATTCCTGCCTTACCTTAAACCAAATAGGCTATTGGAACTAAAAATATAATTCAGTGATAAATTTTAATCGGGTAAACCTAATGATTTTATAAGAAAAAATTAAACCACCACACAGTAAAAGCCCACGGTTAACCATAATTGATGAAATTGTCAGAAAAAGGCAAAGCTGAAAAATGTGTAACTGATTTTTATTGATGAGAACTTTATAAATTAATTATTTTTATGCTACAACTAAACCCAAAACCATGAAAAAGAATTTTCTGTTCTTGATTATCCTGACAGCTGCATTTATTAATGGCTTTTCTCAAAGCAGTGCTTGGCATACGTACACCTATAAGGAAGGTCATTTTTCGATAAACTTTCCCGGTAAACCCGAAGAATCGGTACAATATGATTCATCAGGCACAAGCATTTTAAAAATGAATATGCAGACTTACACTATTGGCGATAATACCGTTTTTATGTCGAGTTGGACTGATATGAGTGCATTGTCATTATCAGACAAAAGCATTAAGCAATTGCTTGAAGATAGCAGAGATGGTGCTGTGCAATCGTTGCAGGCAACTCACGTAACTACTACAGCTACTGTACTTACTGGTGAGCCATACATCGAATTTGCATTTTCAACTGAAGAATTTACCGGTAAAGACCGCATTTATTTTATAAATAAATTTCAGTATTCAATCATCACCATATTTTCTGCAAAAGATGGGCTTAGTCCTGATGCTGATAAATTTATCACCTCATTTAAACATTCTTAATTTAAGCTATTCTACAATAAATAATAATGGCCCGTTGACACTAAGTCTTCGGGCCATTATTATTTATGCCAACTAAAGTTGCTATTTAAATCTTTCCTTTAATTTTCCAATCAACTCTTCTACATCATTTGCATTTGCAGTGCTGGCCTGTACAAAATCGGCCGGACCACCGCCTTTTATAGATGGAGATAATTCTTTTAATAATTGATTGCCATTAAGCCCCAACGATGGCGCCACGCGTAGGTGCACAATGCTTTTGCCATTTATGTTTGATGCTAATACAAAAACAAAGTTGTCTTTAACCTCATTGGTTAACTGAATGCCTGCTTTGCGCAAGGCATCGGCACTGGTAATATCAATATTAGCTTTACCTAAAAACTGAACTTTGCCCACCTGTGCAACTTCTGCTTTTAGTTGCTTTACTAAACCGGCAACCAGCTTATCCTGCATGTGTTCATTTTCTTTTTGAAGCTTTTCATTTTGCTCCATTAAAGTGTTTACACTTTGCACAACATTCTTCGATCCCTTAAACAACTCCCCTATCGCTGTTAATTCGTTAACTTTTGCATCCACATATTCCAAAGCTTTACGACCGGTAACTGCTTCAATACGCCTAACCCCGGCGCTAATAGAGCTTTCTGAAATTATTTTAAACAAGCCAATTGCACCCGTAGATTTTACGTGTACCCCGCCACACAATTCGCGCGAAAACTGCGGGTCAAACGTAATCACACGAACTAACTCACCATATTTTTCACCAAATAGCATAGTAGCGCCCATCTTCTCAGCTTCCTTAATAGGCACATTCCGTTTTTCATCTAAAACTACGTTCTCCATTATTTTGTCGTTCACAATCTGCTCTACTTTGGCAATTTCTTCCGGTGTCATTTTTGCAAAATGTGCAAAATCGAAACGCAGATAATCGGCATTTACTAACGAGCCTTTTTGCTGAACGTGAGTACCCAAAACAATGCGCAAAGCTGCCTGCAATAAATGCGTAGCGCTATGATTTTTTATAATATCGTTTCGGCGTATGGTATTAATTTTTGCATGCACCGGTGCATTAACCTTAGCCGGTAGCTTTTTTACAAAGTGAATAATAAGATCGTTCTCTTTCTTGGTATCCAACACATCTATCTTCTCGCCACCAAAATCTAAATAACCGGTATCGCCAATCTGCCCACCACTTTCGGCATAAAAAGGCGTTTTGTCTAACACCAATTGAAAAAGTTCTTTATCTTTTTGTTTCACGCTACGGTATTTCATTACTCGTGCATCAGCTTCGGTAAAATCGTAACCTATAAACTCAACTTTTTTACCGTCTTCAATGGTAGTCCAATCGCTTTGCTCGGTAGCCGCCGCAACACGGCCACGATCTTTTTGGGCGGCCATTTCCACCTCAAAACCTTTTTCGTCAACCATAAATCCCATTTCTGCGGCAACCAATCTCGTTAAATCAAGAGGAAATCCATATGTATCATATAATTGGAAAGCAATTTTTCCTGGAATATTTCGCTTATAAAATTGTGTGTAATTATCTGCATTTTCCTTCAAAGCTGTTACTACCCTTTTTTGTCCTTCTTCAATTTCTTTAGGGGTAGGCGCCGAATCTTGAGAAGCCTCCTCTTCTGTTAAATAACCAATTTTATTTGATTGTAGGCTACCATGATCAAAAAAATTATTAAGTGAGTTCAACCCAGTCTTTAACGTTTTAAAAAATGAAATTTCTTCCTCCCTAATCACATTCACCACAAAATCTTTCTGAGCATTCAATTCTGGAAATACATTTTTAAATTGCTCAGCCAGCATGGGCACCAACTCGCACATAAACGGAGCCTCAAAACCCAGATATGAATAGCCATAACGCACAGAGCGGCGGAGTATTCTACGTATTACGTAACCGGCACCGGTATTAGATGGCAGCTGCCCATCGGCAATGGTGAATGATATAGCGCGGATATGATCGGCAATAACCCTTAATGCAATATCCGTTTTCTCGCTCGCGCCATATTTTATATTACTTTTTTGTGCCACGTATTGAATAACCGGCTGAAAAATATCACTATCGTAACTGGAATATTTACCCTGTATGGCCATAGTTAATCGCTCGAACCCCATACCGGTATCAACATGTTTTTTAGGCAGCGGCACTAGCGAGCTATCGGCCTTGCGTTCAAACTCCATAAACACATTGTTCCAAATTTCAATCACTTGCGGGTGTGAAGCGTTTACTATATCCTTGCCATCTTTTTTCTTCCGGTCTTCATCACTTCGTAAATCAATATGTATCTCCGAACATGGGCCGCAAGGACCGGT
>CAIXGR010000087.1 GCA_903919075.1 uncultured Bacteroidota bacterium | reverse complement strand
CTTTGGTTCATAGCTTTAAAAGTGTGGTAACTTCTAAGCTATAAAAATGGGGCGGCTTCGGCCTCCCCTATTTTTTTTCTCGGACAGTATAGAACATAAATGCAAACTAACATGAAAAAGCTATTGGCCGTAACAAGTTTAGTTTTTATAATACTTGCTATTATACCCTCATGTAAAAAAGATAACGGCCCCTTTGTAGGCACCTGGAGAAAAGTAATTACAGCAGGTGATACTGCTAACTTTAAGGCAACCGACAACTCAAATTTTCAATATAGCAGTTCAACCGGTGCAGGTATTTCCGATCAGGGTAGCGGCGATTATAGTTATACCGGTTCGCAGCTTACATTTACCTTTCGTGCAGATGCAAGTGGCAATAATTGTATAGGCACGCCTGGTGTTTATTCTTATGTTATTAATGGTAATACCCTTAACTTAACTGTGGCTACCGATGTATGCACTAACTCTTCAAGTGTGCCCCGGTATTTTGCTGTAAATGGAAATTGGCTCAGGCAATAAATTGATAGTATTACATCGCCTTATCATCCACGCTATCCAAATACTTTTCAATGTCTTTGAAAAGTGTTTCAAATGCTTTCTCATCAAATGGCGATTGTATATTGGCTAGCTGTACCAATTCCAGAAAAGGTTTGCTGCCACCGGCTTTACACAACCGAAGATAATCTGCCCAGGCCTGTTTAAAATCTACCCGGCTTTTTTGCCAAAATTGTAAAGCACAAAATTGTGCCAGGCAATAATCAATGTAATAAAAAGGGCTGCGGTAAATATGGTTCTGCCGCTGCCAAAACCCGCCACGCTCCAAATAATCTATCCCGTCATAATCAACCCATGGGCGGTATTTTTTTTCAAGGCCCAGCCATACTTTTTTTCGTTCAGCCGGTGTCATATCCGGGTTCTCATAAACTATATGCTGAAATTCATCTACCGCAACACCGTAGGGTAAAAACAAAATGTTAGATGCCAGGTGAACAAACTTGTATTTTTCAGTATCCTTACCAAAAAACAAATTCATCCAAGGGTAAGTTAGCTGTTCCATACTCATCGAATGTATCTCGCAAGCTTCCATAGTTGGGAAAAAATATTCTTCCACTTCAAAACCACGGCTTTCAAAACACTGAAAAGCATGTCCTGCTTCATGCGTTAACACATCAACATCGCCCAGTGTGCCATTAAAGTTGGCAAAAATAAAAGGCGATTTATATTTATTGAACATAGTGCAATAACCACCTGCTGCTTTACCTTTTCTATTGGTAAGGTCCATCAGGTCATTATTTACCATAAAATCATAAAACTCTTTTGTTTCTGGCGATAGTTCGGCGTACATTTTTTGCCCACTGGCTACAATTTCATCAGGTGTTCCCACCGGGCGCGGATTTCCTGAATTAAAGTTATGTCCCCAATCGTAAATTTTCAGTTTATCAACGCCAATTCGTACTCTTTGTTTTTCGCGTAGTTTCGCGGCAAGCGGCACAACATGTTTTAAAACCTGTTCGCGGTAAACAGCAACTTTAGCAGCGTCGTAATCAGTACGCAACATGCGGTAATAGGCCAACTCAACAAAATTTTTGTAGCCTAATTTACGTGCAATAGTGGTTCTTATTTTTACCAGCTTATCGTATATGTCTTCAAATTTCTCTTCATGTTGCGCAAAAAAACTCCACTTAATTAAGTACGATTGCTTTCTTATTTCTCGGTCTGTTGATTCCTGGTAAGCTTCTAACGCTGAAAGGTTCATCTTCTTGCCATCAAATTCAACCTCGGCACTTGCAACTAACTTGGTGTACTCAGTGCAAAGTTTGTTTTCTTCCTTCAGGTCATCAATAACTGAGGTGTCAAAAGTTTTGAGGCTTACATCGGCTAAGCGGAACAATTGTTTGCCAAATTTCTCCTCAAGCTCCTTTTTAAATTTCGAACTGCCAAGGGCTTTGTAAAATTGTATGTTCAGATCCTTAATTACCGGTTCGGTAGTATCAAAAAAATCTTGTTCTGTTTCATAAAAAGCATTCGCAGTATCCATTGAATTGCGAACAGATGCTATAGTAGAAAAAGTTTGAAACTCATTACGCAACTCATAAATCTTCGAAAGCACGTCCTGTTGCTCGGTTACTGTACCGGCATTATTAAATTGGGTAAGCAGCGCTTTAAAATCCCTTTCTACCTCCGCCAAATCAGGGCGCTTATATTCCATTTCCGAAAACTTCATATGCTATATTTTATGGAGCAAACGTAGTAAAAATAGGCGGGTTTTTGAAGTATGGCCTAGGTTTTGCATTTAGTTTACGCTCATGAAAGAGGAGTGTGTAGTGGAAAGGAGTAGGAGGGTGTTGAAATACAAACTGCTCTCAATCCTGCAAGCGGGCATTTGCCTGGTGCTTATAGTACTGCCAGTACGAGACTATAAGTCGTATTTGAAAGGCCGAAATCATAATAAGGCTGCCAGTTCCAAATAATACAATTTCGGTATACAGGTATTTGAATAACTGCCTCTTAATATCATCGTACAAAATAATCTTCGGAAACCCGAAATCTTCGGTATAAAAATTATCGGCCATTGCTACAAATTTTTGCTCGTAATGTGCCACGTAAAGAAACAGACTTAAGTTAATGGTAAATAAAAGAAACCTTATCCAAGCCGGGCGCAAAAAGGGCAGGCTTTTAAAGGTAGTTGAATACCGGAAATAAGTAAGCGTGATAAAAATCAGCAACGCATTGATTCTCCAGTATATAAAATCAATTTTGGCGGTAATGGGATACAATACCGCATATATTACTATAGCTGTAATTGTAAGCCAAATCAACTCTTTAATTAAGTAAAGAATATTTTCCTTAGTTATTATATTGTTCATCAATCAATTAGAGTTTGTTTTTACCAAATTAAATGCACTTCGGCCGCGTGCTAAATGAGCACAAAAAAGTGCTTACCCGCTCCAATCAATCCTATCCATAATACGGGTAAAATTAACACATGCCGATTTTTCATATAAACCTCGCCAATAATCGTCATTTTTTTTAACTTCGTGCGCCTTCAGGGACCAAACTTGAATAAAGACACATTAAACAGGATTTATTGTTTTTCGAAGTTTTTTTTAAATATTGTCCAAAAGCGAAGGCTATTTTTATTTTCGTGCTCTCAAACCACTAAACCATAACCGATGAAAAATTTTTTACGGGTTTCAGTTCTCGTGCTCGTACTTTCCCAGTTTTCGCAAGTGTACGGACAATTTTCAGGGTGTGCCTCAGTTAGTACAGCCCCCAATGTTGCCATACCATGCGGACAAACCTGCACAACCCTGCAGGCTACAGCCATTGGCGGAAATCAAACAACAACTTATGATGTTGCGCAAATAACTTATGCCCCCCCGTTTTCATTTAATGCGGGCACAATAATTCTTGCAGATACCGATGATTTGTGGTCTAATCCTATTGCTTTGCCTTTTAAATTTTGCTTTTTTGGTAATACTTATAATAGTATAGTTATTGGTTCTAACGGCGCTATTTCGTTCAATACCAACTTGGCTGGTACTTTTAATAATTGGAATATCCCCGGCCCAGCTCCCTTTGCTAATCCTGCCGATATGCATAATTCTATCATGGCACCTTGGCAGGATTTGGACCCTACCAATCAGGGAACCATTTATTACCAGATTGGTGGTGTAGCCCCGTGCCGCTACTTATCTGTTTCATGGTATCGTTCAGCTATGTACGATGACCCGAATAGTGTTGATAGTGCCAGCAAAAACCCTTGCGATAGTGCCTTCCACCAAACTCAAATGGTGGTATTATATGAAACAAGTAACATTATTGATATATATATACAAGACAAAGGATATTGCAGCGAATGGAATAACGGCCGCGCTATTGAAGGTATACAAAATGCCGCAGGCAGTGTAGCTTATACCGTACCTGGAAGAAATGCAACCCAGTGGAATGCTACTAATGATGCTTACCGTTTTAGCCCAAGTGGCACACCAGATTATACTATTACCTGGTTTAAAGGCAATGCACAAATTGGAACCGGCGACAGCATACAAGTTTGCCCAACAGTGCCTACTGATTACACTGCGCGTGCAACTATTACACTTTGCGATAATTCCACAGTTCAATCTAGCGCAAATGTTCATGTCACGTTTCAATCGCCTATAATTACTGTTGATTCTGTTCGTCAGCCATCAACATGTAATGCAAACAACGGCGCTGTTTATGCTTCGTTCGATACTACATCGGGTGTTGTGTCCTACGGGTGGTCACCGGGTGGCGCTGGCAAAAAATCAATGACAAATCTTTCGCCCGGCACCTATATTTTTACAGCTACTGATAGTGCAGGTTGCTCAAAATCTGATACAGTTACATTGAACATACCCCCGCCGTTTACGGTTAGTGTTCCTAGTAGCACTATTACCACATGTTCAAGTAATACAAATAGTGGCTCGCTTACTGCTAATCCTAGTAACGGAACACCTATTTATCATTATACTTGGAATGATTCTACGCACACACAAACGCATGCCAATTTAGGCACAGGTACTTATAGTGTAACTGTAACCGATGCTAATGGTTGTACTGCCAGCGCTTCGGCTAGTGTTTCAATAACTCCCCAGCCGCTTTCACTCAGTTCTCAAATTCAAAATGCTTCTGCTTGCCCAAGTGGTGCCAAGGGTAGCATTATTATAAGTGTAGGCAATGGCACAGCACCTTATACTTATAATTGGTCTCCGGGCGGCTTATTGCATACAGATACACTTGCCAATGTTGCGGCAGGTAGTTATAATGTTACCGTTACCGATTCCACAGGTTGTACAGCAACAGCAACGTATAGTGTTAGTACCACCCCGCCGTTATCAATTGATAGTGGTACTGTTAATTCAATTTCATGCGCAGGCGGCACCGGTTCTATAGATGTAAACGCTACTGGTGGCACGCCCGCATATACTTATAACTGGTCAGGCGGTTTAACTGGTAACCCTTTAACCGGCCTGGCTGCTGGTGGTTATACTGTTACAGTTACCGATAAAGGGGGCTGCACCGCTACTGCCTATTATATAATAGGCCATTCTCCTTGCAGTCCATGTCCGGCTATTTCAACCAATAATAACGTAGCCATTCCTTGTGGGCAAACTTGTACCACACTTACCGCCAGTGCGGTTAGTGCGGCACAAACTACTTCATATGATGTTGCCCCAATTGATTATGCACCTCAGTTTCCGTTTGATACCGGAATCCCCATTTTGGTTGCTGAAGATGATATTTGGTCAGACCAAATTGATTTGCCATTTAATTTTTGCTTCTTCGGGCAAGTTTATAATTCCATTATTGTCGGCTCAAATGGCGTAATTTCATTTGATGTATTTAATGCCGGTGCACCTAACAACTGGTATATAACAGGCCCTGCTCCAGATAACAACCCGAGTGACTTAAATAACGTTATTATGAGCCCATGGCAGGATTTAGATCCTAGCCTTTTCGGGAATATATACTACCAAGTTTTAGACACTTTCCCTTGTAGGAAATTTGTGGTTTCTTGGAATCAATGTCCTATGTATGGCGATGCATTTAGTATTAATAATACTTATTGCACAGGTATCGATTCTCAAAGCCAGCAAATAGTTATTTATGAAACCACAAACCTGATAGACATTAATATAAAACACAAAAGTGTAATATGTAATGATTTAGACAATGTAGATTTCTATAGTCCGGATGGTTATTGGAACGGCGGCCTGGCTATTGAAGGCATACAAAATGCTGCCGGTACCACTGCATATACAGTACCTGGAAGAAATGCCACACAATGGACTGCTGATAATGATGCATACCGTTTTACGCCAAGCGGCGCGCCTAATGATAGTATTACATGGTATCAGGATACCACTGTTATTGGTACAGGCCCTACGGTAACTGTTTGTCCAACGGCCCCAACAAATTACAAGGTGCAGGCGGTTTATACTAATTGCGATAATTCAACTGTAACTGTAACCGATAGTGTGCATGTTTTACCAGGCGGCAGTCTTACAGTTAATATCGATTCAGTTCATCAAATATCGTGTGCGGGAAATAATGGTGCAGTTTATGCATCATACAGTTCGCAGGCTTCACCGGTTGATTCATTTGGATGGTCGCCGGGTGGTGCAAACAAAACCAAGCTTACTAACTTGGGCCCCGGCACTTACATTTTTAGTGTTACTACTCAAAGCGGTTGTACAAAATCTGATACCGTTATATTATCTCCACCAACGCCGCCAACAGTTACAGTTCCTAATGATACAGTTGTTTCATGCGATTCTACTAGCGGTACCAATAACACCGGTGTGCTTAGCGCTAATGTATCAGGTGGTACGCCAGATTTTCATTACCATTGGGGCAATAATGCCACTACCAGCAGCATTACCGGCCTTACTACCGGAACGTACAATGTAACAGTTACCGATGCCTTAGCTTGTACAGCCAGTGCTTCAGGCACAGTTTCGTTTGTTCTTAGTCCGCCTATTATTTTCCATCCTCCGGTAATTAAAAATGTAACTTGTAATGGAGGTAACGATGGAAGTATTGCTATATCGGTAACCGGTGGGGTACCTGCATTAAATTATACCTGGACAAACTCTTTACCTAACAACGATACTGTTACCGGTCTTGCAGCAGGAACTTATAACGTAACAGCTACAGATGTTCATGGCTGTAGTGCATCGGCCACTTATACCGTTACACAACCTACACCTATCACAGAAACATCGGTAATAGTAAAAGCTATTTGTATCACCGGAGGTTCTATTGCCGTAACGCCTAGTGGTGGAGCACCCGGCTATACCTATCTTTGGTCCAATGGTGACACAACCCGTATTATCAGCGGCATACCTGCCGGCGACTACACGGTAACTATTACTGATACTAAAGGATGCAAATTGATTAAAACCATTACTGATTCATCGGCAACGCCGATAATTGTATTGGGCAACCCGATAGTTGTTGAGCCTAAATGCAACGGACAAAGCAATGGAACCCTTACCGCTACCTCTACCGGCGGCACTGGCTCTATACATTATCACTGGAGTTTTAATAACGATACTACCGTTACTATAACAGGTCTTTCGGCAGGTAATTATACCGTAACTGCTACCGATTCATTAGGATGTAGCGCTACTACAACTTACCAGGTGGCACAACCAACAGTAGTTACTCTGGGCAGCCCTACTATACAAAACATAACCTGTATTGGTGCTAATAACGGCAGCATTACAGCTTCTGCATCTGGTGGCACAGGCCTTATTAAATATAAGTGGAATTATAATAATGATAGCACTGCTACCATCAGCAATTTAGGGCCGGGAACTTATGTTGTTACAGCTACAGATGCTAATGGATGTACGGCAACTACTTCATATAGTTTAACTCAGCCAACTGCAATTACAATTACCGATACTACTATTACACCGGTAGGTTGTACGGTTAATGGTTCTATACACGTATTTGCAAGTGGCGGAACGGGCACCTTGCACTACGGATGGTCAGGCACCTCTCAAACAGGTGCATTAATTACTAATCTTCTTGCGGGATTTTATACGGTAACTATTACCGATCAAAATTCATGTAGCATCAGCGCCACATTCCAGGTTACCAATTCGCCAAATATTATGGTTATTGATTCCGGAACTATAACTAACCTGCTTTGTTTTGGAGCTCAGACCGGTAGTATTACAGTGCATGCACATCATGGACAGCCAGGCATTATACATTATAAATGGAGCAATAGCGATACCACCGTTACCATTAGCGGGTTATCGGCGGGTAGTTATCAGGTTACAGCAAGCGATGATGGCGGATGCACTGCTAGCGCTACATATACTATTACACAACCTTCGCAGTTGGTTAATAGTCTTTCGAATGTGCCTTATGTTTGTTTTGGCATGAGCAACGGCAGGGCTTCGGTTAGCCCTTCAGGAGGTACACCGGGTTATACATATTTATGGAGTAATAATGTTACATCATCTGTAGATAGTACTTTATCCGCAGGGCAATTTAAAGTAACTGTTACCGATGCACATCAATGTTCGGTAAGCGCTTCCGGTACTATTTTGCAAGATCAGCTTTCATCTTCAACCGATACGGTTATACCTTTCAAATGCGGAAGGCCTCCATACGGCAATGTAACTATTACCACTAACGCAGGCGTTAGTCCATTCGATTATCATATTGTTAATGGGGCAACTAATAGCACCGGTCAGTTTAATGGTGTAGCACCAGGTGAATATGGTTACACTGTAACCGATAGCGCTGGATGTTCTGTTAGTGGTGGCTTTTTTGTACCCGAAGGTTATGCTGTAGATAGCTTTACTATTTTCGCCGATTCAACAAGTTGCTTTGGTTTACGAGATGGCGACCTTACGGTAACACCTGTAATTACTCCTAACCAGCCGTATACATTCTCTATTAATAACGAAACGCCTCAACTTAGTGGTAGTTTCGATAGCCTTGGTGCTGGCGATTACCAGGTTATTGTGCGCAATAGCGTAGGTTGTTACGATACGCTGTTTACTACTGTTTACCAACCGGCCAAACTATATGTAAATATCAATCCTGATACTGCGACTATTATTAATGGCGATACTTCCGATCTGCTATCTGCTATTATTGGTCCTGGTTTTGTTAGCCCGGTTTATTTCTGGACCCCATCTACAGGCTTAAGCTGTACTCAGTGTATCAACAATACTGCAACAGTTTATGACCCTACAGTTACAGCACCAAGCGTATATTATGTTTATGTTACTGATTCTCTGAACAGTGCTTGCGGAGCATACGATTCGGTAATTATACTTATCAAGGGACAGTTCCAAATGCCTGACGCCTTTACACCAAACGGTGATGGTAAAAACGATTTATTTGGGCCTGCGCTTCATAGCTATGTTGCTATTAAAGAGTTCCATATTTATAACCGTTGGGGCCAATTGGTACACAACTCAACTGATTTATGGGATGGTAATTTTAAAGGCGAACCTCAGCCGGCAGCTACTTACGTGTATTATATAGTAGTTGATTATCCTAATCCAATAAATCCCTCAATCACCGTAACTAAGAAACTAGAAGGCTCGGTAGTTTTGTTGCGATAAAAACAGTTTGGCAAAAAAAATGAAAGCCTGGGGAATTCTTTCTCCAGGCTTTCATTTTATACATGCTTTTGTTTAGCGTTTAAAAACTTTCTCCCCCCAATTCTTTCACTTTTCGTAAATTTCAGCGGTGGAAATTTTTGCTACAATTCTGGCCCTTCTTCTAATTGCCTTTTTTTCAGGCATCGAAATTGCTTTTGTTTCATCCAACAAATTGCGTATCGAGTTATTGAAAGAAAAAGGCTCTACTGCTGCGAACATTGTTTCTGAATTTACAGCTGCGCCATCAAAGTTTATTAGCACTATGTTGGTGGGGCTTAATATATCACTAGTTTTATTTGGTAGCATTACGGCTAATTATCTTACACACGAAAAATTTTCTTTCCTGCCTACAGATGAAGTACTGCTGCTTGTTATTCAAACAATTATTACTGCGTTTATCATTCTCATTTTTGGCGAGTTGATCCCAAAAATTCTTTTCCGGGTTAATTCCGATCGGGCCTTACTATTGTTTGCTTACCCTACCAAATATCTTTTCTATATACCATTAAAGCCATTTACCAATATTTTCTATGGTATTTCACGGTGGATTATTAAGAAAGTAATAGGAATTGACCTGGTTGAAAGTAAGCCTTCGTTTACAAAAGAAGACCTTGAGTATTTAGTGAAAGAAACTGCGGTTAGCGATAACGATAAAAGCGACGATACGGACCATCTTAACTCCGAAATTTTCGAAAAGGCTTTATACCTTAAAGATGTAAAAGTGCGAAGTTGCATGGTTCCCCGACCGGAAATACAAGCTATTGAAATAACTGAGGGACTGGAAGGCCTAAAGAAAAAATTTATTGAAACAAAACTTTCACGATTAGTTGTTTATGATGATGTGATTGATAAAATACTAGGTTACGTTCACCATCTCGATTTATTGAAAATTCCGCCTACTCTTAAACAAATAATTCGGCCGTTGCAGGTAATACCTGAAACAATGACTGCACGCGATTTGTTACTTCAGTTTATACGCGATAAAAAAAATGTGGCCTGGGTAGTAGATGAATATGGCGGAACAGCCGGCATTATTACCCTTGAGGACCTAATGGAAGAAATTTTCGGAGAGATTAAGGATGAGCATGATGAAGAAAACCTTACCGAAAAGGTAATATCAAGTGCCGAATTCATTTTTTCAGGAAGGCTGGAGGTGGATTATTTGAACAATGAACATCAATTACGAATTCCTGTTGGTGAATATACTACCCTGTCGGGCTATATTGTCAGCAAGTTCGAGGATATACCCGAGGCTGGCACATCCATTGATATAGACACTTTTCATATTAAAGTAATGAAAGCTACTGACAAAAGAATTGAACTGGTAAAATTAAAGGTAATTGAAGAGTAAGTTTGAAATTATGCGCTGGTGTACAGATACTTGCGCCCTTATACATTTGTAATTCGAAAAACATAAATTGATTTTTGGGCCTCATTTTAAACATAGAAACATCCTCACCTGTTTGTTCAGTATGTATTGCAAATAATGGAAGTTTGGTTGACTTTAGAGAAGACCGCCAGGGCAACTCTCATGCGCGCATACTTACGGTACTTATTGACGAGCTAATGCATGAAAATAAATTTTCATATAATCAACTCGATGGCATTGCGGTTAGCGCAGGGCCCGGCTCGTATACAGGCCTGCGCATAGGAACCTCCGTTGCCAAGGGCTTGTGCTATGTTTTAAACAAGCCTTTAATTGCTGTACCAACGCTACAGGCCCTATGTGAGGGCATAAAAGAAGTGAGCAATAATAAAAAAGCATATTATATGCCTGTAATAGATGCAAGAAGATTAGATGTTTACATGGCTGTATTTGATAATGATGCGCATGAATTAACTAAAACTCAGGCTATTACAATTAATGAGGCATTAGAAGATGACCTAAATAAATATGATACGGTTTATTTAGGAGGTAATGCTATTGAAAAATGCAAAAATATATTTACTTCCAATCATATTCATTTTATCGACGGAATTGATTGCGATTCAAGATTAATGGTGAAAATTTCAGAAATAAAATATAAACATGCGCAATTTGAAAACCTTTCTTACTTCGAACCTGTTTACTTAAAAGAATTTGGAAATAAGGGGTAAAAGTGTATTTTTTTAAATAGCTTTACTTATAAGCTTTTTGTTAAATTATTCAAATACAATTATTTTATGTTTTGAAAGAAGCAAATTATTATATTTTTGACGTCCTTAAAATAAATTATTATGTCTGCGAAAACTGCAAAAGAAGCTTTGGTAATACTAAAAGAAGGCGGCAAAAACAGCATCCGTCTTGACTATGGAAAACTGAGAAAGGCCGTACTAACATTAAGAGCAATTAATCACCCATTACGTAAAAAAATTATCACTCTTATTGAGGATAAGAAAAAGGTTACTGTAACCGAAATTTACGTAAAGCTCCGTCTTGAACAATCAGTGGCATCACAACATTTAGCTATTTTAAGAAAAGCTGAAATTGTAGACACTGAAAGAGATGGAAAATTCATTTATTACACCGTGAACAAAAAACGCGTTGGAGAAGTAACTGAATTGGTAGAAGACCTTGCTCAGAAAGGCTAAGTAAATCTGGAATTAGTTTATATTATTATATGTGGTATTCCCCCTTGCTGCATAGTTAAGCATCAGCTTACTGAATTTTTTTATTGTCAAATAGTAACTTTATTATATTTATTCATATAAAACCTGGTATATATGGCTGCTACAGCAAATAAGCTTGTTGAGAATAAGGAGTTAGAAGGAGTTTCATCTGTTTTAAGAGCATTGGCGCATCCTTTGCGTATAAAAATCATTTCTTTTATTGACAGCAATAAAAAAATTAATGTCAATAAAATATATAAATCGCTAAGGCTCGAGCAATCAATTGCTTCGCAACATTTACGTATTTTAAGAGATGATAAACTTGTAATTGCTACCCGCAGCGGTAAGTTTATTTTTTATACAGTAAACTACAAGCGTATTGAGCAAATATCCCGTACGCTAGGCCATTTCTTTGGCTAATAGTGTTTTGGCCGCTCGTTCAAATAGGTAGTTTATTTTCAAATTTACCAATTAGTGGTGTGCCCGCTTACAAAATGAGTGCTGAAATAATATTTTTGCATCCTTAAAGATATTTTATGCAAAAATTAGAGCTTAAAGAATTTAAGCAGTTGCTTGAAAAAAACACTATTGTTGTTGACACCCGCCCCTCCACCGAATTTGCAGAAGGGTTTATCGAAAAATCTCTGTCGGCACCGTTTAACGAAAACTTCCTTCAAACTTTATATGAGTTGGTTGACAGTGAGCAGAAGATTGTGCTCATAGTTCAGGAAGCCGAGGCTAAAAGTATCTCAGATATAGTTCGAAATGCGGCACTAACTAATGTTGTAGGTTTTTTAGATGGTGGTTACGAACAGTGGAAAAAATCTGGCGGGAAAATTAACATGCTCATTACCATCGAACCCGATGAGTTTGCCATAGATTACCAGTTCGACGAATTTTATTTGGTTGATGTAAGATCTAAAGAAGAGTTCGAAAAAGAACACGTTGAAGATTCAGAAAATATCTCGCTTGATGACCTACAGCAAATGGTTCTGGAATTAGATGCCCAGCAAAGCTATTATGTTTATGCCGATTCACTGGATGGTGCTATAACTGCCGGCTCGTTATTTAAACGCTACGGTGTTGAAAGAATAAGGGCAATAGCAGCACTTTATACCGAAATTCATGCTTCAGGTGTGCCACTTGTCAAACAAAAGAAAAAAGACAAAACTTCTCAAAATTATCCCGATTCAGGCATGTCTAAAAATTGAGGTTTTCTGCCAATAATTATTGCAATTTTGCCCGCTGATGAATTTCTCCAATCTTAATCGCAATACTTTTACCCAACAACTTACTTCGCAACATTTCGACTTGCTGGTTATTGGCGGTGGCATTACCGGCTGCGGTATTGCGCTGGATGCTGCCTTACGAGGATTGAAAGTAGCCTTGGTAGAAAAAAATGATTTTGCTTCCGGCACCAGCTCGCGCTCTACAAAATTAATCCACGGCGGACTCAGGTATCTCAAGCAGTTCGAAATTAAACTGGTGCATGATGTAGGCCGCGAACGCGCCATTGTGCACCGCAACGCCCGCCATATTGTTATTCCCGAAAAAATGTTGCTGCCCATTATACACGGTGGCTCATTAGGCGCTTATTCTACTTCAATAGGCTTGTGGCTTTATGATTTTTTGGCGGGAGTAAAAGGCCCTGAAAGAAAACAAATGCTTGACAGGCATCAAACATTAAAAGCTGAACCATTGCTGGCCTTTAATAAATTAAAAGGCGGCGGCTTATATTACGAATATAGAACAGATGATTCGAGGCTGGTAATTGAAGTAGCAAAAAGCGCATTTGCTCAAAATGCCATTTTGCTTAATTACGCTGAAGTAAAAGAGTTTGTTTGTAACAGCAATAAAAAAGTTACCGGTGCAAAAGTGCTTGATAAAGTAACCGGTAATGAGTTGAGTATATCCGCTAATGTAGTGGTTAATGCCTGCGGGCCCTGGGTAGATTTACTACGTAAAGAAGACAATTCGCTACAAGGCAAAAGGCTACAGCTTACCAAAGGTGTACATCTTGTTTTCCCATATCTAAAATTTCCTATACAGCAGGCGGTGTATTTTGATGTAGAGGATGGCCGAATGATATTCGCTATTCCACGCAATAATATTACCTACGTAGGCACCACCGATACGGTTTATAACCGCGACCTTGATAAGCCACAATGCGACAAGGATGATGCCCGGTATTTGTTGAACGCTGTTAATAAAATGTTCCCCTCAGTAAATCTTCAACTAACTGATATTATATCTACATGGGCAGGACTGCGGCCATTAATATTTGAAGAAGGGAAATCGGCATCGGAACTTTCTCGAAAAGATGAAATTATAGTTTCCCAATCAGGCTTAATTTCAATTGCAGGAGGAAAGTTGACCGGGTACCGATTAATGGCCGAAAAAATAGTTGACCGAGTAGTAAAGGAACTTGGAAAAAAAGCCCAGGGGTGCCAGACAAAAAACTTTAGATTAAGCGGCGGCGAATTTAAGAATGAGGCCGAGTTCGAAATTTTTTATAATAGCTTAGTTGAAATAGCAGAAGCGGAAAATATCTCAGTGGAAAAAATTGACGAATGGTTTTTTAGATACGGTAAGAACACCATACAACTTATTCAAAAAGTGAAGGAATATTGCGTATCTATCCATGAGAAGGAAAAATTATTCGAAGCCGCAGAGCTGTTATATGCTATTGAAAATGAAATGGTTTATAATCTTAATGATTTTATGATTCGCCGTACCGGAAAGATTTTCTTTGACATCGAAAGTTCAGCTAAGCAAATCGATTATTTATCGGGGCTTCTTGCTCAGCAATTTAATTTAGAAGCTGGCTTGGCTAACGGGAATGCAGACGAGGTGAAAAAAGAATTTCGTTCGGCAATATCATTTATTTAAATTTGAAATAAATATAAATTATGAAAGCATTAAAAATAATTGGAATTACACTTTTTACAGTGATTGTACTGTATGCAATGGTAGCTTTGTTAGCGCCCAAAAGTTTCGATGTAAAGCGCAAAATAGTTGTGAATGCTTCTCCTGAGCTCGTTTTTAAACAGATAAATAGTTTCAAAAATTGGGAGCACTGGAGTCCTTGGATAAAAAGAGATTCGACTATTAAAAATACTTACTCTGGCCCGGAAGAGGGTGTAGGAAATAAAATGGCCTGGACCAGCAAAAAGAGCGGCACCGGCTCAATGGAGATTATTGAGAGCAAGCCATCAACCTACATTAGAAATCAATTGCAATTTGGTGGTATGCCGCCATTTGAAAGTCATTTTGAATTTAAGCCAGTTGATGGTGGTACAGAGGTGAGTTGGATAGATACCGGAAGTGTTGGATTATTTTGGTCACCATTAAATATGCTTGCTGATAAAATGATGGGCCCTGATTTTGAAGCCGGCTTGCAAAATTTAAAAAAGGAAGTTGAATCTACACCGCTATGGAAATTGGGTGAATATAAAATCGAAGAGCTTCCCGATCAGCCAATACTAAGCGTGCTTGATTCATGCCCTGCTGCGGAAATTGGAAATAAATTGGGCCCTCTATATGGTGAAATAGGTGTAGTAATGAATAAAAATAAATTGCAAATGACGGGTCCGGTAATGGCCTACTATTACAGTTTCGACCAGGATAAAGTAGTTATGGAGGCTGCTATACCAGTAGCTAAACAAATAAAAGGCGAAGGAAGGGTAATAGGCAAAACCACGCCTAAAACAAAGGTGTTAACGGTTTCGTTTTTTGGCGATTATAAATACCTGTCGCAAGCCATGCCTTTAGTTATAGCACACATGAAAGCCAATAAGCTGGAATGGAATGGCATGGAAAGTGAAGCTTATGTTACAGACCCAACTGCTGTAAAAGAGAAAATACAAGTAGAAACAGTGATGCATTTCCACATGAAGTAATTAATGAAATTCAATCATTACCTGGTTCTTCTCAACAGCTTGGCGTAGCTGCACATTTATTTTTTTGATTTTACCATCGCGAGGCGATTTGATTACGTTCTCCATTTTCATCGCTTCGAGAATCAGCAGCGCATCGCCTTTTTTTACTTCATCCGCTTCGGCAATTGAAATATTAATAATAAGCCCCGGCATAGGGGCTTTTATGTGCTGAATATTAGCCGAAGATTTTGCGCTAATACCCAATTGCTGCAACAGCAAATCGTATTTATCTTTTACCTGAACTTCATAATCATTGCCATTTACATTTACTACCATCGTTTTTTCATCAGCATTAAAACTGATTAGCGTAGCATTGTAACTTTTATTGTTTTTAAGAATGTTGAAGGTATTATTGTGCACCTCAATTAAATCCCATTCCACCGGTTGGCCGTCTACTATATTTTTTTCAATATTAAATTCCCTTTTTCCGTTCACGGTTGCCTTAATCATAAGTTAGGTTTTGCATTATTTTTACAAAGAAAAAAATCTTTTAATACCGGGGCAAAAAACATTAGCACTAAGATAAAAATCTTCTGATGTCAATTTCTTTCATCAGGTCTGTTTGCTCTATCATATGCCTAACAAAATGTTTGGCAAAATAAGGCGCAAGCGAAATACCTTTAGTGCCCATGCCATTAAATATGCCAATGTTCTCGTGTTCAGGGTGAAAGCCTATTAATGGCCGTCTGTCCTTTACAGTTGGCCTTATAGCTGCACTCTGGCCTATTATTTCGTAATGTGCATTTAAAATAGCAGATAAGTTGCCCATCAACTCATTTTTGCCTTCTTCACTTGGCAGCGCATCATGAAAATTCCACTGGTGGGTTGAGCCTATATAATATTCGTCCTTATTAATCAGTGGCATAATAAAAGCTTCAGCGCTAATAATTCTATCGCCGTAAAAATTGGGAATTTTTACAGTTAGGCACTCGCCTTTGGCGGGCATAAAAGGCAGAAATTTAAAATAAGGGTTTTGCAATGCTGCAGCACCTTCGCAAAAAATAATTTTACGTGCTTTAATGTTTTTATAACTTATACTGCCGGCTTCAGTTTTAAATTCTGAACTATCAAAAGCCTCATCTGATAAAAGAGATTTTTGTTTTAGAAACGTACGGTAAGAGGTAAGAAATTTTCCTGTGTCAAGCCTGCTTCCACCATTTATTTCAAACCCGCCAAAATCATTTTTAATTTTCTGTTTATCTAAATAAACAATGCTTTCGTTTTTCAAATAGCGTAAATATTCCGGGGTGGCGCACCGGGTGCTCCAATCGTTTTGTGCTTTAATAGAATCGAAAAGCCGTATAATTGGTAATGCTTGCAAAAACCTTTCATTAAAAATCCTTTCGCATTCATTGTAGGTGTTCTCGGCAAACGGAATAATATCATCTGCCAGCCATGTTTTTACAAATCTTCTACCAGTAATAGGATTGGTAATGCCTGATGCTACATAAGTAGCAGAAGACGGATTGAACCGATCAAGCACTAAAATTTTTTGATTTGCTTTCAGCAAAAACCACGAAAGCATACTGCCTGCAATGCCTTGACCTACTATGATGAAATCAAGCATATAACTAGCGCTATTGTAAACGATAATAATTAACGGAAATAGGAGAGGTCTTTCTTTTCATTCGATGGCGGTGGTGGCATGTTGCTATCATCGTCATCATCGTGATACACACCAACTTTAGATATTTTTCGGCGCATAAAAAGGAAAAGCAAAAGGTCGCAAACCAAAGCAACAGGGGTAAAGAATATAATCTTTTTCTGTAAGTCCGGGTCGTTAAGTACATTTTGCCCGTATAGATAAACAATAGCTGCCGAAGTAAGAAAAAGAATAAGCACAAATCCAGCAACAAATCCGGTTAAGTAGCTCCACGGCGAAATGCCTCTTTCATCGCACATTTTGTGCAACATGAAGCAGAAAAAAACTAAAAGCAGCAGGAATATCATATTATTTATTTTTTAATTCGGCCTGCATTTTTTTAGGCAGGCCCTTTATTACTTCGTTATAAGAGTGCTCCAACATAAATAACAATTCTTTACGTGGAATTGTTCCAGAATCAAAATAAACACTGTTCCAATATTTTTTATTCATGTGGTAGCCGGGCTGCACATCGGGGTATTTATCCCTGTATTCACCCACCAACTCTGTATCCATCTTCAAGTTAACCCTAAAAGGCTGAAAAGTCAAACTTGTTAACAGAAAAATTTTGCCCATTACCTTAAATACAAGGGTGTCGTTGTCAAACGGAAAATCTTCTGTAACCCCATTTTTGGTCAAACAATAATCTCTTACTTCTTCAACATTCATAGTAAAGCAGAGGGTTATACTTTTCTTAACGTTAACTTGCTACCTTCTATTTGCCTTTCTGCATAATCATTTCCGAAAAACTTGAGAAGTCTTTAACTGACTTTTCAAGGTATTTTTTCCTTTCGGCTGAAAGATGTAGCTCTTCAAGCGGATTAAAGTTCTTTTGAACATATTCAAACGTGGGTTCTTTACCGTCTTTTCCAACCGGGGCATACATCCACTCGCCTGCACGCAAAGCAAAGCGCTGGTCACCCTCAATAAACGCCATTTGGTTGAATTTGTATTTGGGTAGTGTACGGCCCTCATTATCATACCAAAAACTTTGCAAAAAGGGCAAGTTGCTGTCGCTTTCCTGCATTAAAGTTCCTTCATCGGTAGGCACGCCGCAGGCACGCAAGATATCATGGTACATAAACCGTGAGCTTACGTTATGCGACTTTGTTTCTGCCTTCCGGTTTTCATGATCAAGCCAGAAAAGAGGCACTTTATTTCCACCATCTGTTACGTTGCTAAAGTGATATTGCCATCCTTGTTCGCCAAAATTATCGCCGTGGTCCGAACAAAAAACAATCAGGTTATCATCGTTACTATGCATCTCTTTGCAAAAATTATCTACGTCATCACGTATCAACTTCCACGATAGCTGTTGCTTTCTTCTTAACAAGTCAAGGTCTTCTTGTATCAATACCTGTTTATCCTTTTTCAGAAATGTTTGCGAAAGGAAATGGTAAAGAATAAACCACTCATGAATTTTTCCCGGCAGCGTTTTATTAATCAAAGTAAATACATCGGCAATATGATAGGGGTAGTGCGACTCCATCAAATTGACGAACATAAATACAGGCTGCCCTTTGGCGTTGTTTTCAGCAATAAGCTGGCGCGCCCTTGCAAGCGCATCATGCGCTGTTTTTTGCGCCCAAACAATCCCCTGCCTTAAATCTTCGCTTAGCTTTTCAAAAACCTTATCGTTTGGCTTTAACACCATTCGGCGAATACGAGGCCGGTTGAATGTAAGCACCAATCGCAACATCATTTGGTGTTGCGACTTTACAAAATTCCAGGTTTTGTAAACCTCATCAAAACCTTTGCTAACATTAAAAATATCGGTAGTAACAATATTGGCCGAAATTTGTATCGGCTTATATCCTGCAGGTTTCAACTTTTCAGGTAGTGAAGGTATTTCATCTTTAAGCCAACGCGTTTGTGTAGTAGCACCATGCTCATGTGGAAGCAAACCAGTAAACATACTACTGGTAGCTGGCAAAGTCCAACAACCAGAAGAACGGGCATTAGTAAACTGAATTGAGTTTTGCTCAAGATACGGCACGCCAGGCTTCGTTTCTTGGTAAACAGAATCATGGCGCAAGCTATCGGCTACTATTAAAATTACATTTTTCGGTTTTGCCACGTTACTGTTTAATGGAGGGGCGAAAGTAAATTCCAGCGGTCCAAATTCCAAATCTCACAGGAACAATGTAACCACAATTCGTTAAATAGCGGCTTTATCTCGGTTTACAAGTAATATTTAAGGTGGTTTTCCTGTAAATGCTTCTCATGGATACGGTAATCGGGCATTACCTGCTCTACCAACTTCCAAAAACGCACGGAATGATCATGATGAACCAAATGTGCCAATTCGTGAATAAGCACGTAATCTATCGTTCTGGGTGGCGCAAACATTAGGCGCACAGATATGACAATGTGCCCATTGTGCGAACAATGCCCCCAAAAACTACTGGCATATTTCATTTTTACCGAATGCAGGTTTTTTTTGAAAAACCGGGCATTAAGTTCATGCAAACGCTCTGTTACTATAGGCAAATAAAATTTGCACAGGCATTTAGAAATTAAATACGATGCAGCATTGGCTTCCGCCTCTTTAGTAAGCCCCTTGGCCATTGAAAGCACAATATTGTTTCTGAATATTTTAGCCGATGATTTTGCTATATCGTTATAGTAAATGGAAATAATAAACTCTTGCGTGCCAAGCCTAAGTATTTCGCCATTAACGTAATAACGTTGTTTCAGGCTATCCAGCAACTCAGGTTTATCGCCCAGTTTTTCTTTGGCCCATTTTAATAAAGTATCTATCTGTTTGCGTTGTTCATCCTTTTGCTGCCTGGCCGATATGCGTATAAGAATACCGTTTTTATTAACGGTGGCGCGGTTATTAAAGCGTTGTTCAAATCGAATTTTTACACGAACATTCTCACCATTCACCTGTATGTCGAATTCCTCTTGTTTAGGATTTTCTTCTTTATGGGCTGGTTTAGGGCTGGTAAGCGAGTCGAATAATGAAAAGAGATTCACAGCTGCAAAAATCAAAAGAAGAATCTTATCAGGCGGAAAGATTTTTCCACAATCAGAAACGGGAGAATATCTTGTTAAAGTATCTTCTTAAGAAAAATGGTCGGTTTTTGGGATTAGAAGGCTAGTAGAAGATAAAAAAGATGCCTGCAAGGCACAATTATAAACCAAGGCTATTGCAACTTGTAAAATATTCTATTTTTGAAGTCGTCAATTAAAAAAATAGAAAAATGAATACAAGACAACAAGAACCCGAAAAGCCAGAAGGTGAACCAGATAAATTGATAGAGAAATTTGCCGGAGGCATGATGCGCTTCGACAATAAATTTTTAGAACAGCGTCGTTTGTTTTTGTGGGGTGCTGTGCATGATGAATCGGCCGAGCGTATTGTAAACCGCTTGTTGTTTTTAGAAGCAGCAGATCCGGGTAAGGATATATTCTTTTATATCAATAGCCCCGGTGGCGTGGTTACATCAGGCATGGTTATTTATGATACTATGCAAATGATTTCATCACCGGTTCATACTATTTGTATGGGCTTAGCGGCATCTATGGGTTCCATACTTTTAAGCGGGGGGAAAAAAGGCAAAAGGTTGATTTGGCCTCACGCCCGGGTAATGATTCACCAACCATCTTTAGGTGGTATGTATGGTCAGGCTACAGATATTGAAATTACTGCTGCTGAAATTCAGAAAATAAAAGAATCTAGCGCCGATATTCTTGCTAAAAACTGCGGTAAAACATACGAGCAGGTTATGAAAGATTTCGACCGCGACCATTGGATGAATGCCGATGAAGCTTTGAAATACGGCATTGTAGATAAAATTGCCGATAAGCTGAGTTAAACTATTACTACTGTCCTAAGGGATTAGTAAGCGACATACAATTTTTTTGATGTAATAATATACTTGTTACTCCGTTTAACTCATGCCGGATAAGTACATGTAATTTCCTACAAGTTATGACACAGCAAGACCAAAATGTTGAAGTAGCCCGCTATCAAAAAGATATTGCGGCGCGCCTCGGCTTAGATTCGCAAAATCTGATTTTTAACTATAAACAGAAAAACGAAACTGTAAGGTTAGATTTAGTAACGGTTAATCCTAAGCACGAACAGTCTTTCCTGTTTCATACCGAAACCGGCACCAATAAAATTGATGCCCTTAAAAAAGTGCTCGAATATATTGACGAGCACTACCACCAGGCAAGCAGCCTTACCATTCAATGGATTAAAATAGGCGAAAACAAGCTGCACACTTCATACTTCCGGGCAAAGAACATGTACGAAGCGCTTGATAAATTTTATTACGGCCGGGATATGGGCCAGTATAAAATTTTCAGTATTGTATTAAATCCTGTAAGTTAATTCCACCCGCACAATTATATCCTACATTGGATTTGGCTCTGGTTTACCCTTAGGGAACGGAAGGGGTTCTCCTCGTTGCAAAAAACACTAAGTTTAATCCGTGAATTTTTTAAACAACCGGAAACTTTTTTTTGCACTCAACATAGTTTTGTTTTTATTAATGAGTTGGTTTGTGATAGACCGCTTATTTATAAAAAACGATTTCCATTCGCAATTCCATTTTTTTATTGAAAACCTGCAGGCAGGCCGGTTTTACTTTTTAATTATTGCAGTTTTATTAATGCCGGTTAACTGGATGGTTGAAACGCTGAAATGGAAAATTCTGCTTAGCACTAAAACTTCATTTACCAATTTATTTAAATCAGTAGTGGCGGGTATTAGTGTAGGTTTTGTAACACCTGGCCGAAGCGGCGAGTTTATGGGCCGCGTATTATTTTTAGAAGACGACAATAAAACCAAAGCATTTTATATAAGCAGCATTGGTGGATTTGCGCAAACCGCTACATCACTGGTTACCGGTGTGCCTTTTGTGTATTTGTGGAGTGGCAGCCAATTCCTTACCGAGATCACCGCTGGGGCGGCGGCCATTTATTTACTTATATATTTCAGATTCGATTTATTGAATAAGTTTATCGCATCCATTCCTCTTCTTCAAAAATATGGACTTACTATTGGGCATGCTCACTTACCGGATATGGATGTGCAGGTAAAAGGGTTGCTACTTTCGTTCCTTCGGTTTTTTGTTTATTCATCGCAATATGTTTTGCTGTTATTATTTTTTGGTGCGGGAAATGAAATTTTACAATTAACTGTTCATAGCATCGTCTTTCTTTTAGTGCAAACATATTCGCCTCTAATGCCTTTGCTTGATATTAGTTTTAGAAACGGCAGTGCGTTATATGTATTTAAAAATTATACCGCCGATAACCTGGCAGTATTAAGTGCAGTAACAATGGTATGGCTGCTTAATTTAGTTGTGCCAGCAATAGCCGGTTATTTATTTATTTTTAAACGCAAATGGGTGTCGGTATGATTTTTTCGCATGAATATTATATGAAGATGGCTTTGAAGGAAGCTTTTTATGCATTTGAGGAAGATGAGGTGCCGGTAGGTGCATTGGTTATTTGCAACAACCGCATTATAGGCAAAGGCTATAATCAAACCGAACGGCTTAAAGACGTTACCGCCCATGCTGAAATGATTGCTATAACAGCTGCCTCGAATTATTTGGGCAGTAAATTTTTAGAGGACTGCACTTTGTATGTAACACTTGAGCCCTGTCTGATGTGTGCTGCCGCCTTAAAATGGGCGCGTATTGCCCGCTTAATTTACGGTGCAAGCGACCCGAAGGCAGGCTATAGTTTAACCAAAGGCAAAGTGCTGCATCCTAAAACCGAGGTAATTTCGGGCATTTTGGAAGGCGAATGCGGAAGTTTAGTGACCGAGTTTTTTAAACAAAAGAGAGGGAAGTGATAATGTATTTTTTACCTTTGTATTACCCATCTAAAACTTATTTCTTAACTATATAAAATTAATTATTATGGCTTTCGAATTACCGCAATTACCTTATGCATTTAATGCGCTTGAGCCGCATGTTGATGCCAGCACTATGGAAATACACCACGATAAGCACCATGCCGCTTATGTTACTAATTTAAACAATGCTATTAAAGGCACAGAATGGGAAAATAAATCGCTTGAAGAAATTGTAGCCAATGCCGGAAAAATTTCTCCCGCAGTTCGCAACAATGGCGGCGGGCATTGGAACCACGGCATGTTTTGGCAAATTATGGCACCTAATGCAGGCGGAACACCTACCGGTGCGTTGGCCGATGCAATTAACGGCGCTTTCGGTTCGTTCGATAAATTTAAAGAAGAATTTACAAAAGCTGCAACTACACGTTTCGGTTCGGGCTGGGCTTGGTTAGTTGTTAGTGGTGGCAAATTGGTTATTTCATCAACTCCTAACCAGGATAACCCTTTAATGGATGTGGCCGAAGTAAAAGGCACACCTATACTTGGGCTTGATGTTTGGGAACACGCGTATTACCTCAACTATCAAAATCGTCGTCCTGATTATATAACTGCTTTTTATAATGTTATTAATTGGAACGAAGTAGCGAAAAGATTTAGCCAAAAATAATTTACTTGTCTTTTTAAAATAATAATGGCCTGACTGCTTAGCGCTCTCAGGCCATTTATTTTGTATTTAAGTCTCTCTTTTAGGAGAAGTATAGAGGGGTGGTTACTCCAATAGTATATGATAATCCTTCGGATATTTCACCGCATATTTAAAGCTCACCTTCTTTTCATTTGCAGCTGATATTTGCAAATTCCATGTCAATTTTCCGCTTGCATTATCAAGTGAGGCTTCATTGTATTCCTGCTTATCTACCTCAATTTCTTTTTGTGTTGAAACAGGAAATTGATCCAAAACCAAAATATTAATCGGCTGCTTTTTATTATTGCGCACTGCAATTTCAAAAGCACGCGAGGTAATTTTTTTATCACCCAAAAAAGTCTTCTTGCCAATATCTTTCAACTTGGTTCGGGTAACGGTAACACCTTTATCGTGGCCAAGCGATATTTCAATAGTGTCATTTTCAACTGCTGTGTTTAAAAGTGTTTTGCCTAAGTATGTTCCTTCAAAATATAAATTAGCTTCTCCATCTAAAAAGTTGTAATCATTCCAATCGATAATATTTGCCATTAGGAATGCCTCCTTATCTAACTTAGGTGTGCACTTGTAAACATAGGTGGCCGGTATATCCTGCTGCTTAATATCTACCGCATAAGTTTTCCCATCGTTAGGTATTGAGTACGGCATTTGTATTTCGAATGAATATGTTGTTGGGCTAAAAGTTTCATTAGTTTCAATATTAACCATCGGCTCTATGTATGCTATCTTCTCTTTTGCTTGTTCAGCTCCAGCAGTTCTGGCAGAAAAATACATGGCGTTAGTATTCGCGTTTCCAACAGCTACCTCATCTAAATTATTAGAGAACTGTGTCATTTTAATATTGATGTGGTTGGAAAATGCAGGTATGTCCTGTGTGGTATAGCCTATATAGCTTACTGTAAGGTAATTTGAACCCGGAGGGAGTTTAATGGAGTAATTACCGTCATAGTCGCTTGTGGTGCCTATTGTGGTACCCTTTACAATAATGGTTGCGCCAAATAGTGGTTTATTGTAATCATCATATACTCTTCCTTTTACTTCCATTACACCTGGGTCCGGTGTCCATCCGGGGTAGGCATTGGTATAATTAAAATTTGTTTTTGTGTATCCTGTATTTTGTGGCAAATACCAGGTTCTTAAATTAGGTATTACACCGCTGGTTTTGGGTTCGGCATTGCTTAAAGTAAGTTTTACATCCTTCCAGTCCTCGCCGGTGTTTTGATGCACGTTAGCGCGATAAGAAACACTAATAGGTTTCGAAATATCATCAACCCTAAAATCATAAGTAGGGAACCAGCCGGCATAATTTACAAAGTACGAAATAGTGAAACTTGCTTCGGTTGTTTGCTTGGCATTTACCGTAACAATTAAATCACTTGTCGATGGGTCTTTTTTTGCATTCAGGGTTTGAAGTTGCGCATCAATTACAGCAATGGTATCATTCAATTTTTTAATTACTCTTTCCGAAACAAGAAGCGAACTCTTCAAAGTACTTAAGCGTTGCTGGTGAAAATCCATAGCCGCTTTAAGATCCACAATTTTTAAATCGGTATGCTGGCTATTTACCAATTGATTTTTCTTTAATATTTCTATGCCTTCATCATAAACTTCTTTGATGTTGTTTTCATCCTCCAGCTTTTTATTAAATTCTTCTCTTCTTTTTTCAAGTTGTGTTACTTCCTCTTTCTTTTTTTTGTTCAGTTAACTTATTAGCCTGTGTTACCACGCTTACTACGGTTAACCCGCCTTTTGTTGAAACCAAAATGCTCGACTTATCTATATAAGGCGACAGATTGCCAAATTTAATTTCTGTTTTACCGGTAGTAATATTGGCTTGCGCGCTTCGTGTTACCTGTGCCCCGTCAAGGTATACAGTAACTTTTTCGATTTTGCTTTCAACGGTTTTGTTGCCATCGGCATATACAAACCGCACTAATACCATTAAGGTAATGAACAATGATTTTTTTATCATATAACAATTGGTTTATTAGTGTGATGTAGTAAACAGATTTTTCAATAAAATATTACAATTTTATTGAACTAATTTAACGGATTTTAGATATTAATCTGAACGTACATTCAGGTTATTCCTTTGTGAGGGGTTGGGGAAAGCAAAAAATTACTCCACCGTTACACTCTTCGCTAAATTCCTTGGTTGGTCAACATTGCAGCCGCGTTGAATGGCTACGTAATAGGAGAGTAGTTGTAGTGGAATAGTAGCCACTAATGGTTCCAGATATTCTTTCGTTTCTGGAATTTCAATCACATAGTCGGCCATTTTACGCACCTTGTTATCGCCTTCGGTTACAATGGCAATTATTTTTCCTTTGCGCGCTTTAACTTCCTGTATGTTACTTATAACTTTTTCGTAAATACTGCTTTTTGTGGCAATAACTACTACCGGCATTGCTTCATCAATTAAAGCAATGGGGCCGTGTTTCATTTCTGCCGCAGGATAGCCTTCGGCGTGTATGTATGAAATTTCTTTAAGTTTTAAAGCCCCTTCAAGCGCTACCGGAAAGCCGTAACCTCTTCCCAGATATAGTGCGTTATTGGTTTCACTAAATAATTTTGCAATCTCAATAATTTGTGCTTCGCGCTCTAACGTTTTTTCAACTTTTGCAGGTATAGCTTCAAGTTCGGCAAAAGCATTTCGTAAATCTTGTTTCGATGCTTTGCCTCTAAGATGTGCAAAGCCGAATGCCCAAAGTGTAAGCACTGCTACCTGTGCTGTAAAAGCTTTTGTTGATGCCACGCCAATCTCTGGCCCGGCGTGTGTGTATGCGCCTGCATGAGAAGCGCGAGGTATTGAAGAACCTACCACATTACATAAGCCAAAAATAGTTGCGCCTTTTTCTTTTGCCAGTTCAATGGCAGCAAGCGTATCGGCAGTTTCGCCCGATTGCGAAATTGCAATCACTAAATCATCTTCATTAATCACCGGGTTGCGGTAGCGGAATTCAGACGCATACTCTACTTCAACCGGTATGCGTGCTATGTCTTCAAATAAATATTCACCCACTAACCCTGCGTGCCATGATGTGCCACAGCCCACAATAATAATGCGCTTCAAGTTTTTGATTTTCGTTTCAAACTCTTTTAAACTGCGCATTGCAAAGGTGCAATTAATGGGGTCGAACCGGCCGCGTAGGGAATCGTAAATAGAACGTGGTTGTTCATGAATTTCTTTCAGCATAAAATGCTCGTAACCGCCTTTTTCAATGGTTTCGAGATTCATTTCAAGCTTTTCTATGTAAGGGGTTTTTTCAACGTTCTGAATGGTTTTGATACTCAGTTTGCCATCCTTAATAAACGCAATTTCGCCGTCGTTAAGATAAGTTACATTGCGGGTGTATTCAATAATAGGTGTGGCGTCCGATGCCATAAAGTATTCATTATCGCCAATACCAACTACTAATGGCGAGCCTTTACGCGCACCAATAAGTTTAGTAGGATCGTTTTTCGAAATAATAACAATAGCATAAGCGCCTATTACTTCATGCAATGCCAAACGCACCGCTTCTTCTAACGATGTATGAGTATTGTTTTTAATGTCTTCAATTAAATGTGCCAGCACTTCTGTATCGGTATCGCTGGTAAATTCGTGTCCACGCTGGCTCAACTCTTCTTTTAGCGTTGCATAATTTTCAATAATTCCATTATGAATAATTGCTATATCGCCCGATTGAGAAATATGTGGGTGCGAGTTGGTATCATTGGGTTCGCCATGTGTGGCCCAGCGGGTGTGGCCCATGCCTAAGCTTCCGGTTATATTTTTACCGGCAACAATATTTTCAAGGTCGGCTACCTTGCCCTTGCATTTATAAATATTAAGGTTGCCGTTAAGCAATGCAATTCCGGCACTATCATATCCCCGGTATTCTAATCTTTTTAATCCTTTAATTAAAATCGGGTAAGCCTCACGATGTCCGATGTAAGCAACTATTCCGCACATAAGCCTATAGTAATTTAGTGTAAGTCACTTTTAAAGATAGCTTATAATTTTTATTTGTGGAAGAATTAACGATTGTAACTCTATCTGCCGAATAAGCCGCGTTCTGCACGGTTAAATACAATCCGTTATTCTTGTAAATCCCTTGCACCAGTCTTTGGAAATACACGCTAAGATTAAAGTGATATCGGTTAATTGAGACACCATCTACCACATCTGTTTGAAGTACGCCTCCAAAAGTTGATAAAACGGCATCGTCAATAGTTTGACCCTGTCCGGCATCATCTATTCGCAAAAGATTAAGCAAACTGGGCACGGCATATTGAGTATCGGCAGTTGATTGGGCTAAAATTATTTCGGCTTTATTAATACCAATTTTTTTAGGTAGCGAATCCAGGTTAAAAGTAATTTTTCCATCAACACCGCCGCCACCTTCAATAAATAAATTAGGCTCTGCAGCGGGGTTTGCAGAATGAATGGCTGCATAAGCCGGGGTACCCATGTAAGTATTATCGTAATGATCTACTGAAATACCGGTAAGGGGCAAACTAAATTGACCTAGTACATTTGCAGGCGAATCAGCAGAGTATGCATAATGATAATAAAGGTTAACTGCTGAAAGGGGGGAAAGAAGGTTAAGATATGCTATTCCGTTGCCTGTGGCAGCAGATGTGGTGGTAATGTAAAGCCCTTTCACATAAGCCAAAAATGCAGCATTGCTTGATAGGATATTCGCATCTGCCAAAAGTATTTTATTGCCGAAAGAGTTGCTTAAAGTTACACTCATACTTGCCGGCAGGCTAATACCAAGTGCTGGAACATAAACACTATCCGTAAAGTTGGGAACAAAGTTATTGATCTGCCCCAAGCTTGGTGTTTTCACCTGAAACGAACTATTCGTGTAATAGTTCACTGAATCTTGCAGGTCTTGGTTCAATTCATAAACTACTACGTTAACCGGCTTTGTACAAGGCCCGTATTGCCCTGCATAAGCAAGGGTTAATACTACCGAATCTAAAGTAGGACTATAGCCAAAATTAACGCTTGCGCTGGTTAATTGGCATTGAGCATAAAAACTGCCGTAGGTAGTTCCGAAATTATGATCGGAAATGCTGCCAAGTACCCCAATGCTGGTTCCGGCTGAAGCGATAGGTGCGGAAATTTGGGTAATAGCAGTTACCGGTATTGTGGTTTGAGCCAAGTTAAGGCTGTCGCTTCTTAAAAGAAGAGAGCTGCTGTTAACTAACGGGTCTTTACAGCCCTGTATACAAAACAAACACCAGCAAATAATAATTGCTGGTGCCGATAATAATGTGAATTTATTTTTCAATTTCAATCTTAGCGTTAAAATGCTTCGCAAATATACCAATGCAACTCAGGTTTTCTAATATTACTTGGTTGCAAAGCAAACAAACGCTTAGTTGGCAAGAATATTTTGATAGAAGGTGTTGAGGGAAACAAGAGGGGTCAGGTCCTTGTCACTCATTTTCAATACCTGCTTTCCTTTAGCTTTTTTAACGAAGCTAGATACTTTTTCATCCAAAGCCTCGCCTACTACTAAACCATCGGCAAACTCCGAGCCGCCAATAAGCAGGCTGGTGTTGTCACCGGCTTTAAAGTAATCTAAGTGCTTTTTCGAAATATCTTCGCTAATAGCTAATTTGGTAGTAAAATCGTTTTTCAGTTTGTCTTTAAATTCATTTTTGAAAACCGAATAAACAACCTTGGTATTTGTGAAAATAGGATCGTCTTTATAAGTAGTTTTCAAATACATTGGTATAAGACTAGTCATCCAACCAAAGCAATGGATAATATCCGGTGCCCATCCAAACTTTCTTACGGTTTCAAGCGCTCCTTTGCAGAAGAAAATCATCCGGTCAGAATTATCTTCGAAGAACTTATTGTTTTCATCATGGAAAACCAGCTTACGCTTAAAGAAATCTTCGTTATCCAAGAAGTAAACCTGTAAACGCGCACCTGGCAAAGAGGCTACCTTTATTACTAAAGGGTAGTCTTCGTCGTTTATTATTACGTTAATACCTGAAAGGCGAACCACTTCATGTAATCTGTGGCGTCTTTCGTTAATCGTTCCAAATTTTGGCATTAATACTCTTATTTCCATGCCGTTATCCTGCATGTACTTGGGTAGTTCGTTGGCAATTTTCGAGGCTTCTGTAAGTGCGAGATATGGGTCCATCTCCTGAGTGACGATAAGAATTCTCTTTTTTTCCATATTATTGTTTCTGTTAGTGAGTTAATAGAAAGGAATTATTAGAACCGGAGTGCAAAGATAATAATAAAAAATCGAAAATAAACGAAATTGTTCCGCACTAAACTGTTAACCTAAGTCCAATATGCTCATTTTCAAGAAGATAAAAGACACAACCGGTAAAATACAACAATTCAGAAAACAAGGGCTTAAAATAGGTTTTGTGCCCACTATGGGCGCACTTCACGCCGGGCACATCTCACTTATTAAAACCTGCAAAAAACAGTGCGACATAACCGTTTGCAGCATTTTTGTAAACCCCACCCAATTTAATGATAAGAGCGATTACGACAAATACCCCTCAACTATTGAGCGCGATATGGAAATGTTAAACGATGCTAAGTGCGATGTGCTGTTTTTGCCCGCAGTAAATGAAATGTATCCGGAAGGCTTTGAAAATAAATCGAAAATAGATTTTGGGTACCTGGCAAAAATACTTGAAGGCGAAAAACGCCCCGGCCATTTCAATGGCATGGCACAGGTAGTTGAAGTGCTATTGCGAATAGTACAGCCAGACAAACTTTTTATGGGCCAGAAAGATTACCAGCAACAATTAATAGTAGCCCAATTAATAAAGAAGCGAAAGCTTAAAACAGAATTAGTAGTTGGTGCTACCGTTCGCGAAAAAGATGGCTTAGCCATGAGTTCAAGAAATGTAAGATTGGATGCAGCGTCAAGAAAACTTGCTGTTGAAATTTCGAAAACACTCAAAGAAACTAAAGCAGCTATTCGCCAACCCAAATTATCAATAGCCCAAATACAAGAAGGGGGAATGATTCGCCTTGCTAAATTTAAAGGAATAGAAACGGAATATTTTGAAATAAGAAATGCGGAAACACTAAAACCTGTGAAAGATAAATTGGAAAAACTTGTAGCCCTTACAGCGGTTAAAATAGGTGGGGTAAGGTTAATTGATAATATGTTGTTGAATTAGGTTTTACTTTTTTCTTTTCTCCATCTCCTCTGCAACTTTATCCGCATCATAAGCCCCCATCTTTTTAAGATGCTCCATAACATTGGTATAACTTTCAGCATCGCGGTTTTGACTTAACTTACTGGCGGCTTCCATACGTTCTACTTTTATTTCAAAACCAACCAATCCGTTTAAATCTTTTTGCAACATGTCCGTAGGTAGGTCATCAAACTTTAAAGGCTTTTCTGCATGGGCATTTTCATAACGCGCCATTATTTTGTGCAGCATGTTTTTTAATTCATCGCCTTCAATAATTCGTGCTTTGCCATACAGATGGACGGCTTTGTAATTCCAGGTAGGCACATTTTTATGATTATACCACGATGGCGATACATAACTATGTGGTCCCATAAATATGGCAAGCACATCGCTCATGGTTGCAAAATCTTTCCATTGAGGGTTTGCTTTTGAAATATGCCCATGTAATAACCACTCACCGGTGGCAGTTTTTTCTAATTCCAAAGGTAAATGTGTGGCCCAAGGTAAGCCATCTTCAATCGAAACAAGCGTAGCAAATCCAAACTCACGGATAAGTGCTTCAATCTCGTTCAAATCTTTTTCTTCAAAATGTTTGGGAATATACATTGCAGTATTTTTTACTCTTTGCTCTTTGAATCTATTACAATTGTTACCGGTCCATCATTAATCAATGCCACTTTCATATCAGCACCAAACGCACCTGTTCCTACTGGTTTTCCTAAATCGTTTGACACTCGCGCTACGAATTTTTCGTACAAAGGAATTGCAATTTCAGGTTTTGCAGCTTTTATAAAGGAGGGGCGGTTACCTTTTTTTGTCAGAGCATAAAGTGTAAATTGCGAAACAATAATTATATCGCCGCTTACATCTTTAACCGATAAATTCATTTGTCCGTTCTCATCGCTAAATATTCGAAGGCTCACTAATTTGTTACTCATCCATTCAATATCTTCATCGGTATCTGACTCTTCAAAACCAACAAGCACCAGCAAGCCCAAACTAATTTTCGATTTCACATTACCCTCAATAGTAACCGAAGCCTCTGAAACTCTTTGTACAACAACTTTCATTTAAATTTTTTATGTATATGTTCTATAAACTCTTCAAAAGTTTCAAAGAAAAATTCTAGCGCCTTTTCCTCATTGCCATCACAATGCTCAATCATCATTGCACGCCATCCATGTGTAATGCTATTTTTTCCAAGTTTTAAAGCGATGAAGTCATTGAAATCCTGAAACGCCATAGTAACTGGCTGGTCAGCTTCAAGTTTATGAATCATGATAGCAAATCTGTAGCCGTTCAAAAACATATACATACTCGAAATCTTCTTATCACCTATATACATGACAGGTCGAAATCTGATTTGCCGTACTATTTCAATTAAGTTGGTTAGTTTAGATTGTTGTTCCATACATAGCAATTATATTCTATTCCCAATGCTTATAATTAGCTTTATAATCAGCAAGTATCGTTAAGTAATTTATATAGCGCTCTTCCGAAATTTCCCCATCCTCAAAAGCACGCCTTACTGCACAGCCCGGTTCGTTTTCATGTGTGCAATTATTGAATTTACATTTATTCAACACCTCGCGCATTTCAATAAAGTAATGCGAAATTTCTTCAGGCTTAAAATCAAGTATTCCAAATTCTCGAATGCCGGGTGTGTCAATAATAGACCCGCCAAAATTAAGCGGATGCATTTCAACAAAAGTAGTGGTATGCATTCCTTTGCCGGTGTTTTTTGAAATGGCTAAAGTTTTCAGGCCCAGTCCAGGTTCAATAGTATTTAACAAAGTTGTTTTGCCAACGCCGGAGTGCCCTGCCAAAAGCGAAGTTTTATTTTTCATCACATCCTTTAATTCTTCAATATGCTCGTTCTTTAATGCCGAAATAAAAACCGTTTTGTATCCAATGTTTTGATAAATCTCAGCAACAAAATCTTGTTTGTTTTTTGCTTTGCTGGCTTTTCCTTCCAGCAAATCTTGCTTATTAAAAACTATAACTGTGGGTATGTGATAGGCTTCTGCAGTAAGCAGAAAACGGTCAATAAAACCGGTTGAGGTGCGCGGGTTAGCCATGGTAACTATCAGCAAAGCCTGATCCATATTGGCGGCTATTATTTGCCGCGCGCCCTTATGTTTGGGCGATGAACGCACGATATAGTTTTCGCGGGGTTCAATAACGGCAATCATCCAATCTTCGCCTTCGCCTTTTTCAATCTCCACTTTATCGCCTACTGCAACCGGGTTCGAATCTTTTTCTTTTGTTTCATCCAACCTGAAAATGCCCTTTAGGCGGCATTTAATAATGTCGCCGCCTTCAACTTTTACTTCGTACCAACTGCCTGTCGATTTTGTAACGATGCCTTTCATTATAGGTTAAGCATATATTTATGATTACAAGTATTCATCATATTGGTTTCAGTTATCTTACGACTATTTTTTGTCTAACTAATGTGATAATATCACTGGTTTGTCTGTTGTTGTCAAAAGTGATTTTCTGTAACCCCAATACTAGGTATTTATCAAATGGTTTTCCATTTTTAAATGTTTGCAGAAATGCCTTGTTATTTATTTCGGTTATAGAAAATGAATCAGGATATGGTGTAATGAAAACGCTCTTTCCTTTTCGGGTGGACTGCTTTACCTCACATTCGATTGTTGGCGGCTCCTGGCAATTATTGCCGCCCAATTGTAATAGTTTTCCACTACCCCGAAATTCCCAACTTTGAAAATGACAAATTTGTTTTGTGTCGGAAACGTTTTCATTATTAAAGAACTGTATCGTATCGCTCTTGTAAAAGCTACTATCATTGTTAGCCGTCCACCATTTACCATCTAAACCATTAGCTTTTTCTGCATTAGTTTGATCAATTAAAGCTAATACCTGAACTTTAGTTGGATTTTTGAATTGGCCAAACAATAAAAGATTAAAAAATAAAAACAGTAACGATATGCTAAACTTCATTTATTTAAAATCTGAAAGTTTTTTTATCTAAGAGGAGTTTTTTTTGTTCCATGCACTGCCAGCGAAATTTCCATTAACAGTTCAGGATTTTTTTCTAACGCATTACCTATTACTAATACATCGGCACCTGCAGCACAAACTTCTTCTGCCTGCTCTGCAGTACGGATGCCACCACCTACTATTAAAGGTACGCCAATATTTTTCTTCACTTCTTTTATCATGTTAGCACTTACAGGATATTTAGCGCCACTGCCCGCTTCAAGGTAAATCATTTTCATACCCAGCATTTCGCCGGCGATGGCTGTGCTTATTGCTACCTCGGGTTTGTCTGCAGGTATGGGTACTGTTTGAGTAATGTATGATGTGGTAGAAATTTTACCGCCATCAATCAGTATGTATCCTGTGGGTATTACTTCAATGCCCGTGCCTTTTACAAAGGGTGCTGCTATTACGTGTTGCCCAATTAAATACTCCGGATTTCTGCCCGATATTAAACTTAAAAACAAAATAGCATCAGCATGTTTGCTTAGCTGATAGTTGTTGCCAGGAAAAATAACCACCGGTATGTTTGAGTGTGTTTTGAGAGTAATAATGGCCTGCTCGAAAGAGTTTTCAGTAAGTAAACTTCCGCCTACGAAAAAAAAATCTGCTTTACAGTTTACAGCAAGCTTCGCCAAACGAACCAAGCTCTCTGCCGATTGTTTATCTGGATCTACCAAAACTGCCAGTTTTGGAGTGCCTTTTTGTGAAAAGATTTTGTAAACCATTGGTCTTTAAAAATTTAACGGAAAAGTATCATTAAATATCCAATTCTTTAAAGGCGGCTAAAAAAACATACAGAATTTCATATCCAATTTTCCTAATTTTTGAATTAAAAATTTCAAAAAACAGTTTTCCACACAATGGATTAGCCCCCACACAGCGTTTAAAAAAGGTAGCTGGGCGTTTGCACAATCGGTGTGGAAAAATGTGCAAGGTTTTTCAGCAAACGAAAAATAAATTCGTTGAAGGTTTCACAATCACTTCGACACGAGTTAAAATTTTTACAAATATAGTTTATGGCAAGAAAGACTGACAAAAAAGGGTTAAAGATAAACCGCCTCTACACCCATGAGGAAACGCCCGTATTCGACATGTTCGAGTATGAATTGCGCTCATCCATTATTCGCAATCCTACCGGTGATGCCGTGTTCGAAATGCATAATGTTGAAGTGCCGAAAGGTTGGAGCCAAGTAGCAACTGATATTCTTGCGCAAAAATATTTCCGCAAAGCCGGAGTGCCACAGCCCGATGGCAGCTTGGGCGGCGAACGCTCTATTAAACAGGTAGCACACCGCATGGCGGATTGCTGGAAAAGCTGGGGCGAACGTTACGGTTACTTTGCAACTAAAAAAGATGCAGCCATATTTTACGAGGAGTTAGTATACTCTTTGGTAGCACAAATGGCTGCGCCTAATTCGCCGCAGTGGTTTAATACCGGCCTTTATTCATCTTATGGTATTAAAGGCAAGCCGCAGGGCCATTATTTCGTAAATCCTTCAACCAATCAATTAGAAAAATCAACTTCTGCTTACGAAAGGCCACAGCCACACGCTTGTTTCATTCTATCAGTAGATGATGATTTAGTAAACGGTGGTGGTATTATGGATTTGTGGGTGCGCGAAGCAAGAATTTTTAAATATGGTTCAGGTGTAGGAACTAACTTCTCAAACATACGTGGTGAAAGTGAAAGACTTTCGGGCGGAGGAACTTCATCAGGCTTAATGAGCTTTTTGAAAATTGGCGATGCAGCAGCAGGTGCCATTAAATCTGGCGGAACTACAAGAAGAGCAGCTAAGATGGTTTGTTTGGATCTTGACCATCCTGAGATAGTTGATTTTATTGAGTGGAAGATGAAGGAGGAGAATAAAGCCGCAGCGTTGATTAATGCCGGTTACGATTCTCACTATGAAGGTGAAGCGTATAGAACTATTGCAGGGCAAAATTCTAATAACTCAGTTCGTGTTCCTAACACATTTTTCCATGCTTTGGAAAAAGGTGATGGCTGGAACCTTTTAGCAAGATTGGATAAACGTGTAATGAAAACTATTCCATCGCGCGAGTTGTGGGATAAAATTGCTGAGGCCGCATGGCGTTGTGCCGATCCGGGTGTTCAGTTTGATACGACTATTAACGAATGGCATACCTGTCCTGAAGATGGGCCTATCCGCGCTTCAAATCCTTGTAGCGAGTATATGTTCTTGGATAACACGGCATGTAACTTGGCTTCGTTCAACCTTAGAAAATTCTTTAATGATAAAACGCTGGAGTTTGATGTAAACGGTTTTGAGCACATGAGCCGCATTTGGACTGTGGTGCTTGAAATATCTGTATTGATGGCGCAGTTCCCAGCTAAAGAAGTAGCGCAGCTTTCGTATGACTTCAGAACACTTGGGCTTGGTTATGCTAACTTAGGTTCGGTATTAATGGTATCGGGTATACCTTATGACAGCGATAAAGCACGTGCTATTGGCGGTGCCATTACAGCTATCATGACCGGTACTTCATATAAAGCATCGGCTGAAATGGCCGCGGCGCTTGGTGCCTTCCCTGCTTATGAAAGAAACAAAAAACACATGTTGCGTGTAATGCGTAATCACCGTTTGGCAGCATATAACGCAGATCAAACCGCTTATGAAGGCATCGAAATAAAACCTTGCGGCATTGATCCTAAATATTGCCCTGATTATTTACTTAAAGCCGCTACCGGTGCATGGGATGAAGCTTTGCAACTTGGCGAAAAACACGGCTACCGTAATGCACAAGCTACAGTTATAGCACCTACCGGTACTATCGGCTTGTTAATGGATTGCGACACTACCGGTGTTGAGCCAGACTTTGCTTTGGTTAAATTCAAAAAACTTTCGGGTGGTGGATACTTTAAAATTGTAAACGAGTGTGTGCCAATGGCGCTTGAAACTTTGGGCTATACAAAAGGACAAATTAGTGCTATTATAAAATATGCACAGGGAAATGCTTCGTTAAACGGCTGTCCGCATATCAACGCAGATTCATTACGCGCACGTGGTTTCACTGCTGGTGATATTGAAAAGATAGAAGCACAACTTCCATCGGCTTTTGATATTACTTTTGTGTTTAATGTATTTACGCTTGGCGAAGAAACATTGGTGCGGCTTGGTTTTAATGCCGAACAATACAAAGCGCCAAACTTCAACTTACTACGCGAGTTAGGCTTTAATAAAGAAGAAATGGATGCCGCTAACGAATACGTTTGCGGAACTATGACTGTTGAAGGTGCACCTTATTTAAAAGAAGAACATTTACCGGTATTTGATTGCGCGAATAAATGTGGCACTAAAGGCCAGCGTTATATTCATCCTTACGGACACATTCGTATGATGGCGGCTGTTCAGCCTTTTATTAGCGGAGCAATTTCTAAAACCATCAATTTGCCTAACGAGGCAACTATGGAAGATATTCAAAGCTGCTATGCCCTTTCATGGAGATTGGGATTAAAAGCGAATGCGCTTTATCGCGATGGATGCAAACTTTCTCAGCCGCTTTCGAACAAAAAGGACGAAGAGAAAGAAGAGAAAAAAGAAGCTGCAACAACAAGCACAGCCGAACAAAAACAACCCGGTGAAGTATTCAGCAAGCTTACTCCAGAACAAGTTTTGGAGGCTGCCCGCATTTTAATGCAGGAGTCAACTGATACTCATTTTATGCGCGAGCTTTCGCAAATTGTTGAGCGTAAGAAATTGCCAAATAAGCGCAGAGGCTTTACTCAAAAGGCAAAAATTGGTGGGCAAACAGTATTTGTGCGCACCGGTGAGTATGATGACGGAACATTGGGAGAAATTTTTGTGGATATGCACAAAGAAGGTGCATCATTCCGTTCGTTGATGAACTGTTTTGCCATATCAGTTTCTATAGGGCTGCAATACGGCGTGCCGTTGGAAGAGTTTGTAAATAAATTCACCTTCACCCGCTTTGAGCCAAGTGGAATGGTGGAGCATCCGAATATCAAAAACGCATCTTCGGTGGTGGATTATATCTTCAGACTTGTAGCGTTAGAATATTTGAACCGTACAGACTTGGTGCATGTTACACCATCTGAACTTGCTATGCGCTCGCAACCAACCAGCGATTTAACTACTGATATTGCTGACGACCCATTTGTTGAGAAAAGGCCTCAACCGCATCCTGAAATGAGAGATGCGCAAAAAACTATAAAAGTTGAAAGCGAGGTAAAGAAACCGGAGGCAAGAAAAATTACAATGGCAGAAAGCTCGATGCAAAGCTTCAATAAACTTGCCGGCGAAATGATGGGCGATGCCCCACCTTGCAGTGTGTGCGGCAACATCACTCTTCGTAGCGGTACTTGCTATAAATGTATGAATTGCGGTAATAGCATGGGCTGTTCATAGTTCGCAAACAGAACATGCGTAAAAATACGCAGGTACTTGCCTAAATGGTTTTCAACCTAGGCTTGTATTCTGCAACTAACAAAAAGCCCTTTAGTAATGAAGGGCTTTTTTATTACTATTTTATAAATTGTTAAATATCGGAGAATGCTGTTTTAGGTTTTTTAAGTCGTCTAAGATTCAATTTCATTTACTTACTATTGTATAAATGATAATTCTAATTGCATTATTACCTAAAAGAAAAAATGACACATAGCTCCACGCAGCAAAATTTTCATGAAAAAATTTCACTTGCCGGCATTTTGGTTGCCACCGGTATAGTATTCGGCGATATAGGTACTTCGCCGCTATATACTCAAAATGCGATTTTTCATAATCGGGTAATTACAGAGATTGTTGCGCTTGGCACGCTTTCCTGTATTTTTTGGACCTTAACTTTACAAACCACAATCAAATACATAATTATAACACTGCAAGCCGATAACAATGGCGAAGGCGGCATTTTTTCACTCTACGCACTTATACGAAGATACTGGGGCAAGTGGCTATTGATACCGGCCATTGCAGGCGGCGCGTTTTTAATGGCAGATGGTATTATTACGCCGCCTATTTCCGTTACTTCAGCAATGGAGGGTTTATATGCAGTTAAGCCCGATATAAATATTACGCCGATTGTAATAGGTATTTTGGTTCTGTTATTTGTTTTTCAGCAATTCGGAACTGAGCGGATTGGCAAAATTTTTGGACCAGTGATGTTGGTGTGGTTCACATTTATGGGTGCAATTGGACTGTTGGCCCTTATAGGTAATTTTTCTGTATTAAAAGCACTGAATCCTTACTATGCCTACCGTTTGTTCGCGGATGAACCGGGAAGTTTTTGGCTTTTAGGAAGCATTTTTTTATGTACTACCGGTGCCGAAGCTTTGTATAGCGACATGGGGCACTGCGGGAAAAACAATATTCGTGTTAGCTGGATTTACATTAAAATAACACTTATTTTAAGCTATGCGGGGCAAACCGCGTGGCTGGTACAACACTCCGGTGAAAGTTTAACTACAATAAGTCCTTTTTATGCTATTGTACCTAAAGCTGTTTATTGGCCAGCACTGGCTATATCTACAATAGCAACGATAATTGCAAGCCAGGCACTTATTAGTGGCTGTTTTACCCTTATTAATGAAGCTATCAGACTTGAAATATGGCCAAGGCTTTTGGTAGCTTTCCCTGGAAAAATTAAAGGGCAAATATATATACCGGCTATTAACTGGTTACTGATGGCCGGATGTTTGGGAATGGTATTGTATTTTAAAGAATCTACTAAAATGGAAGCGGCCTTTGGTTTAAGCGTAACCCTTACCATGCTCATGACAACTTTTCTTATTAATTTTTATTTATATGCAAAGAGAGTTCCTTTGGTTTTTATTTTTCTTATTACTGGAATATTTTTATCGGTTGAAATAACTTTTTTAATTGCAAACCTGCAAAAGCTTCGCGCCGGTGGGTGGATTACTATAGCTATAGGAACGGGCTTGTCATCGGTAATGTTGATTTGGTGGTATGGGAAGAAAATAAAAGGAAGAATTACTGAAAAAGTGAATATAAACGATTATGTGCCCAGGCTGATTCAGTTAAGTGAAGATGGACGCATACAAAAATATTGCACGAACCTGGTATACCTTACAACATCTAACACGCCGGGCCAAATCGAAAAAACAATTGTTCAATCTATTTTGTCAGGCACGCCCAAGCGTGCCGATATATATTGGCTGTTGCATGTTAACATAACTGATGAACCTTATACCATGGAATATGCTATGCAAACAATAGCAGCTGATAATGTTTACTTTCTTACGTTTAATATGGGATTTAGAATTGCACCTAGAATTGATTATTATTTTAGAACAGCCCTGAGCGATTTGGAGAAAAGCAATGAAGTGTGCCTTACCAAACGCCCCGAAGTGAACTACCAGGATAGTAAAATTGGTGATGTAAAGTTTGTACTGATGAACAGTTTTCTTTCGTTTGATAATTCATTACCTTTTTTCAGTAATATGGTTATGAAACTTTATTTCCTGATCAAGAAGTTAAGTGTGCGTGAAGAGTTGAACTTTGGATTAGATAGAAGTCACGTTATTCTTGAAAACTATCCTTTGGTCATTCATGCAGTTGAAACCCCGCATTTGGTAAGAATAAATTAGTTACGGGCTAAGAAGTTTTTATTAATGGAACTGTATTATAAAAACAGAATCAACTAATCTTTTGACTTATTTCTAATATTCTCTTGTATAATATCAATAAATCCTTGGTCAATATTATAGCCTAGCTGCCTTGCTTTGGTGGCATCATCTAAGGCCTGTTGGTATTTTTGAATATTGAAATAAGTAAGGGCCCTGTCTTTATAAGCATCGGCAAAATTCGGGTTAAGGCGTATGGCTGCATTATAATCTTTTATCCCTTCATTAAATTCCTGCATCATGCAATGTGCGTTGCCAAGGTTATTGTAGGCATCGGCATAATCGGGTTTAAGTTTAATGGCAGTATTGAAATCATCAATTGCTTCCTTGTATTTTTTATTAGCGCCGTATGCATTACCACGATTATTGTAAGCGTTGCCATCTTTTGGTTTAAGCTTAATTACTGCTGTATAATCTTTTACAGCATCATCATATTTACCGGTGTTATAATAAGCCAATGCCCGGCCAAAAAGTGCCTGCTCATCATCCGGAAATAGAAGAATTGCTGTGTTGTAATCTTTGATAGCGGCTTCATTTTTTGCACTATCCTGATAGGCGCGCCCTCTATGGTCGTAAGCCAATACGCAAGCGGGATTGAATTCAATAGCATCGGTCCAAAGTGTAATGCTATTGTGCCATACACTGCAGCGTTGAACAGTTAAATAGCTGCATAATATTACGAGCAATGTAAATGCAGCTATAACCGATGTTTTTAAATATTGAAAACTGCCAGCTTTATTTTCCCATAAATTATTTAACCAGCGGGCGAGTATAAAAAACAAGCCGATATAAGAAATATAAGTATACCGGTCGGCAATAATAGTATTTCTTGAAGCCAGGCCCGGTAGAATTAACGCTACATTGATTAAGAAGAAAGAAAATCCAAAAACCACATCTTTTCCGTATTGCTTCGATTTATAAATTAGAAACCCAATAGCAGCAATTACCAATGGGGCTATATAAAAAATAACAGGATACGGAAGTGAAGCCCCTGATTGAGGAGAAGGGTAGTTGTAGCAGCACGATAAGCTTACCGGTGCTACAAGTTTCCATAGGTACATCATTAACGCGTAACAGGTGAACAGTATTTTGTCGAAGAAACTATAATGTACAAAGCTATCTATTGATGGAATTCCCTTTTGAACATAAATGGCAAGATAGCCAAAGACAAGCGAGAGTAGAAGAAAAGGTGCCTTTTCTAAAATCAATTTCTTGTCAAATTTTCTTCCCAAAAAATAATCAAGCGCTAAAAAAACCACCGGTAATGTTACTGCAGCAGCCTTAGTAATATCGGCTAAAAAGAAGAGGATAAAAGTTAATGTATAATACGCCCACTTGCGTTTTTTTTGTTTAATGAATAGTAAATAAGTGCACAGCGCCCCAAGATAAAAAACCGAATAAAGCACATCTATGCGTCCGGTAATCCACGCTACCGATTCAACATGCATGGGGTGTATGGCGAAAAGCAACCCGGTAATAAAAGCCACCCATTGCTGTTTCGTCAAAAGCCAGATAAAACCAAATACCAGCAAAGTATTAAGCAGGTGTAAGAACAAATTGAAAAAATGATACGGCCACGGGTTAAGTTTAGATTCGGCAAACTGAATGCAAAAACTTAAATTGGTAAGCGGCGCATACATTACCATATCATTACTAACGGAAAAAATTTTTGTTAAAGTTGTATTCACGCTATCACCATGGAAGGCTTGCACATTGGCATTATCTGCAACGTTTGAAGGGTCATCCCAATTGGTAAACTCATTGTTAAGTGAAGCATAGTAAACTATACTTGTAACTATTATAAGAACAAGCGGTAGTATTTTATTAAAAGACTTAGGCGCCGCAATATTTTTAATGGCCTTGATGTTTGGATTCTTTTTCTCTTTCATAACTCCCAATCTTAATGCTGTAGGTTTTAAGCAGCTTCAGCGAATATAAATAATGCACAATTAAGCATATAAAAAGGCTACGGTAACGGGGTAACTTATTGAAATTAATGATAGTATAGGTTAAAACGGGTTTGCAGTTAGTATAAGCGCATTTGTATAATTTGACAAACATCAAGAGTCTTTCTGATTATTATCATTTTTCAAAAATAGTTTCACATATTATATTTATATTGGCTTTAGTAAGTTTAAAGTAGATTGAAGATATATAGTTTTTAAAGGCGTTTTACAACGACGGTGTGCAATAAACGGCCTTAGCTGAGGAGTGCCGGAGCTTCCCTACCCGGGAATCGAGCTTGTGAAAACCAAACGAAGGCAAGGGAACCCCTTCTGGTTTAAAAAACAACTTGAGCGCCAGAGTAAAAACGCTTTACCGGCTGCGGAAAGAAATTTCCTGCAGCCGTTTTTTTTATCCGCCCGAATTGACACCTTTGTTTGGTGAACACACCAGTTATTATATTAGCAGGCGGCTTAGGCACCAGGCTGCAAAGCGTGGTCAAAGATTTGCCCAAGCCAATGGCACCGGTTAACGGCAAGCCCTTTCTTCATTACGTTTTTAAATATTTGAATGGGCAGGGAATTGAAAATGTAATAATTTCTTCGGGCTACCGGCACGAAGCCATTGTTGATTTTTTTAATGATGAATATTTGGGCATTAAAATTAAATATTCGGTTGAAGATGAACCTTTGGGCACAGGAGGTGGTATTAAAAAGGCATTTAAATTAGTAGCTGATACTGCTTTTGTGTTGAATGGCGATACTTTTTTTGATGTCCAATTAGAGGAGTTAAAAAACTTTTATCTCAGTTCGAAATGCGATATGGCGCTAGCATTAAAACAGCTTGAACATTTTGACAGGTATGGTACAGTGCAGACAAATGATGATAACCGGATAACTAATTTTGTTGAAAAGAAATATATAGAACAGGGATTGATTAATGGTGGAGTTTATTTTTTCGACAAAAAGGTGTTTGATAAAATAGAAACGGGCGAAAAGTTTTCGCTGGAGAAAGATGTATTGGAAAAGCAGGTGAAACATTTAAAATTTTACGGAAAAGTTTTTGGTGGATATTTTATTGATATAGGCATACCCGAAGATTACCAAAAAGCGCAACATGACTTTGCAAGATTTGAAAATAGATAAAGGCTGGACGCTTTTTTTAGACCGCGACGGGGTGATTAATCTTCACTACCCCAACGACTATGTAAAAAAGTGGGATGAGTTTTATTTTTTAGAAGGCGTGTTGGATGCGATGAAAACACTTTCGAAAAAATTTAGGCGCATTATTATTGTTACCAACCAACAGGGTGTAGGAAAAGAGTTGATGACTGAGGAAGATTTAAGTTTTATACACGACGAAATGCTGAAAGAGGTGCGAAAATACGGCGGCAGAATACACGCCATTTACTCAGCCACCCAATTAAAAGAGAAAGACGCACGGCAAATGCGTAAACCAGCAACTGGTATGGCGAAACAGGCTAAGAAAGATTTCCCGGAAATAGATTTTTCAAAATCAATTATAGTGGGTGACTCGGCCAGCGATATGGAGTTTGGGCGCAATATGGGCATGGTAACTATTTTTGCCGGTGATATTAATAAACTTACCGCCGAACAGAAAAAATTGGTGGATGATAGTTGTGATTCGCTCGCCGGATTTGCTGAGGCGGTAACGTCTTAGGTTTATCTTATTTCCAATTTGGTTTATTCCGCATTCGCAGGCTCCAACTGCTTCTTAGCATAAGTCTTTAAACCTTCTTCCAGGCATTGAATAGCTTTAGTAAGGTCTTCGCTTTTTAATACGTATGCTATGCGCACCTGGTTTTTACCGGCACCGGTGGTGGAGTAGAAGCCAGAGGCAGGGGCCATCATAACAGTAGCGCCTTGGTATGAGAAACTTTCGAGCATCCATTGGCAAAATTTATCGGTGTCGTTTACCGGTAACTCTGCTACTGCATAAAATGCACCGCCGGGGTTAGGGCATTTTACACCGGGTATTTTATTCAATAATCCAATTACTGTGTCTCTGCGTTTTTGGTATTCGGCTATTACACCGTCGTAATAATCTTTGCCCAAATCAAACAGATCTTCGCCTGCAATTTGCCCAAGTGATGGTGGGCTTAAGCGCATTTGTCCGAATTTAAGGGACGCTTCAAGCACTTGTTTATTGCGGGTTACAATAGCACCTATCCGTGCACCGCAAGCGCTAAAGCGTTTAGATATGGAATCGAAAACAACAACGTGTTCGTCCATTCCTTCTAAATTTAATGCGCTGAAAAAAGGTGTGCCGCTGTATAAAAACTCGCGGTATACTTCGTCAACAAAAAGATATAGGTCGTGTTGCAAACAAATTTTGCGCAGGGTAAGCAGCTCTTCTTTGCTGTAAAAATAACCGGTAGGGTTATTGGGGTTGCAAATTAATATGGCTTTTGTTTTTGGTGTAATGGCTTTTTCAAAATCGGCAATAGGTGGTAATGCAAAACCATTTTCAATAGACGTTGAAATTGGTTTTACTATAATATTTCCTGCTGAAGCAAAGCCAATGTAGTTAGCGTACATAGGCTCGGGTATAATAATTTCATCGCCCTCATCAATACAACTCATCATTACAAACGAAAGTGCTTCGCTGGCCCCTTCGGTAATCATAAAATTCGATGCATCAACCTTTATGCCTATGTTGTTGTAATACCCTGCAAATTTTTCGCGGTACGATGCAATGCCATTGCTGGGGCAGTACTCCAATACTTTAATATCAAGATTTTTGAGTTTGTCCCAAAACAATGCCGGTGTTTCTAAATCAGGCTGGCCAATATTTAAGTGGTAAACATTTACGCCTTTCTTTTTCGCTGCATCGGAATATGGAACCAGTTTGCGAATTGGCGAAGCTGGCATTGCGGCTCCTTTATGTGATATTTTAGGCATCCTTTTAAATTAGTAAATGAGCAAATTTGAAAATGAGTAAATGAAAAATGACATCAATTATATTGCTACAATTGTTATTTGGGCGACAACATACTTGGCTGTTCCATCGGCACTGATTTTTCAGGATCGGATTTTACTACCTCACCCTTTATGTAAATTACTTTGCTTGATGTAGCAGCGTTAGAGGTAATGGTTATAGATTTTGTAAAAGGCCCTATTCTGCCTTTGGTGTTGTAGGTAACTAATATAACTGCATCTTTACCGGGTAAAATAGGTTCCTTAGGCCAGCTTGGTGTAGTACAGCCACAAGAGGCACGAACATTAGAAAGCACCAAAGGCTCTTTACCCGGGTTGCTGAATTTAAATTCGTGCGTTACCTGCGGTCCTTCACCTATTTCGCCAAAGGTGTATGATTCTTCGTTGAAAATAAGTTGAGGTGCATTTGGGTTTTCAGCAGCTGCGCTTTTAGTTTCTTTCTTTTCCTGAGATGCTGAGGAGGTTTTAGCTTGCTGGGCGGAAACCACCGACACACAGACCGCCATTAATGAGGCAAACAATATTTTTTTCATGACAAATCAAATTTAAGCCCCCAAAAATAATAGACTGTGCGTATAATTTTAAATTTTTAGAAAAGACCAGTTAACCGTTAACAACATTTTGACCTAAAGATCGCCTAAAATTGGCCTTAACACTACTTCTTCAACCACTGTATTAGCCGAAAGGTTGTAAATATCCCATACAATTTGCGCTATATCAGCGGCCTTCATAAAGCGCGAGTCGGGATGGTGCGTGCCTTCCCATGATGCGGTGTGGGTGGCACCGGGCAATAGCGCAGTTACTTTAACATGAAATTGTTTAAGCTCTTCACGCAAAGCTTTCGACATTCCCAGTAAAGCAAATTTCGAAATGCTGTATGAACCTCCGTCAGGATATGCTTGTATACTTGCTACTGAGCATAAATTAAAAATATGGCCACTTTTTCGTTTAACCATAGATGGTAGAAGCGCACGACTTAAGTGGTAGGCGCTGTATAAGTTGGTTTCAATCAATGTTTCAAGAGTTCCTTCGGTTTCATTATACACTTGCCCCGGCAAATAAATGCCGGCATTGTTTACGAGCACATCTACAGTTCCAAACTCGCGCAGAATAGTGTCAGAAAATGCCTTTATGTCATCTTTCTTGCTTACGTCGCATTTTTGTGCGATTATTTTATTGTTAGCTGTTTGCAGTTTAGATTGTAAGGCTTTTAAATCTTTTTCTGAACGAGCGCAAACGGCAACATCGAAGCCATTTGCGGCAAATTTTTCAGCAATTGCACGGCCTATGCCTTTAGTGGCGCCCGTTACTACAATTTTTTTATTCATACTACAAACATAAGTATAGTCTGGATTTGAGAAAAAATAAATATTTTGCAAGGGGTATACAGAATGAAAGTGCAGGCCCAAAAAGCAGTCTAAGCCTGTAAATTTTTAATAGCTAAATAAGTAATATATTGCACACTGATATATAATGAAAAATTTATGAAGAAGTATACTTTGCCACTGGCTATTTTTATAGTGCATGTTTTAGGTGCCATGATATTTACAGATGTAACTGCTCAAACGCCTAAGCTCTGGGGGCTTAACTCAGTTGGCGGCGATAGTAAAGGAGCAGGCGCCATGTTTACTGTTAATGGCAATGGAACAGCGTTCAATACCGTAACCGATTTTAAAATAGATATACCCGGTAGCTATCCTCAATATGTATCGTTGGTTCTTGCCCCGAATGGTAAACTTTATGGAACAACCGTCGGGGGAGGCGCTTATGGATATGGAACCCTTTTTAGTTTTGACCCGGTAACCCAACAATACGAAGATGTTTTTGATTTTGATCTAGAAACATTTTATGGGTTTCCGGAATGCGGCCTCATTTTGGCAAACGACGGCCTGCTTTATGGGGCGGCCGGGGGAACATTTTTTTCGGTTGATCCAACAACAAATGTCTGCACTGTATTAACATGGGTTTCTGGCAACATTAGCGGCAAACTGGCTCAGGGAAGCGATGGTAATCTTTATGGCCTTACAAGTACCGCTCCGGTATATCCTTCAGAAGTATGGGGTAGCTTATTCTCATACAACCCGATAACACAAGAGGTTATTGACATACAGGATTTTTATGGAAATGAATCCTTCCACGGCCCCCCAATGGGAGGAGTTATATCGGCCAGCGATGGGAATATTTATGGGGTAACATCGCAATATGGGGGTGACGATATTGGTTTTTTATTTAGTTACCATCCACCTGATATCCCACAATATGGTTATATCGAGCTATTTGACTTTCAGCTTATGACCGGTGGTATGCCTTCGACCGGTACACTTCTGGAGGCGACAAATGGAAAGCTGTACGGAATGAATTATGGTGGCGGAGGTAACCAATATTTTAACGGCGGCATTTTTAGTTATGACCCGGTAGGTGGTACATATACCGACGAATATGATTTTATTGATTCTACAGGTTCAGCACCTATGGGTGGTAGTTTAATTCAATCTCCAACCGGAAAAATGTATGGTATGACTAGCGAAGGCGGGGCACATAACATGGGGGTTATTTTTAGTTTCGACCCGGTTTCGCAACATTATACAGATATCCATGATTTTAATACTATAGATGGAGCAGACCCCTTAGGCAGTTTGTTTTTATTGGGAGGTAAACTATATGGTATGACTTATTATGGTGGTATGACTAACGTAGGAGTTTTTTTTAGCATAGATACTGACGCAAATAATTTTACTAAAATTTTCGAGTTTAATCAATCAAAGGCGGCCAAGCCTTATGGTACCTTATGTGCCGCAGCAAACGGCAAGTTTTATGGAACAACATCAGTAGGTGGTGATAATAATGCAGGCACCGTATTCAGCTACGATCCTGTTACGGGAAATAATGCTGTAGCTGTCCAATTTAGTTTAAACACAGGTGCTAACCCGCAATTTGGACAGCTGGTGCAAACGGCTGATTCGAAATTATATGGCATGGCTGTAAATGGGGGTGCCCATGATAGTGGTGTAATATTTAGCTTCGACCCTGCTACAAATGATTATCATGACGTGCATGATTTTAATGGTATAAATGGCTCGAGCCCTATGGGCGGACTTACTTTGTCCAATAATGGAATATTTTATGGATTGACGCAGTTTGGAGGCACGTTTAACCACGGGGTGATTTTTAGTTATAATCCGGTGAATAACAATTATACCAAGTTGTTTGATTTTGATGATACTACCGGCCAAAGCCCCAACGGTAAATTGCTTCAGGTTAATGGGACATTTTACGGAATGACAAAAAATGGAGGTACAGCGGGCCGCGGAGTTATTTTTAGTTATGATTCTGTAAATGGATACAAAACCCTTTTTAATTTTGATCCTGCTGATTCTACGGGTACATATCCTTATGGAAGTTTCGTATTGGGTAATGAGGGGTTGCTATACGGAATGACTTATGCAGGCGGCACGAAACAATCTGGAACTATATTTAGTTTTGATGCTGTTTCACGAGGTTATACTGAACTTTATAGTTTTGACAATGGAGGCAATGGAGGCTTACCTTATGGAGATTTGTTGCTGGCAAGCGACAGCAATTTTTATGGGATGACCAACAATGGCGGTAACAAAGGTTTGGGTACCATTTTCAAATTCAATGTATCGTCTAACACACTTACTGTTTTACAACAACTTGATACCTTAAATACCGGTGGGGCTCCATTCGGTAATTTAATTGAGTATGGCTGTTATACAGCTCCTACAACTATTAGTGCTTCTATATGTACCAGCAGTAGCTATACGTTCAAGGGCCAACAGTTAACTTCATCCGGAACATATATGGACACCCTTGCTTCAGCACATGGCTGCGATAGTATTGTTACCTTGCATTTGCAGGTAAGCGATGTGATTTATACAAATTTAGATGATACTATTTGTGCAGGCCAGTCTATTTCTTTTAATAATCAGGTATTAACATCTTCAGGCATTTATTTCGATTCGCTTACTGCGCAAGGTGGTTGCGATAGTATAATTATGCTGACTGTTGTAGTAAATTCTTTGCCTCAGCTTTCAATTTTAGGCGATACCCTATACTGTAATTCGGGTGCATTAAACTTGCAGGTAAATGGGGCACTTAATTATTATTGGTACAATGCCGACACTTCATTTTCATCTGTCTCAAATGTGGTTAGCGTTAGTCCGGCCCAATCGGGGTATTATTTTGTAAGGGGAATAGATTCAACCGGATGTTCATCGCTCGAGTCAATTAGTGTTTCAGTAATGCCACTTGCCGTTTGGCCCGGTGATGCCAATAACGATAGTGTTGTAAATAATTTTGATGTTCTAGCTTTAGGTATTGCTTATGGGGCAACCGGTCCAGCACGACCTGAAGCCTCTATTATATGGGGCCCGCAGTGCGCATTAGCCTGGGCGGGAAATTTTACCAATGGCAACAATTATGCTTTTGCAGATTGTAACGGCGATGGCATTATTGATGAAAATGATACCATGGCTATTCAAGCAAATTACGGTCAAACAAAAAACATGAATTCTGTATTTAGGGAAGGAAGTATTCCACTAACTATAACCACACAATACTCTTCTTATAATTCTGGCGATACGGTTAAAGGTTATATTAGTCTTGGAGATACTAATTCACAGGCTAACGATGTTTATGGCATAGCTTATACTTTTAATCCGGGGGGAATAACAGCGTTAAATTCGCTAAGCGTTCAGCAGTCAGAATCGTGGTTAACGCCTGCTAATAACCAATTGCTATTTACAAGAAATTCCGGTTCATCTGCTAATGTAGCTCAAACCAGAATCAACCATTCAAACACATCGGGCCAGGGGGCAATAATGATTTTCAGTTTTGTTATTGACACCAATTTGTCCGGAAACGTACAGCGTGCACTATCTGTAGAAAATGTTCTTTGTATAAATAATAGTGGCGATACAATGGGGTTGAATATTATTCCCGAAACGATTGCGATACACGGTCAGCTAAATAATATTGATGAAGTTGAAGAAGCGCAAATAAAAGTGTTTCCCAATCCTACTAAAAATATTCTTACGGTTCAGTTATCTTCTATCTATAAAGGGGCAAATTATGCCCAGTTAATTGATGAATTTGGACAGATTGTTTTGAGCAAGAAGTTTAGCAGCGAAGTTGTTTCGTTCGACCTTTCGGAGTTTTCTTCAGGAATATTTCTACTGAAGGTATACCAGGGTAATAACGAAATGCCAGCCATAAAGAAAATTTGCCTCATTAAGTAAGTGTTCTTTTGCTTAAACACTGTCAATACTTTCCACTTTCGCGCAAAGAATTATCTTAGCGCCCTTTAATAAGTATGGTAAAGATTTTTTCACTCGTAGGCGAGTATTTCACCCTAATGTACCGTTCCATATCGCGGCCCGAAAAAACCGCGATGTTTTGGAAGGAAACTTTCCGCCAAGCAGCTGAAATAGGCGTTGGTTCATTGCTTATTATTGCTATTGTGGCTACCTTTATAGGTGCTGTAAGTGCAGTTCAGTTTGCCTATCAGTTCCGTAACCTTAGCTTTATACCAATGTGGTGGATAGGCTCAATTGAACGCAAGGGCATAATACTTGAATTGGCCCCTACTATTTCCGCACTATTGTTAGCTGGTAAAGTAGGCTCTAACATAGCTTCGGAGTTGGGTACCATGCGTATATCAGAGCAAATAGACGCCTATGAAATAATGGGCGTAAACACACCTGCCTACCTGATAGGCCCTAAAGTTTTGGCTTCAATTTTTGTAGTGCCTATGCTGGTTATAGTTGCTGTTATGTTAGGCATAGTGGGAGGCTGGGGGGCTGGTTTATCTGGTCATTTTTACTCAACCGCCGAGTATTTTAGGGGTGTTCAGGATAACTTTAACTCACACGATTCGGTAGTTATGCTTGTAAAGGCCACATTGTTTGGCTACATTATTTCATCTGTTTCGTGTTATATGGGTTTTACTGTTCATGGCGGCGCTGTTGAAATTGGTAAAGCATCAACACGTGCTGTGGTTTATAGCTCTATCTTTATCATTATTGTAAACTTTTTTGTTGCATTTATTTTGCTGTGATAGAAATCAAAAACATTAAAAAAAGCTTTGGTGACGTTCCCGTACTCAAAGGTATTTCGGCCACTTTCGAGAATGGCAAATGCAACCTCATTATAGGCAAGTCAGGTTCGGGTAAAACTGTTGCACTTAAATGCATGGTCGGGCTATTTGAACCCGATGAGGGTTCTATTCTTTTTGACGGTAGGAATATTACCGATATGGAGTTTACTGCACGCAAAGAGCTGCGCAAGGAAATAGGAATGCTTTTTCAGGGAACTGCGTTGTTTGATTCATTAAGTGTTGAAGAAAATGTGCGCTTCCCGCTCGACATGTTTACAGATAAAACAATGGAGGAAAAAACCGAGCGGGTTAATTTTTGTTTAGAGCGGGTTAACTTGGCTAATACCAATAAAAAATATCCCAGCGATTTATCAGGGGGGATGAAAAAGCGCGTAGGCATTGCCCGCGCCATAGTTATGAATCCCAAATATCTTTTTTGCGATGAACCCAACTCCGGCCTCGACCCTAAAACTTCTATTGTAATAGATGATTTGATAAAAGAAATTACTCAGGAATATAAAATTACAACTGTAATGAATACCCATGATATGAATTCGGTGATGGGAATTGGCGATAAAATCGTCTTTCTGCACGAAGGCTTGAAATACTGGGAGGGCAACAATAAAGAAATTATGAAAATTACCGAAGGCGAACTTTTTGATTTTATATTCGCTTCCGACTTTTTGAAAGATTTGAGGAGAAGGGCGCAATATTAAATAAACACAAGATTTAAGAAATAACACTAAAACAAAATAAATGAGTGTATTAGTAAATAAAAAATCGAAAATAGTTGTTCAAGGTTTTACCGGTAAGGAAGGAACTTTTCATGCAACACAGATGATTGAATATGGCACTAATGTTGTGGCCGGAGTAACACCAGGTAAGGGAGGAGAGAAGCATTTGGATAAACCGGTGTTTAACACAGTTGCGGATGCACGTAAAGCTACCGGCTGCAATGTGAGCATTATTTTTGTTCCACCAGCGTTTGCTGCTGATGCTATTATGGAAGCTGCTGATGCGGGTGTTGAACTAATTGTTTGTATTACCGAAGGCATACCGGTACAGGATATGGTGAAAGCCAAATCGTACCTGAGTGATAAAAAAACACGCTTAATAGGACCCAATTGCCCGGGTGTTATTACACCTAACGAAGCCAAAGTGGGTATTATGCCGGGCTTTGTTTTTAAAGCAGGCCGTGTAGGTATTGTTTCAAAATCAGGCACGTTAACTTACGAGGCGGCCGACCAGGTAGTAAAAGCCGGCTTGGGCGTTTCAACCGCAATTGGTATAGGTGGCGACCCAATTATTGGCACTACCACTAAAGAAGCTATTGAACTTTTTATGAAAGACCCCGATACCGATGGTATTGTTATGATAGGCGAAATAGGTGGAAGTCTTGAAGCCGAAGCAGCACGTTGGATAAAAGCCAACGGTACCAAACCGGTGGTAGGTTTTATTGCCGGGCAAACAGCACCGGCTGGTAGAAGAATGGGCCACGCGGGTGCCATAATAGGGGGGAAGGATGATACAGCGGCAGCGAAAATGGCTATTATGCGCGAATGCGGAATAACAGTTGTTGAATCACCTGCAGCTATTGGCGAAACTATGGCAAAAGTGCTTGGTGCAAAAGTGCAGAGATAGAACCCAAACCCGGCAGGCCAGAAACTATATTTTATATCAGAAACTTTTATTCCGGCATTCGTCTGATATTACAAGGCGTTTCTGATTTTTTTACCAATCTTAAAATGCTTCCGTCATAGAAATTGATTTCGGACAGCGAAGCAACAACCGGGTTACCCGCCGGACAGGCCAGTAAATAACATTTGGCTTTGTCAGTAGAATCTTTACAGGGAAAACCATGCTCAATATCGTAAACCGTAAAGTCTTTACCGGTATTATATTTAAACAGTATGGCATATAAATTGGGGGCTTGCCAATAATAATCATTGTGCAAAATAATAACGCTGCCACTGTCACAATCATTTAGTCCTCCGTTTCTTACAAAAGAATCCAATACAATGGCCGGAAAACTGCCCTCATACGAGCGCCTATCCACTAAAAAAACATTATACAAAAAAGCCACACAAATACTGATGATGATAAAAAAACCGAAGAGGTATGAAAAAGCGCGGATTAAATGTTTGGAATTATTAAAGCTATATTGAAAGTAAGCATCCGGTGAAGTGCATCTTGCGCATGGCGTAACCGGTCGCTAAATTTGCGCGCAAAACATACACCATGCTCGAAGTCTCTGAAAAATACTTTCCACTGATAGAAAAACAGCTAAGCAGCAGCCTTACCGTTAAGGAGTTCTGCAAAGCCAACGGACTCAATCATAAAACGCTGTATCACTGGAAGAAAAAATATCTTGAAAGAAACAAAGCCAGCGTACAGGCAATCAAGCCCGGCTTTACTGCGTTATCAGTTGTAGATGTGGCCAAAGAAACAGAATTCATCATTCAATACGCTGATGGCACCCGCCTTACGTTATCCGGCACATCTACTGCTGCACTGGTGAAACAATTTCTTCCGGCTTTCAAATCATGATTTCATTCAGCAGCTCACAGCGATTCTTTTTATACCGTGAAGCGACAGATATGCGAAAGAGCTTCAATGGCTTATGCGGAGTAGTGACCAATGAATTGCAGAAGCCTCTTACCACTGGTGATGTATTTATGTTCATCAACAAACCGCGCAACAGCATCAAGCTATTAGTTTGGGACCGGAATGGCTTCGTGATTTATTATAAACGGTTGGAGAAAGGCAACTTTGAAATACCTGCCACAGATGAAAAAAGCATCGCCATAAAATGGGAGGTATTGATCATGATGCTGGAAGGCATAGCGTTAAAATCAGTAAAACGCCGAAAGCGGTACATTTGCCCGCAGAATCAGCAGGCTTATCAACACATGTGAATTGTTCGTCATTTTGTGTTGAAAAAAGAGGTGATTCAAACCCCTTGCCAGCAATGGGTTTGTACTACTTTTGCACTATGCCACCGGGAATACAGGAAATGGATCGCGAAGAACTGATTAGTATAATCAGTTCCCTGTATGATGAAAATCAAAATCTACAGTTTGAAAACGGTAATCTTAAAAAAGCAATCTTCGGCTCGAAGAGCGAACGCTTTGTTCCTGAAGTGGCACCGGAGCAAACAAGCCTTGATTTTGGCGATACGGCGGAAGTAAAGAAGGAAGTACCTGCTACTGAAACCATCACCTATGAGCGGGAAAAGAATAACAACAAATCAAAGCCGTCACGCCAACCTATCCCTGCTCATTTAGAAAGGGTAATCCATGAAATAAAACCGGAAGAAGATGTAACCGGCTTAGTGAAGATTGGCGAAGAAATAACCGAGGAACTGGAGTATGTGCCCGGCAAACTGTTTGTCAATAAATTTGTGCGT
>CAIXGR010000086.1 GCA_903919075.1 uncultured Bacteroidota bacterium | reverse complement strand
TCATCTACTTTTAATGGGTCGAATCTTTTTTAAAGTCTAAAGAAACTGAATTTACGCAATACCGCGCACCGGTTTCAGTAGGCCCATCATCAAACAAATGCCCTAAGTGCGACCCGCACTTGCCGCAAACAATCTCAGTACGCACCATACCAAACGAACTATCAATATGTGTTTTTATTTTTCCTCCGGCTATTTCCTTGTCAAAACTAGGCCATCCGCATGATGAGTTGAATTTCATATCCGATGTAAATAACTCATTACCGCAAGCAGCACATACGTATACACCGTTGTCTTTATTTAGGTAATACTTGCCCGTAAAAGGGGCTTCAGTTCCTTTTTCGCGAAGCACCTTAAATTGCTCAGGGGTTAGCAGTTTTTTCCACTCTTCATCAGTCTTTACAACTTGGGCCGAATCATTGCTATTGTTGTTATTCATAATATTGGTTTTTGTGTTTTCAGTTTTCAATTCACTATGCTGTGCTCTTTCATGGCACGAAGCAAATACTAGGCTAGCTATTGTCAAAATTAAAAATGATACTTTCCTCATACTGTTTTTGTTATTTGACGTAATAAATCGCCAATCCTTACACATTTATATACGTTTTACCTTGCTTAACAGATTTTTAGCCTCATAGTTTTAAGCACATACAAGTCGAACTTTTGGCCTGTTTATACTCATTAAACTGTGTAAATCTAGGTATATACCATTGGTTTTCTATCCTATATTTGCTAAGAACCTAAAATTCAATTAGGTTTGGCGCAATAACGAAAAAAATAACAGCAGAACCTGTTTATGCAGAAATACTTATTGGTTACAGTTTTTGTAATGTTTAAACTGTTTTGCTCTGCGCAAGGCACCTATATTCCACTTGGTTCTGAGGCCTATCAATACATGGATCGGATTGATATTAAATACGGCCGTGTTATGCCCATTGCGTTTACTGCCGATAAGCCCTATAGACGTAAGAGCATTGCTAAGATATCTGAGACACTACAACTATCGAACCTAAGGTTTAATAAAGTACAAGAGGCTGAAATAAAATACTTAGCCGAAGAGAATGCTGAATGGTTGGATAGTGTTCACCCATATAAAAACCGTGTTTGGTTAAAGGCTCTTTATACCGAGTCGGCGAATTTTTATACGGTAAGTTCTAAAAAGAAAGGGCTTTTCGATTTGCGCATTAACCCAATGTTAGGACTTACTTTGGGCGATGCCTCAAAAGGGCGATTCATATTTTCTAGAACTGCTGGGTTGGAAGTTAGGGGCAATATAAAAAAGGTTCTTAGTTTTTATTTTAATGCTACCGGCAACGATGAACATACCCCTGATTATGTTGAAAATGTTATAATGCCTGCAACTGCTTATTATCAATCAGGCCCAAACCCTCGGGCTTATGCATATGTGCCTGGCCAGGCTTATTGGAAAGATTATAGTTCCAATGGTCTGGGTTATAGAAATGCAATTGATTATTTCGATGCTAGAGGCTATGTTAATGTCAATATTCTAAAATATATCAATCTTACTGTTGGCCGCGATAAAAATTTTATTGGCGATGGACAGCGATCGCTTATTTTGTCTGATTTTTCGGCTCCGTATTTTTTCATGAAATTCAATGTCCGTTTCTGGCGAATTAATTACGAGAACATTTTTGCACAATTAACAGGTCAATATCAGCGAGGCCTTGACCAGGTACTGCCTAAAAAATACATGGCCCTACATCATTTAAGTGTGCAGGCAACACCTTGGTTAAATTTGGGCATTTTCGAATCGGTTATTTTTAATAGAAGCGATAATTTTGAATTGCAATATTTAAACCCAATTATTTTTTACAGAGCGGTTGAAGCGGCATTGGGCAGCCCCGATAATGTAATGCTTGGCGGAGATTTCAAAGCAAATATTGCAGGTCAGGCGCAACTATATGGCCAGCTTGTCATTGATGATATCAGTTTCAAAAACTTTTTCAAAAAAAATGGATACTGGGGTGATAAGTGGGCGCTTCAATTAGGTGCAAAGTATGTCGACATTCTTCCCAATTTAGATGCACAAGTTGAGTTTAATTATGTAAGGCCATTCATGTACACCCACAGCGATGGAAGTGATTCTTATACCAATTACAACCAACCGCTTGCCGACCCGCTGGGAGCAGACTTTTACGAATTAATTTTCAATTTGCATTTGCACCCTACAGCTAAACTTTCGTTTAATGCAAAATACATGCTGGCCCAGGTAAGTGGCGATACTTTAATTAATAACATAATGAGTAATTACGGAGGCAATATTTTTCAGCCTTCAAACCCGTCAGGTAGCCTTTTAATTACGCCAATACCCGGCTATACTGATAATGCATTTGGCCATAAGTTGGGCCAGGGCGTTAAAAGCTTTATTAACTATTTCGAATTTGCGGCTACCTATCAAATTTGGCACAATATTAATTTCGATGCCACTATTCTATATCGCAGCCAGTCATCACTTACCTCGCCAAACAATCCTCTTCAGGGTCAGTCAACATTTGTATTCACTCTTGGGGCACGTGTTAACATTGCCAGAAGAACTTACTTGTTTTAAGTCTAATTGCCCTTCATCGCTCTCATTCTTTGTAACAAAGTAGGATGCGAATAATTAAAAAATACAAAAGCCGAATGCGGCTGAAGATTGCTAAGATGGTTAACAGATAGCTTTTTTAAAGCTGTTATAAGTGGGGTAGCATTATAAGTTTCTTTAGCATACGCATCGGCTTCATACTCGTTTTTGCGACTAAAAACATTCATCAGTAATCCAATAATTAGCGAAATAGGAGAGTAGAGTAACGCAAACGTAACCAGCGATAAGTGAAAACTATTTTGCTTTGCTCCCAGCACTTCAGCCATAATCGAATGGTTGGCTAACCACCCAAAAATATAAAACATAACCCCCATTTGAATGATTGAAAGCACTATTGATTGCATAACGTGTTTCTTTTTATAATGGCCCACTTCATGCGCCAGCACTGCAGTTATTTCATCCGTAGTCATATCATTAACCAGGTTATCATACAGCACAATATTTTTCTTGTATCCCAAGCCACTAAAAAATGCGTTGGCTTTGGTTGAGCGTTTCGAGCCATCCAATACAAAAATATTAGTCAACGGAAAGTTTACCTTGGCTGCATATTTTTCAATCGATTCGCGTAGCTCGCCCTGTGTAAGTGGCGTAAGTTTATTAAACAAAGGCAATAGCAGAGAAGTGTAAAACATCGCAACAAAAATCGAAATGCCGGCAACAACCAACCATGCCGCTATCCAGAATTTGCTACCCAATAACCCAAACAAAAAAGTAAGTAAAGCCAATATGCCGCCGCCAATTACTATGGCTAGCCCCAAGCCCTTTAGTTTATCGGTTACAAATAAAGCGGGTGTCGTTTTATTAAATCCAAATTTCTCCTCAATCACAAAAGTTTCATAAATATCAAATGGTAACGAAAGTAGTGTTGAAGCACCGCCTATCAATCCAAAAAATATTAAAGCCTGTATAATTGGCGAGCCGGAAAACGACCGCGCAATATTATCTACCCATGCAAAGCCTCCGCTCCATAAAAAAACCAGCGTAATAATTAGCGATATTACTGAGGCTATTGTACCCGTTTTATAATTGGCAAATGCATAATCCTTAGCATCAGCATATTTCTTGGCATCGTAAAGGTCTTTAACCTCCTCGGGTAGTGGTTTACTCCAGGTTTTTAGATTCAGCCACGATAAGGTTTTCGAAAGAATAAATTCAAACAGTATAAAAATTGTAATTAGAATCAGAATCGTTTGTGCCATTTCAAAAATTTGGCGCAAATTTAGTTTATTCAAACACCTTTAGCAATTGCATTAATATTTTTTAAATCATTGTCAATATTCAAAAACTTATAATTTTATACTCACAACAAATTCAATACTATGGCTTACTGGCTTATTAAATCCGACCCCGAAACATATTCGTTTGATAAAATGAAAAAAGAAAAGAAAACCTTTTGGGATGGCGTTCGGAATTACGCAGCCCGCCTTCATTTAAGGGCAATGAAAAAAGGCGACCATTGTTTTTTTTACGAAAGCATGAACGGCGAACCTTCTATTGTGGGAGTTGTTAAAGTTGCAAAAGAACATTACCAGGACCCTACCACTACCGAAGATTGGTCTTGTGTAGATGTGGAGTATTCCGAGCCATTAAAACGTCCGGTAACCCTGGCAGAAGTAAAAGCAAATAAAAAGCTGGCTAAAATGGCATTAGTACGTATTGGCAGACTAAGTGTACAACCGGTTAGTGGTGAAGAGTGGGATGAAATTATTAAGATGAGCAAATCATAAAGTACGCAGGATAAAATGGCAACAAAATTTTCTTTCAACGGGCTGCTAAGCTCCCTTTCTAAAATTATTGCCGAGGGCGAGCCTGTTGAGAAAAAGCATTCAAAAACTCCCCGCCAAAAAGCGCATGAGGAAGAAATTCAAAATGCTATCATAGTTCTGGCTGCCGAAGTTATACGCTGCAACAAAAATTATACCACCCCTACCGAAAATTTCATATCCGAATTTTTAGCAAAGCAGTTCGGGGCAGTAGGCATTAAGCGCAAAGTTACCGCCATTAACAATCATCTTCATTTAGGCACAGAACCGGTATCCCGAATGGCTTGCAAAGAATTGAAGTTACTTACAACTTACGATTCGCGTTTAATTATTATCACTTTTTTGTTTGGCGTTGCCGATATTGATGATTTTATAAACGCCAAAGAAATACGTTGTATTCGCCGCGTTGCAGGTTATCTTGATATAAGCGAAGATGACTTTAAAGAAATTAAAACAAGCTTTACTTCCTCCAGCAGCCCCTTTGTTGTATTAGACATTCATGAAGATGCCTCAATGCAACAAATAAAAACAGCATACCGCAAAATGCTATTAAAGTTCCATCCCGATAAGCGTGAGGCACACATTAGTATTGCTGATGCAAATGCTAAATTCCGGCAAATTCAAAGGGCGTTCGAGGTAATTAAACAAATGAAATTAAAGCCATAGCTTTGGCTGAATAAAATTTAAATTAAATTTCTACAACCTCATTTTTCCCCAGTCAGTTTGCAGGTTCTTCATTTGCTTTTCTACAGTTCCGGCTTGCAATAAAGTGTGTTTAAGCTTGCTATTAAGTGTAGTTAATTCTGGCATTAGCCCCTCATATTCCTCCACCGGGTTAAGCGAAGTGTTTTCCGATTTTTGTTTCAAGTCAAGCACCTTATTCATAAAATCTTCGCTTTGTTGTAGGGCAGTCTTTATTTCCGAAAAAAGTTTATTCGCTGTAATGGTAAAATCATCAAAATGGCTCATATAATTAAGCACCATCTGATACGATTTCGGATTTACTTCACTATTCCTGTCGTTGGATAGTTTTTGCATTTGCTTATCTATTTCCTGCCCCGTGCTTTCAACAAATTATTTCGCCTGCGGATAAAAATCTCTGGTTACCTGGTCAACAGCTATATAAGCATCGGTAAAATCATGGTATAAGGTGCCATAGTTTTTAACTGGTTCAACAGGCTGAGTCATAAGTAATAGTTTATAGTTTTTTAGCGAAACCCAGGCCAAAATGTTTGGCTTTATGTTCTGTAACATACACTATTGGCATTGTTACTTAATGTTGTATTAAAAGTTAGTTGTAATAATTTATTAGCTTTTCAATTAATTTTACTTTGCCAGTTTGTAATCTTCTCAAATTCTTCATGTTATTGGTTGAATATATTATTATTAATGAAAATAGGTTCTTTCATCAAAATTGCATATTCAGAAATTGAAAAGATATAAACAGCTTGTCTGTAAAAAGCGACTTATTTTTAAATAACTTTAAAATTATATATGAACACTGCCTTCATGAAATTTATGGCTATGATATTTTTCGCTGCATGTACGTTTAGTAGCAGTGCGCAGAATAGTGCTACTGATGGCGTTAGTCCCCATGTGCAACCGGTCCGCCATCAAAGGCCTGCTGATTCATATCCCCGCATTCCGGTATCTGATTTTACACACCTGTGGAAGCGCAGCCAAAACTGCCCCGGTAAGGATTGTATGGAGGAAGTCTTAACCTTAACTGCTAAAGATTCATCTACCGTTAATATTTCAGGTATTCACGGCTCTCAAACTAAAGTTAAAGGAAAGATTAAAGGATATTCAATCAGTATAAATCTACAGAAATGGATTGGTGGTAAAATAGAGGGCAGGCTTGTAATTTCAAATGACAGGAAGACTTTAATAAGCTATTTAAAGTTTTACACACACGGCAAAATTGAAACTTCCTCGGCTACATTTCATTTATAAAAAACTATTTGCCTCCTCTTTCGCTTTTAATTTTTTCATAAGCCTCCTGTATTTGTTGAAATTTCCTTGCAAGGTTTTTCTTTTGCTCTTCAGTCATATCCTTATTTCTATCGGGGTGATATTTCAAAACTAACTTACGGTATGCCGCTCTAATTTCTGAAAATTGCATATCCCTGCTTACTCCCAAAGTGTCATAAACCGAAATATTTACTTCTAAATGTTCCCCTTTTATTTTTCTGAAATTAACATCATTCACGTTCAGGTAACCGGCTATTTTAAATACAAAATAGTTTTCACGCTCATTTAAAGCACCATCACAACTGGCTAAGTCAAGCAAAAAATGTATTACCTGTATTTTAGTTCCGTGTTGAGTATATGTTCTTATTTGGTGGCAGGCATTAGTCAGGTCATACTCTTTTTGAAGGCAATGATTAAGTATTTGTAACCGCTGGGCGGCAAAATGGTCGTTAAAATGTGTATTCAGAAAATTCAGGGTAAACGAAATTTCCTCGTCCTTTGCCACACCGTCAATTTTAATTAGGTGCGAGGCCAGCACCATTAAATTAACCTCAAATTCCGATACTCCGTCCGGTATTTGTTTTTCTTTGTTTTGCTCGCCGCCTTCAATCATGCTGCCGGTAATAAAACCCAACAGGCTACCTAATGGGCTACCGGTAAGTATCCACCCTAAGCCAGCCCCCAGCCATTTTTCATATTTAGCCATTTGCCGGTAGTGGGGTTGTTTTGTATTGCAGCTTTCCGCGTAACACAAAATAAAATAAAGTTGCGCCTGCTATAATAAAAGGAAGGTTCAAAGCCTGTGTTTTGCTTATTCCAAAAATCAAGCCTCCATCAGGTTCTTTATAAAATTCTAACATAAACCGAACACCAAATACTAGTAATAGAAAAACCACAAGATAAATTCCCGGTTTGGTTTCTTTGTATTTATTAAATAAGTAAAGCATCAAAAATTGGATGAAGAGATAAGCAATACTCTCATATAAAACGACCGGATGACGTGGAATATTATCTGCCCTCTCAAAAATAAAGGCCCAGAGAACATTTGTCCGGGTTCCGTACAACTCCGAGTTCATTAAGTTGCCAAACCTAACAAACGATGCCAGGAACATAACTATTATTACTGAATGGTCTAGCAACCAAAAAAAGCTAAACTCCTTATCCGTTCTGCAAAAAAAATAAATGCCTACTAAAGCGCCTATTACTCCGCCATGGCTTGCAAGCCCTCCTTTCCACACAGCCGGTATTTCCAAAGGGTGGTTCATGTAGTAATCGAAACCATAAAAAAATACATGTCCTAATCTCGCACCAATTAATCCGAATATGAAAATGTATTGAATGATTAAAGTTATTTTATCAGTGTCTTTATTAGCTTTTTTGAAAACATATTCAGCAACAAAAAAACTTACCATAAGCGATATGCCCCACATTATTCCATACCACTTAATGGAAAAGTGCCCAATGGTTATGGCATCCGGAATTGGGTTCCAATTTATATATAGTAATATATCCTGCATCAAGGTCAAATATCTAAAATACTAGTGAAAGTTAGGGATGAAAAAACAAGGCTTGGAGGAATATTATTTAAGCCTTTTAAATCCCTTCAATTTATGTGCTTCAATTAATTGATTTATTTCCGCAACTTCATCTTTAAACCTTCTACGGTTGCCAAGATTATAAATTTCCTTAAACGGATTTTTATCAATTATCATTTTGTACAACTCCTCGCCACTTGGCGCCTCGCTCAATTTCGAATATTCTTCGTATGTCAATTTAATAAAAACACTATTAGCATTTACTCCACGGTTATCAAGCAAAAAGCCATCCTTCAAAATAGTAGGATACGCCAATTTCCCCCGGTAATAAACATCCTGCGGCGCAGGGTAGCTAACAATTTTCGATTTATCCTTCGATAAGGTTATTGCCACATTTTTCGAATAGTCGCCTTTTGTTTTATAAATAATAGCGGCAGGCATAACGTGGCCTGTTCTGTTACTTCTTCCTGTTCTAGCGCAGCAAACAGTAATAAGTATTACTATGCTTAATATAAATATGCCTTTCAAATTCATAATGCAATTATTTTTTTACAGCGCTTGCAGTTTTTTTAAATGCTCCGAAGCTCTTTTAAAGCTGGGGTCTATATTTAGGCAATTTTGATACAACATCTGTGCCTCTTTTTTTCGCCCTAAATCTTGGGCGCATAGCCCTTGGCTAAAGTAAGCACCGGCGTAGGCTGGGTCAACCTTTGTGGCCAATCCATAAAAGGTATATGCCTCTAAAACCGAATCCATCTGATAATAACTAAACCCAACCCCCATATACGCTTCAGTATTCCGGTGATTAATTTCAATCACTTTTTTGAAATTCTCTATGGCTGAGTTGAATTTTTCTATTGCACTTTTATCTTTATGCGCATCAACATCGGCCAGTGCTGAAGCTTTCAATAAATTAGCTTTAGCATATAAAGCATCCTCGGGTTTGTCGTTTATCTTAATGGCATTGTCTAAATATTTCTCAGCGTTTTTATCCTTTCTTTTTTCAAGCAACAAACCCAATTGCACAAACGCATTATAAAATTTAGGATTTAATTCCGTAGCCGTTTGAAAAGCAGAAATCGCTTTCGAAGTATCTCCAATAGATTTATATACGTTCCCCTTGTAAAAATAAATATCAGCGTTCTGCGGGTTTTGGTCAATGGCGGCATTTAAATAGTTCATAGCAAGCCTGTAATTGCCTTTTATCGTGGTATCAATATACAGCAACTCAGCAGCCTTAACGTAATAATTAGTATTCAACGAATCTGTGGCAATAGCTTTATCCATTAATGCAATCCCTCTTTTAGGCTCACCATTTCTCTTAAATAAATCTGCTGTATAAAGAAAAAATTCAGGACGAAGAGAATCCAAAGTCAACGCAATAAACATATCAGTAGCCGCACTTTTGTAGTCATTATTAGCATCGTATATCTGCGCACGCTTATAATATAAATATGAATTTAACGAGTCCTTTTTAATTTCCAGGTTTATGGCATCAAGTTTCGGGTTAGATGCAGAATCTTTTTTTACTTCAACTACCTGTGTAGATTTATTGCACTGTTTACACGAATTGAAGCATATCAAAACAAAAGCTAAAAAAACTACTACCGCACTTATTTTTTTCATGGGCACAAAGGTAAAATTTTCATTTCTTTAAAATTCGCAATTCTTTAGGAAAGTAATTATTGATTCGTCCATCTAACGCTTTTATCCACCCTAAATTCATGTTTTGATATTTTACCACATGCCATCCTTTTTCAGCAGGTTTTATTTTCGGTGCTTCGCAGCGTAAATAAGTAATTGCATCATCGTAATTTAATTCAATGGATGGCAAATCTTTTCGAATATGGTTACTAAGAGCAAGGTCATGGGAGGGAAGAAAATCTTTACCCTTTATAGTACCCATAAAAATTCCGGCATTGCGGATGTATAATTTCTTTTCAAGTGAAAGAAAATCCGATGCAATGGTTTTATGCAGCGCAAATACTAAGTTATCTCTTTTAGATTCAACAAAATCTTCGTACGATTCAAGAAAAGGTTCGAAAATAGGACTCGGATGAAATTTATTTTGAAGCTGAGATTTTGAGTTCGATATTTCCAATTTATCGCTAACAAATCCCATCGGCGAATTTTTCCTTACTACAGATATATAAAAACCCTCACCCTTTATTTTGTGTGGAAAAAACTGTAACCCGTATTTTGTTTTGGCTATTCCACCTATCTCAGCAGGCAGCTGTACCTGGCTACTTCCCAATTCCAATACATATTCAATGTTCTCATCATTCTCAGTAGGCTCATAAGTACACGTGCTATAAATTAAAAATCCATCTGGCTTAAGACATTGTAACGCATGTTCCAGTATTTCTTTTTGCCGAACCGAACATTGAGCTACATTTCTATCACTCCATTCATCAATAGCATCTTTATCTTTTCTAAAAAGTCCCTCACCGCTGCATGGTGCATCAATTAAAACTATGTCGAAATAGTTTTGCAGCGCGGCAAAATCTTCAGTTTTATTTTGGGTAATAATGCAATTGGCATTCCCCCATTTAATAATGTTCTCACATAAAATTTTATTGCGTTTGGGTATTACTTCATTACTAACCAACAAGCTTTCATCGCTCATCAGCGAAAGCAGGTGTGTTGATTTACCACCAGGTGCGGCACACATATCCAAAACCTTCACCGGTACACTATCGGGATTTATTTGACGCCATATTTTTTCAATAAACATCGAACTGGCCTCCTGCACATAATAAGTGCCGGCATGAAACAGCGGATCGAAGGTAAATGATGGTCGTTCTTTTAAATAATGCCCGTCATTACACCACACCACCTTTTCTTCAGCGTCGAACTTAGAAATTCTCTTTTTGGGATTTAGTCGAATGGACGTAGGCGAAGACTCAGAAAGACTATTTATAAAAGCCGGGTATTCTTCGCCCAGTAATGTTTCCATCCGGTGCAAAAACTCCGGTGGGTATATGGTTGGAAGACTCATTTATAAAGCGCCTTCCTTTATTTGGCCAACAACGGTTGGGTCAATCAGCGTAGTTGTATCGCCAAGATTGGAAATATCTCCTTCTGCTATTTTGCGCAAAATTCGGCGCATAATTTTTCCGCTTCTGGTTTTGGGTAGTCCTTTTACCACCTGTATTTTATCAGGCCTTGCAAAAGCTCCTATTTTTTCCGTCACCATGGCTTTTATTTCCGTCCGCAGTTTTTCTTCGTTCTCAACTTTACCGGTGCAAATTACATAAGCATATATACCCTGCCCTTTAATATCATGCGGAAAGCCCACCACAGCAGTTTCAATTACCAATTCATGTTCATCAATAGCATCTTCAATTTCACCGGTTCCAATTCTATGGCCCGAAACATTAATGACGTCGTCTACCCGACCGGTAATACGATAATATCCGTCAGCATCTCTTTTGCAGCCATCACCGGTAAAATAATAGCCCGGATAAGATGAAAAATATGTTTGCCTGAAACGCTCATGGTTGCCATAAATAGTGCGAGCCATACCCGGCCATGGAAATTTAATACACAAATTCCCTTCAACATCATTACCGCTTATTTCTTTGCCTTGACCATCCATCAACACCGGCTGTACGCCCGGCAATGGGAATGTAGCAAAAGAAGGTTTAAGCTTAGTTACAGTAGCAATGGGAGAGATGAGAATTCCACCCGTTTCGGTTTGCCACCAGGTATCTACAATGGGGCATTTTCCTTTGCCTGCATTTTTATCGTACCAATGCCATGCTTCTTCATTAATGGGTTCACCTACCGTGCCCAAAACCCGTAAACTACTTAAGTCTTTAGTTTTAAATATTTCAGTACCGTAAGTTTCAAGCGAACGTATAGCGGTAGGAGCGGTGTAGAAAATATTCACTTTATGTTTATCCACCACATCCCAAAACCTACCGTGGTCGGGGTAAACGGGTATGCCTTCAAACATAATAGTAGTGGCCCCGTTAAGCAGCGGGCCATAAACAAGATAAGTGTGCCCTGTAACCCAGCCCACATCAGCCGTGCAGAAAAACACTTCACCGTTTTGATAATTGAAAACATTTTTAAATGTATAGCCCGCATAAACCATGTAACCGGCAGTAGTATGCAATATGCCTTTAGGTTTACCGGTTGAGCCCGAAGTATAAAGTATAAACAAAGGGTCTTCGCTTAGCATTGCCTCAGCTTTGTTTTCGACCGAAGCATTTTTCATTAAATCACTCCACCACAGGTCCCTGCCCTGTTTCATTTCAATCGCAGTGTTGCGATGATTATATACAATGCAGTTTTTAATAGTAGTGGTTTGCGGCAGGGCTTCATCAACAATTTTTTTCAATTCAATTTTCTTTTCACCACGGTAAAAAGCATCGGCAGTTATTAAAAGATTGCACTGGCAATCATTAATTCTGTCAGCAAGCGATGTTGAAGAAAAACCTGCAAATACCACTGTATGTATAGCACCTATACGTGCGCAGGCTAACATAGCTATTGCAGCTTCGGGTATCATGGGTAGGTATATACAAATTCGGTCGCCGCGTTTGGCACCGGTATTTTTTAAAACATTTGCGAACCGGCACACTTCATCATAAAGTTGCTTATAAGTAAGCGTGCGATGTTGTTCTTTAGGGTCGTTAGGCTCCCATACAATAGCTACCTGGTTAGCGCGGGTGGCAAGCTGGCGGTCTAAACAGTTTTCACTTAAATTGCATTCAGCGCCATTAAACCATTTTACCGAAGGCTCGGTAAAGTTCCAATCCAAAACAGTATCCCATTTTTTGCGCCACGAAAAACTTTCTGCGGCATCAGCCCAAAATACATCGTGGTTTTGAACGCTCTGCTTGTATTGGGCATTGTATTCTTCAATCGAATTAATTTGCTTCATGTTGTTTGATAATGTTTGGTTCATAGAGAAAGCAATATAGTGTATTCGAATATATTACAGTTATTGTTTACCACAAAAAAATTATTCAAAACGAATAGCCTTTACCGGCGAAATCTTCGAAACCAGCAAGGAAGGTATCAATAATAATAAAAGAGTAATCATTATCGTACCTAAATTAATCACCCATATCCAGGTCCAGTTAATATCAATGGGTGCATACGAAAGGTAGTACGACTCCTGTGGTAGCTTGATGAGGTGAAAGTATTTCTGCAAAAGGCACAGGCCTATACCGGCAAAATTTCCAATTAATAAGCCAATGCCTATTATAACTGCACTGTAATAAATAAAAATTTTACGGATTGAAATATTGCTGCTGCCAAGCGCTTTCATTATCCCAATCATGTTTGTACGCTCTAAAATCAAAATAAGTAACGCCGTTACCATATTAATAGCAGCAACTATTATCATTAGCGATAGAATAATCAACTCATTCATGGTCTGCAAATCCAGCCAGTCAAAAATGCCGGGGTTAAGGCTCTTAATAGTTTGCACATCTAATTTCGAATTATTGATGCGCGAATAAACATCTTCCCCAATAGTTTCAAGCGGGTCCTTACGCAATTCCTCAATGGCATCTTTCGATAACAGGCCTCCAAATAAAGTTAGAAAGTAAGCATGGCTGCGGCTTTTGAAAAGTTGCTCTTGTTTCAAAAAAACTTCAAAACCACCAACCGTATCTTTCCCCCAATGGTTTAAATCCTGTATGGTTCCAATATCTACCAAAGCATATTTTCCATCAAAATCTTCCAGCCCGGTTTCATAAATACCCTTTACTCTAAAGGGCCGGTTGCGAACGGTATTGCTCATAAAAGCAACTATTAATTTATCGCCCACCTTAACCTGCAGCCGGTTAGCCGTTATTTTCGAAATCAAAATTTGCCTTTGCGAACTATCTGTGCCCACATCAATTTTACTGCCTTCTTTTAAATAGGGCATAAAATTTTTCCATTCAAAATCGTCGCCCACGCCTTTCAACACTATTCCTTCAAAATCATCATCGGTTTTCAAAAGGCCACCTTTAAGTGCGGTAACCTGTATATGCCGCGCTTCGGGTATTAATTTCGGGTTAGTATAAAAATCCTGGTAGCGGTAAACGCCTTCTTCCTCTAACGATTTGGAAATACTAAAAGGAACAATTTCAAGGTGCGACCAAAAGCTAAGCACCTTATTGCGAATCTCTTTTTGAAAGCCATTAACCATTGAGGTAGCAATAATCATAGTAGCCAGGCTTAGGGTTACCGCAGCAATGGCAATGCGAATAATGAAAGCCGAAAAACTTTTCCGGCTGCTAAACGCAATTTTTTTCACTATGAATAATTCCAGATTCAATGTTTAGATTTCTATTTTAGCAAAAATATGATTAGTTACCAGTTTTTATGATGGAAACAATAAATGTGAGTGAACAACTTCCTCTGCAATCTAATTCTCTAAGAGTGAGAAAGGCTATTTTTTTCCCTGTTCTAGTCTTTTTAATCGCTATGTTTTATAATTCCGGACCGGCATGTGCTGCGGGGGGAAACAACTACAAAACCATAGATGGCAAAGCTATAACAACTGGCGCAGAACGATTAGACCAACTGTTGCCTCTGGTAAAGAATAAAAATGTGGCCCTCTTAGTTAATCAAACAGCGATAGTGGGCAATACTTATTTAATTGATACTTTAATAACTTCCGGTGTCCACATCAAAAAAATATTTTCACCCGAACATGGTTTTCGGGGCACTGCCGATGCCGGCGAACATGTAAGCGATAGTGTTGATGCTAAAACTGGCATTCCCGTAATTTCAATATATGGCGATAAGAAAAAGCCATCTGCTACCGACCTCGCAGGAATTGATGTCGTGATTTTCGATATACAGGATGTGGGCGCGCGGTTCTATACTTTCCTTTCAACCTTGCATTATATTATGGAAGCCTGCGCCGAAAATAAAGTGCAATTAGTAGTGCTTGACCGCCCTAACCCGAACGGTTGGTATGTTGATGGGCCGGTACTACAAAAAAAATTTAAATCATTTGTTGGTGTCGACCCTATACCTGTGGTTCACGGCCTTACAATAGGCGAATATGCCCAAATGGTAAATGGCGAAAAATGGCTGCACGATAGTTTGCAATGTTCACTCAAAGTAATTTCATGTTTGCATTATGAGCACAAAATGAAATTTAACCTACCGGTAAAACCTTCGCCCAATTTGCCTAATCATATGGCAGTACGGTTATATCCATCGCTTTGCTTTTTTGAAGGCACAAACGTAAGCTTAGGAAGAGGAACCGATGCACCCTTTCAGTTAATAGGCTCACCCGAAACCAAGTTTGATGGCGCTTATGAGTTCGTTCCCCAAAGTAAACCAGGTGCAAAAAATCCGCCTTTCCTAGAACAAAAATGCTATGGTTTCGACCTGCGCTTAGATAAGAATGTTCATCAGGAAGGTGCTGTTTCTTTTCAATATGTTATTGATATGTATAGGCTATACAAAAACAAAAAAGAATTTTTCCTAAAAAATAATTTCTTCGATAAACTTACCGGTACCGATGAAATTAGAAAAATGATTGTTGCCGATAAAAGCCAAAGCCAAATAAAAGCCTCATATCAAAAAGGCTTAGATGCCTTTAAAGCAAAGCGCAAAAAATATTTGTTGTATAAGGATTTTGAATAAACAGAAATCATTCAAAAACTGAATTTAAAAAGTCCCCCTTCGAAGGGGGACGACTGGATCCTGATGAAGTCGGGAGACAGTCAGGGGGATGAGAGCCCTAATAAACGAATGGCATCTTTGGTTATAGATATTTACACTTAGAACAATGAAAAAACTGAAAATAGTATTTATGGGCACCCCCGAATTTGCAGTACCAATGCTACAAGTGCTGTTAGATTCGGAGCATGAGATAGTAGGAGTAATTACAGCCCCTGATAAACCGGCAGGCAGAGGAATGCAATTAGGCGAAAGCGAAGTAAAAAAGCTGGCCGTTCAAAAAGGCTTAAAAATTCTTCAGCCTGAAAAATTGAAGAACGAAAATTTTCTATTCGAATTAAAATCTTTGAATGCCGATTTATTTGTAGTCGTTGCATTTAGAATGTTACCGGAATTGGTTTGGAGCATGCCGCCATTGGGCACTATTAATCTCCATGCTTCACTATTGCCACAATACCGGGGCGCAGCCCCAATTAATTGGGCTATTATTAATGGCGAGAAAGAAACCGGAGTAACCACCTTTTTTATTCAACAGGAAATTGATACCGGCAAAATTATTTATCAGGAAAAAATTGCAATTCGCGATGATGAAAATGTGGGAGAACTATATCAGGAACTCATGCAACTAGGCGCAAAAGTATTAGGCAAAACAGTAAACGATATTGCTTTCGGTAGCTATCCCCAAATCCCTCAAGACCACATTACCGACATTAAGCACGCCCCAAAAATCTTCAAAGACGATTGTAAGATTGATTGGAATAAAGAAGTAAACTACATCTACAACTTTATTCGCGGCCTAAGCCCATATCCTGCAGCGTTTACCACACTGCAAACCAAAGTGCTTAAAATCTATAAAGCAGAAAAAAGACTATCAGAGGTTACTCCAAAAATATCTGCCGGCGAGTTTGAAACCGATGGTAAAACCTTTTTCAGATTCTATTGCACCAATGGTTTTATTGAAATAAAAGAATTGCAGATGGAAGGCAAGAAGCGAATGGGAGTGGAGGAGTTTTTGAGAGGCTTTAAGGTAGAGGGCAAGTGATACTTAGCTACGGTTAAGATATGATTTTAAATACATAGTAAATAAGGGTATGCTATATGAAATAAGATAAATGTTGGTCAGTAATAATAAAATAAGCAAAAATTTATATTTCTTGGAGATTCTATGGAAAAGCAAAGAAAATAATGCAGGAATGACACGCCAAAAATATACAATTGTAAAATAGAATAGTGCAAGGCATTTTGTCGTACCGTGGTTATTGGAAAAGTCGGTGGTAGACAATATAATTAACTCAGCGATAAACATTAATATGATTATAACAGACATAATTATATTCACCAGAAATAATAGCCTCATATTGAACGTTCTTTCCCTTTTTACTTCTCAATTTCTACCTCTCCCTCAAAAACTCTCTCAGCCGGTCCAACTAAATATATATTCTTAAACCCATTTCCCGCCTTTTCAAATTTAACTTCAAGCTTGCCACCGGGTGTTTCTATTTGCACTTTATTAACGGCTAAATTGTTTTTAGAAGCAAAAGCTAACGAAGACGCCACCACACCAGTGCCACATGATAGCGTTTCATCTTCAACACCTCTTTCGTAAGTGCGCACATAAATTTCACCATCACTTTTCTGCTCTGCAAAATTTACATTAATGCCCTCCTTGGCAAATTTTTCCGAGTATCGTATTTTTTTAGCCTGCTCAACAATAGGCCACGATTTCACATCATCTGCAAAAATGACATAGTGCGGCGAACCGGTGTTAAGAATAAAATTATCGCCATGCTTTTCTATGCTATCCACATCTTTCATTTTTAATGAAACACCGCCATCCGGTAAAATTGCTCCTTCGTGTGGCCCATCAATAGCTACAAAACTGCATTGATTACCAATAATATTCAGGTGGTGTGCAAATTTTATAAGGCAACGCCCCCCATTACCGCACATACTGCTTTCGCCCCCATCACTATTAAAATAAACCATTTCAAAATCGTAGGAAGGCTTGTCATTCAACAGTATCAATCCGTCAGCCCCTATGCCAAATCTTCTGTCGCACAGCCGTTGAACCCACGTGGCCTGCGTTTTGTTGATATGGTAATTACGGTTATCGATAATTATAAAATCGTTGCCGGTTCCTTGGTATTTATAAAATTTAACGGTCATTAAAATTTGCTGTTAAAACAGGTTAATGTAAAATACTTTATGTTGTATAAATCGTTTCTATTGAAATAATTTTGTGGTATACAACGTTCCAAACAGAAACAAAAATAAATTAATAAATATGAACACTAAAAAAATCGGATTTACTGCGCTGGTATCGTTTATCAGTGCATTTGCTGCAGTAGCCGTTTTAAACTACTTCGGCTTTAACAAGCAGGTGGTAACCCTTACCCAATCTCAAACTCCTGCCAGATATGCTTCTTACAATATGCCGAAAAATGAGGTTCAGCCTATCGATTTCAGGTATGCAGCTGCCACTTCAACACCCTGCGTAGTGCATATTACCTCAACCTATAAGCCCGAACGCACCGCATATAGGGGTAATGGGCAGGAAGAACTCTTCAAACAGTTTTTCGGTAACGATTTTTCACAATTTTTCCGTGGCCCCAACCCTTACGGCAATCAGGCTCCAATGAAAGCCACCGGTTCAGGTGTTATTGTATCAAAGGATGGTTATATAGTTACCAATAACCACGTGGTTGATGATGCCAGCGAGGTGGAAGTAGTTCTGGATAACAACAAAAGCTACAAAGCAAAGGTAATAGGCAAAGACCCTGATACCGATATTGCATTAGTAAAGGTTGAAGGCGAAAATCTACCCAGCATTCAATTTGCCAATTCCGATTCGGTATTGGTAGGCGAGTGGGTGCTAGCAGTGGGTAACCCTTTCAATTTGGCATCAACTGTTACAGCAGGTATTGTAAGCGCTAAAGGCAGAAATATTAACCTGCCCGGCGAAGATGACATGCATGGAAACAAAAGCGCCAGCACATCTATCGAATCTTTTATTCAAACCGACGCTGCGGTTAACCCCGGCAATAGTGGCGGGGCCTTAGTAAACGTAAGTGGCGAGCTGGTTGGTATTAATACAGCCATTGCCTCACCTACCGGTTCATACGCCGGTTATTCGTTTGCTGTACCTTCAAATATTGTAAAGAAAGTAATATTCGATTTGAAGAAATTCGGCATTAGCCAAAGAGGATTTTTAGGGGTAAGCATACGCACTATGGATGACGAAACAGCTAAAAAAGTAAATTTCGAGAGGCCTTATGGTGTGTATGTAAATGGTGTAAATAAGGGTTCGGCAGGCGAGGATGCCGGATTAAAAGAGAAAGACGTAATTACAAAAATCAACGGTTTTGCAGTAAACAGTTCACCCGAATTGCAGGAGCAAGTAGCCCAATACCGCCCCGGCGATAAAATTAGTGTCGATTATATCCGCGATGGGCATCCTTATATCGCGCAGGTTATTCTTAAAAACAAATACAATAGCACCGCTTCAATAGATAACACCAAAGATATATTGAACGTGTTAGGTGTAAAACTTGACAACCTGACCGATAGTGAAAAAAGAAATTTAGGCGTAAGAGGCGGCGTAAAAATTACCGATCTTAAAGATGGAAAACTGAATGAATTTACCGACATCAGAAAAGGCTTCGTAATAACACAAATCGATGACCAGGCAGTAAATGATGTTCAGGATTTTGTGAACATACTAAAGGATAAATCAGGCAAGGTAATGGTGGAAGGCTTATATCCTAATAAGCCTATGAGTTACCTGTATGCTTTTAAAATGTAATATTTCAAGGCAGTGGCCAGGCGATTTTTTTTGTCGCCCGACTAATGCGTTTTTAGAATGAAAAGGCTGCTGTAATGGCGGCCTTTTTGTTTTTGCAACAACTACCACTTATACTAGACTTCTTCGATAATTCAGAGGTTTTCTTTTTTTGCGGGGAGCCGGTTCTCCCTTTAGGGAGTTAGAGGGTGCGCGGGGCTGCAAAAAAAGAATTACCTGATATCTAAAGGTGGAAATTATCGAAGAGGTCTACTGTTGCTAGTTCATTGCAAGAATTTTTTTCGTTACTTTCCGTTACTTTTAATAATTCCTGTATTATACTATCAAATGCAGGCAATGCAACCCTTACAAGTAAACACAATAATGCAGGAAAAAAGTGCCCCCGGAATGCATAGTGAAGAAGAAAAGCTGATTCTGGCAGCCAAAGAAAACCCGTCGCGTTTCAGCGCGCTTTACGAAAGGTATTACGAGCAAATACTAAAGTTTGTTTATCAAAGGGTAGTTACCAAAGAAGATGCATTTGATATTACACAGCAGGTTTTTCTTCAAGCCATGCTTTCATTGCATAAATACGAATTAAGAGGCTTCCCTTTTTCAAGCTGGTTATATCGCATTGCTATAAACGAGTTAAATCAGGTTTTCAGAAAAAACGAAAAGCAACGCGGCGTTAATCTTGAAGAAAAACATTTGCAGGAAATAGTTGAAGAAATGAACGTTGTAAGCGATACCGAAAAAGAAAGCGCTGTGCTGAACGCACTTACCACGCTTGATGAAGAAGATTTCCGCTTAATTGAAATGCGTTTTTTCGAAAAGCGTCCATTTAAAGAAATAGGGGAGATATTAAATATTACCGAGCCAAACACAAAAATGAGGCTTTACCGGATATTAGATAAACTTAAACCGGTAGTACAAAAGAATATAAACATGTAGAGGGCAACAGATATGAAAAACTATAAAACAAATATGAACCGTAGCCTCTTAACCGAGGACGATATTGCAAGGGGTAAAAATTTTAATCAGCTTCTTAAAAACTATCAGGCTATGAAAGTACCTTTTTTTAAAGCAGCAAAATTTTGGTATAGCACTTCGGCAATAATAGTTGCAGGTGTGGCAGCGGTTATTATTTATAATAAAGTTATTACTGCCCATGTTTTAAATACCGCATTCATTAATCCTCCAATGGCCAATGCCGATATAAAAATAGATAGCTATGTTGTTAATGCTCAAACCGATTCAACAATTGTTTACCCAAGCGGTTCCAAAATCCACATACCTGCCAATGCTTTTTTAGATGCAAAAGGCGATATAGTAAAAGGAAACGTTGACCTGCACTACCGCGAGTTCAAAAAAATATCCGAAGCTTTCCTCGCCGGTATTCCTATGACTTACGATTCTGCCGGCGAAAAATTCCATTTCGAAAGCGCAGGTATGATGGAAATTGGGGCTACACAAAATGGCAGCCCCTTAAAAACAAATCCGGCAGCTCCCATAACTGTCGATATGGTATCTAATAATTCCGATGACCGGTTTAATACTTATTACCTCGATACAATAGAAAAGAAATGGAAGTATCTGGCGCAAAAAAACTTCATTGCTAAAGCTTCAAATTTAGTGTCGGGAACCGATACTTCAAGAATAGACTCCGTATCTAATAAGGATGCAAAAACAGAAGCAAGCGAAAGAAGTTTGAAAGAATTTGAAAAACAAAAACCTGTTATGCCCCAAAAGCAAACTATAAATAAACCAAGCTTCTCAATAAAAGTAGATGAAAAGGAATTTCCCGAGATAGCAGTTTATCGTAATATAAAATTTCAGGTAGAAGATAAAACATACAACCCTGCAAAGGCCGATGAATTATGGGAAAGCGTCGATTTGAAACGAATTGAGGGCACAGCAAATTACGAAATAACATTCAGTAAAGCAGCTGATAAATATACGGTAATAGCCACACCGGTATTTGCTGATAAAGACTACGCGGCAGCAAAAAATATGTACGAAGAGAAATTCAAACAATATCAAACCACATTAAATAAGCGAAAGGAGAACGAAGCAAAATTAAAAGCCGAAAATGAAGCACGAGCAAAAGGGGCTGAAGAAAAAATGAAAAAGGAAATAGCCGAGCAGGAGGCAAGAATTAAGCAATACGAGGCTAATATGCAGCAAAGCGACCTTATGTATAGAACTTTCCAGGTATCAGGTTTTGGAATATGGAATTGTGATTGCCCCAGCAAATTGCCCTCAGGCGAAAATGTAACGATTAGTTTACAAGACGCAAAAACTAAAAATGCAATCACAGTTCAGTATTGTTGTTTAGTTGAAAAAGGAAGAAATGCAATGTTTACCTATTATGGCTCGCCGCAAATCAAAAACTTTCGCTTCGACCCCTCTAAGCAAAATATGGTATGGGTAGTTACCAGCGATTATAAAATAGCCATAGTTAAACCCGATGAATTTAAAACTGCAGCAATGGCAAAAAAAGACAATAGCATGCAACTTAAATTAAATATTATTGATAAGCACTTCAAATCAAGCGATGAGGCCAAAGAATATTTAGAGATATAACTTTGTGAATATGGATAGACTGCGGAAAATTTTAGACAGGTTTTTATTAGCGGCAATTATTTTTATACCGGTCCTTGTTTTTTCCCAAAACAGGGATACGGTATTTAACGTTAAGGCTGTTTCATCGGGTATTAAATTAGTGCCAGAAACTGACATTCTATATAAAGATATTTCGAAGAAATTTAAAATCATTAAATCAGCTACTACTAAAATCGATACTATAATTTTTGAAGGCGGAACTGTGCGTATAAAAGATTCCATTATTGTTCTCAAAGCAACTAAATCAAAAACCGTATTACTGAAAATTTATGAAAAGCAAACTGGTGGAAAATCTGTTTTGGCGTTAGTAAAAGAATTTCAGGTAATAAAAAAAATAGACCCACTACCAAATTTAGATGGAGTGGGCAATGATTCTGCTATCCATCGAATCAGGGCCGTGGATATGGGTTATTTGTATTTACCATCAAATCCTGATCCCCTTTTTAAAACCAAGTCAAGCTATAAAGTAGTTTCATTTAATGTGCAAATAGTAAATAATGGGAATATGGATACTCTAACAACTACCGGTAACCGCATGAGTTTTAAAATGCGCGATGCAATAGATAAAATGCAGGATGGCAATGTTCTTCAGTTCAACAATATCCGATATCAAATTGAAAGCGATACCCTTATTGCTCCACCGTTCCGGGTTTATTTGATTAACGACTCGATCACTAAATTTTAAAGGCTAAGGTTAGGGTTCGTGTTTATATTGCCTTTTTGGTTTCTGTGGTATTTTCCTCAACGCCATAAACATCGCCGTAAAATTTCAGTGTGCCTTTTTCATCAACGTCTGCAGTCATATAGAAGATAAGCACCGGAAAATGCTTTTTCAATTTAAATTCATTAGGCTTTTGTTCAGCCATGCATTTGTTCAGTTGGGCAATAGTGCTGGTATCTAAACCTTCGCGCAATAGAAATTCTGCAAGCACCATGGGTTTTTCTACTCTTACACAACCATGGCTCATAAAACGGTTTTTGTTAGAGAATAAATCTTTGCGATTCGTGTCATGCAAGTATATACTGTAAGGCGAGTTAAGGTCAAACTTTAGTACACCCAACGAGTTGTCGCAACCCGTGCCCTGCCGCAAAGTATACGGGAAATATTTTTCAGAATATTTATTCCAGTTAATTTTGTGTGGGTCTACCTCTTCGCCCTTTCCGTTAATTACTTGCAAGCTATTATTATCTAAATAACCGGTATCGCGGCGTATTTTGGGCAACATTTCTTTGGTGGCAATGCTAAAAGGAACAGTCCAATAAGGATAGCTAATTACTTTGGTTATATAAGCTGTAAATGATGGGGTTCGCGTGGCTAACTTTCCTACAATAACGCGCATACCTATATCTTTAGTTGAATCGCTGCTTACAATTTGCAACCTCGCAGCCGGTATGTTTACCAAAATAAAATCATGCTCTTTTAACCTGCCGGTCCATCGCCAGTAGTTCAGGCTTTCTTTAATTTGCTCAATACGCTTTTTTAATGGAAAATTTAAGTAGGCAAGTGTTTTGTCATTCGCAACACCGGTGGTATCAGTTCCCATCATTCTTTGAAAACCTTTAATAGCTGTACGCAGTAAAGAGGCCGAAACAGAATCGTTGTTTACCGAGTCAGGCATTAAACCATAAGCTTTTAATTTCATTACAAGCGCTTGTTTTACTGCAGGCGTATTCGTTGCTGTAATCGAATCTGTCCATGCAGAATCCTGCATAAACGATTGCATCCGGTTCAATTGGCTTTTCAGAATAACATATTGTGTCGTTTTAGGTTCAAGGCTATCTAATATTCCTCGCCAGTTGTGCTTAATTAATAAACTATCAAACATGGTTACTATTCTGGCAGAGTCAATATTGTATTTCACACCGTTGTAGCCAATATTTATTTCTTTACCATAAGCTACATGATATAAAAATGTAAGGGCCGCATCGGCAAAAATAAGTTCGTTCTCCGATTCATATTGCGCGTAATCAAATTTCGGCAAGTGCGAAAGCGAATCGAAACGCGAAATATAATCCTGATGGTAATCTTTCCGGTCTAATCCAAGGCTATCAGCATGCTTCAACATATCAATCAGCATGTCGCGGTACTTGTCGTTCGTACCGCTCGAGTCGGTCCAGTTTTTAGTATAACCAAAAACATCGTAGTATTTCTTTAAAAAATCACGGCTGTTAATGTCTACCGAATCGGTTTTTACACTAACTCTGCCATGATGCAGTAACTCATACACTCTTTCTTTAGCAGTGCCAAAAAACGGGCGCTTAACAATCAGGTCAATAATAATTACAGCGGCCAATATTCCTATTACTGCAAAAAGTTTTGGCGAAATTTTTTTAAACATATGTTACTTCAGTCTTCTATTGAATTTTATTCGTCAAACGATTTTACATCGCGCTGCCTTATCAGGTACTCGGTAAACTTATTTAATTGTTCCTGGTTGCCGGCTAGGCTGTAAAAAAATATAACCTCATCGGCGTTGCGCAGCGAGCGTTTTACTTTATGGGTAATGCGCAATGAATCCAGTTGTGCGTCTATTTCTTTTTTTACTTTATCGTAATCTAAATGCAGGCTGATTTTGTAAACCCTTATTTGGTGTAGGGCATCAATCCAGTCTTGCACTTTTTCAAATAAAGCCAAAACAATTATGGCAAGAATTAAAGCGCTGGTGGCCAGTACATACTCGCCTATACCTATAGCCATGCCTAAGGCTGCAGCTATCCATATAGTTGCAGCGGTTGTAAGCCCCGAAATTGTAAGCCCATCTTTAAAAATTACACCGGCGCCTATAAAACCAATGCCGGTAATAATATTCGAAGCAATGCGGTCTGGATTATTGGGTGCGCCAAGTTTAAACGACGCTATAGTAAAAAGAGTGGAGCCAAGTGTAATGATGGTAATGGTTCTAAAGCCGGCGGCCTTACTACGGTATTCTCGTTCAAAACCAATAATTGCCCCAAATAGCAGGGCAATGCACAAACGTATGATTAGCTCAGGCTCCATAATATTTTCTAAAGATAAAAATTTTGCCTTTTGCTGCCATTTAATCTATAAGTTTGCTGCCAATAATGAGTAAATGGGTAAGTTTTTTTAAAGGAAGATGTCCGCGCTGTGGAGTAGGTAAGGTTTTTGTCTCGCCCAACCCCTACAATTTGCCATTAATGCTTACTACCAATAAAGAGTGCACCAACTGCCATCTCGATTTTATACCCGAAATTGGGTTTTACTGGGGTTCTACCTATGTAGGCTATGCCATAACCGTTGCTTTTAGTGGTTTTACTTTTCTGATTTCTACGCTCATATTTGGGTTTATGAACTCCCTCAATTTAACATACGTTTTAATAAACGGGATATTGCTATTTATCTTCTGCCCCATTTTTTTCCGCTTTTCGCGCATGATATGGCTTTGGATTGCCCGGTAATGATTAAAATCAGCTTACCGGAAAGGGGTTTGCATCCATAAAATCATAAATTTGTATCTTTATTAAAGCTTAATAAATGGCTTCTATGAAATACTTTTTCCTTTTTTTAGTTGTTTCGTTATTATATGTAGGTAAAGTTAATGCAGGTTGTGGCTCAGGGCAATCGCAGGTAGTTGTAACTATATATAACCCCGCCCCTTCTCAATATAAAATCTATTGGAGTTTATACAATCCTTTAACCAATGTTTTAATTGATACCGGCGCATCAAATAGCGATACTGTTTGTGTTAGCTCATCTGAATGTCTGCAATTCAATATTTACAGCAGGCTCGGAAATAGCATTTGTTGCTATTACGGCCCGGGGTATTACAAGGTAAGTTTAGATGGTGTAACGGTCGCCAGCGGTGACCAAAATTGGGGCTATGTTTCTTCATCTTTTTTCAATTGCCCTCCTGGGCACGATTGCACAGTAGCTATTCCGGTAGGGCTTGATACTGTTACTGCGCAAGCACCTGAAACCTGGTATGTATTCACGCCCGATTCAACCGGTTTATACGACTTTAGTACTTGTGGATTGGGAAATACATGTAGAACAAAAATTTTTGTATACGATCACTGCACCGGCATTGTGCCTAGTGGTGATCAGGAAGGAGCTATGCTATACAATGGTGGTGCCGAGTGCGATACCACACAAGCCGAAGCTACAGGTATTTTGCAAGCAGGGCATGCGTATTATATAAGGATAGGACAGCACGATAATAGTTGTGTTGGACAAAGTATTACATGGTCATTAAAATTTCTTGGCTTATTACACGGGTGCACCGATCCTGCAGCCTGCAATTATTTTCCTCTTGCTGGTATTGATGATAGCAGTTGCTTATATTTTCCTAATTCCCTTTGTCCTCAACCCGATTTAGTTCTTGTACAAAGCGATCTCGAAAATTCCATGCAGCTTGATACAATTAGAATTGGGCAATCCGATTGTTATGTGAGTGATGGATGTGCCTCAGGTTATGGCGTACGCCAGCTTATAAGATTTACTACACATATAGCTAATGTTGGCAATCAGGATTATTATCTGGGTGTACCCGACTCTACCAATCCGAAATTTGTATACGATATCTGTCATCATCACTGGCATTACGTAGGCTATGCTGAATATTTATTATTTAACAGCCAACAGCAGGAAATGCAGGTAAGTTTTAAAGACGGGTTTTGCGTAATTGATTTGACGTGTGATTCGGGGGTAGCAAAATATACCTGTAGTAATATGGGTATAACAGCAGGCTGTAGCGATATTTATGAGACCGTTATTCCTTGCCAATGGATTGACATAACTGATGTAGATACCGGCTATTATACTTTTGCCGTACAGGTTAACTGGACACATGAACCCGATGAACTTGGTCATTTCGAAAAACGATATGATAATAACTGGGCGCAGGTATGCCTCCAATTATACTATGATTCTACCGGCAGAAAAAAATTCCATATTATTCACGATTGCCCGCTTTATGTAGATTGTGCCGGCGATACTTTTGGCACCGAACAGCGCGATTGTGCAGGGGTATGCCATGGCTCAAATATCATGGGCGATATAAATGCCGACCACGTGGCCGATATTCAAGATGTAGGCCAATATATTAATGGTGTAGTAACTGAAACGCTCCCATATACATTTTGCGATGATTTAAACGGCGATAAGGCTATTACTGTAACCGATGCTGCTTGGTTATATGGTTGTATATTATTTAATCAGGGGCAAAATAACGGCGATGATAGCCGTAGGCATTGCCAGTTTCCTTTCGAGATAGATAACCAGCTTGATACCGTTACTTTTTGTATTGCCGATGCTGACTGGCAAAATAAATATGTAGATTTAAGTGCTTACAACCCAAGCTGCCGGTTATTAGCTTACGAGTTTAAAATACATGGGTTAGTTGTAGATTCTGTGCAAAATCTTGCAACCGGTAATTATCAGCCTCAGCTATATTCTTCATCATTGGGGCATATAGCGGGAATGTCATTCGATAATAATCCACTTTATGTTCAGGGGGCACCGCTTAATTTTATGCGCGTTTACTACAGCAGCTTAACCGATACTGTAGTTTATATTGATACAGTGAAATCAGTAGTAAATTCAGATTACGAAGAGGTAGTAGGCCTTACCGGTGTTGATTGCGTTAAGAAACCATTAATAAATTCAATTGCCGAAGTGAACTTTTCGGCCAGCGATGTTTCAATAATACCTAATCCCTCATCAGGTAGTTTCGATGTTTACTTTGCCAATCAATCTATGTATGGCGCACAGATAAATATTACCGATGCGGTTGGAAGAATAATATACGAATCGAAAGAAGAAACACTGTCCAATAAACTTCGAATTGATTTAAACAACCATTCAAACGGCATGTACTTTATGCGCATTAAATTAAACGGCGCTGAAGTTACCAAACGGATAATGATAGTAGGAGAGTAGTTTTAAGAAGAGGGTAATTTTTTGCCGGGGAGCAGGTTCTCCCTTTAGGGAGTTAGAGGGTGCGGGGAGCGGCAAAAAAATATTTTACTTCAAATACCGTTCTTTAATAACCTCCATGTGGTGTACTTCATGCCCCGGTAGGATATAACCCAACGACCTGACAGAAATTTCTCTGCCATTAGCAACGCCTTTGCGCATCATCATCGCTTCGGTAAATCCTTCAAAAAGCGAAATAGTTGCTTTGCGTACATTTTCATATTCCTCTATTAAGTCTTTAATATTTCTGCCGGTGGCATTGCTTTCAGGTGCCCATATATTTTCGTCATAACCGGGTAACTCACTTTTATCATTTCTCGAAAAAGTTAGGGCACGGTAGGTAAACACCCTTTCCGTGTCAGTAATATGGCTTACAATTTCTTTAATACTCCATTTGCCTTCAGCATAGCGGTAGTCAAGCTTTTGGGCTGGTAAGCTGCGTATAAACTTTGCAAATAACTCTCCGCTTTCATTTAAAGCTTTAATAAGGTCGTTATAATTTGCTTGGTTAATATAAGTGCCATAGTAAGGCGGATACTCTGAAATATCGGGTTTTGTTATTGGCATGTTTTACTGGGTTAATTGCGGTTTATCCAATTACATCGCATATTATTTGCTTTATCTCCCACCAGCTGTCAACATATTTGCTGCGCTCCAAAAAAACTTCAACTGTAGTGTTTTCAATTTTAAATCTTTTTCCTTTTTCCTTTTGTGTTTTGTAGCTAACGTTACATACTACATGCGCCGTATGTGCTTCCTTGTCTATTTCTACCGATGTAAATTCATGTTGATGTAATTTAACCTGCCGGTGTTCATTCCAGAACGCTGTTATTTTCTCTCTTAACTCTTCAGTATCGGTAGATAGTCCGATGGAGTTCTTCATTTCTTCGCTATAATGGTCCTCAAAAAAAGAACTTCCTTTATCAAAAATAGATTGCAAACAATAAACAACTGCATTTTTTACATTATAACCGGCATTTGGGTGAAACTCCTCATAAATAAACTGGTTTACCCACCCCTTCATTTTTACATCTTCAATTTCATGCTTAAAAAGTTCCTCTGTAATAAAGCGGTAAACTTCTCGGTCCGGCGTTTCAGCTAACACACTTAACGAAACTCCGTTTTTTGTCATAATTGTAAACATGCGTTTTAATTCTTTTTTAATCTCCTTATCAGTCATGTCATTTACATGATTGTATTCCGGTTCGCCGATGTACTGGTAAACGGTAGTTATTTTTGATTTTTCGTGTTGCTTGTGAAAGGTGATAATTTGTTTTAAAAACTGATTTTCCACTTCAGGCGAAATATCTTCGCTACCTACAAAATCGCCCCCAAACTCGGCCATCATTTTCAATTTCATCAGCTCATTTTCGGTGCCAATGTCTTCCGCACTTTTCTTTTTGCGTTTTCTTTTTGCCATAATTTGAAATTAAGAATTTGCCTTGAATAAATTTACTTATTTTGACGTTACCAATATAATTGCGCAACCATTATATTTAACTAATGTTGAAAAAAATGTCTTCAGGCCCCTTTAAAACTTTTTATGTTGTTTTTGCCTACATAGTTGTATTTGCGCTATGGTGGGCTTATTTATTATACGCTAAAAATGAAACAGCCTACACTGAAAAAGTTCAACTGAACGAGATAAATTTTCATAAAATATATCCCCGTCAGGATTATACCACCTCAGATGAATACCTGAAAATGCATTCAAAGTATTTTAGGCAAAAGGTGATGATTCTTGGTGAGGGGGTTGTTTTTTTAGTGCTTCTTATATTTGGTTTACTAAGGGTTCGTAAAGTGTTTTTGCATGAAATGCAACTGGCTGAACAGCAAAGTAATTTTCTGCTCTCTATTACTCACGAATTAAAGTCCCCGCTTTCTACCATTAAATTATCGTTGCAAACTATGGCCAAACGAAAGTTAGAGGCCGAGCAAACTGAAAAGCTGATTGCCAATTCTCTTTCAGATTTAACCCGGCTTGAGGCACTTGTGGATAATATTTTATTTGCTGCAAAAATTGAACGCGACCAACACGGTTTTGCCGATGATGAAATTAATATTTCCGAAAGCACGCTTAATGCTCTTCAACGTTTTGGGCAAAACAAAAAATCAATTAAAATAACACCGGTTATTTCACCGGAGATATACTTGTATGCTGATCCTATAGGCTTCACTTCAGTTATTAATAACTTGATTGAAAATTCCATAAAGTATTCCGAACCTGAAACTGAAATAATTGTAACTTTAACTGCTGATGAAAAGAAGGTTATACTTAAAGTGGCCGATAATGGCATAGGCATTCCGGTAAGCGAACACGAAAAGGTATTTGAAAAGTTTTACCGCATTGGTAGCGAGAATACACGTAAAACGAAAGGGACAGGCTTGGGGTTATATATAGTTAAGCGTTTTGTCGAAATTTACAAAGGAGAAATAACTGTAGAAAAAAATCAACCGGCAGGCACTGTATTTGTGCTTGTGTTGCCTAAAGAAAGGTTGTAGTTTTTTAATGCCCTCTTAATTACCTTTGCTAACTTTTACAATTCCATGACATTGGTTTGAATATTTGTATGTAAAATTATATGTGATTTGATACGTAACAATATTTTAAATTAATATACATATATGACTTCGCGAATTTTGGTTGTTGAGGATGAGGAAATGCTACTAGAGGCAGTTAAGATGAACCTGGAAATGGAGGGTTATGAAGTAGAGGTGGCCGATACCGGTACAAAAGCGCTTAAAAAAGCCGAGGGCCAGCGGTTCAATCTTATTATATTGGATGTAATGTTACCGGAAATGGATGGCTTTGCTGTATGCCAAAAAATAAGAATCAGCGATTCTGATACACCAATACTTTTCCTTACGGCTAAAGATAGCGGACAGGATAAAATAAATGGTTTAAAGCAAGGCGCCGATGATTATCTTACAAAACCTTTTAATCTTGAAGAGTTATTGTTACGGGTGCGGGTGCTTATAAAACACAGCGTTCGGGGAAGCCGGGAAGCCGAAGAAATTAGGACCTTTAAATTCGGAGATAACGAGGTAAACTTTTTAACCTTTAAAGCCAAAGGAATAAATGATAATGAACTAACACTTACAAAAAAAGAGATTGCTCTGTTTAAATTGTTAGTGGATAGAAAAGGGACTGTGGTTTCGAGAAACCAGATACTTCAATTTGTATGGGGGTACGATGTTTACCCATCTACCCGAACAATTGACAACTTTATAATGACATTTCGAAAATATTTTGAAAAGGACCCATCCAATCCCCAATATTTTCACTCTGTAAGGGGAGTGGGATATAAATTTACCGAATAGCCTTAGAGCTTTTCATCTTAATTTTTTTTATTTATGCACAGCAAAGTTATTTGAATTACTTTTCAATTGATAATCAATGCATTGCATTTTGTTTAAAAGTATTTTAAGTTAATCCTATTTGTTAAAATGCGAATAAAATTACTTTTGTAAAAAAAACCGTAAAAAATGAAAAACCTGAACTTATTACTATTATTTATTCTTACCTCGTGCGCAGCATTTGCCGGGAATTTTACTCCGGGCAATCTTGTAGTAATTAGGGTTGGAAATGGAACCGATACACTCTCTGGGGCTGCAGCACGTGTATATTTGGACGAATATTCTATTTCAGGAGTATTAGTTCAATCAATCGCTATGCCCACTGTTGCCAATGGCGGTAATCACAGATTTACTCTAACGGGAAGTTCTAACTCTGAAGGCGAACTTTCACTTTCTGCTAATGGCCAATATTTAAGTTTAGCCGGCTATGATGCTGATCTCGGATTTCCTTCTGTAGCTACTGACACAACACCTGGCAGAACAGTTGCACGAGTTGGGGCAGACGGTATACCTAATACATCAACAGGGTTTAGTCCCGGAAGCGCTTACAGAAAAGGAAATATCCGCGGTTCGGTAAGTAACGATGGAAATGAGTTTTGGTGCTCAGGTACAAGCTCAAGCAGTTCTGGCGGTACTTACTACTTGCCTTTTGGCTCTTTTACCAGTTCACCGGTACACGTTAGCACTACTATTACCAACACACATACCGTAGGCATATTTGATGGCCAGTTATATACTACCGGTACACGCGGAATAAATACTGTAGGAAGCGGATTACCTACTACCTCGGCTAACCTTACTGCAGCTTTGCCTGGTTTTACCAGCACTCAGGATAGTCTTATTTCACCATACTCGTTTTACTTTTTCGATTTAAGCCCAGATGTTCCTGGAAACGATGTTCTTTATTTGTGCGATGAACGTACTAGTAATCCAAACGGTGGTATCTACAAATTTTCGCTTGTTGGCGGAGTGTGGGTAGATAATGGAAACATTCCAAGTTCATCAGCTTTAAGAGGCCTTACCGGCTTCCAGGCATGTTCTTCAATTAATCTTTTTGCTTCTGCAACTAATGGTATTTACAAATTAGTTGATACAACAGGGTACAATCAAAACATTACAGGCTCATTTAGTTTAGTAGTTGCTTCTGCTTCTAAAACACTTTTCAGGGGTATTGCACTAGCGCCCGGCACAACAGCGCCTGCCTCTTTTGTAGCAGCTATCACTTCAGTACATAATTCTACTTGTAATAATCAGCATAATGGCTCTATTACTTTATCAATTGTAGGTGGTATTACTCCCTATAAATTTCACTGGTCAGATAACGACAGCATTCAAAATAAAACTGGTTTAGCTGCAGGCAATTATTCAATTACTGCAACCGATGCGGGTGGTTGTTCAATATCCGCTTCCGCTTCAATAACCGAACCGCCTGCTATTTCAATTTCAGCAGCAGTTACCAATCTTGCATGTAGTGGAAATAATGCCGATACCGGTGCTATTCAACTTACTGTTACTGGTGGTGCATCTCCATATACTTATTTATGGAACAATTCAGCAACTACTTCAGGCATTACTGGCTTAGGTACCGGAGTGTATACAGTAATTGTAACCGATACTACTTCATGTTCTGCATCGTTTAGTGCAACTATATCCAACACAGGCGATTTGCTTATTCATCCTGTTGTTACAAACGTTACATGCAATGGTTATAATAATGGTTCTATTACCACCGCACCAACTGGTGGAAATCCCGGTTATACGTTTTCATGGAGTAACGATAGCACTTCGCAAAGCATAAGTAATCTATCACCTGGTAATTATACCATTACCGTTAATGATAACGGCGGCTGTTCTGCAGTTAATACTATTGGAATTACACAACCTGTTATTTTAACCTATTCAACCAGCGTTACTAATGTTAGTTGTTACGGCGACACCAATGGTGCAGTTCATGTAACTATTCACGGAGGCACTGCTCCTTATACTTATCTATGGAACAATTCTGTAGATTCAGCAAACCTAAACGGTGTAGTTGGTGGAAATTATATACTTACTGTAACCGATAACCATAGTTGTTTAATAACAGTTTCAGCTACAATTAATCAACCTACAGATTCTATTTCTTATATCGATACCATTACTAATGTTTCATCATCAGGTGGTTCAGATGGTAGTATTGCACTTTACGTTTTTGGGGGCACACCTGGCTATAATTACTTCTGGACCAATACAGATACTACTGAAAGCATTTCAGGCCTTGTTGTAGGCAATTACTGTGTAGCTATTACTGACCACAACTTATGTCAGGCTTCGGCTTGCTTTAATGTAACCTTATCTACAGGCATTCAGGAAACAGATTTGATTGAAAAATTTGTAGCGTATCAGTCAGGCGACAATCTGATGATTAATGTATCCTTGAAAGAGAATACCAGCAGTAGTATTTCGATTTATGATGTAACTGGTAAAAATGTTTTCAACAGCAATCCTGAAGTTACAACGCATATTGAAAAGCAAATATCATTGGCTCAAATTTCATCGGGCTATTATTTAATACGGATTTCAACACCACAAGGCGCTATTGGTAAACAAATAACAATTGTTAAATAGCCCCGTTGTACCCTATAATTACATTGCCAAAATGTAGGGGTAATTGTATATTAAGGTAGTTGTAACAAAATTGTTGATAATAATTTTGTTATTTTGAAAATAAATGGCTAATATTGTAGCGTATTAAATGTTAATTGCGCTAGATTTTAACAAAACGCATATTTTAAGCATTGTATCACCCAAAAAATAAAAGCTTATGAAAATTCAAAAAATATTAGCTGTTGTAGTAACACTGATACTTGTATCTGCTACTGTTTCAGTAATGGCGCAAGGTGCACCACCACCGCCACCTCCAGGTGGAAGTACTAGTGGTCCTATTGATAGCGGTGTTGTAACCCTGTTAATTGGTGCTGCAACTTACGGCTACAAGAAGCTTAAAGAAAGAGAAACAGCCGAGTTAGAAGTTAGCGAATAAAAGCCATTCTGCTCTAAGCATTAATATATTCTTAGCCCGCATTTGATGTAAAGAATCAAATGTGGGCATTTTGTTTTGTGGAACAAAGGTTATTTTTCTGATAATGTTTTCCTTTTAAAGCTGCACATATTTAGCTCAATAACCAGCCTGCTTTATAAGCCCTCTACCAAAACTATTTGCCCGGCATGTTTAATGCAATATATAGCCTTATAACTGTGGTAGTTTTGGGCACATCAATTAAGGCAGGTTATTTTGTGCATATTCACTTTCAATTTTTCTCACTTTTTTATATTCAATTTGCACCGTTGTGAACTCAAAAAATCAATATCCATCACAGTTGCCTGTGATGGAGCATTTTTATACTATTCAAGGCGAGGGCTTTCACCAAGGTAACGCTGCTTATTTTGTAAGGTTAGGGGGCTGTGATGTGGGTTGTACCTGGTGCGATGTAAAAGAAAGTTGGCTGGCAGAAAAACACCCGCTTTGGAAGGTTGAAGAAATAGTAGATGAGGTTGTAAAATCGGGTGCTCCGATTTGCGTAATAACCGGAGGAGAGCCTTTAACCTATAACCTTGATCAGCTTACGCATCTGTTACATTCAAATAACATACGCACACACGTTGAAACCTCCGGGGCTTACCCAATGAGCGGAGAGTGGGATTGGATTTGCGTTTCGCCAAAACGTTTTAAGCTACCGTTGGATGAGTGCCTAAAGTTGGCCAATGAATTGAAGGCTATAGTTTTTCACCGCAATGATTTTCGCTTTGCAGAGGAAAATGCAGTAAAAGTAAGTAGCGAATGCAGGCTGTTCCTGCAACCTGAATGGAGTAAGGAAAAAGAGGTTTTACCTTTAATAGTACACTATGTTAAGCAAAACCCGAAGTGGCAAATATCAGTGCAAATTCATAAATATATAAATGTGCCTTAAAGTCGTTTATCGTATTTTCTGAAGAGTATTTAAGTATAAAAATAATATAATATGAAAATGGCTAAGTTGTTATTGATTGTGATGCTGATTATTCCGGTATTTTCTTTTGCCCAGTTTACGACTAAAGAAACTGCCAAAGGAAAAGCACAGGACTATTTTACCCGTGGCGATAACGACTACCAGTTTCAGAAGTTCATAATGGCTGATTCATTTTTTCATTTAGCAGTAATGGAGAAAGATAATTTTATTGATGCTTGGATATCCATTGGCCAAATAAAACTTGATTTTTTGCATGAATACAGCAAAGCTGCCCAGGCTTTTGAAAAGGTGAAACTATTGAGTAAAGATTATATGCCTGATATTGATTTTCAGTTAGCAAAATGTTACCTGGATCAAGGCTTATATGATACTGCCAAAATACACTTGCATGAATATCTTAAAGTCGAAAAAATACCAGCTTCAACACGGTTTCTTGCCGAAAAAATGTTGAAGGACTGCGATTTTGGTGTTGAGGCCATAAAACATCCTGGTCCATTCAAGCCTATTAATCTTGGCTCAGGTGTAAATACTGCTGACGATGAAAGTATGCCATCGCTAACTGCCGATGGGAAATACCTATATTTTACCCGCCACACCGGATTAGGTATTTATCAGGATGAAAATATTTATATGTCCATAAATACCGGTGGCTATTATAGTCAGGCACAGCCATTAACTACTATCAATACGGAGCAATATGTTGAAGGTGCCGAATGTATTTCGCCAAGCGGTAAGTACCTTTTCTTTACAAGTGGCGAGCGCCAAGATGGCGTGGGCCGTGCTGATATTTATATGAGCCGCCTTACCGGTGGTGTTTGGGAGAAACCTAATAACATGGGGCGCCCTATAAACACACCCGGTTGGGATGCTCAACCTTGCATAAGCGCCGATGGCAGGTCGTTATATTTTTCATCAGTAAGACAAGGAACCAAGGGCGGCAGCGATATTTTTGTAAGTTATTATGATGATAAAACCGGCTGGAGTACACCTGAAAATTTGGGCGATAATATCAATACACAGTTCGATGAGATGCTGCCCTTTATTCATCCTGATGGGCAAACCCTTTATTTTTCCAGCAACGGGCATCCGGGCATGGGCAATTTTGATATTTATATGAGCAAAAAACAGGCGGATGGCACTTGGGGCAAGCCCGTTAATTTGGGCTACCCTATAAACACACCCGGCGACGAGAACGGAATTTTTGTAACAGTTGATGGCAGTAAAGCCTTTTATGCTACACAGCAAAAAGATAGTAAGGGAGAAAAGGATATTTACACATTTGACATGCCAGAGAATTTACGCCCGATGTACACCACGTATATAAATGGAAATGTATACGATAGCATTACCGGCGCATCGATTTCAGCTAATATCGAAGTTTATGATGTTGAAACCGGTAAGTTGTATAATTCGTTTTCCTCAGATAAAGTGAATGGCCACTACCTATCAACCCTACCGGCCGGCAAAAATTATGCGATTGAAGTAATTAAGCCGGGCTATCTTTTTTACTCACAAAATATTTCATTGAAAGATAGCAAGGATGGTCTTCCTTTTGAGTTTAATATTCCGTTGCGAAAAATTATGGCTGGCGAAGCGGTTGTGTTAAACAATATCTTTTTTGACCCCGAAAAATTTGATTTAAAACCAGAATCGATGACTGAGTTAGGGGTGATTATAAATCTACTGAAAACAAACCCAACTATGAAAATTGAGTTTGGCGGACACACAGATAATACCGGAAGCGAAGAGAGAAATAAAACACTATCAGAAAACAGGGCAAAAAGCGTTTATAATTATATGATAGAAAAAGGAGTTGATGCTGAACGCATCAGTTACAGGGGTTATGCCGCATCAAAACCTGTGGCACCCAATACCACGCCCGAAGGGAAAGCCAAAAACAGAAGAACTGAATTTGTAGTAATGGGAATATAGAATATGTTATAGTTAAATCGAAATTTGGAAATTAAATTATGCTCCTCTCATTTAAAATTGATATCCACCGAATAGAAACCTTTATAGGGCCTGTTGTTACAATTATTATAGCAGCAGTAGTTGCAAAGTTTTTGAATGTTTTATTGCACCGGTACATTAAGCGCAGTGCCAGGGTGCTTAACGTCGACCCCACTAATTATTCTTTCCTTCAAAATACAGTTAGTCTGCTTGTTTTTGTTGGGGCAGTATTTTTCATCTTTTGGAATATTCCCGAGTTGCATGGTATTGGTAAAACACTGTTTACCGGTGCCGGTATACTGGCCGCTATTATAGGTTTTGCATCACAGGAGGCATTTAGTAATATCATTAGTGGCATTTTTATTGTTATCTATAAACCGTTTAGCGTAGGCGATAAAATTAAACTGCTTTCAAACGGCCAGAGTGGAACTGTAGAGGATATTACGTTGCGCCATACAATAATTAAAGGAAATGAAAACCGGAGGATAGTAATACCTAACTCGGTAATAAGCCGTGAACAAATTTTAAACTCAACTATTAAAGATGAACATATCCAGCTTTACTTTGAGTTGTTGATTACCTATAAAAGCAATCATAATCTTGCGCTTGAAATTATGCAGGAAGCGGCACTTAAACATCCCTTACATTTAGATTTAAGAGCTGTTTCGGAAAAAATGGAGGGAAAAGAAGTTGTTAAGGCTTATATTTTAGCTTTTGAAGATAAGGGTGTACGCCTGCGAGCCAATATTTGGGCTAAAAATGATGCCGATGCTTTTAATATGAAGTGCGATTTGCTGAAAACATTGAAGGAGCGTTTTACAAAAGAAGGGATAGACATTGCGCACGACGATAGTGTGTTGGAATTAAAAACCACATGAAAACTTTAGCCGGTAATTAAAATTATATATGCCTAAAAATATTGTTAAGCGCATTAAAAAATTCAATAAGGACCGCGAGCCTGAATTGTTGAAATTAAAATATGAGGCCTTAACCGAAAGCCCATTTAGATTTTTTAGGGGCACCTGCCATCTGTTCTATGATGACCTGCCGCAAAAATCTTTCATCTTTAACTCTCCCAAAGCTTGGATATGTGGTGATTTACATCTCGAAAATTTTGGCAGCTTTAAAGGCGATAACCGGTTGGCGTATTTTGATATGAATGATTTTGATGAATCGCTGCTGGCGCCTTGCTTAATGGATGTGGTGCGCTTATGCACCAGCATTTTTTTATCAGCAGGCTTGGTTAAAATGACCAGGCAGGAGTGTGGTGAACTGGTAAAAGCATTTCTGCAATCATACGCTAAAAATTTATCGGCAGGCTACATAAAATTTATTGAACAGGAAACTGCGCGTGGTTTTGTGCGCGATTTTTTAGATAATGTAGCCACTCGTAAGCGAAAAGATTTGCTCGCAAAAAGAGTAACCTTATCCGGTAGCAAAGCACACATTAAGTTTATTGAATTGAAAGCCTTTAAAGCTAAGGCTGAGATTAAAGAAAAAGTTAAAGGCATTATTAATGCATGGGCAGAAAAAAACACGCGCCACCCCGAATTTTTTAAAGTAATGGATGTTGCAGGTAGGGCCATAGGCACCGGCAGCATTGGTGTTGAAAGATACCTGATTTTAGTAAATGGAAACGGTAAACATGATGGGCGCTATTTGCTGGATATTAAAGAAGTAATGCCTCCGTCTGCATTATATTTCCACAAGTTGAAACAGCCAAACTGGAAGAATGAAGCTGACCGGTTGATAAATATTCAAAAAAGGGTACAAGCATCACCTCCTGCATTTTTGAATCCAGTGAAAATTGATAAAAAATGGTTTGTGATGAAAGAACTACAGCCGTTGGAAGATAAAATAGACTTTAGGTTTCTGGAAAAAGACCCGAAAAAATTCAATCAGTTATTAACAGATATGGGCGCTATTGTGGCTTGGAATAATTTAAGAAGTAGCGGCAGGCAAGGCTCAGCCATTGCCGATGAATTAATAAGGTTTGGAAAAAGACTAAATAAAATTGAACCCGCCATTATTAACTATGCCGAGGAGTATGCACAAACCACCGAGAAATATTGGGGCGAGTATAAAAAAGCATACGGAGCCGGTAAATTAAAACTTACGTAGCTTAGTATCCATATTTTTCCTTCCACCATTTTTTCAAATTGTTTCTTATCTCAACTTCGCGGGCGTTGTCACCCGGCTCATAAAATTTTGAACCTTTTATTTTTTCAGGAAGAAATTCAAGGTCGGCAAAATTGCCTTCGTATTGGTGGGCGTATTTATAATCTTTACCGTAGTTTAAATCTTTCATCAGCTTAGTAGGTGCGTTTCGTATAGGCAAGGGCACCGGTAAATCGCCGGTGCTGGCAACCATTTGTTTTGCCGCACTAATAGCTGTAGTGGCTGAATTGCTTTTGGGCGAAGTAGCCAGGTATATAACCGTTTGCGAAAGTATAAGGTCGCATTCCGGGTAACCTATCATAGTTACCGCCTGAAAGCAAGATGTTGCAAGCAATAGTGCATTTGGGTTGGCATTGCCTATATCTTCGCTGGCAAGAATCAACATACGGCGCGCTATAAATTTGGGGTCTTCGCCACCGGCTATCATTCTTGCCAAATAATATAAGGCAGCGTTTGGGTCGCTGCCGCGCATTGATTTTAGAAAGGCCGAAATAATGTCGTAATGCTGCTCGCCACTTTTATCATAAATGGCAATTTTTTGTTGTATAACCTGCTCAACTATTTCGTTGGTTATTTCAATTGGCTTGGTGTTAATGGAATTAACTACAAGCTCCAATACGTTCAACAATTTTCTTGCATCGCCGCCCGAGTATTTTAGTATAGCCTCTGTTTCTTTAATTACAACATCCTTCTTCGAAATCTCTATATCCTTTTCAACCGCATGTTTCAAAAGTTTTTCAAGGTCTTCTCTTTCCAAAGATTTCAATACATAAACCTGGCAGCGGGAGAGGAGTGCCGAGATTACTTCAAACGAAGGATTTTCAGTTGTAGCACCAATCAAAATAATAGTGCCCCGTTCAACAGCACCAAGCAGTGCATCTTGTTGCGCCTTATTGAACCGGTGTATTTCATCAATAAACAAAATAGACTTTCCTATTTCTGTCGCTTCTTCAATTACGCGCCGCACCTCTTTCACACCCGAATCAATAGCGCTAAGTTGATGAAAGGGTAAATGCACTTGCTCGGCAATAAAACGTGCTAATGAAGTTTTACCCACACCCGGTGGCCCCCAAAAAATGATAGAAGGAATATTGCCCGAATCAATAAGCTTGCGCAATACTTTGCCCTCGCCAATTAAATGCTGTTGGCCTACAAATTCTGCAATAGTTTTTGGTCTTAATCTTTCCGGCAGGGGTGCTAACATATTCATTACCTCTTAAAAAATGAAGTTAGCAATTAGTAATTGAAAAGTTTAATTCAGCTTCTCAAAAAAGCCCGTACAACTCAGCCCTAACTCTATTGATAATATCCGCTTGCGCATCTTCATCATCAACAAAGTTAGTTTTGTCTACATCAACCACCATCATCCGGCCCGATTTATAGCCAGTGGTCCACTTTTCGTAGTATTCATTTAAGCGGCGCAGATAATCCAAACGTAAATTGTCCTCATATTCCCTACCACGTTTTTGTATTTGATTAACCAAAGTAGGAACGCTGGCCTTCAAATAAATCAATAAATCAGGCGGGCGGATTAAAGAAGAAAGTGTTTCAAAAAGACGTGTATAATTTTCAAAATCGCGGGTCGACATTAATCCCATGGAGTGAAGATTAGGTGCAAATATCATCGCATCTTCATGGATCGTACGGTCTTGTATAATTATTTCTTCTCCCTTCTGAATATCAATAATGGTGCGAAAACGAGAGTTCAAAAAGTAAACTTGTAAGTTGAACGACCACCTTGGCATGTCTTCATAAAAATCATTCAGGTAAGGATTGTTTTCCACATCTTCAAAGTGTGGTATCCACCCAAAATTTTTCGACAATATTTTGGTAAGTGTTGTTTTACCGGCGCCTATGTTACCGGATATAGCAATGTGTCTGATTTGCTTCTTGTCTATTGCTTTTTTTGCCATAGTTATTGGGTGTCCCTAAAATTTATAAATGTCGAACCTGTGTGTCTGAAGGGCCTAAAATATGAATTGTTTTGTTTTTAAAAATTTTTGATACCAACAATTTCACGCACATCTTTTATGGTTTGGGCTGCGCTTTGGCGTGCCTTATTTCCCCCATCGCCTATTATTTGTGCTAACAGTTTATCGTTACTGCTTAATTCCTTTATCTTCTCTCTTATAGGGGCAAGAAACAGCACCATATCTTCAGCCAGTTGCTTTTTCATATCTCCATAGCGTATGGTGCAGTTGTTATATTTTTCATCAAAAACCTGAACCGTATCTTTTGTGGATACTAAATCCATCAAAGAGAATAGGTTTTGAATGATTTGTGGTTTGGCTGAGTTAGGCGCTGTAGGCCCTGAATCGCTTACTGCGCGCATAATTTTTTTGCGTATTGCATCAGGTTCATCCGATAAGTAGATACAGGTTTGCTCGCCTTTAGATTTGCTCATTTTACCCTCGCCATCCAAACTCGGTATCGAAACAAGATTGCCTCCAAAATTAAAAGCTTCAGGCTCTGGAAAATAGTTACAGTTATATAGGCTATTGAATCGCTTTGCATAATCGCGAGTCATTTCAAGGTGCTGTTGCTGGTCTTTGCCTACAGGCACTTTGGCTGCTTTATGTATAACAATATCAACCGCCATCAGCACAGGGTAGGTGAGAAGGCCTGCGTTAACATTGTTCGGCTGGTCGCGCACTTTCTCTTTAAAGGTAGCCTCGCGTTCTAGCTCACCCAAATAAGCGAACATGTTAAAAATGAGGTATAACTCCGGAACCTGCGGCAAATCGCTTTGTAGGTATAATGTGCACTTATTAGGGTCAAGGCCACAGGCTAAGTATTCAATAACAATCTGTTTAACGTTGGCTTGCAGGTCGGCTGCTTTGGGGTGGGTGGTTAGTGAATGATAATCAGCCACAAAAAAATAACCATCAAAAAGCTCCTGCATTTTAACGAAGTTAAGCACAGCGCCAAAATAGTTGCCCAAGTGCTGTCTTCCTGTGGGCCTTACGCCACTTACTGTTATCTCCTTCGTCATGAAATGTTTTCTGTTATTTTTGGCGAACGAAAATAATTAAATGTATGAAGATAGATAATGAGCTTGTGGATAAGCTGGCCGAACTTTCGAAGCTTGAATTTGATGAACAGGCAAAAAAAGATTTGCAAAAAGATCTGCAAAAAATATTGGATATGGTAGAACGTCTAAAGGAAGTGAACGTTGATGGCGTTGAGCCTTTGATATATATGACCGATGAAAAAAATGTTTTGCGCAAGGATGCCGTAAAGGATACAGTGAGCAAAGATGAAGCACTTTCCAATGCGCCGCAACGCGATTCGGACTATTTTAAAGTGCCAAAAGTGTTGAAAAAATAATTGAGCCATTGAATTTTGAGGGGAGCAGTTCTCCCTTTAGGGAGTTAGAGGGTGCAGCGGAGCGAGTAGCTAAAATTTAAAGCGGAAATGCCAATCATCGAGATAAAACATATCAAAAAGGAATACACCATGGGCCTGCAACTAATTGCGGCTTTGAAGGACGTATCTCTATCCATCGAAAAAAATGAGTATGTAGCATTGATGGGCCCATCGGGCTCAGGCAAATCAACTCTAATGAATATTTTAGGTTGTTTAGATACACCCAGTTCAGGCTCGTATAAATTGAATGGTACCGAAGTTTCGGAAATGAGCGATGATGAACTGGCCCACGTTCGTAATAAAGAAATAGGTTTTGTATTTCAAACTTTCAACCTACTACCTCGCCTTACTGCACTTGAAAATGTAGCCCTACCTCTAGTATATGCCGGAATGAGTAGTAATGATAGACGGATAAGAGCTGAGGAAGTAATGGGCATGGTAGGCCTTGCCGATAGAATGAAGCATAAGCCCAATGAGCTTTCAGGTGGGCAACGGCAAAGGGTGGCTATTGCCAGAGCAGTTGTAAATAATCCATCTATTATACTTGCCGATGAACCAACGGGTAATCTGGATACGAAAACTTCGTACGAGATAATGGATATTTTTGCTGAGATTAATAAAAAGGGCAACACAGTAATATTAGTAACCCATGAAGAGGATATTGCTCGCCACGCCCGCAGAGTATTGCGTTTGCGCGATGGCTTGATTGAAACAGATGTGAAAAGCGAACCAGTAATTAAAAACGCTTTATGAAGATTTATACCAAAACGGGAGATATTGGCGAAACATCACTTTTCGGTGGCAAAAGGGTTTTGAAAAGTGAATTGCGAATTGAAGCCTATGGTACAGTTGATGAGTTAAACTCATGGATTGGTTTAGTGCGCGATGTGCAAACCGATAATGCTATTAAAGAGTTATTGAAAGAAATACAAGACAGACTTTTTACATTAGGCTCAACCCTTGCTGCCGACCCTGATAAAGCAAAACTTAAAACACCAGGAATACACGAAGAAGATATTGAATTGCTTGAAAAAGCTATTGATGCAATTGACGAGCAATTAGAGCCGCTTAAAAATTTTATTCTTCCCGGCGGGCACGTTAATGTATCGTATTGCCATATAGCGCGAACTGTGTGCCGCAGGGCTGAGCGCTTGTGTGTAGCATTAAACATCGATTCCGAAATTCATCCTCTTGTTATTAAATATTTGAATCGCCTTTCCGATTATCTGTTTACCCTATGCCGTAAAATGGCTAAAGATTTGGGGGCCGAAGAAACCCCATGGCTGCCCCGCAAATAGCGCCGGTGAAATAAAATATTTTGATATTTATTTTCTACATTGCAGTACAAAAAAATTTACATATGAAGGCAAAATTTTCTATCTATATTCTAATTATAGCTTTTGCTTTTTCAGCTTGCAAAAAAAGTAATACAACAGTTACCTTGGTTAAAACACGAACAAGTTCCGCAGTAACCGACACGTTTTATTACGATTCGCAACATTGGATAACTGCCATAAAAGGCTCCGATGGTTCAAGCACAACATTTACTAAATCAGGCAGTACAATAATACAGTTGGAGTATAATTCTTCAAATGTGCTAACTCACACCACTACCTTTTATCTAAATGCTCAGTCCCTGGTTGATAGTTCAGTAATCTTCAACAATTTGTCAAATGTGCATGTTTATGTAAAGGGCTAGTATGATGCGAATGGCTATCTGGTCAGTTATAAGCGATACAACAACGTCAACTCACCAATTGCCATTTATACCAATACTATTAAAAATGGCAATGTTGATTCTTTGGTTGTAACGCAACCGGTGGGAGGCTTTTTAATTACTTCTACAAGTAATTCTTATAACAATGCTTATACAAATTCCATTGGTTATGAGAATTTGGGCCAACCATATCTTGGCAAAAGTTCAACTAATGTTATAACATCCTCGGTAACGTACGATAATTCGAACAACAGCACTACAACAACGAATTATACATATACTTACGATGCTTCCGGAAGGGTTGCCACTCAAATAACGACCGGTGGCTCTACTAGTACGCAGACTTATACCTATTATTAGTAGTAACTAATTCTAATCGGGTTATTATTATTCATTTCGCGGTAATACCATTGGCCGAGGCATTTATTTCAACCAGGGTAGTCGTAAGCTTTATATCTGTACACGCTGTCGGTTTATCTTGCACATTCATTAAACACACCACATCGCTTACCTTTACATAAACTGTATTTTTGCTTAGGCCGCCTAACGTTTTCAATCTGGGTTTGGGGTTTTTAATTTCAACTTTCGGCCCTGCAAAAACAACAACCGATTTTTCAGCTAAGTTTTTCACTGTAACAGTTATTTGCTTATTCGAAACCGGAGCAGCTTGTTTTTTTGAATATGTATTTTGTTTGTTGATACCACCGGTATGTGTTTGTGCACTTATGGCTACCGGTAGCAGACTCAGAAACAATATATAGGCTATACTTCTTAATATGCATTTCATATTTATTGGTTTATTAGTTTATTAAAACAAAGCAGATAAACTTTAGTTGAAATTCAATAGAACAGTTGTAATACTTTATAGGCTAAATTTATCCCAACCCCAAATGAAGACACTTTTTAAAATTAAACTATTAATAGTAAATTTATTTAATGTGATGATGCTTTCAATCCGTGTTTGTAGGGTTTATAAAATAAAAATGCCTAACTGTCAATTAGTTAGGTATTTTTATTTTAATTCTATTGGGGTAAAAACTGTTTTCAGTTCTTTTTGCTCATCATCCAAATAACAAACTTGCGCATAAACAGGGGCGGGTATTTATATCCTCTGCGGGCTATTCTTTTACCCATAGGTACATAATCGGCTTTTGCCTTAGGCAGGCTGGTGCCCAAGCCATCAACATAGCGGTTATACATGCAAAAAGCAGCAGCAATCAAAACGGCATCATGAATTTCTTCATCTGTAGCGCCTGCTTTTTTAGCAGCCTGTACATGTTCAGCCTTCATTTCGCGGCCACTTTTTTGAACCTTGGCTGCAATTTTTAAAAGCGATTTCATTTTTTCCGACACAGGCGCAGTATCAACATTGCTAATCACAGCCCTTAATAATTGTCCGTTGTCATTCATATGTGCATTGGCTGCGGCGCCATGCGATTCATAACAAAATTCGCAATCATTCAATTTTGAAACATAAGATGCAATAAGTTCTCTTTCTCCAAGCGTTAGGGTAGAAGGTCCATGAAGAAGAGTTTGCGCTAAATCTGATAGGGCTTTGCCTGTTGGGCCTTTATAAAACAATAGCTCAAGAATGCCTGGCTGCTGTATACCTGTTTGAATAAATGCCATAGTATTGAAATTTTAATGGGTTTAACAAAAATACTTCTGGGTTGTCTGAAACAAATGTAAAATAAAAATTGCTTTTGGAAAAATTAGACATTATATTAATACATTAACAAGCTTTTAGGTTTTAACAAAACTCATGCTTGTCAAAAGATTTTTATTTTAGTTATCTTAGTATTGTATTGCAGTTATTATTCATAAACAGTAATCCCCCCGGGCTATGCCTTATATTCCGTTAGAAGATCACTTGCCAGGCATTACAGGCTTGTTGGAGTACAGTAAAGAAACCGCTCAACCCATTCGCGAACTTACGCAGATTTTGCTGCGCGGTCCTTCAACCCTTACCGAAGGCGAAAGGGAGCTGATAGCAACTGTTGTGTCTTATCGCAACCAATGTAAGTTTTGCGCAACTGCACATACCGCCGCTGCCGATATTTTATTAGGCGAAAAAGAAACTGCCGAAAAAGTAAAGCAAAATATTGACACAGCGCCCGTAAGTAATAAAATGAAGGCATTGCTTACCATAGCCTCGCAAGTACAGGTAAGTGGCAAAACCGTAACAGCTGAGGCTATACAAAAAGCGAAAAGCGAAGGCGCAACAGATCTTGAGATTCACGACACCGTTCTTATAGCAGCCTTATTCTGTTTATACAACCGCTATGTGGATGGCCTTGCCACCGTAACACCCGATGCCCCTGAGTTTTACCAGGGGTTAGGAGAACGGCTTAAACAACATGGCTATAATCGCTTACCACAAGGCTACGACCATTTAAAAAAATAAGTATGAGTTCAACAACCGATAAAATTACCGGATATCATTGGATACTTTTTGCCATTTGCTTTATTGTAATTGGTTTTGCAGGCGTAGTGTCTGGGCTAATGTCGGTTTACTTGCCTGTTGTAGTTAATAGTCTTATGGGCAGTAAAGATGCCCTTCAACTTAACTACATAAGCGCTTACATTAATGCTGTTTTTATTTTTGGTTGGGCATTCGGCGGCTTTATATGGGGCTATATAAGCGATAAGGCTGGCAGAAAAAAGGCAACTGTTTATTCTATTATATGTTATGGGCTGTTTACAGTGCTTACCGGTACTATGCCAACGTGGTGGGGCGTAGTATTGTGTAGGTTCATCACCGGTTTTGGTATGGGGGGCATAATGGTAGCCACCACAACAATTATGATTGAAGAATGGCCTGCAAAAAGCAGGGCAGTATATATTGGCATGGCATCAGTTTCTATGCCCATCGGTATCTTTTCTGCCGGTGCTATTAACTTCTTTGTCAGTTCATGGCGGCAAGGGTTTGGCGTTGGTGTAATTCCGCTGGCTGTGGGCATTATTTCTATATGGCTGCTGAAAGAATCGGAAAGCTGGTTGACTGAACGAGATAGGGTGAGCAACAACAATTTAAAACAGGTAAGCATTTTCGCCTCTCATCACCGTAAAGAACTTATGGTAGGTGCTATGGTGTTCGGTGCTATGCTTATCGGTCTTTGGGCTATTTTTTCATGGCTGCCCACCTGGGTACAAAGCATAGCTGGCGAGGCTGACGCACAGGAAAAACGCAGCTTTACTATGATGATTTTTGGAATAGGCGGTCTTACCGGTAGCTTTATTTCAGGTTGGGTAATGAACGCCATAGGCTCGCGAAGGGCGTTAATATTATGCTACACATTCTGTGCTTTAGCAGCATTTCTTTTGTTCAAAACAAACAATGTATTTAATCCGGTAATTTATGCTGAAATCGGTTGTCTCTCTTTTTTCTTTGGTATAAGTCAGGGAGTATTGGCTGTTTACATACCGCAATTATTTCCGGTAGCCATACGCTCTACGGCAACAGGTTTTTGTTTTAATATTTGCAGGCTGTTTACAGGCACTGCTGTATTATTTATAGGTATTTTGGAATCTTTTTTTGGAGGTTACGGAAACGCATTGTTCGTTTTTTCATTGGTTTTTGTACTGGGGTTAATAGTAACTTTTTTATCCGAAGAAAAATCTCCTCAGGCATCACTTGATAATGTTGCGGTTGTTATTGATTAGATTTTTTATTAATAGGGAATGATATAAAATAAAATATGCCACACATCAAAGTGCCGGAGGGTGTTCCCGGTATAAGAAGTTTAGTAATGTTTAGGCCCGAAACCGGTAAGCCTTTGTACGAGTTGGCGCAGATTCTATTGCGGGGCAAATCTTCTCTTTCAGAGGCGGAGCGGGAATTAATTGCGGCATATGTTTCAGCGCGCAATAACTGTATGTTTTGTATGAGCAGCCATGCTGCAGCTTCTCGTTGTTTATATGGCGACGAGATGGATGTTGTAGATGATGTATTGAACGATATGCAACACTCGAAAGCGAGTGACAAAATGAAAGCCTTGCTAAACATTGCAGGTAAGGTTCAAATATTGGGCAAAGAGGTAAAGCCTGAGGATGTTGCAGCTGCACGAGCCACGGGCGCTACCGATAAAGAAATTCATGATGCTGTTTTAATAGCGGCGACTTTTAGCATGTTCAACCGTTATGTTGATGGCCTTGCAAGCTTTACCCCAACCGATCCGGCAGTATATGAGGAGATGGGAAAACGAATGACAGAAAAAGGATATGTATTACCACCACCAGCTAAATAAATTTTATGGCACATATTGATTTGAAAAATGATTTACCAGGTATACGCGGTTTAATGGCCTATAGCCCTGATACGGAAAAGCCGTTAAACATGCTTGCCGAAATTTTATTGCATTCTGATGATAACACACTCAGCCGCGGCGATCGCGAAATGATAGGCGCCTACGTATCATCGCTCAACGATTGTTTCTTTTGTCAAAACGTGCATGGTGCCTTGGCGCAGCATTATTTTCAATGCGATATGCCCTTTATTGATAATATTAAGAGGGACCCGATTGCAGCACAAATATCAGATAAATTAAAGGCATTATTAGCCATTGCCGGAAGCGTACAAAAAGGCGGCAAGTACGTAACACCCGAGCAAATAACGCAAGCTAAAAAAGTGGGTGCCACTGATAAAGAAATACATGATACAGTTCTAATTGCTGCTGCTTTCTGCATGTTTAACCGCTATGTAGATGGGTTAGGAACCTGGGCACCGCAAGATAGGCAGATATACGTAGAACGTGCTAAAATACGGGCGGAGGAAGGCTACACTAATATGAACTTGCAAAGAGTAGTCCCCGGTGAACTGCCGGAGAAAGGCTGATTTTGGTTTTCTTCAAAAAGTGTGTTTTATATTTATTATTAGTTATATGTATTATTAAAACAAATTTGTGTATGCCCCACATTAATTTAGGAAATGACTTGCCCGGAATGCGTGGCTTAATGGCCTTTAGCCCGGCAACTGCCGAACCTATGAATTTGTTAGCTGAAATATTGCTGCGCAGTAATGACGGTTTAACTCCTACTGAAAGAGAATTAATAGGCACGCATGTATCTTATCTCAACGACTGTTTTTTTTGTCAGCACGCCCATGCTGCAATTGCCTGCCATTATCTTAATAGTGATAAGGAGCTTGTTGATGATGTTAGAGAGAATCCTGCTGCTGCAAATATTTCAAACAAATTAAAAGCACTGCTCAATATTGCCGCATTGGTTCAAAACGGCGGCAAATATGTAACGCCCGAAGCGGTTGCAAAAGCAAAACAGGAAGGGGCTACTGATAAGGATATTCACGATACTGTTTTAATAGCTGCTATGTTTTGCATGGCTAACAGGTATGTAGATGGCTTGGGCGCAATAACACCAACCGACCTAAGCACCTATCCTCCGCGTGCAAAACAGGTGGCAGAAAACGGATATGGCAATCACATTTTTTCGGCAAAACAACCTACTGCTCAATAGAAGCTACTGTTAAAAAAGAACTCTAAATAACTTCCTCTGCAAGCTTTGATTGGCTTTGTAATAATATGCTAATCACATTATTGTATAAAAAATTGCAAGTTTAGACCCTGCAAAAATATTCCGGTTATTATAATTTATAATAAAAAAATCCTATTTTGGCTTTTACAAGTCTGCAACAAGTAATTCATTAATTAAAGGTAAACCCATATGCCCCACATTGAACTGAATAATGATTTACCCGGAATTAGGGGACTAATGGCTTTCAGTCCTGACACAGCAGAACCATTGGGAGTTTTTACTGAAATTATACTGCGTAGTAATATCGGATTGACACCAGTTGAGCGCGAGTTAATTGGAACCTACGTATCTTATCTTAACGATTGTTTTTATTGTCATAATTCGCATGCCGAAATTGCATGTTATTATTTGGGCGGAGACAAAGAATTGGTAGACCAGGTGAGAAAAAATCCGGAAACCGCCAATATTTCAAATAAACTAAAAGCCTTGTTACGTATAGCAGGTCAGGCACAAAAGGGCGGCAAATATGTAACTGCAGAAGCAGTTGCAAAAGCTAAACAGGAGGGAGCTACCGATAAGGATATTCATGATACTGTTTTAATTACTGCAGCATTTTGTATGTTCAACAGGTATGTTGATGGGCTTGGCGCAATAACACCATCTGATTTAAGTACCTATCCGCTACGGGCAAAGCAGGTGGCTGAGAAAGGATATGGCAACCATATATTTAAATCACCACAGCCTACAGCTGCGAAATAAATATTATACCGCTTGGAACAGATTGCAACCCTTTTAATAAGAATACTTTTATACGACCAGATTGATGACTGGTTGTGGGGTAGTAATGTTGTTGAGCTTAAGGCTAATCCTCCGGCAAAAAAGCAAGTTTCATTAAAAGGCCTTCAACATTTGTTTCAAAGCAAAAAGTCGGGCAATCATTCTGCCAATTCGAAAAGTTTTGGAATAAATAAATATACTCCTTCTGTTATTGATAAACCTCCCGAACTTCTTTTAGGTTGGTTATAATTCAAGATTTGAAATTTATTAAAGTTATGATGTAAGCTGGTTTATCTCTGTGAGATAAGCCTGGGGTTAGGAGCATCATTTAGCATTAATATCTGTTTTCAAATTTATTTAAAGCAACATTTCAACATTATTTGCTTCTAATCAAATCTCATAATTAATAATACATGAGAGTATTTTTCATATTTTATTTAAAAAGAAAAAACATTAACCATGCATAATTTATACCACCGATTAAAAGGAGTAGTCTTTCTATTGCTATTACCTTTTTTCATTTTTGCACAGGATAAAACCATAACCGGAACCTTAGTTGATGCAAATGCTAAACCTATTATAGGGGCAACCATCTCCGTTAAACAATCTACATCGCTTGGAACTGTTACAGATGCAGATGGAAGATTTAAATTATCAGTTCCTGCAAATTCAACCGTAGTGGTAAGCTACATAGGTTTCAAATCAATGACTATCAGCGCTGCAGACATTACCGCAGATGCACAGCTAACTATGGAAGAAGACGTAGCACACTTGGATGAAGTTATTGTAACAGGCCTTGCTACCACAGTTAAAAGAAGGAACCTTGCAAACGCAGTAGGCACCATTTCTGCCGAAGAGTTAAACGGCATTGCCCCTGCGCAAACATTCGATGCGGCGCTTGAAGGGAAAATTACAGGCGCAAATATTATTGCCAATTCAGGTGCACCCGGTGGAGGCATTTCGGTAAAGCTTCGTGGTGTTACATCTGTTTATGGTAATACTCAGCCACTATATGTTGTAGATGGTGTTGAGGTTGATAATAGCGCAACTTCAGGCGGTTTAAATACTGTAACCAATGCGCTTAAAGGTGGCGGCCCTACTTCAATACAAGATAACCCATCCAGCCGTATAGCCGATATAAACCCCGATGATATTGAGAATATTGAAATTTTAAAGGGTGCTTCAGCTGCTGCTTCATATGGTTCAAAAGCTGCTGCAGGTGTGGTTATTATTACCACCAAAAAGGGTACGCCGGGCAAAACAAAAATTACTGTTTCGCAAGACCTTGGTTTAGTTTCTGCCAGTAAACTGTTAGGGGTGCGAACTTTTTCAGATGCTGCTTTGGCAGCAGATCCTGCCGCCAGCCCAACATTTATTCAGGCTTACGATCAGGCAGTAGCTGCCGGCATGCCAATGCACGATTATGAAAAAGAAATATATGGCCATGTTGGTTTTACCAGAAATACAAGATTGAGTATTTCCGGTGGCGACGCTAAAACAACTTTCTATTTTGCTGGGGGTGTAAAAAACGAACAGGGTATAGTTCAAAACACCGGTTACAATAATGTTAGTGCACGTTTAAATGTTGAACATAAAGTTAACGACGGTATTAAAATTGGCCTTAACTCTAACTATATAAATTCTTCTTCAGATAGGGGGTTGTTTGGCAATGACAATGCGGGTATAACCACCGGTATTGCTCTTTCATCTACACCAGGTTTTGCACAATTAGGGCCCGATGCCAATGGCATATATCCTAATAACCCTTTTGCAGCTGCAAATCCTTTGCAAACTATTGCACTAATGAAGAATAACGAAAGAGTGAACCGGTTTATTACCGGTGCTTACCTCGAAGCCATTTTACAAAAAAGCGATAAAAGCATTACAAAAATTGTGGGAAGAGGAGGCGTGGATTTTTACAATTTAACTACCAACGTTCTTTTCCCCAGCGAATTGCAATTTCAGGCGGTTAATAAAGGAACCTCAATTCAGGGTCTTACTAATAATTTGAACGCTAATTACACGGCATCATTGGTTAATACTTTTACACCTACCGATAAAATTTCATTAACATCGTCAGGCGGCTTTACACAAGAGTTCGGAAAATATAATAACGTGTTAGATATAGCCACACAGTTAATTTCCGGCCAAAGTAATATTAACCAGGCAGGGGCATTAACCGCAACCCAGGTAAGAACACAGTATCAGAATAATGGAATCTATATACAAGAAGAAGCTAACCTGTATGATATTGTGACATTAACAGCAGGTGTGCGTTTCGACCAATCTACAAATAACGGAAACGGCAATAAATATTATGCTTACCCAAAAGCAGGCATATCATGGGATTTAATGCATACCGGCATAAAGAGCAATGTGTTTGATAATATTAAACTGCGTGCTGCTTATGGCCAAGCCAATAGCGTTCCAGCATATGGTAGCAAATCTACTTCGTTTGCCATTTCAAATATTTCAGGAAACACCGGATTACTTGTAGGCACACAAGAAGGAGAAGCAGGAATACAATCTGAAAGACAAGCCGAGTTTGAAACCGGTATCGATTTTAGTTTGTTGAAAGGCAGATTGGGCTTTGAATTGACATACTACAATAAAACCGTTTACAACTTTTTAATGTTGCAAAGCCTTCCCGCTTCCAGTGGTTTTACTAACGCATGGGTAAATGCTGGCGACCTTCGCAACCAGGGTTTTGAATTTGGAATGAATGCTATACCGGTTAAATCAAAAGTTGTTACATGGCATACCAATCTTAGTTTCTGGCTTAATAGATCAAAAGTAACCAGACTTTCTATCCCTGCAATTCCGCAAGGCTCATTTGGATACGTAATTGGTTCATACCAAATTGAGCAAGGAAAATCAGCCACGCAAATTGTTGGCCTTAATGGTGCCGGAGTGGGCGTACTGGGAGATGCAGAACCTATATTCCAAATGAGTACCTACAACGATTTTACCTTCTTTGGCCATCTTAGCTTGCGCTTTTTATTGCATTGGAAATATGGTGGACAAAACATTAACCTAACCAGTTTACAAAATGATTTTGGCGGAACCAGTGCTAATTTCGATAAGGTTACTAACCCTGCTCATCTTCCCGACGGATTCTACCACATCACTCAGGTAGGTGTAAACGCACAGCAAACCGTTGAAAATTCCAGTTATATGAAATTACGTGAAATAGGGTTGTATTATTCTTTTACAAATATTACCACCAAATATTTAAAAACAATAACTATCGGAGTATCGTTGCATAATTATTTAACCATTACAAAATATAGGGGTTATGATCCTGAGGTATCAAACTTTGGTACCGGTTTTTCTCAGGGTGTAGATGTTGATCCTTACCCGGCAAGTAAACATGCAGATTTCCATATTTCGTTTGATTTCTAAACAAGTAAAAAAGATTATTATGAAAAAGTACATCATATATACTGTGCTGCTAGTAGGCACGGTTTCATTTTTATCATCGTGCAAAAAAGATTTCGACAATCTTAATGGCCCCACTTTGGAGTCTTATTTAAAAAATGCTACTCCGGGTCAGCTAAACAATCTTGTTAGCGGTACCGAATCGGGAATGCGCAACTCACTGGCATTATATCTTGATGTTACCGGAATATTGGGAAGAGAAATGTATCATTTCGCGCCCTCTGAACCAAGATATGTTACCGATTTATTGGGTTATAACAATGCTACCATAGACGGAAGTAATTTTTATATTACTAATACCTGGGCAGCCCGTTATGCGGTAGTAAAAAATTGTAATTTATTAATACAAGCTGCTACTAATTCATCATCTATAACCGATGCCCAAAGAAAAGCCTACATCGGGTTTGCAATGACTATTAAGGCGTATCAGTTGTTACTAACATTGAACCAAACTTATGCAAATGGCATAAGAATTAATGTAGCTGACCCGAAGAACCTTGGCCCCATTGTAGCTGGCCCTGGTGTTCCTTTAGATTCTATAGCCGCCATGCTTAACGCTGCGCAAACCGAATTAACAGGTTCCACGGTTTCATTTACTCTGGCTGGTTTTGTTGGTTTTAACGATGCGGCAGGTTTGGTAAAATTCAATCGTGCGCTTGCTGCCAGGGTTGATGTTTACAGAAGTGATTGGAGTACCGCTTTAGCCGATTTGAACTTATCATTTTTTGGATTGGGCAACAACTTTAACATGGGCGTGTTTAATGTATTCGGAACAGGCTCAGGCGACCAGTTAAATGGCTTTTTCATTCCTCAAAACCAAGCAGGCGAGGTTAGAGTAGCACATCCTTCGTATGCTGCAGAAATTGAAGGCAGCGATGATAGAATTAACAAGGCTACTTTAAGGACATCACCCGTTTCGCTTGATTCTCTTAGCAGCGATAGAGATGTTTGGGTATATACATCAAGCCTGGCGCCTATTCCAATTATTAGAAATGAAGAATTGATTTTGATATACGCCGAAGCGAATATTCAATTAGGTGGTGCTAATTTGGTCGATGCGGTTACTGCAATTAATGCAATTAGAACCGGACATGGCTTGCCAATTTATGCGGGCCTTGTTACGCAAGATGCATTAAAAACAGAAATGCTGAATCAGAGAAGGTATTCGTTGTTTTGCGAAGGACATCGCTGGGTTGATATGCGTCGGTATAATCTGTTAACGCAACTGCCGTTAGATAGAGGAAGCGATAAGGTGTGGACTCAGTTTCCGTTGCCTTTAACCGAACAATAGGACTTTTACATGAACAACCCATTTTTTAAAGCCTTGTTGAAAAAGTAAAGAAATATTCGGCAAGGTATAATTAAGAATACAAAACACGCAGGCCCATCTGCTTGTTTTGTATTCTCTTTTTTTATAATTTAACCTACTATATGAAAAAGGGCTGGCTTTTAAGTTTTGGCTTATTGATGCTTATCGCAATTGAGATATTAAAGGTGTATTTTATTATGCCTTTTCCGGGCAGTCAGGCGGCTAATACTATTGATATTGCCTACTTTATTCATAATAATATATGGTGGATGCGATTGCTGATTTTTGCGCTAATACTTTTTCCAGCTATTTTTTATTTGCGTAAAGGAAAGTTATGGCAGACAATAGCAGTAATAATAGTAGTAGCACTTTACGGTTTTATTTTCTACAATTTCAATTTCAAATTTCTGGCTGATAAAATGTTTTACCAGCCACGCATTACAGCCTTTACTAACGATACTACTCATAACCTAAATAAATTAATTATTGGCGTATTAATTAACGGCGAATCAAAAGCATACCCGGTTGAAATAATTGGTTATCACCATCAGGTATTAGATACTGTAGGCGGTGAGCCTATTATGGTTACCTATTGCACCGTATGCCGCACCGGACGCGTTTATAGCCCCGTTGTAAATGGTAAATACGAAAAATTCAGACTTGTGGGGATGGATCACTTCAACGCAATGTTTGAAGATGCAACTACAAAAAGCTGGTGGCGACAAGCCACCGGAGTTGCAATAGCAGGCAAACTAAAAGGAACACAATTAAAAGAAATTATTTCAGCACAAATGAGCCTTGAAGATTGGCTGAAGCTTCACCCCAATAGCGTTACGTTATTACCTGATAGTAATTTTACCAGGAGATACGATAATCTTAAAGGATTTGATGAAGGAACAATAAACAGCAGTTTGGAAAAAAGAGATTCTGCCTCTTGGAAATTTAAATCATGGGTGGTGGGTGTAAAAGTAAATAATGCTGCTAAAGCATACGACTGGAATATGTTGCAGCATCAAAAACTTATTCAGGATTCAATTGATGGAGTTCCGCTCTTACTTTCTGCTGATACTAATGCAAAAGACTTTTTTGTGTTAAACAGAAAGATCAACGGGCAAAGTTTAAGCTTTACATACGATGCCCCCACTGCTCTTTTGCACGACCAGCAAACCAATTCTACATGGCAAATAAGTGGGTTATGTATAGATGGCCCTTCGAAAGGCAATCAACTGGAGAAAATACAATCTTACCAAGAGTTCTGGCATTCATGGCAAAGTTTTCACCCGGAAACCGAGATGTATAAGCCATAGCGATAGGTATTTTGTTTGCACCAACCTGTAAAATGTGTTCCCTGATTAAAAGAAAAATATCTAACGTAATCCATCGAAAGGAATATTTAATTTTAATATTTCCCTCGGAACCTCTAAAAATTTGATGTGGGATGCTAAAAATGTAAATGCAGGTATTTATTATTACCAAGTGAAAACTAATGGGGGGAATGCCGTTACAAATAAATTGGTGAAAATGTAATATGAAGAATGTCATTCTGTCTTTTCTTTTTTTGGCAGTTATAAATAATGCCATAGCACAACAACATGCTTTGACAAAGGAGTGGGATAAACGATTTGGGGGAACTTTACCAGATGAAATGAGTATATGTTTAATGACACCGGATAACGGTTATCTTTTAGGAGGAGCGTCGTATTCCAGAATAAGCGGTGATAAAACTCAAGATAATTGGGATACTACTTCTAGCACATACGATTTTTGGGTGGTAAAAACCGATGCTGGGGTAAATAAAGTTTGGGATAAACATTTTGGCGGTACTGATGACGATGGATTACAGCCTTCATCTCTACAAGTGACAATAGATGGAGGCTATGTTTTGGCGGGTGTATCTGCTTCAGGGATAAGTGGCGATAAAACGCAAACTAATAGAGGCGGCTTTGATTACTGGCTGGTGAAAATAGACTCCAACGGTAATAAAATTTGGGACAAGCGATTTGGAGGTATTTTGGATGATTACCTATATGTTATGCGGCAAACAAAAGACCGGGGTTATGTTATGGGGGGCACTTCGTATTCGCCTATTGGTGGCGATAAAACTCATACGAATTGGGGTTCAAAAGATTATTGGGTTGTTAAAACAGATTCGGTTGGCAATAAACAGTGGGATGCGGATTTTGGCGGTACAGCTCTGCAAGATTTGAGAGCACTGCTTCAAACAGATGATGGCGGATATATATTAGGAGGTAGCTCTACTTCAGACAGCAGCGGGGATAAAACCGAAGCTAATTGGGGTTATTGGAATTATTGGATAGTAAAAACAGATATTGCTGGCAATAAATTATGGGATAAACGTTTTGGAAGTTTGGGAGAAGATGGATTAGTAGCAATGATTCAAACAAAAGACGGTGGCTTTCTTTTAGGGGGACTCTCTAATTCCGGTATCGGTGGCGATAAAACCCAAAATACTCAAGGTGGTGATGATTACTGATTAGTCAAAATTGATTCGCAAGGCAATAAATTGTGGGACAAAGATTATGGAGGACCTGCTGAAGACTGGTTAAGATCTTTGGCTTTAACTGACGATGGCGGTTATTTATTAGCGGGGGATTCTTATTCTACTTCGGGCGGCGACAAAACAGAAAGCAATATTGGTGCTGTACAAACATGGATAATAAAGACAGATTCCGTCGGCAATAAGCAGTGGGATAAAACAATATTTGCCAATGGTACTGTAACTACGGCAAACGCTTTTCAAACAAAAGATGGCTGTTACGCAATTGGCAGCTATACTTGGGCAGAAGTTGGTTGGGATAAAAGCCAATCTACATGGGATTCAAGTGTTGATTATTGGATAGTAAAATTTTGTGATACGTTACTTACCGGTGTTACTGAATTAACGCAAAATGTAAACCTTACTGTTTACCCTAACCCCTTTACTAATGATATTGCAATTGCCATACAAAAGCAAGGCTTAATAGATGCAGACTTTGCTATAACCGATATGTTGGGGCGGCAAATTTACACGCAACATGAAACCAACCTAAGCTCCAGCTATACTAAAATGCTTGATTTAAGTTACCTGCCTAGTGGAGTTTATTTGTTGAGGATTGAAATTGATGGAGAAAGAGTGGTGAAGGAAATTGTGAAGGAGTAGTTTGCCTTAACAAGAAAAGTTGGTGTTAATATACCACTATGAGGTATGATTTTGGTATGCTAAAAAAATAAAACCTCTTGATAATCAAGAGGTTTTACTGTTATTGGAGGTCGGGAGCGGATTTGAACCGCTGTGGGAGCTTTTGCAGAGCTCAGCCTAACCCCTCGGCCACCC
>CAIXGR010000085.1 GCA_903919075.1 uncultured Bacteroidota bacterium | reverse complement strand
GAGGGAAAAAATAAAAACCAAAACATTAAATGACAGAAGAAGTATTTACTTTAAAAACAAATCTTCTAACTTTGCATTCACAAATTTAAATTCTCTGAATTGAAAACTCTCTAAAAGTTCACTTTGGTTTGAAGACATACATTTATCTCCCGGCGGTAAAGATTATTTGCAAAAAATGCAGGAAACGGTTAAGCGAATGCATACCCTTATTGATGATTTGCTGGGCTATTCCCGCGTTAAACATGCTTCGGGAAATTTCGAAAAAACGGACCTTAATAAAATTGCAGAAGAGGTAATAGAAGATTTCAAAGACACCCTTAAAGAAAAAAAGGCAACCATAAAAGCTGATGGACTTTGCCGTGTAAACATTAGTCGGTTTCAATTCCGGCAACTGCTATATAGCCTCATCAGCAATTCGCTAAAATTTTCCGACCCCGGCAGGCCTGCCCGTATTACCATAAAAAGCAAAATTATGCAGGGTGATAAACTGGGCAACGAAGATTTGCTACCCGATACCAACTATTGCCACATGACTGTTTCAGATAACGGCATAGGTTTCGACCCTCAATATAAAGATCGCATTTTTGAAGTGTTTCAAAGGCTGCATGATTATGAGGAATATAAGGGCACAGGTATTGGGCTTGCCCTGTGCAAACGTATAGTTGAGAATCATAAAGGCATTATAACTGCTACCGGGCAACTAAATAGAGGTGCACACTTTGATATTTATTTTCCTGCGTAGTCTTCAGTTTGCGTGATGTAGTTTACGGCTATCGCAACCGATATGTTGCGGCTTTCATTAGGATCGTGCAAATATTCATTTTCACCCAATTATCGGCAAAGTAAAATCCCTCAATGTCTATTTTATGTCGGGCATATTAGCATATTGACATAAAAACCTTAGTTCTTTTGGGCCTGTCTAAAAAAATCAATCAAACCAGATTTTCCTTATTGAAATAATTACCTCACCACGGGTTTTAATTTTTTCAATTGAGCAAAGCATTTTGAACTTTTCGACACCGGAAGCAAAAAATAAAAAACCCGCAGGGATTTTATTCTGCCTGCGGGATCCGTTGAACTATGAAAAAAGTTGCAGTATTAATTAGCAATTAATTTGAATACAAATGTAAGCCGGGAATGGCTTTCAAACTGATGATTAAAGTCTTCTAGTTAAATATTGTTTCGTACTTTTTTTACGAAATAAAACAACCGTACACAACCTTGGAGTAATTGGGCTTGAAGCGTCTGGATACATGATAAAAATCAATCCATAAGCTTTTTTAAATCATAGTAGTATGCAATATAAAGATGCATTATTGCATGGTGTTATAAGCTTTAAATATATGTTGAAGTAAAGGAAATGAAAAATATTTTTTCTGAAATCAGAAAATTGAAGAAAGAGAAGGGCGCATTGATTCTGGCCCATTATTATATGTCTCCTGAATTACAGCTTTTGGAAAAGGACGGCGGTATTGCAGATTTTATTGGCGATTCGTTGGGACTTAGTATTGAAGCTACCCGGGTGAAAGCCGAGAACATTGTTTTCTGTGGCGTAAAATTTATGGCGGAAACGGCAAAAGTTTTGAATAAGGCAAAGCACGTGTTTATACCTGATAAAGAGGCTGGTTGTTCGCTTGCATCTAGTATTACAGCACAGGATGTACGCGAATTGAAAAAGAAATATCCGGGTGTACCAGTTATAGCTTATGTAAATACTTACGCCGAAACAAAAGGTGAATGCGATATATGCTGCACATCTCGCAATGCACTGAAAATTGCAAAATCTTTTAACTCTAATGAGTTGATTTTTATTCCAGATGTATATATGGGCCAAAATCTTCAAGGTGTATTGGAGGCAGAAACGAATAAGAGATTAATTCTTTGGAATGGAAAATGCGAAGTACATGAGCAATTTACCGGCAGTTCCATGAATTCGATAAAAGCCTCGTACCCCGAAGCTGAAGTGCTGTTGCATTGGGAGGTGCCCCGAGAAACGGTGGCGGCAGCGTTTCAAAAAACTAAGGGAGTTTTGGGCAGCACAAATGATATATTGAAGTATGTAGGTGAAAGCGACGCGAAACAGTTCATTCTGGCATCGGAGTGCGATTTGGGGGCAACCCTTAAAAACTTATACCCGGCTAAAGAATTTATTACACCATGCATTAAATGTCAGCACATGAAAAAGATTTCGTTGACTAATACCCTTCAAGCGCTTAAGTCTATCGGCACAAGCAATGCAGTAAAATACGAGATTGATTTACCGGAAGATGTTATTGAAAGGGCCTACTTGCCTATAAAACGTATGATGGATTTTGTATGAAAAGCACTCCATATGATATACTGGTTATTGGAAGCGGCATTGGCGGCCTTTTTTACGCCATTAAATGTGCTCCATTTGCCCGTGTTTTAATTATTACAAAGGGTTTCATAGGAGAATCTAATACCATGTATGCACAAGGCGGCATTGCGGCGGTGTTTGATACGAAAGACTCTGTTGCATCGCATATAAATGATACTTTAAACGCCGGCGATGGACTTTGTAATTTGGAAGCGGTAGAAGTATTGGTAGAGAACGCAAGAAACTGTGTGCTTGAATTAGAACAGCTTAATGTTCATTTCGATAAAACTGCTTTGCATAACTTCGATTTGCACCGGGAAGGCGGACATTCTTTCGCTCGTGTAGTGCACCATGATGACGCCACCGGCAAGGAATTGGAGAATTCACTCGTCAAAGCTGTGCGGTCAAATATAAACATCACCATTCTTGAGCATCAATTTGTTATAGACCTCTTAGTAGATGGTGGAAAATGCAATGGCGCAATAATTCTAGACCAGGAAAATAATGAGGCTAAAATCCTTCTTTCAAAAATAACCATGCTTGCATCAGGTGGTGCAGGCCAGGTTTATATGCAGAATACTAATCCTGTAATTGCCACCGGCGATGGTTTTGCCATGGCTTACCGGGCCGGTGCCGAAATGATGGGTATGGAGTTTGTTCAGTTCCACCCCACAGTTCTTTATTCACCTGGGAATGAAAATTTTCTTATTACCGAGGCCGTCCGAGGTTTTGGAGCCGAATTGAAACATAAAAACGGTGAAACTTTTATGGAAAAATATCACCCTATGAAATCACTGGCTCCGCGTGATATTGTAAGCCTTGCAATTACTGAAGAACTAAAGCGCACAAACGACACGTGTGTTTATCTTGACCTTAGAAGTTTTGACCAAAGTGAGGTAAAAAAACATTTTCCGAATGTTTATAAGCGTTGTCAGGACGAAGGGCTTGACCTTTCTAGGGAAATGATTCCGGTAATACCAGCAGCACATTTTATGTGTGGCGGGGTTAAAACGGATTTGCAGGGAAGAACATCTATAGTAAATCTTTATTGCTGCGGCGAGTGTTCATGTACAGGTGTTCATGGGGCAAACAGGCTTGCCAGTAATTCGCTTTTAGAAGGATTAGTATTTGCCACACAGGCTGCTAAGAACACAGAAAAAATATTGCCCGAAGTTAACATACCGGTATTGAATGTTCCCCTGAAGCCCAATATTGCTGAGGAAACAGAAACTGAGGAGATGGCCCGGATGAAAAAATATTTGCAAAATATGATGTGGTGCAAAGTTGGCATTATCAGAAACTTTGTTGAATTGGAAAACTGTTTGGTAGAGTTAGATACCATGAAATCAATTGCTGAGTGGAAAATAAAAAGGAATGGAATTTCGAAGGAATGGATGGAGTTATTAAACATGATAGAAACATCCAAGATGATTGCTTATTCTGCCGAATTACGAACAGAAAGTAGGGGGTGCCATTACAGAAGCGATTATCCGGATAAAAAGCCGATAATGCCGAATAGTCTGATTAGTAAAGATGAATTTGAAAACTGTGAACTATAAATTATTTTTTAAATGAAAAGACCCCGCACCCTTGCTGAACCCTTCAAAATAAAAATGGTAGAACCATTACGGATTGCCACACCGGATTACCGGTCCAAGGCATTAGAAAAAGCGCATTATAACCCCTTCCTTTTACACAGCGATGATGTATATATTGACCTGCTTACGGATAGTGGCACTTCTGCCATGAGCGACCACCAATGGGCAGCCATGATGATTGGCGACGAAAGCTATGCCGGTTCACATAGTTGGGAGCACTTAGAAAAGATAGTAAAGGAACTAACCGGCATGCCTTATGTACTGCCTACGCACCAGGGACGCGCAGCAGAAAGAATTTTGTACGGCATTCTTGGAGGAAAGAATAAAGTTTTTATAAGTAATACTCATTTTGATACCACACGTGCCAACATAGAATTTACCGGTGCTCAAGCTTTCGATTGTATTAGTGATGAATCCTTGAATCACGAAATAGAACTGCCGTTTAAAGGCAATATGGATGTAAAACAGGCGAGGGAAATAATTTTGAAATATGGGGCAGAAAAAATAAGTGCTGTAATTCTTACAGTAACTAATAACTCAGCCGGAGGACAACCGGTGAGTATGGAAAACGCAATGGAGGTGCGTGCTTTATGTAATGAATTTGGAATTTTATTTGTAATCGACGGTTGCCGGATTGCAGAGAACAGTTATTTTATAAAGCATCGCGAAAAAAGCTACCGAGAAAAAGCTTGCATTGATATTGCCCGTGAAATGCTCGACTTGGCTGATGGATTTGTAATGAGTGCAAAAAAGGATGGTTTGGCGAATATCGGTGGATTGCTTGTACTTCGAGATAAAACATTAGCCGGAAAATGTACTAACCTGCTTATTATTTCAGAGGGATTTACTACTTACGGTGGTTTAACAGGACGTGATATGGAAGCCATTGCAGTTGGCCTGGAGGAAATATTCGATGAGGATTATTTACATTATAGAATTAAAAGTACCGAATACCTTGGCCGGCATCTGCATGAAAAAGGAGTTCCGTTAATTCGCCCTTATGGAGGACATGCTATTTATATTAACGCGAAAGAATTATACCCACATATTCCGGTTGAACAGTTTCCAGGGCAGGCTTTGGTTTGTAATTTATACGTACAAGGAGGTATCCGGTGTGTTGAAGTTGGCTCAGTAATGTTTGGAAAATATGATGAAAATAGTAAGTTGATACCGGCGAAATCGGAATTGGTGCGGTTGGCTATTCCTCGACGGGTGTATACACAGAGCCATATAGAATATGTTATAGATGTGTTTGATGATATACTTGAGCAACGTACCAGCGCTAAGGGAGTCAAAATTGTTTATGAGCCACCATTTCTTAGACATTTTACAGCAAAGTTTAGTGAGGTATAGCATCTGAAAATGCATTAATTAAATCAGCTGGTTATTCCAGAAATTACGGAAAAATACCTTTTAAGGTTGATAGTAAGCAAAAAATATGAGCAATGAAATTAAGAGGTTAGCTATAGTTGCTGCCTGTTGTTTTTTTCCAACTGCGATGATGGGAATTTGGTTATTCAATGCATCGCCCACAAGAGGGATTTTTTTATTTAACCTCAGCATCTATTTGTTTTTATTTCTATTTAGTATACTGGTTATTTATACAGTTATACAAGGGGGGAGATTTATACCCATTATAGGTTCGTATTATTAAGCATTATTCATTCGGGGTTAATCATTTATTACAACTCAATTCTTTTTCAGCTATTACTGTAAGTATGTAAAAATATTTTTCTTTTTGACTTAAGTCATCTCTGTCTTTGTTTGCCGGTAATACATTTGCGCAATATTATTTTGCAATAAAGTTTAATGTATTACGGATGAATCAACTTCAAAAGAAGGACATAAATACTATTCCCGTTAAAGAGCGGCCGGTAAGGTTTTCGGTGGCATGTAATTTCGACTCCGAGCTGATAAATAAAATTTCACCGTATAATGTTTATGAGGTCTACGGTAAACTGCCTTCTGATTTTTTTGGGGGCGGAAGGCCTTCTTTCTATTTACCCAATATTGACAGGCAGGAAATGGAAAAGTATGTAGAACTTGCACACAGCAAAGGAATTGAGTTCAATTACCTTTTGAATTCATCAAGCATGGATAATGTTGAGTTTACTACTGAGGGGCACCGAGAATTACGGAAAATGTTGGATTGGCTTACTGAAGTGGGTGTAGATAGCATTACTGTATCAAACCTATTTTTTTTAAGGGCGATAAAAAAGAACTACCCACATTTTCGTGTGCGGATTTCTGCTCATCGTGAAACAGATAATGCGCGTAAAGTTCGCTTTTGGGAAGATAACGGGGCAGATTGTGTTGTCATTTCTGAAACTACGATACATCGTGAATTAAAAATTCTCCGATCAATGCGCGAAGCAGTAAGTATTGATTTATCGCTTATTGTCAACAATTGGTGCAGGCAGGATTGTGCGATTGCATCAAACCACGCAGTGTTATTATCAAATGCATCTAGAAATAAAAGCAAGAATTTTCCGCTTGACTATTGTTCGATTTATTGCAACTCCTACAGATTAGAAGAGCCGGTAAACTATATCCGTGCCAATTGGATACGTCCGGAGGACCTTCATTACTATACTGAAATGGGTTATACTAACTTTAAAATAGTAGAGCGGAACACACCAACTGAATTGTTGGCTATGCGGGTACGAGCCTATAATCAACAAAGCTATGATGGAAATTTGCTTGACTTGGTTCAAAACTATGCATACCCGGCTTCTGTATTTAAATCTAAGCATGAGAAGGATAGCTTTTCGATTAAGCGCATGTTGAAGCATTTTATAAAACCCGGTCAGGTTAATTTGTTGCGCTTTCCGCAAATAGTCGATTACGGTAAAAAATCATCTATGGTTTACCCACGTGAAGGCGACAATCCGGTTTACATTAACAATCGCGGTCTGGATGGCTTTATGAAAAGATTTGAAAATATTGGCTGCGAAGAAATTGATTGTGAAGCTTGTAAATACTGCCACAACTGGGCTGAAAAAACAGTGCATATAGAAAACGAATGGAGGAAAACCATGACCAATAAATATGATGTTTTGTTGGATGACTTGCATTCGGGAGTTCTTTGGGAACCCTATCTCGCCACATTAAAAAGGAAGTTTTTTGGTGGAGACAATAAGACTGCAAATAAGGAAAAAACAGAAAGGCCTTTAGGAGGATCTGTTTTGCCTGGCATCAATAACAGAAGATACCGAAACAAACCTATGGCACCGGTGTCATCTTCTTGCACTAATCCTAAACCACCAAATGCAAAAAGTGTTGGGAACGCGGGGCCTTCTCCGACTAATGCAGTACCTGAATAAGCTATATGCAACCGAAATAACACATTATGTTTAAACGCAAAAAATCAGGCACACCTATATTGGTTGCTGGCCCATGTAGTGCAGAATCAGAAGAACAAATGTTGGCTACTGCTAAAGAGCTTGCCAAATTGCCAATTCATTTTTTTAGAGCAGGAATTTGGAAACCACGAACGCGACCAGGCAATTTTGAAGGGGTAGGATTAATAGGGCTGCACTGGATGAACCTTGTACAAAAAAAATACGGACTGCGTGTAGTTACTGAGGTGGCTAATACAGAGCATGTTGAAGCCTGTCTGGAATATAATATTGATGCTATTTGGATAGGTGCAAGAACATGCACTAACCCGTTTTCTGTACAAGAAATTGCTGATTCGATACGCGGAACTGGTATACCGGTATTAATTAAGAATCCGATGAGTCCTGATGTGGGTCTTTGGATGGGGGCCG